>JAPKMW010000066.1 GCA_026645575.1 Caldilineaceae bacterium
CATTTCCATTCTTGATGCTTTGTCTAATGCTTTACTCGGCTTGCCCTTTCGCCCTGCTTGCTTGCCTGAATAGTTACGAATTGATTATCATTGATGCGGGGATTGCCGAGGTGACGCTCGGCCAGGAACGGCGCACGGTTGGCCCTGGCGCCGTGGTCTTTATCCCGGCCGGCGTGCCGCATGGAACACGCAATCTGGGGACAGAAGCGTTGCAGATGCACGCCGTCTTTCCCTCGCATTGGCTGCCGATCCAATACATGGAACGCAACCCGGCCCCCGGCACCGAAGGGAATGCGCCACAACCACCCATCACCTATGACATGCGGGCGTGGGTGGCGGGGCAGTTTGCTGAAATGATCCACCCGGCATGAGGTTCTATAGTAGCGAGGGTTGAACTCTCGCTTACCGGATGCCAGCCTTTGTGTACTTTTGTGTAAAAAACGGTTCCATCTCGCTCACCGCTAGGGTAGAGTGACCGTATGAACAAACGCAGCCGTCGCACCATCACCATTGTCATTACCGACACCTGGGCGATCCGCTGGGACGATGCCACCATGACATCGACGGCTCTGCCAACACGACAATCTCAACAAACTCATTTTATGAACAAGGAGAACCTAATGACTGCTTTCGAGAACGCCACCAAATTCTTTATCGCCTGTGAAGCCCCGGAGGGCTGGGCGGGCTGTCAACCCTATGTCGCTGGAGGAGCCACCTTCACTGCGCAGAGTGAGCCGCTGGTGGAAATCAAAACCGTCCAAGCCTATTGCGACTGGATGTACGGCCTGGCGACCGTCACCGCCCCCGGCGCGACCTATGACCTTCACGCCTCCGCCTATGACGAGAAGACGCGCACCGCCATCTTCTTTGCTACCTATCATGCTAAGCACACCGGTGACGGCGGCCCTGTACCGCCGACGCACAAAGAGACCCATACCGACTATGTCTACTTCTTGATCATGAACGAAGAGAACAAGGTTGCGCGCATGGTCAAAGTCTGGAATGCGCCCTGGGCGATGCGGGAGTTGGGTTGGCTTTCGTAACAACACCTTTGGCTGAAACGCCATCATCACCATCGACAGGAGAAGCAATGTCAAACCAACAACCCCAATCCTTCACAGGTCATCACCACTATGCCAACATTGACCAACAAGCGGCGCCGACGAGTTTTGTCGCGCATCTCGATCAGATCACGGCGCTGGAGCAGATATTGGCCTACAAGCGCCAAAGCTATGACTTGCTGCAAATTCAGCCGGGACAACGCATCCTTGATGTCGGCTGTGGCACAGGCGACGATGTGCGGGCGATGGCTGAACGCGTTGGGGCGATGGGAAGGGTGATTGGTCTCGATAGCAGCGCGACGATGATCCAAACGGCACAGGAACGCACCGACAGCGCCAACTTACCGGTGGAATTTCAGCTCGGCAACCTGATGCAACTCGACTTTCCAAACGCTAGTTTCGATGGCGTACGCGCAGACCGCGTGCTGCACCATATTACCGCTTTTGAGCAAGCCTTTGGTGAGATGGTGCGTGTCACGCGTTCCGGTGGTCGCATCGTCATCTTTGAACCGGATGTTGACGCCTTTATCGTCAACTCACCCGACAAAGCGATGACCCGCCAGGTGATCCAAACCTTTACGGACCACTACCCAAACGGACAATGCGGTCGCCATCTCTACCGGCTGTACAAAACGGCAGGGCTACAGGAGGTTGGATTACACGCCATTCCCTTTCTTTTTACGGAAGTTGAACTGGCAGAACAGACCATGAATCTTTCTCATGTCGTCAATTTAATTGCCACCAGCCACCCTGATCAAGCTGACCAGGCAAACCGCTGGCTGGCTGATGTCAAGCAAGCCGGACGCGACGGCGTCTTCTTTTGTATGCTCTTGGGCATGCTCATCGTCGGAAAAAAGCCATAACCATTGCACACAACGGCAGTATAAGGGGCAGTATATACCAGCTATACTTGTAGCCTGGCTGATGTTACAATGAGCATCACCGATGGGGCAGCGGTCATGGTCGCATCGGTGGTGGTTGGAGGCTTTGTTCACGCGATAGACGAGGATTCGATGACTGACTTACCTGAACATGTCCAGCGCAACCGGATCGCGTGGGACACATGGGCAGACGAATATGCGGCTGCGGGGGCGCGGGCTTGGGCGCAGACGACGCCAACGTGGGGCATCTGGGGTGTCCCCGAAGCCGATGTGGGTATGTTGCCGGCGGATTTGGCCGGCAAAGATGCGATTGAACTAGGCTGTGGGACGGCGTATGTCTCGGCCTGGCTGGCCCGTCGCGGGGCAAAGGTGGTGGGGATTGATAATTCAGCGGCGCAGTTGGCGACCGCACGGGCATTGCAACGCCAACACGGGCTGGATTTTCCATTGCTGCACGGCAATGCTGAAGCAGTTCCCTATCCCGCAGCCAGTTTCGATTTTGCGATCTCGGAGTATGGCGCCTGTCTGTGGGCCGATCCACAGCGCTGGGTGCCGGAGGCGGCGCGCTTACTGCGACCGGGCGGCCAATTGGTCTTTCTCGTCCACTCGTTTTTGCTGATGCTCTGCTCGCCCGTCATCGACGATGGCCCGGTAACGTCAACCTTGCGCCGTTCCGCGTTCAGTATGGGCCGCGTCGAATGGCCGGATGATCCCTCGGTTGAATTTCATCTCTCCCACGGTGACTGGATTCGCCTGTTGCACAGTGCGGGCTTTGCGATTGAGGATTTGATCGAAGTACAGCCGCCGGATGGGGCAACGACACGCTACCCCTTTGTTACTCTGGAATGGGCACAGCAGTGGCCTTGCGAAGAAATCTGGAAAGTCCGTCGCCGTGCATAAATGCGAGGAGGTCTCATGTCGATTCGCGTAGAGCCGATCAACATCGATAATTGGGTTGAGTGCAGCCAGTTGCGCGTCAAGCCAGAGCAAGAACGGTTTATCACCAGCAATTTGGTTTGCATCGCCGAGGTGCAGTTTTACCCAGATTGGGCTGCGTACGCGATCTACGCCGGCGATCAGCTAGTCGGCTTTGCCATGATCGAAGGGAACGAAGCGGAAGCGTGGTGGATCAGCAGCTTGATGATTGCGGCGGAATACCAAAGGCAAGGCTATGGCCGGCTGGCGCTAGCGGCACTGGTTGATCTAGTCATTGCGCAAGGGTGTGCAGCGTTGCGGGTCGGCTACGCGAACGACAACACGGCAGCGCGCCAGCTCTATCAACAGTCTGGTTTTGTCGAAGTGGGGCTGGATGAGGAAGGCGATATGGTCGCACAGATCAACATAGCGCAGAATTCCTAGAAAATAGATAATTTCTGATAGAATAGTATACCACAATTTTGATCAAGGTAAATTTTCACAGCGTGCGTTACACACCGCCAGAAACGGTACTCTCTGGTATAATGGGAGATGTTCCCCCCGCAGTTTCCTACGAACCAAGAAGCGGAAGGAAAGAAGATGGCATCACAAACGCATCAAGGGCGGCTGGCCGGGACACGCTGGGATCCGAACCAATATCTCACCGCAATGCGTTTGCGGGCTACAAAAGATAGCCATGATACGGGCAGAAAAGTGGTTTGTCTATAAGTTGGTCAACCAATCCTCGATTATGAGAGGGAGATGCAGCGTGAGGGGTTGAAAATGACGCAGATTACGCGTAACCACGATTGCCCCACGCCAAGCCGCAAAGACCCCGATGAGCAGATCGGGGTCGGCAATGGTAATCCCAGTGGGTGCGAGCTTTGCCCACACCATAGCAGCCACCCGCCAATCATCCTGGGTAAAATCAGCCCATTCGAGTGCTAACAGCGTTCGCTCTAAAAACGCCAGTTCCTGCGTGGCATTGATTTTTTCTAACCCGCGACGAACTTCGTAGTAGACCAACGGACAGATGACAAATTCGGCATTTGCATGTAAAAGTTCGTCGTAGTGTTTCGTGATACGCTTAACTCTACGCACAACCCCGGAAAAGATGTTACTATCCAGTACGTAGCGCATCAAAGATCAGCATCCTCAAAGAACAGAATCATTAGCAAAATCGAGATTGGAATGAAAGACGATACGATTGTTTTGCAATTCCGCATCGAATTGATCCAGTAGCTTTTCATCCGTTGTCGTTTCACCAGCTAACCATTCATGCAGAATCTGAATAGCTAACCGATTTTGCGGACGTAACCTTGCCATGTCATCGGTAGACTGAACCTTAAAAATTGAATCGCTACCTTCGGCGTCAATTTTGCCTGAGTATTTATCCAACCCAGCGGCTTGTGACGCTGGTATCGGCGTTAAACGCGCCACAGGCTGACCATGATAGGTAATTACATATTCCGTATGCAGTTCACGCACAGTGCGAACAATTTCACTGGCTTGATTTTTCAGTTCGCGCACACCAATTTCTTGGATCATAGACACCACCTCCTATGTAGCCACAAGTATGTAGCCACAATCAGTGTAGCACATTCGATTTGGAAAATCAAGGGGTGATTGCGCGACTTCAGCCAGCGACGTTCAGCAAGTTTGTTGCCAGATTGGGCATTCATCGCCCTTGGGGACACGGTTGATCCCAAACATGCGGTCAATAATCATCTTTTAGAAACGATGTAACGGCTCTTCAAAACGGTAATGTGCTAGCGATGGGTAAGGAGACAATCATGACCGTAGAACAACCCAAACAATTCAGTTACGAGTATGCCAGCATTTTTCAAGATGCCAGTGTCGTAGCGGCCTACCCGCAGCGGGCGCCTTATCCTGCCGAAGCCTTTGCGATCTTGGCGGAACTGATCGACAAGACGGTTGCCCCCTGCCGGCTGCTCGACGCCGGTTGCGGCACGGGCCAGATGACCGTCGGCTTGCTCCCCTATGCCGACCAGATCGATGCCGTGGATCTGTCGGCGGCGATGATCGCAGCGGGTCAACAGATGCCCTACGGTGCTGATCCCAAAATCAACTGGATCACGGGCGGGATTGAAAGCGTCGCGTTACACCCGCCCTATGCGTTGATTGTGGCCGCCGCCAGTTTGCACTGGATGCCGTGGGCCGCGACGCTTCCCCGCTTTGCCCGGCTGTTACATCCCAACGGCTATCTGGCCCTGGTCGAAAATGTTCTGGCGCCCACCACTTGGGGCGCTGAAAGCGGCCCCATCGTCGCCCGCTATTCCCTGAATCAAGACTTTCAGCGCTATGATATGCTCTCCGTCGCCCAGGAACTCCAACGTTACGGCTTGTTTGAACTGGTGGGCATTCGGGAAACGCCGCCCATGCGCTTTCGCCAATCGGTAGACGCGCAGGTCGAAGCGTTTCATGCCGGCAACGGTTTTTCCCGCGAGCGGATGGGCGCCGAACGAGCAGCCGCCTTCGACCAAGAACTTCGGCAGTTGCTCTGCAAGCATTATCCCAGCGGAGAAGTTGAACAAGAGATCAACGCCAGGGTGATCTACGGTAAACCGCTCGACCCCAACGCCTAAGTCGTTGCCGCAAAGAGAGGCTATACAAGACATAGCGGACAGAAAGCAAGATTTCTGTGCGATTTATGCTGTAGGGAGAGAATATCATGCAACTGGAAACCACCCGTCTACACTTACGTGAATTCATGCTAACCGATTGGCCGGCGGTGCAAGCCTACTGTGCTGACCCTATCGTTGTCCACTATATGCCCTTTGGCCCCAACACCGACGCCGAGACGCAGGCGTGGCTCCAGTGGTGTCTGGAACAGGGTCAAACAGAGCCGCGCCAGATCTATTCACTCACCATTGTCTTGAAAAGCACGGGCCAACTGATTGGCAATTGTACCTTAGCATTGAATCCGGCAGAGCCGCGTGAAGCCGCCTTTTCCTATCTGCTCAACCGCGCCTACTGGGGACAGGGTTATGCCACCGAAGCCATGCACGCGCTCTTCACCTTTGGGTTCAAGGAACTCGGTCTACACCGGGTGGCGGATGCCGTTGACCCGGCCAACATCGCCTCAATTCGTGTCCTGGAAAAGCTCGGCTTGCGCCGTGAGGGGCATCTGCGCGCGGCGCTCTGGCATCAAGGCCGCTGGTGCGATGAATATCTCTACGCCATGCTTGCCGATGAATGGCAAACAGGGCAACAGGGCGAAGCAAGCCAATAAGTCATGACCGCTAAAGAGAACAATGAACCAATCCGACCATTTTGACTTTTCCACCTTCCCCACCCTGACCACCGATCGCCCCTTGTCCCTGGCCAGCCTGATCGTGGCGATGCAGGTTACCCAGCGCGTGGACGAATGGGATTCACGCTCTCCTGCCGCATAGGCTTACCGGCAGGTATCGGGCTCATGAAGGTTGACCCCAATCTCATCTGTGGCATGCATTATGCGGCGGCTACCACCCAGCATCCTTGCGATTAACAATCACCGAGGTGGAGCCATATCTTTGGGGTCAGTAAACGACTATTTTTGCCTATTGAATTCCCGCAATAAAGCAGCAGCAGTCGTCCATAGATCCCCTGCTTTGCCACGCGCCCGGGCCGCGTCCGCCACTGCCGGTGGCAACGTGGCTGCACAGGTCGCGATCTGTTTACCGACCAGATCCCAGCGCAATTGCGAAGTGGCGACCATAGGCAGATCGGCCAGGTGGGCATAGAGTTCGACAGCCTGCTCTACTTCACCTTGATCGGCCATCAACAGGGCAATCCCTGCCAGGCCAAAGAAGAGCGGAACAGCGCCCTGGTTGGCGACTGCCCATTCCAACACTGTGATAAAGCGCTGCTGCGCGATGGCCGGCTTGCCTAACCCACGCGCCGCGTAGCCTAAGTGACCGGTGGCAACGATCCAGCGCTCCACTTGTTGGGTCTGCTGACAAATTGCTGCGCTTTCGGTCGCCAACTGTTCTGCTTCACCATAGTTGCCCTCGACATTAGAGATGCAGGCCAGGACGCCCAGGATAAAGGCGAGTCCGCTTTGGTTGCCGGTACTGCGTGATTGAGCGATGTAGACTTCCAATTTCGTACGTGCGGTGTCATATTCGCCCAATTCTAGGTGGATAAGGCCAAGTGAGATGATTGACAAAGGCAGAACCAACTCTTCAAACAGGTTGGTACTTTTGGGGATCATGGGAAAAGCCATGCACAAGTGTTCTGCATAAATCACCAATCCACCAAGCACAATCTGACCACGTGCAATTTTAGCGCGATCGGCAAAACATTCATAGAGCGTCAACATATGGACAACATCGCCCACAATTTGGAACAAACATCGGCTGGCATCATACAATTGCCGATCCTGAGTGTAATAGCTGTGACAATAGACAATATCATCCATTTTCCAGAGTGCTGACTTTCCCCACTGGGCCTTTATCATCTCATAGAGCGCCACTACCTGTTGATAGCGCTTTGTATCTACTATTACTGTCGCTGGTGCATCGCATGGATGAGTCAGTTGAAAGCAAGCAGAAGTGCTTTGGTCTTGAGAATTTACAAAACCACAGGCAAGATTCACCAGCACCACCAAACTTTGTTGCAACAGTTGGCTAGCCTCGGTCAACCGTCCGGCAATGCGCGTAAAGACGCTTTGCCAGGCGAGGGCCGCAGCCAACACCCATTGCGCCGGTGGGGATGGCTGGGCGAGCCGTTGCAGTTTGTAGACCGTATTCCGATAAACAGTTTCCCCTTCCTGATAATGATTGCGCCACTCGTAGAACAAGCCCAAGCTATGGATCGCGCTGTCGAGTCGAGCGATCTGTTGCTGGTCAACAGCCCATTGCCAGGCGGTGCGGATATTGTCAAGCTCTAACGCCAGTTGTGTCAGGGCGGAATGTTGCGATGGCCCGTGCAGGCGAGTTTCCTGGTCCCTCAGCAAGTGGCAGTAAAAGGCACTGTGCTGATCACGCGTCGTACTTTCCAAGGTGGGTACTTGCGCCAGCCGTTCTGCCGCTGCTTGCCGAATCAACTCATGGAGATCACAGCGCTCCACCCCAGACCGCCCCTGTCGTTGGCGGCGTACCAGTGATTTATCGACCAACGTCAGCAAGAATTGGGGTGCGGCGCCCGTCACTCCTTGTAGCGCATGGAAATCAAAGCTCCCACGAAAAACAGAAAGTTGAGCTAGCAAGGTCTGTTCGGCAACGGACAACAAGCGCCAAGAGTGATCAAAAGCGGCGCGCAGACTGCGTTGATAAACAGGGAGGTCAGCAGGACCGGCACTAAGCAGATCCAGACGCGTTCCTTGTAAACGCTCCAACAACGTCGCCGGCGTAAAGATTGCCAGGTGAGCGGCACTCAACTCCAGCGCCAGCGGCAGACAATCAAGTGCAAGGCAAATAGCGCCAACCGTGGCTTTGTCTTGTGCAGTCAGGGTAAAATCGGGATCAACAGCCTGGACGCGTTGCACAAAGAGGGCGCGGGCCACCGGCAGATCGAGGGGCGGCACTAGAAAGCGTTGTTCAGCACGCAGATGTAACCGTTCACGGCTGGTCACCAGCACCCGCAGGCGCGGACAACCGGCTAGCAACTCCGCCACCAAGGGTGCCGTGGCGATCACTTGTTCAAAATTGTCCAGAAGCAGCAATAACTCTTTGTGGCGTAAAAAGGCCAGCAGCCGACTTAACGGCGGTTTGGGATTATTCTCGGTCAGTCCCAGCGCGCTTGTCAGCGCCGACGCCACGAAATCGGGGTCACTGACCGGCGCCAGCGGGACGAAATAGACGCCATCGGGGTGAAGCGGTTGTAGGGTGGCTGCCACCGCCAGCGCTAGGCGCGTCTTGCCCACACCCGGCGGCCCGACCAGAGTCAACAGCCGCCCTTGATGCCCCAGTAGGCGATCACAGAGCATCTTGACCGTCTGGTCACGGCCAATGAGGGGCGTCGGCGGTGTGGGCAAAGTGGTCAGTGCTTCCGGGTTCGTTGCTGTGATGACAATGCGCTGTTCACGCGTGACCGTAAGCGCGGTAGTTGGCGGTAAATCGCCTTGGGTGGCGGCGGCCAGTTCGAGCAGATGGGTCGCCAAGTGCGGTTCTTCTTGTAGGGCCAGCGCCGGCACAAAGTGTTGCAGTATGCTATGGACATCCGGACGGCGTGTGTTTTGTTCCAGGCTGGAAATAAACGAGACGCTATAGCCCACCGCCGCCGCCAGATCGGCTTGGGTCATCTGGGCGCGGCGGCGCAACTGTCGTAACAAGGCGCCAAAGGTTGTGGTCATGGAGGTGACACCTCTACAGAATAGGCGTAGGCAACGAACCAATGTCGAGAAAGCGGACTGACGCAATCGCTAGGCCCAGAGCAGCGTACACTGACGCGATTGTACCATAGGGTTCCGACGAACGCAATCGAATTTTGTGTAATTTTGTGGAAAAAGCGGTTTGCTTGGGTCGGCCCACCAAGTACACTGTCCCCATGAGGCAACATGGGATTCCGGTTGGGGTCGAAGGCAACTTTGGCACTTTGACAAGGTGTCGATTATAGTTCATCACCATAACCTGTAACAAACCTGTAACGATTCCGCCGAAGGAGTCGGCAGCCCGCATCGTTACCACAACCTTATCGACAACAACCAGGAGGTGAATGATGAACAGTGCATGGATATCCTTCAAGGCCGAAGTGATTGCCCAATACCAGGAACAGAAGCAGATGGCGGAGACAGCGTTCGGTCGCGTCGATGATGCCACCTTCTTTGCCCGTGTGCAAGAAGGCGGCGACGATCACACCAATAGCATTGCGATTTTGGTCAAGCACCTCAGCGGCAACTTACTCTCGCGCTGGACCGATTTCTTGACCAGCGATGGCGAAAAAGCCGACCGCCAGCGCCCGCGCGAGTTTTTGCACGAGGAGAGCGACAATCGCGCCCAGATCATGGCACGGTGGGCAGAAGGCTGGCACCGCCTCTTCGCTACCCTTGACGCGCTGACGGAAGAGGACTTTACCAAAACGATCTACATCCGCGGTGAGGCGCATAGCGTGGTCAAAGCTATCTTCCGTAACCTGCTCCACGCCACCCATCACATCGGGCAGATTGATCTGTTGGCGACAGTATTACAGAAATAAGAGTTTTACAGAAAGAGTTTTACAGAAAGAGAGGAGTCCCATCTTGAGCAGTGAACCCCAATGGCAGGACGTGATTGATCTGCTGATTCCCCACCCAACGCAGCGGCAACTGTTGGTGCAACAGGTTGACGGGCAGTGGCACTTACCCCGCGCCGCCATTGATCAACTATGGGATGGCCCCATCGGGCGGATCAATACGGCGGTGCAACGCGACTATGGCTTGGAAACCACAGTTGTGCGCCGGCTGGCTGAGGCGCGGGATGAAGCGCAACATCTGGCCTTCCACCTCTACTTCCTGGAGAATCATCGCGCGGTCTGGACGAAGGGTGAAAACATACACTGGCTCGACTTGACCGCACTTGATCAAGTTGCATTGGCGCATCCCGACCATCGTCAGGCGTTAGCGCGCTTTTGCCAGGAAATTGAAGAGGGCGTCATCCCGGCCCACCCCCCGGCCCGACGCGCGCTTTGGGAACAACCGGGTTGGGTGCGCCCGACAGCCGCCTGGATCGAGGCGCAATTGAGCCAGTTGGGCAACCCGGCGACCGGGCCGGTGGAGCAAGTGAAACATTGGTTTCTTTCCGCCATCTTGCGCGTACCCACGGCGCAGGGCTGGGTCTACTTCAAAGCCACCAATGGCTCGCCGTTGATGGTCAACGAAGCGATGCTCACCCAACGCTTGGCGCAGTTGTTCCCGGCGGTGATGCCCCAACCACTGGCGATTGATGCGGAACGCGATTGGAGCTTGCTGGCTGACTTTGGCGCCGAGATCGGGTGGGGCGCGCCAGTAGAGATGCGGGAAGCGGCCTTGATCGCTTTTGCCCAGTTGCAAATGGCAAGCGCCCCCCAAGTGGACGAATTGCTGGCCCATGGCTGCATTGACCGTCGCTTGCCCAATCTGGTGGCAGAGATTGCGCCCTTGCTCAACGACCCACTGATGATGGCTATGATCGAACCGGCGCAACAACAGCGCTTATTGGCGGCGGCGCCCCGTCTGGCCGAACTTTGCCAACAAATGGCCGCGTACAAGGTGCCGGCCACCTTGGTTCATGGTGATCTGCACATGAGCAACATTGCCCGGCGCACTGATCAGGCGGGGGAGCATTTTGTCTTTTTTGACTGGTCTGATGCCTGTGTGGCCCATCCCTTTCTGGACATGATCGCCATCTTGCACGAGAAAGAGCCAACGCTGCAAAGCCGTCTACGTGACGCGTACCTGGCCGTATGGACGCCCTATGAACCGATGGAACGGCTGCTGGAATTGTGGCAACTGGCCTACCCAATCTGTGCGCTCCACCAGGCCGTGAGCTACCGCTATATCGCCCACCATGTCGAAAGCGGTGGCAACCACCCCATGCTGGCCTGGGCCATGCCCTTTTGGTTCGGCAAGATTTTAGAAGCAGTGTAGCCAGTTCCAAAGCGGAGGAGAAAGTAATGTTCGAACTGTTACCCGAAAACCGTACAGCCATCCATCCGCTCTTTGCCGACTATCCCTACTTACAGGGGCTTGTGCATGGCGTCCTGAGCGGCGCTTTTGGTCAAGCCTTTGCCGACCAGCCAGAGCGCGCTACGGTCGGCATGATCGGCACTCATGATTTTGTCTTTTTCGCCGGGGATGCTGCCAGTCCAACCGCGACTGCGATGCTCCAAAGTTGCCCGCCCGGCGCCTGGCTGATTGGACAGGACGTAACCTGGCACGAACGCTTTGGCGAACAGTGGACGCACTTGAAGCAGAAAGAGCGTTTCGCCTTCCAAGCACCTGCCGTCTGGAATCGGGAGCGGCTAATGGCCTTGCAGCATGAGTTGCCAATCGGCTATACACTCAAGCCGGTCACTGAAGCCGATGCAGCAGGCTTTGCGCAACTGTCTGCTTCGCTGGTTGACTTCACCGAGCAGGAACAACCGACGATGGCGTACAGTGTCGGCTTTGGCATAGAAGTTGAAGGGCAATTTGTCGCCGGTTGCGCCGGCGCACCAGCAGGCGGCATGCTCGATTTTGAAATCCAAACGGCGCTTGCGCACCGCCGGCGCGGTCTGGCCACAGCAGTGGCAGCGGCGATGATTCTGTACTGTCTCGACCATGAGTTAAAGCCCTGTTGGGATGCCGCCAATGAGATGTCGGCGCGGCTAGCCGAGAAGGTTGGCTTTGTCGGACGTACCCGTTACAGCGCCTATCAGATTTTGTAGAGCCACAGGGTTATTCTGTTGGACGACTTATGCTATACTGGTTGTATAAAACAGGCGCTACAACCACGAAAGGAGTCGGCCATGACGCTGAAACCCACCCGCACCCTGGTCAGCTTTGATTGGGCCATGAAGAGTATTCTGCGCGACAAAGCCAACTTTGATGTGCTAGAAGGCTTTCTCACCACGCTGCTCAATCAGGAGATCAAGGTGCTTTCGTTATTGGAAAGCGAAACCAACGCCCAATTTGAATACGACAAGTTCAACCGCGTTGATCTGCTAGTGGAGGACGCACAAGGGGAACTGATCTTTATTGAAATTCAACACAACCGCGAAACCCATTATCTGAAACGCCTGCTCTATGGCGCCTCCAAGCTGATTGTGGAAAACCTGCACTTGGGTGAATCGTTCGGCAATGTCAAGAAGGTAATTTCCATCTGTATTCTCTACTTCCTCCTTGGTGAAGGCAAGGAGGACTATTTATATCACGGCTGGACTGAATTCTATGGCGTCCATAGTAAGCAGCCCTTGCAACTTGCCCTCAATCCACCGCGTGGTCGCCGCCGCAAACGTCAGCTAGTTAGTGCGCGCACCTTTTATCCTGAATATTATTTGATCGAAGTGGAACGCTTTCAGAACATTATTCAAAATGGCATTGATGAATGGGTCTACTTCTTCAAAAATTCGGAAATTAAGGATGAGTTTCATTCCAAAAACATTCAACAGGCACGGGAGAAGCTGGATGTATTGAAGATGAATGCTGAGGAACGGCGCGCCTATGAGGAATTCCTGGTCGCACGCGCCGCCCAAGATGACATCCTCCAAACGGCGCGCCTGGAAGGTGAACGTGACAAGGCATACCAGATTGCGCGTTCGATGCGGCAAGAAGGGTTAGAGCCGGCCATGATTGCCAAAATCACCGGATTGAGTCTAGCCGAAATCGACGCTTTGCCAAAGGCAGAATAAGTTTCCTATGAATCAAGAAACGGAAGGGAAAAAGATGTCATCGCAAACGCATCAAGGGCGACTGGCCGGGACACGCTGGGATCCGAACCAATACCTCAAGTTTGCCGACCACCGGTTGCGACCCGCGCTGGAACTGCTCGACCGCGTCCCGCTCGAATCGCCGCAGGTGATCTACGACTTGGGGTGTGGCACGGGGCAGATCACCCGCCTGCTTGCCGAGCAGTGGCCGGCAGCAAAGGTCTACGGCCTCGACAATTCACCGGAGATGTTGGCCAAAGCCGGCGCTGAACCCAGCCCAGTGCAATGGATCGAGGCGGACATCCAAACGTGGACGCCGGACGAAGCGCCCGATCTGATCTATTCCAACGCCACGTTGCAATGGGTGGACGGTCATCAGGAACTCTTCCCGCGCCTGCTCCGCTGTTTGCAACCCGGCGGTGTGCTGGCAGTGCAGATGCCGCTCAGTTGGGGCGCGCCGTCGCACCGGCTTATGCGCGAAACCTTAGCGAATGGCGGTGCAGATGGCAGCACGCTTGGCACCGAAGAACTCCGGCAAGGCGTAGCGCGCAAATGGGTCGAGGACGCCGCGGTCTACTATGATCTGTTAGAGGAAGCCAGCGCCAGCGTTGACATTTGGGAAACTGAATATCTACAGATTCTTACCGGGGATGACCCCGTACTCGAATGGGTCAAGGGTACTGGGCTACGACCAATTCTGAACGCGCTCGGCGATCAAGAGCGGGCGCGCTATCTCACGGAATATGCACGGCGTCTACGTGTGGCGTACCCCGCCAGGGCCAACGGTCAAACCCTCTACCCCTTTCGCCGTTTGTTTATCGTGGCGAGCCGCGCATGAAGTTAGCCAGTTTCAGTTGCGAAAGAGCGTTATCACCGCTAAGGGCGCAAAGGTTTTTCTCTGGCGTTGCTTTGCGCTTCCTTTGCGCTCTTGGCGTCCTTGGCCGTGGCGACCAGCGGACAGGTTTTAGTGAGCTTACAGGAGAGAATCATGGCGCTCTACACGATTGAACCGACACTCGGCACGCTACATGGCAGCTTCTCCCGCGATCTCCCGCCGGTTCTCACCATCGACCCCGGCGACACGGTGCGCTATCGCACGCTGGATGCCGGTTGGAATGTGACCCGCCCCGCAGGGCCACACCCCAGCCAGTGGCAGCAGTTTCCGCAGCGTGACCCTGAACGAGACGGCGGGCATGCTTTGTGCGGCCCCATTGCCATACGGGGTGCGAAACCAGGCATGACCCTGGTCGTCCACATTGACGCCATTGAAACCGCCGACTGGGGTTGGAATGTGGGTCATGATTGGTGGGAAACGCGCAACGAGCCGGATTCACACGATCCGATTGAATATTTCTTCTGGACAATTGACAAAGCGACTAACACGGCACGCAACCACCTGGGCCAGATCATCCCCATCAAGCCCTTTATGGGGGTGATGGGAATGCCGCCGGACGAGGCAGGCTGGCATCCAACCGGGTCGCCGCGCATTTGGGGTGGCAATATGGATTGTAAAGAGTTGGTGGCGGGCAGCACCCTCTATCTGCCCATTGCGGTAGAAGGAGCGCTCTTTTCGGTGGGTGATGGTCATGCGGCGCAGGCGGATGGTGAAGTCAACGGCACCGGCATCGAATGCCCAATGGATCGCGTCGAATTGACCTTCGACCTACGCGCCGACCTGCCGCTGACCACGCCGCGCTCCCATACCCCGGCCGGGTGGGTCACGCTGGGCTTTGACCCTGATCTCAATCACGCCTATTATAACGCCCTGTGGCCGATGATTGATCTGATGACTGAACTGTATGGCATCACTCGGCTGAACGCTTTGTCCCTCTCCAGTTTGATTGTAGAAATGCGGGTCACCCAGATGGTCAACGGGACGAATGGGGTTCATGCGCTGCTGCCGCATGGCGCGTATCAACGGGTAACAGGTTGATCAAGCAAGGAGTCAGATTATAAGCGAGAAACGACTACTATGGAAACCGTGAACCAACTTCAGGAAAACCTGATCGCCTACTTTCGCGTCTTTGCCGGTCTGCCGGGCATCACCTTTGTCGAGGGGGAGGTGACCTGGAATGTCGGTGGGCCAGGGCCGCACATTTTGCACGCCCACTTTCCACCGGATCACGTTGACCAGCACATTGACGACCTCATCCGCCAGATTGGTCAAGCGGCCAACAGTGTGGACTGGTTTGTCTTTCCCAGTTGCCAGCCAGCCGATCTGTACGAACGGGTGGCGGCGCGTGGGCTGGCCGGCGGCCCTGATGGCGTCTGGGAACTCGTCGGCAAGGTTGGTGGGCCAGGTGGCAACTGGCTGATTGCCGATCTCACGGCGTTGCCCGCGGCTCCTACTGTGTCGAATCGCTTTCATATCGAATTTGTGCGCAACGAGTCGATGTTGGGCGACTGGTTGCAGGTCTCCTTAACGGGCTTCGGTGGTACACCACCGCCACCCGAAAAGTGGAGAGAGAATTACTTCTATGCTGGTTATGCACGCCACGGCTTTGGCGCAGAGGCATTTTCCCGCCGCTATATCGGCTACCTGAATGATCAACCCGTCACCGCGGCGACATTGCTCTTGGCCGGTGGGATTGCCGGTCTCTTTGACATTTCCACGCCGTCGGCGTTCCGTCGTCAGGGCTTTGGCAGCGCGATCAGTTGGCATCTGTTGCAGGAGGCGCACAGATACGGCTACCAACAAGCGTATGTCTGGTCTTCGGATCTGGGCAAAGGGGTCTATCAACGAGTCGGCTTTGTGCCGGTTGCTTTGGGGATGCGGGAATACTGCTGGCAGAAGCGACCGTTGCCGTAAAGAGAGATAGCGGCGACAGTACTATCCCGAAGCTACCGATGGCGTTTACACCACAGCTATGCAGCAGTGATGGCAAAAATAGGTAGCCGAATAGGTAATTGTACCGATGCGCCGGGGCGACAAACAATGTACAATATTTGTGTAATTCCCATATTGTATTTTGTCAACGAAGGAGAAACCCATGACCGCTTTTGAAGCCGCCACCCAATTCTTTCTGGCTTGTGAAGCGCCGGAAGGCTGGGCGGGTTGTCAACCCTATGTGGCTGAAGACGCCACCTTCACCGCCCAAAGCGAGCCGCTGGTTGAGGTCAAAACCGTGCAAGCCTATTGCGATTGGATGGTTGGCCTGGCGACCGTCACCGCCCCCGGCGCCACCTATGACCTTCATGCCTCCGCCTATGATGAAAAGACGCGCACCGCCATCTTCTTTGCCACCTATCATGCCAAGCACACCGGCGACGGCGGCCCCGTTCCACCCACCCACAAAGAGACCCATACCGACTATGTCTACTTCCTGACCATGAACGACGAAAACAAAGTCGCCCGCATGGTCAAAGTGTGGAATGCGCCGTGGGCCATGCGGGAATTGGGTTGGCTGTAGCGGGCATAGACAAGCGAAAGAGAAACGGCTAGAATTCCCCTGATCTAGCTGTTTCTCTTTCGCTTGTCACTTCACCAAAGGAACTGAACCATGCCATTGCTCCCCAATCCAATCGAACGACTCCTCTTTGTCACCACGAACCAGGCGCCCGGCCCAGCTATCGATTTGTGGAGTGGGACCGCCTTCCCTGTGCTGTTGGCGGCCTTGCGTCTCCACCTCTTTGCCGCGCTCCAGGAACAACCCGCCGACGCCGACGACGTGGCACAGCGGTTGAAGCTGGACCAACGGGGAACAACGCTTCTGCTTGAAACACTGGTGGCGTTGGGCTACCTGAAAAAGCGCAAGGAACGCTACCACCCGACCGCCATGACAGACAAGTGGTTGACCGATGCCGGCTCTGCCAACATGACCCCCTTCTTTCTCTTCTGGGGCGCAATGGTGGAGAAGCTCACGCCGGCGTTGACCGAGGCCATTCGCACCGGCAGTCCACCCTTGAACCTCTACGACTGGCTGGCGACCGAACCGGAAGTGGCGCGACATTTTCAGGAAGGTCTAGCCGCCATGACCCGCCTCGCCCTGCCCGACATCGCGCCGGCGATCCCCGTGCCAGCCAGGCCAACCCGTTTGTTGGATGTGGGCGGTGGTCACGCGGCCTATAGCATTGCCCTCTGTCAACAACATCCGCAGCTTATGGCGGTTGTCTTTGATGGCGAACAGGCGTTGACGCTGGGACGCCAGGCCATTGCCACGGCTGGATTGGGTGAACAGGTGCAGCCCCAAGTGGGCAATTTTCTGGTTGATGACCTGGGCGCCGGCTATGACCTGCTTCTCTTGTTCAATATCATTCATGGCTTAACCGCCGAACAAAATCTTGCCCTGTTGCACAAAGCAAAAGCCGCGCTCAATCCTGGCGGACGGGTCGTCATTTTGGATCAGATCGCCGGCAGCGTTCCCTTGCCCATGCTCAACACGGCGGCGCACATTTTCAGCCTCAGCTTCTTTCTCATGGTGGGCGGACAGTTGTATACTGAAGCGGCGATTCAACAGTGGCTGACCACGGCCGGCTTTGGCAAGGTGCAACGACCCAGGATCGTTAAGGCTGGTAGTCCGCTCATCATCGCCGAACGGATGTAAGCCCTGGGTTATGTGCGGGAAGGAGGCAACTTCATAGCAACCTCATCCACCATCATTCTGATTGGCCCCGAACGGACAGGGAAAAGTACGGTTGGCCGGCTGCTGGCAGAGCGGCTAGGGCTGCCCTTTACCGATGTCAGCAAGAGCGCTGCGCCCTATTATTTCAACTAGTGGGCGTCAGCGAAGCCCAGCCGGTCGCCTTTCAGCAATCAATTGAGAGTTGGATCGAAGGGTTCCATGGCGTAGTAGAGCGGCAGATCGGCGGCCAGGTGATCTATGGCAAGCCGCTTGACCCGGTGGGGTAGGGTGCTGCCCATATCACCGCAAATCATGAGATTAGCGAATCAGCCCCGGAAAATTTGTGAACATGCGGGATAGCACATTGGTCACAGCAAGATTCGCAAATCCTCTTTGATTCGCTGCAATATAGGGCGGACGGCTCAACCTATCCCAGTTCATTGCTAGAGCAGTGTTGACCCAAAGAAAGCAACAGCATGTAGACTAAGGCTAACGTAACGATGAACATTGATTCTCTACCCAAAGTTCGCTACACCTACCAAAACCACACATTGGATAGTACGCGTTGGCAACACTTTGAACCGCGTCAGGGCGATATTATCGTTGCCACATCCTACAAATCAGGTACAACCTGGATGCTTGAAATCGTGCATCGACTGATGCATCTTGAGACAACCCCGCCGCCCAATCAAGAGTATTGGCTTGATGCACGCTGGGGTTCACTCAACCAGGTGATGAGTGAGTTAGCGGCAAAGGCTGGCCCCAGGTTGCTCAAGAGCCATTTGCCATTGGATGGCTTGCCCTACTTTCCACAAGTCAAGTACATTGTGGTTGGGCGCGACACCCGCGATGTTTTTATGTCGATCTGGAATCACTATGCCAACTATACCCCCCGCTTCTATGCTCTGATCAATGACACACCCGGTCGAATCGGCGAGCCGTTGCCGCCTTGCCCTGCCGATATCCATGAATTTTGGCAGAACTGGATTGAGCGCGGCTGGTTCCCTTGGGAGAGTGAAGGGTATCCGTTCTGGGGTAATTTGCATCACACACAGAGCTGGTGGGATTATCGCACGCTCGACAACATTCTCTTTGTCCATTTCAACGATCTGCTGCTTGACTTGGTCGGCGAAATCCGCCGGGTTGCACATTTTCTTGGCATCGGCGTTTCAGAAACGGCGCTGACGTCGCTTAGCCAGGCGGTCACCCTTACAGCCATGCGGCGCGATGCAGAAATTCTCTATCCAAACCTGGGGCAGTTATGGCAGGGTGGCGTACAGACCTTTTATTTCAAAGGCACCAACGGACGCTGGAAAGAGGTGCTCAGTGCGGCGGAGTTGCAGATGTACGAGCAAGCCAAAAGCAGGGTCTTGACCCCGGATTGTGCGCGCTGGTTAGAGCAGGGGCATATACCATATCGCTGATTTTGAGCAAGCCTTTGTCGAAATGGTGCGCGTCACCCACGCTGGTGGCCGGGTGGTGATCTTGGAGTCAGATTTTGATGGCATCATCATCAGTTCACCCGACAAAGCGATGACGCACCAGGTGATTCATGCCTATACCGATCGCTTTCCCAATGGGCAATGTGTTCGCCACCTCTATCGCCTGTACAAAGCGGCAGGACTACAGGAAATATCGCTACTTGCCATCCCCATTCTCTTCACCGAGGTGGAATTGGCAGAGCAATTGAAAAAACGCATCCCCAAGTTGATATGCACCCGAGGAGGGCCATATACACCCCTGACGATTATCACCATCCACTTGTCGATCATTGTTAGTCATAAGCATTTGAAGCTTTGCCCCCGGCAACGTATAATAGCAGCTATGCAACCTGCTGCTGCCTACATCGCTCGCGACCGGCGGCGCGCCCTGGCGACCGGTGCGAGCTTGCCTGAAGCGACGACCGGCGCCACCCTCTTCGCCGATATTTCCGGCTTTACCCCGCTCACGACAGCGCTGGTGCGCAGTTATGGAGCGCGGCGGGGGGCCGATGAATTAACGCGCCACCTGAACATTGTCTACACCGCGCTCATCAGCGAAGTGGAACGCTACGGTGGCAGCGTCATCGGCTTTAGCGGCGACGCCATTACCTGTTGGTTTGCTGCCCCCTCGCCCGCAAGCCACAGTGAGCTGATCGAGGCGATCCGTCAAGCCGCCACCGCCGCCCTCGCCATGCAAGCCGCCATGAAAAATTATCAGAGCATCCGTTTGCCGGCTGGCGATATGGTAACGCTGGCAATCAAGACAGCGGTGGCCGCCGGGCCGGCGCGCCGCTTTGCCGTCGGTGATCCGGCCATCCAACTGATCGATGTACTGGCCGGCGTCACGCTCGACCGCATGGCTGCCACTGAGCAGATGGCAAAGCAGGGCGAATTGGTTCTCGATGAGCCGACGGTTCATCGGCTACAACCGGCGCCCACCATTGCCGAGTGGCGCACCCAACCCAACACGGGCGAACGGTTTGCCGTTGTCGCCAGGCTAGCGCAGCCGGCGACACCTGTTGATCCCCAACCAGTAACTCTATTACCGGAAGCGGAGGCCAGCGCCTGGGTGCTGCCGCCAGTCTATGCACGCCTACAAAGTGAAGGGGGGCGCTTTCTGGCCGAATTGCGCCCAGCCACGGCGCTCTTCCTCAAGTTTACCGGTCTGGATTATGACAATGATCCAGAGGCCGCCAACAAGCTTGATCAATATATTCGGTGGGTGCAAAGTATTGTCAACCACTACGAAGGCGCCCTCATACAGTTGACCACCGGTGACAAAGGCACTTATCTCTACGCCGCCTTTGGCGCGCCGATTGCCCATGATGACGACATCCGGCGGGCAGTGACAACGGCGCTGGAACTGCGCACACCGCCACCCCACTGCCCGTTTATTGCCACCACCCAGATCGGCATTAGCCAGGGCGCGATGCGCGTCGGCGCCTATGGCAGCGCCACCCGGCAGACCTACGGCGTGTTGGGCGATGAAACGGTGGTCGCCGCCCGGCTGATGACCCACGCACCGCCGGGTCATGTGCTGGTCAGTCAGGTGATTGCTGATGCGATTGGTGATGAATTTCGGCTGCAACCGCTGGGCGAGGTCAAACTCAAAGGCAAGGCAACACCCCAGCCGCTCTATGCTGTTCTGCAACCAATCACCCGCAGCCGGCAACTCTATGATCTCTATCCGACACCGCTGGTCGGTCGCGCGAAGGAGTTGGCGCAGATTGCAACCGAGTTAGCGGCTGTCCGTCAGGGCCAAGGGCGCCTGGTACGCATTGAGGGGAGCGCCGGCGTTGGCAAGAGCCATTTGGTAGCAGAAGCGGCACGCCAGGCCCATCAACAAGGCTTGACGATTGTCAGCGGCGCCTGCCAGAGTACCAACCAGGATACCGCCTATTTTGCTATCCGGTTGGCAATGCGGGCGCTGTTAGAGTTGGACACCGTAGATACAGAACACCTATTCACCCCTCCCTACCCCTCCCCTGCTAAGGGAGGGAACAATGGTGCGCACGAAAGTTCCTCCCCTTATCAGGGGGAGGATAGGAGGGGGTGGCTGAGTCGTTACGACGCCACGGTCGAGACCCAAATTGAACATGTAACAGCCACTGTGACGACGCTGAATCCGGCCTGGTCGCTGCGGCTGCCCTTGCTGCGCGATCTGCTGGCGCTGCCCATCCCTGACAATGCCACCACCGCCGCCTTTGACGCCAAGCTGCGCTATGAAGCGCTTATCAGCCTGGTGGTCGATCTGGTGCAGAGCTATGCCCAACGCCAGCCGCTGCTCCTGATCTTTGAAGATATTCATTGGATGGATGAGGCGTCACAGGGCGTTGTTTTAGCATTGGCGCGCATGGTGCAGAGCGCGCCGCTCTTGTTGCTGTTGGTGCAGCGCCCCCCTGTGCGTGAACACGATCCCTTTTTAAGCGAAGTGGCCGCCCTGACGCCCCAAACCCATCTTTCCCTGGAAGAGTTAACGCCGGAAGGCATCGCGGCTTTGGTGCAGCAACGGCTCGACCGTGGTCAAGTGAGAGCGACGCCGGTCTCCCCGCTGGCGCTCTCCCTAATCCAGGTACAAACCCAGGGCAACCCTTTCTTTGCCGAAGAGTTGGTGGACGCCCTACTGGATGACGGTTATCTACAACCCAGCGCCGAGGGGTGGATGTTGTCGCCGGCGCTGATCCAACGGCTGCGCAACAGCGGTTGTCTGGCGCGGGTTGATACCGTTGAAGTAGTGGCCGCCGATGCACCGCTTGGCACGGTGGAATTGGGCTTGCCCAGCACGATTCAAGGGGTGATCCTCGCCCGCCTGGATCGCCTGCCGGAGCCGGTCAAGTTGACGGTGAAGGTGGCAAGTGTGATCGGGCGGCTCTTCAACCATGAGCTACTCTTGCACGCCCACCCGATAAAGCCAGAAGATGTGTTGCTGACCCAACAGCTTGACACCCTGCTCCAACGTGACTTTGCCCGTGTCGAGCAACCGGAGCCGCGGCGCGCCTATCTCTTCAAACACAACATCACCCAGGAGGTGGTCTACCAGACACTGCTGGCCGATCAACGGCAGGAACTCCACCTCGCCGTCGCCCGCACGTTGGAAGCGTCGCAGCCGGAGAATGTCGATGACCTGGCGCTGCATTATTACAACAGCGATATGCTACAAGCGCCGGTGCGCGACAGAGCGCTCCACTATTTGGACGCCGCCGGTCTCCGTGCCAAGCGTGACTACGCCAATGAAACAGCACTGAGTTACTTCAATCGTGCCCTGGAAATCGAAGAACGGGCGGATTGGTTGAAGGCGAAAGTAGAGGTATTGCATATCCTAGGGCGGCGGGAGGAAGAAGCGGCGACGTTGCAAAGTTTGACGCATCAGGCAATGTCATCACCGTTTGATCTTGCGCTGCTATGGGGTGAGTATTATGAAGCTGTGAGTGACTACACGCAAGCGGAAGAGTCCGTAAAGCAAGCGATGAAGTTGACAGAAGTAGAGGATAACCAGGAAGGGCAAGCTCGCTCATTGGCGCGTCTGGGATTACTCGCTTGGCGACAAGGAAAGTATGAAGAAGCTGAACAGTTATATAGTGAAGCACTAACAATGGTTACGACTGTTCAAAATTATCAGGCGGTAGAAGCTGAGGTGCATTATGGTTTGGGATTAGTCTACCGGCAACAAGGCAAGTATGAAAATGCAGAAGAATCCTTTAAACGAAACTTGCTCATTAGTTCTGAGCTTGCCCATCGCCCCAATGAAGCACGTGCACTCAATGCATTAGGCAGCATTGAACAGATGCGTAGAAATTATCAGCATGCAATTACATATTATGAAAAGGCATTAGTGATTAGGGAAACAGTTGGTGATCGCTCTGGTATCGGAACCAGCTTGTTAAATATTGCTCAAAGTTTAGCAAGCCTTGGCGATCACCGTAAAGTAGAACAGATGCTTCGTGAGGCGCTTACTATACAACGATCTGTAGCAGACCGTTCCTCAGAAGCTGCAATTTGGAATGAGTTAGGTATTCTGTATCTAATGATTGGTAATTTAGATGAATCGCGTAGCTGTTTGACTCAGGGGCTAAACATTAGTCAAAAGATTGGCGCAGAAATCCTGCAAGCTTATATTCTAGGCAATTTAGGGATGGTTCTGCGAGATTTGGGTGAGGTAGAAAAGGCAAAAGAATCTTTGAATGAATGTTTGCATTCTGCACGATCACATGGCGACATACATTTAGAAGCAAGTTGCCTCAATGACTTGGCACTCTTAAACCTATACCAACAGTGCCATAACGAAGCCATTGAACAGGCGCAGATATCTCTAGAAAAATTTCAATCACTGAAACTTGAATTGTCTACCACTTCTAATCTAGCAGTTATAGCTTCGGCACAATTAGCTCTAGGGAACTGCACAGAGGCGTTAGCGACAGTTGGTAAAGCACTTCATATTCTTGATAATCATGCTGGTGAAGGGGCAGATTTTGCCCAACGTGATTACTGGATGTGTTACCAAGTATTGCAAGTACTAGGCGAAACAAGCCTAGCTACTCATGCCCTATCATCAGCTTACCATCTCCTCGTACAGCAATCACAAAAAATCAGCGACTTGGAAATGCGCAAATCCTACCTCGAAAACGTGGAATATAATCGTAATATTCTTCAGGCGATTAACGAGGATAGCCGGCAACAATACAACGGAACTAAAGGGATACCTCAGCAACAACTAGTTTCTTCCTAACACCGTGGCTTACATACATGCAGGCAAGACCTCCGGGAAGGGGTTAAGAGCTTATACTATTACAAGACTGTCTTGACCCCTTCCCGGAGGTCTTGCTTGTTCTTAGGTGTGATCGATGTGGAAGGCCGGCCGCATAAGAATTGTTATTTACCTCCACGATCTGCTGTCGTGTTACCGGATCACCTTTGAATCAGCGGCAGGAATTGTTGATTTTGTCCCAGATCCAACAGGACTGCATAGACGCCTACACCCTGACTTGGCGCAGCAGCAACTCTTACACCATCTTCGGCATTTACTGGCGTAGTCGCGGTAGTGGGTAAAACTTGCCAACTAGAATCATTCCAAAAGTAAATCGCGGGATCAGCGAGATGTGCACCACTAGTACCGGCAGATTGAAATAAAACAGGCTGCTCAAATTCGATTAAAATCTGACCAGTTGACACAAGCAGTGAGGGGAAGGCATCCAAACGATAGGATTGACCAAGAATTGATCTACCAACGGGCAAGGATGGTGTACCCGGCATACTTTGCCAAGCAATGGACTCACCCGGTCCAAGTTCTAGTGGTATATCACTTTCAAAGCTTGCTTTGCCATCAGAAGAAACAACCAGTACGCCTCCCAAATACCGATTTGGCCCAAACGCCCCACTCCCTCCCGTCCCGCGATCAGCTACCACTTCACGTCGCGTCGCCAGACCACCCGGCGTTTCATCAATCCACACCTGGGCATAGACCGGCGTGACACCGGAATCGCCAAAGTCAAAGATGTGGCTATACGCGCCCTCACTAGCGGTCAGGGTCTGCTGGGGCAGGGCGGTGCCATGTTCTGGGTAGAGTTTAGCGACCACCTGGGCGCCGGCGGGCAGGGTTTGGGTCACAGCTAGACGCAAGCTGGTGGTGCTGACCTGGGTCAGGGCGATGAGCGGCTGCCAGGCCACATTTTTGGTCATCTGCAACTCAGCGTCGCCGGGCTGGATGGGTTCGCAGCCGAATTGATGGCGCGGGGTGTCGCCCCCTTCGGCGTGGTCGTTGACATCGTAGACACAGAGCCGATCTGCCACCTGGGCGTCGATCAACTGCACCTGGGTCGCGTTCTTGGGCGGCTTGCCCTGTTCAAAAAGTTGATCGCCGCGGAAGGTGAAAACGCGCGCCTCACCGGAGGTCAACTCGCCATCCTGATAGATCATCTCAAAAAGCTGGCTGGTCGCCGGTTCACCCGGGGGCGTGCTGGGGGCCAGGAAGGTGACGGTGGTCAGGTTGGCCGGCGGCGCCACCGGCCCGGTCACCACGGCTGTCGGCTGGATCACCCACGGATACCAGAGGCGGATCGTCTCCCATTCGGTGCGTCCCTTGAGCGTATGGTGCGCTTCGGTGCCGGCGCAGGCGGTCTGCCAGTGATCGGGGCTAAAGATAAAGTTGTGGTTGCTCGGCTTGTAAGCATCCCCCATCGCCGTGCCGGTGCAGCGGTCGGCCAGTTCCTGGCTGGCCTTGCCATCGATCCCGGTGTAGGTGTCAAAAAGGAAGAGCAGATAGTGGCCCAGTTCATGCGCCGTGGCAATGGCCCAGTCATCGACCAGCGTCGCTGGGGAGACGACTACGCCGTTGACCTTGACCTGCTGATTGGGCGGCACGCCATAGCGATTCCAGGCCGACCCCATAAAGATATGGCCGGGGCTATAGGTGAAGTCCACCAACGGATCGGGCGTGTCGGCGGTGACGATGCCGCCGATATTGGCTTTGGGTTGCAACACATTGTTGAGATGGAGCCGCAGATCGGCGTCAGTCCAGCCGTCGCCACTTTGCTGCACGGTGATGCGTCCCAGGATGAATTGACCATCGGTAAACGAGTAGAGATAGTTGGCGGCTTTGACTAGATTGGCGCGCAGCCATTCGGCCCGTTGCGCATCGCCCTGGACATACCATTCGGCGGAGATGGTCAAGTCTTGCACCAGCAGCGGCTGTTGTTGCTTAACGACCAGACGTAGCGTCGCCGGTTCGGCCTGGACACTTGGGCTAATGACATCGGCGCCGACCACTTCAATCGTACTGGTGCGATAAATAGTGGCATTAGCGGTTTTCGTCAACGCCTCAAGGCCCCAGAGTTGATCACCCACATCAATCAGACCAGCGCCCAGAACATAGCCCTGAGCATCAACGGCAAAGGCGTCGCCGCCGCTGCGCGGGTTAGCCCGATAGACTGTCCCTGCTGCCGGTGGACAGCGATCCGCCGACTCCTGGCAAAGCTGAATCCGCCAGTTTTGCGGGTTGGGGGCAAAGGTGAGATTGTCAATCGACTCAGGCGAATCACTATTGTACTCGAGGTGAACCGACGAAATCCGGCCATAGGCGTCATAGAGGCCGATAAACTCGGTGTGCGGCTCCGGCACGGTGTTGACCGCGCGACAGAGCAGCTTGCCAGTTGTGTCATAGGCAGTAAGCAAGCCGTTGGGCTGTTGGGTTTCGCCATTGCCCATGTAAAAGCCAACATGGGTCTTGGGTTCGGCAAAGGTGATGACTAGCGGTACACCAGCATTGGTCGCGGGGGCGATGGCCTCGTTCAACGCCACGTTGGGGCGCGACTCGGCTTTGTCCGGCTCCTTGCCATAGGTGACGGCGCGTATTGTACTACTGTTTTCAAAGCGCACGCCATAAAGGACGGCATAATGGTTTTCAATCGTCGTCGCTTCGGGTAGATCATCAAAGGTGATCAGGCCGGCGGCGCCAATGTCGGACGGCGTCAATAATTCTTGGCACGGGTTTTGCACCGTGACGCCGCTACAGGGCATACTGAGCGCCTGTTGCACACTGTTGATAAAGAGGTTACGCCCGGCGGCGGTCATCTTGCCGGGGTCGCCGGTGAAGCCCCAGAGTTGATTGCAGCCCTGGCTGGCCAGGATGCTAAAGGTACCGTTCGCGTCCTGATACCCGGTCGAAAAGGTGTTGCTCCCTAGCGAAGTGACCGAGAGCGCAACGTTGGGTACATTATCGCGATAGACCTGCAAGACACCGCTACGGCCAAGCCCCAGGTTGTAGGGGGTACGGTAGATGGCAAGATTGGGATCGACGGCATAAATGTCGAGCGCACTGCCATGCATGCCTCTGGGGTGGCCGATTGCCAGACCCAAGCGGCCAAAGAAGGCATAGCCCCCTTCGCCGATGCCCAATACTTTGCTGTTTTTGGCAATCTGGCTGACCTGACCGTCGGCATTGCCCCACACATCCAACTTACCGGTGTCATCGGCGATAATGGTAAGCGCAAATTGGCGGAAGTCGGTCTTTAGCACCTCGTCCAGTTGTACCAACGTGACGACCATGCCATGACGCCCCAGCAGATCGGTAAAGGTCTTGGCAGCGGCGACATCCGACCCATAGACATAGGCCACCTTGGCCGGTAGTTGGGGCGCTGTCGCTGTCACCCGCATGATCGTGGAGGCTTGTTGCGCCGCTGCGCCGATCAGACAAGGCGAGCCGCGACAGATGGTGAGGGTATGATCGCCTGGTGCGGCATTCAAGGGCAGAATAAAATCACGGATAAAGGAGCCGCCGGTTGGAATCAGAATCGTCTCGACCGGCACACCATCCCACAAGATCGTCCCCTCATAGCCGCCAGGCGCAAAGCCGCTGCCCCCCAGTTTGACCGCATTGCCGGCAACCCCGGCGGTTGGCAGCCCACTGAGGGTCGGCCCACCGATTTGCGCGCCAACAACCGTCGCGCTCAACCACAACCAAAGCGCACAAAGGGCAACGCAAGCGCTGATCAAGCCATAGTGTCGGGTGCGCAAGTGCATGATGTCTCCTTCCCTGCTAGGGGGTGTTAACAATTAATTGTTAATTGTTGACAATTAATTGTTATTTTACCAGGCGTCATCAGACTGGTTGGCTTCGATCCGGCTATCGCGTTCGGCAATGACGCGGGGCAGATCGAGGATGGTGATGACGCCATTATCAAAGTCAATCAGGCCACGGCGCCGCCATTCGCTCAAGATGCGGTTGATCCATTCACGACGGGCGCCCACCATAGAAGCCAGGTCGCTCTGGCTCAGGGCCAGGTTGAGAATATAGCGTTTCCCGGCTTCCACTTCTTCGCCATAGCGTTCGTTCTTGTCCAGCAAGATGTGCAAGAGCCGACCGGCGGCGTCAAATTGGGCCAGCGATTCGGCATAGGCGGCGCGCGAACGCAGTTTCTGCGCCAGGAGTCGGGCCAGGTTCATCGCCAGGCCAGGGACATGCTCGACATGATCAAGAAAGCGTTCCTGCGCCATCGTCAGCAAGTTCACTGTGCTGACCGCTTTGCCCGTTGCCGAACGGGGTTCGCTATCAAGCGCCGCAAATTCGCCCAAAATATCATGGGTCGAGAAGATGTCAATTGATGTTTCATTGCCGGAAGGGCTGATCTTGTAGACGCGCACTTTACCCTTGAGAATAATATAAATTTCCCGGCTCTCGTCCCCCTGGCGAAAGAGCAGTTCATCTTTTTTGTAATCACGCGAGCGCAGATCCTGGACAATGGCGCTCAGATATTTGTCGCCCAGGCCAGCAAAGAGTGGAATCTCTTTCAGCAGGGCAATACGACGTGCGGCGGTGCTATCTTTAGCGCTCTCTTTGCTACTCCCGGTCGAGTTCTCTTGCATTTCATCCCCCATAGCTTACACTCTACTCTTGATGACGCTGGTGTGCCAGTAAACGTCGCGGCTGTGTTCTTCGACACAGTACAGTTGTGTTCTAGGACACAGCACTCCTGTAGACCAGATAATGGCGTCGGCGTGACAAATACGCTACGCTTTGCTGGAATTTTCGTTTTACCAGTAGATACGCAATAATTAGTCTAGAGTCCAAAGTCTAGAGTCCAAAGTCCAGAGTCCTAAGTCCAGCGTCCAGAGTCCAGAGTCGCTGAAAAGGATGATGGACTGCAGGCTTAGGACTGCGGACTTAGGACTGCGGACTACTGCTATTTTCGCGCACTACACCAGCAAAGACAAGTTATTCACCCATGAACATATTCACCTGGCTCCTTCTGGGCCATCTGGTTGGCGATTGGCTGTTGCAAAATGATTGGATGGCGCGTGGCAAACAGCGTCGGCTCCTCAATCAAGAAATTCTCGTTCACTGCCTCATCTACACCGGCGCCGTTGCGTTGACGCTTTGGTTCGCCACCCGCCACCAGGCGATCCCCCCACCTTACTTAACGATTCTTGCCCTCGTTTTTCTAACACACTGGTTGATCGACGCCGGCAGCCTGGCCGGTCATTGGGTACATTGGTTCCGCCAGAGCAAAACCCTCTTTGTGCGCATTATGGTTGATCAGACGATGCACCTGGTGGTGTTAGCGGTGGTGGTGGAGTGGTGGTGGTGATATTGGGTATTGAGTATTGGAGATTGGATATTGGGTGATTAAACAGGTCTAGGGATTCCTTGATATAATCTTTTCATTACCAATGTCGAATACCCAATATCCAATACCCATTTCCAAGGAGCCAACCCATGCCACACGCCAACCCTGCCCCCCACTCGTCCGACCCCATTCTCACCCTGTTTACCAAACTTTTGTCTGTGCCGGCGCCCTCTGGGTATGAGGCGCAAATGGCGGCCATTGTCGGCGCAGAATTGGACACGCTGGGCTATGCCCATACAACCGACGGCGCCGGCAATGTGTTGGTGCGCGTGGCGGGGCAGAAAACCGACGCGCCGCTGCTCTGTTTGGCCGCGCACATCGACGAAATCGGCATGGTTGTCACCAATGTCGAGGCCGATGGCGTTTTGCGGGTGACGCGTTCCGGTGGTCTCTACCCGTGGAAGCAGGGGGAAGGGCCGGTTGAAATTTTGGGCGATCACGGTTCAGTACAAGGCATCCTCGCGATGGGTTCGACCCACACCGCAGCAAGTAACAAGGCGATTGAGTGGAGCGATGTGCGCGTTCTGACCGGCTTGACCAACGCCGAATTGAGCGCCGCCGGGATTCGCCCTGGTTCGGCGGGCGTACCGGTGCGCGAGCTTTGTGGACCAGTGGTGTTGGGCAGCGCCGCTGATCCGCTACTGGCAGCCTGGACTTTTGATGACCGCATGGGGGTTGTCGCCCTTTTGCGCCTGTTGGCAATCTTGCGAGAAACGGGTCAACAGCCGCAGCGCCCGACGTTGGTCGCCTTCACCACAGGTGAAGAGGTGGGCGGCTTGGGGGCCAAAGTGGTGGCGGCGCGGGAGCAACCGGAAACTTTTATCGCCATTGATGGCTGCCCCATGCCGCCGGGTGCGCCGCTGAAGCTGGATGGTCGCCCCGGCATCTGGGCCAAGGATCGGCTGGCGCCCTATGATCAGGCGTTGGTGCGTGATCTCTGTGCCGCAGCGCAGGCGGCAGGAACGGAATTGCAACCGGTCGTTTTTGACAACGCCGCCAGCGACGCCAGTCTGGTCTATGCTGCCGGGTTAACCCAACGCATTGCCTGCTTCGGCCATGTGCGCGAAAATAGTCATGGCTATGAGGTGGCGCGACTGGCGGTCTTTGAGAATGTGGTCAAGACGCTGGTGCGCTTTGTGACAATGTGGAGGTAGCGGTTTTCCAATTCGCTACGCGGCGCGTAGCCTTTTGTTCTAAGGTCTTTACCGCCTGATCATTCATGTGGAAAACTCGTTAGCCCGTGTTCAGGGGAAAACCATCAATGCGCTACGAAGCGATCCTGTTAGACTTTTATGGCACACTCGTCGCTGGGGATGACGAAGTTATAGGAGCCATCTGCGCGCAACTTACATCATCAGATGAAGTGCGCCGTGCGTTTGGCAACCGTTGGTTCCAGCTCTTTGCGGCTGCTTGTCGCGAGGCGCATGGCGACGGCTTCAAGACGCAACGGACGCTGGCGGCAACCTCGCTTTCCATAGCTATGCAGGAGTTTTCGCTCCAGGCCGATCCAGCAATGGCATTGGCGCCTTTGTATGCGTATTGGCAACATCCACCCGACTTTGCCGAGAGCCATCAATTTCTTGCCACCTGTCCTTTGCCGATTTGCATCGTCTCCAACATTGACAATACCGATATTTTATCAGCCGTCCATCATCATGGGTGGCAATTGCCGTCGCTGGTAACGAGCGAATCGGCACGCGCCTATAAACCACGAGCAGAGATATTTGTCGAAGCGCTTGCTTTGTTAAAGTTGAACCCACATTCCGTACTGCATGTTGGCGACTCACTTTCGGCAGACATTCAAGGCGCGCAAGCCTTGGGCATGGATACGGTATGGCTCAACCGCACTGATCGCTCCTTACCCGCTGGGCAGACAGAGCCAACCTTTATTCTGCCCAATTTGCTTGAATTGCTCAAGCAACTTATCTCAAGTTAATACAAATCTCAAGAGGATTGCTCATGAGTCTTCATTTGATTAGCAATAACGACTATAAACAATGGTTTGCTGTGATCAAAGCAACCATCCGCCAGTGCCAAATCTGTTCTACCGCAACCATGATAAAATTGTCCCACAGGTTGTGGGACAATCAGAAGCTGAACTTGCGCCCGAAACCATTTTTCAAATTCCTTGGGGGCACAACCGCGAAATCATCAGCAAATGTAAAACTCAAGTAGAAGCGCTCTACTATGTCCCAATACCATCCAACACAACTGGAGTCGAGCCTGCCCTCGATTGAGGAAATTGAGCGCGAACTAGAAAGTATTGCAGAAACAGCCGTTGACCTTGAGCAAGCCTAAAACAACTATGGAGTACGACATCATCATGATCGGCGGCGGCATTGCCGGTTCAACGGTAGCCCGCCGATTAGCCTTACAGGGGTTGCGCGTTCTCGTGGTGGAGCGGGAAGAGACGTTTCGCGACCGCGTGCGCGGTGAGGGGATTCTGCCCTGGGGCATCCCCGAAGCCAAAGCGTTGGGCATCTATGATCTGCTGCGGCAGCGCTGCGGCCATGTGGTGAACTGGTGGAATAGCTATAGTGGCGCCAGCAGTTCAATTATCCACCGTGATTTGACCACGACAGCCCCGCATGGCGCGGGTCTACTCAATTTTTATCATCCAGAGATGCAAGAGGTGTTGTTGACCGCCGCGGCTGAGGCCGGCGCTACTGTCTGGCGCAACGCCAAAGCGATTAAGGTGACGGGGGGCGCCACGCCAACGGTTGCCGTCCTGCAGGGCGAAGAAATTCGTCGGATCAGTACGCGGTTGGTGGTTTGCGCCGATGGTCGCAACTCTCATGCACGGCTCATGGCTGGATTCGCTATCCAACGGGAGCCGGCGCGGCTGGTAATTGCCGGGATGCTCTTTAGCGGGTTGGCTGCGCCGACCGATGCGGTCAGCGTCTTTTTCAACCCGCGTCGGCCCGGTCAATTTGCCAGCCTCTTTCCCATTGGCCAGGGACGGCATCGGGTTTATTTTATTTACACTTTACAGGGGCAGGCGCGCCAACTCTGTGGGGTGCAAAACGTTCCCCTTTTTGTCAACGAGTGTGTTCAGACTGGCGCCCCGGCCACCTGGTTTGCCGGTGGCGCGCCTGCTGGTCCGTTGGCGATGTTCCACAACATTCGCAACTGGGTCGAACATCCCAGCCGACCGGGCGTCGTGCTGGTGGGGGACGCAGCGGGTACATCCAACCCCAGCTTTGGGTGCGGGCTGGCGCTCGCCCTGCGTGATGTTCGGGTCTTAACCGATCAATTGTTGGCAAACGCAGATTGGGAGGAAGCAATTATCGCTTACGCCCACGAGCGCGCCGATTATTACACCCGGCTCCGGCGCAAAGAGGAGTGGCTGACGCAGCTTTTCTTTGAGCTTGGCCCCGCGGCCAACCAACGGCGCGCACGGGTTGCCCCCCTCCACCGCCGTGAACCCGAACGGGAAGTGGACATCATCGGCCTCGGCCCCGATGAGCGCTGTGATGAAGCCGCACGCATCCGCTTCTTTGGCGAGGATCTGTTACCTCACAGTTAAGGAACAAAACGTATTCATATTACGTTATCCAGATAATTCCACAAAATATATTCACGAGTAGCATGGGAAGTAACTTGTTACTCCCGCAAAAAAGTATTACTTTCCGGCGCTTGTTGGTATACCATCAGCGTTCACCTACACAGACCGTTAGGGGTTCAAAGGCCCTAACGGTCTCGACATAGTAAACACCTATTTTTATTGACCATTGTCGCTTGTGCGCTGTTACCTCGTGTACTGTTACAGACCCTGTAACAGTGGACAAACAGTGGAAAGAACCGAATGGTACACAATTGACTCTTGCTTGGTAACACGCCCTTCGTTACACTGTTTGTGCGTTCGGCGGCGGTCCGTAATCGGCGCCGAACACTAAATTAATGAATTCCACCGACCAACTAACAATTCTTTGCACCCGAAGGAGCTTACCCCATGTCTACCCAATCCCTTCTCCCGTCCATTCAGTGGTCGCGCCGCCGTCCGTTCTTGCCATTCGTCCTGCTTGGTAGTGCTACCCTCTGTCTGTTGACCTTCTTCTGGTTGACAACCCGTCTCTATGCCAATCCGCAGCAGCCCGATGGCTTGGGCAGTCTGGCCGGCCAGGTGCGCGCCGAGAATGGGCAACCGATCGCCGGCATCCAAGTGACGCTTTTGGGGATTCCCCCCTTCGCCGGCAGCGACACCTGGTGGCATATCCGCATGACCACCACCGAAACCGACGGCAGCTACCGCTTTAACTCCCTTCCCCCTGGCGTCTACCGCGTCAGCGCCCAAGATCCAACCAAACGGTTCGGCCGGCGCTTCTACCCGGCCGCCGGCACTGTACAAGCAGGGCAGGATGTTGTGGTGGCCGGTACGGCTGTCACCGGAATCAATCTTGCCTTACAACCCGCCGGTCGCATTATTGTGACGCTAAAGACCACGGCCGAATATTCCCTGACCTATGCCAGCGTCGGGCTGCATCAACAGATTAGCACCTCAAGCGGGACACGGTGGGACACCCCCTACACGCCCGATTTTGTGTTGGGTAGTACGGTCTTTACCTTTACCGGCGTGGCCGCCGATACCTATCGCGTCTGCGCCTATGGCTATGGTCCCAGATTATCAGCTTCTGAGTGCTATGACAATGTTTATGACGTGGCGCAAGCAACCGACCTCACCTTAAGCACTGGGGGGACGATCACCAATGTGGTGATTGTCTTTGGCGATGGCGCCAACTATGCCCAGATCAAAGGACGAGTGACGGCAGCGGCGGATGGGCAGCCGTTGGCCGGGATCAACGTCTTTGCTTATCGTTTACCGGATGATGGGGTGGTGCGGGTGGCGACGACCGATGGCTGGCGTGGGATCGCGTCCACCACCGCACCTGGTGCGCCGCTGCTGGCCGACAATGATTTTTATGGCTATCCCCAAGCGGTCACCGATGCCAATGGCGAGTATACCTTGGCAACCCTGACAACCGGCCAATATCAGCTCTATTTTTCCGATCCGGCGGGGAACTATGCCTTTGAATATTACAACGACCAACTGCGCCTCTATGATGGGCAAGTGATCGAGGTGGAGCCCCAAATGGTGATCACGGCGGTCAACAGTTCATTGGCGACCGCCGTGCGCATTAACGGCATGATCACTATGGACGGACAACCGGCGCCGGAGGCCAACGTGTTGGCCGAACGGCAGATCGGCGAATTCGCATGGGAACCAGTGATGCAGGTGCGCACCAACCCGAATACGGGCGCCTACACGCTGGGCGGGTTACCCGCCGGCGTCTACCGGGTCTCGGCCCAGGGCCAGGTTATTGATAATACGACCAACGATTATTCAATCTATTTCCCCTATGGCGTCTATGGCGGCGCAACCTTGTGGGAGGCAAAGGCGATTACCTTGACCAGCGGCGCTGTCGCCAGCAATATTGACATTACGCTGAACAGCCTACGCTATGATGGCGGTCTGAGCGGGCGTATCACCGCCGGTGGACAGCCGCTGGCCGACATCAAAGTGGCGCTCTACTCAGCTACGGGCGGCTGTTGCGCCTATGGCCTCCCGGCGCCCCGGCTCTACACCTTTACCGATGCCGCCGGACGCTACACCTTTACCGGGTTGGGCGGCGGCGCCTTTTTCCTGGGCGCCAGCGATCCGGCCGGGCTTTATGCAACGACCTACTATGTCAACCAGATCAATCCCTTGCGATCCAGCAGGATCACTATTCCCAATGACCAGATGCTGACCGATTACAATCTCGATCTGCCACGGGCCGGCGCCATTCGTGGGCAGGTACGCCAGCGAAATAATAAAGCAGTGGCAGGTCTCTATCTTTCGCTCTACCGCATGGACCCTGCACCAGATTACGACATCATTCCCACGGCAAGTTACACCGATGATGCCGGGCGCTATACGATCTCCGGTCTACATCCTGGATGGTACACGATCTGCTTTTCCAAGTACAATTATCAATTTCGCACCGAATGCACGATACAGACCGTTCTCGTCACTGCCGGCGCCACAACCACCGATGTTGACTTGATGTGGGGGCCGGATCTGCCCTTCTACCTGCCGCTGATCCGCCAGTAGTAAGGGGGGAGGCAGTTAGGGCGCCACAAATAGATTAGGGCTTATGCAAGACGGATTCGCCGCCCAGACCTTTAGGGTCTACGAGACCCTAAAGGTCTGGGCTTAGTCGTTACCTTTTTTTTGCACTTGACAACCATCCGAAAGTGCTATACGATCAACGCTATCTCTCTGTAATTTTGAAGAAATCCTGCGCCGAGATTGGTTTACGGTCTCTCTTACCCAAATGCGGATAAGGCAGACTGTATTGCCGGTGGAGGCGGTTGCTTCTATACAAGCGTCATCACACATCGCATTTCATTGTTTCCAATTATCGTTTGCAAGAGGAGGAACCAGGTATGCAGAAGTTGAGTCGCCGTTTATTTTTGCAGTCCGCCGGGTTGACCGTCACAGGGGTGGCCTTGGCCGCCTGTGCGCCAGCAGGGACCGCACCCCAAGCCGCACCCCAAGCCAGCGCCGGCAATGCACCCGTCGCTGGGGAAGCCGGGATGACCGGCAAGATCCAGATTTGGGTGCAAGCCTATACCCCCACCGAGAGCATGGAGAAAAGCCCCAACAACCCGATTCCCCACAACATGATCGAGGTACTCGCCAAGGAGTACACGGAATCTCACCCCGGCACGGAAATTGAGATCATTCGCAAGCCGTCCAACGTCGCCGACCACGAGTGGATTGTCACCCAACAGGCCGGCGGCACTATTCCCAATATTGTCTGGTCGCACACCTTCTGGATTCAAGACGAGATCGACAAAGGCTGGTGGGTGGCGCTCGATCCCTACTTTGAGCAGCCCAACCCTTATGTCGAAGCAGGCCAACCGGGCAGCGAGCGCTGGCTCGACCAATTCTATGAAATTCCGACCGAAGCCAAGCGCCTCCAAGATGGCAAGCTCTATGTCGTGCCGATTGACCTGGTGACCACCTTCTTCTTCTACAACAAAGACCTCTTCAAAGCCGCCGGCGTTGAGCCGCCCACCACTTATGGCGAGTGGATCGAAGTGCAGAAGAAACTGCAAGAGAGCGGCGTCATTCCCAATGGGCGCATTGCCTGGTATAATTCACAGATCGGCGCCATGCTCTATGCGAAGAAAAGCGAGCAGATCAACAAGGATGGCGGCGTCGCCTCGTTGGAAGAGGTGGCCTGCGCCATTGAAACGGGTCTCTACCGGGCGACGGATCCCGAATATGCCGAATGGATGAACAAAGTCGTGGAACTGACCCAATACCTGGCGCCGGACTGGGCCGTGGAAGGGGCCGACTTTGCCCGTAAATTCCTCAACCAGGAGATTGCCGTTCTGGAAGATGGCAGTTGGCGCTTTGGCCTCCTGCGCGCCGACCCGCTGGTCTCCTTTGAATGGGGCAGCTTCTATGCGCCGACCATCACTGAAGCCGATTCGGCCTTTGCCACCGGCAAGACCGCGCCCCCCATCGGCGGCGCGACCGCGGCACAGTGGGCGGTCTCCAGCCGCACCGAGAAGGATGGCGTCCTGCCGTTGGCGATCGATTTCCTGCGCTTTGTCACTGCGCCAGCCAATGCCAGCCGCATGATTCAAGAATTGGGCCAATTCCTGCCCAACATCAAAGGCGTCGAAGTCAACGCTGACCTGGCCGAGCCACTACGAGCCATCACCGAAGGCTTGGGCGAAGCCGGCATGGTCACCTACCCGGACAAGATCGGCACCGAACAGCGCGAGAAGATCACCCCAATCTGGGTTGACCTCCAATTGGGTGAAGTCACCGCCGAGGAAGCCGCCGGGAAGATCGACGCTCTCATGGTCGAATATGCCCAGGGCATTATTGCGGATAATGGCTGGCAGTGTCAGTAGGTAGTCCAGAGCCAGGTAGTCCGTAGTCCAGAGTCCAGAGTCAGGTAGTCCAGAGTTAGAAGGCAGACGTTGGATTACGGACTGCAGACTCTGGACTACGGACTTTTAGACCCAAAAGGATGCAGGAATGACAACCCAAGAAGTGCAGAGGGCGCCCTTTGGCGCACAGGGGACGCAGCCGACGATGCGGGAGCGCAAACAGGAAGCGCTATCAGCCCGCATCTATCGCTACCGCTACGCCTATTTGATGTTGATCCCCACCTTTACCTTGCTCATAACCTTTAATTACTACCCGGCCTTTATGGGGTTGTATCGCTCCTTTTTTGAGTGGGATGTAGGGTTGCCGCCCAAGTTTATCGGGCTGGGCAATTTTATCGAACTCTTTACCAAAGATGAAGTGTTCCTGAAGTCACTAAACAATGTGGGCATCCTCACCCTCTGGCGGGTGGTCAGCGGTGTGACGATTCCCTTCCTGGTTGCCGAGATGATCTTTAACCTGCGCAATCAGGTTTCGCAATACACCTATCGCGTGCTGATGATTCTGCCGACGGTGGTGCCGGGGATTGTAAACCTGTTGCTTTGGCAATTTATCTATGACGGCACGCATGGTTTACTTAATGCGCTGTTGGCTGGGGTCGGGTTGGAGCATCTCCAACAGCCCTGGTTGGGCAGCCCCAAGACGGCGCTCTACGCCGTCACCTTTATGGGTTTTCCGTGGGTCTCTGGGGTGACAGTGTTGATCTACCTGGCCGGGCTGCAGGGCATCTCGCGCGATGTGATCGACAGCACCCAGGTGGATGGCTGCACGGGGTTGCGTCGGGTCTGGGCGATTGACCTGCCGTTGATTATAGGGCAGATCAAGTTGATCACCGTCCTCTCAGTCATTGGCGGCTTGCAGGGTTGGGTCGGCATCTTTGTGATGACCAACGGCGGGCCAGGGACAGCCAGCATGGTGCCGGGGCTGTGGATGTATAACAATGCCTTTCTCTGGAACAAGATGGGCTATGCCTCGTCGATTGGCATGTTCCTCTTCCTCCTGATCTTTGGGCTGACGCTGTTTAATATGAAGTTTGTCAAGAGCGAGATTTAATTATGGCCTACGCACAATCTGTCCAACCAACTGTAACCCTCAACCGCCAGGGCTTGGGCTACAACCTGCGCCGCCTCTGGCGCACCGGCGACTGGTTCCGCTATCTCTTTCTCTCGACGGTCGCCTTTCTGATGTTTTTGCCCTTTATCATCACAGTGATCATCTCGTTTAAGAGCTTGCCCCAATTTAACCATGCCGCCTTTACCGTCACCTTTCCGCTCCACCCGGAGAATTACAGCGAAGCATGGCGGGTCGTCTCTAAGTATATTCTCAACAGCCTCATTGTCAGCGGCTCGTCGGTGGTCGTGATGGTGGCGCTGGCGGCGTTGGCGGCGTGGGCCTTTGCCCGCTACCCCTTTCCCGGTCGCGAGTTCTTTTTCTATCTGGTGATTGCCCTGCTGATGATTCCGGGGGAGTTGACGCTGATCCCGGCTTTTCTGTTGGTGAAGACCCTGGGGCTGCTCAATACCCATTTTGTGCTGATTCTGCCTTATATTGCCGGCGGTCAGGTCTTTGCCATCTTTATCATGCGCTCCTTCTTCCAGAGTATGCCGGAGGAGATGTTTGAGGCGGCGCGCATGGATGGCGCCAATGAGATGCAAACCTTTCTGCGCATTGGCCTCCCCCTCTCGCAATCGATCCTGGGCGTGGTGGCGGTGATGCACATTCTTAGCACCTGGAATGATTTGATCTGGCCGATTGTCACCCTCTCCAACCAGAATCTGATGACCTTGACGATTGGGTTGTACGCCTTTCGCACAGCGTGGTATAGCATCTGGGGGCCGTTGATGGCGGGCTATGTGCTGGCGTCGATTCCGTTGATCATTCTCTTTGCTTTTACCAGTCGGCTCTTTGTGGAAGGGCTGAGTTCGGGTGCGATTAAGATGTGAGCCAAAGCGCCTTGAACTAAAGTTCAGGCTAACAGCCAAAGTCGGCTAAAGCCGACTAGTCAACCCATGTCAGTCAGCTTAAACTGACTTGAGCTATCAGCCTGAACTTTAGTTCAAGGCGACAGACACCTGAATCAGTTATGATGGCCTAGTCCATGTCTCTACTGTCCCGTTATTTTGGTCTATGGCGTTTTGCGCTCAAACGGCTGTACAGTGAACCGGCGCTCACCCTGGCGCTGCTCTGTGGCTGGGTGATGGTGGTGGCCTTGACAGCGGCCCTGCCCATGTACACCGATGCCGTCAACCGGAGTCAACTGCAACAAGAGTTGGAGGGGACCGAGTTGCGTAACCGGCCCGCCTTCACCTTTTTCTACCATTACACCAGCGGCTCAACCGGCGGCACAGATTGGGAACATTACCAGGCCGCCCACGACTACATGACCAGCTTCATTGCTGATGAGTTGGGCTTGCCGGTGCAGGGTGGGCTGCACTATGTCAAAAGTGACATTCTTCAGGTCTTCCCCAGCGTCGGCGGTTCGTATAACATTGGCCGCGACCAACCGCTCTTGCGCGGTTATCTGGGCTTTGTCGAAGGGATCGAAAATCATATCACCCTGGTTGATGGGCAGATACCGCCGCCAACAACCGTAGCCGGCGGGCCAATCGAGGTGTTGATCCACCAGGAGCTGGCGACGGAAACCGGGCTGCAAGTGGGCGAGGAATTGATGCTCTTTGACCCCAGTGCGCGCCTCCCCGGCGGCGGGCGCAAACGGCTGGAAATTCCGGTGCGCATTGCCGGTATCTGGACGCCCGACCGCACGGATCGCGATTTCTGGTCCATGTCACCGTCGGCTTTTGCCAATGTTTTTCTGCTGCCGGCGACGGTCTATGTCGGCACGATCACGCCGCTGGTGCCCCATGCCTACTCCGATATTGGCTGGTACAAGGTCTTTAATGGCGATAGTGTCCGTTCGGAGCGGGTCGGCGGTTTTCTCGCCCGCGTCAACGAAGTGAATGTACGGGTACAACAGCGGTTGCCCAATACTTACCTAGAATTTTCACCACTGGCGGCGCTCACTCGCTATCAACGGGCGGCCTCGGCCCAGGCGGTCTTGCTGCTGCTCTTTGGCATTCCCATTTTGGGCTTGATCCTCTACTTTATTGTGCTGATCGCCGATAGTGCGATCAAACGGCAGCAGACCGAAATCTCGATCCTCAAAAGCCGGGGGGCGAGCAGCAAGCAACTGCTGGTGGTCTACGCGCTACAAGGCTTGACCTTGGGGCTGGTTGCGCTGCTGATCGGGCCGTGGCTGGGCCGGGTGGTGGCGACGGCGATTGGCAGCACCTATCATTTTCTGGCCTTTCAGAGTGGCCCGCCGCTGCAAGTTGCCGTGACGCAGCGCAGCCTCTATTACGGCTTGGGCGCGCTGCTGCTAGCGCTGCTGGCAACGTTGCAACCGGCGGTAGAAGCGGCCCGCTTGACCATTGTCGCCGCCAAGCAGGAGAGCGGACGCACTCAGCGCCGCCCCTTCTGGCAACGCGCCTATCTCGATCTGCTGCTGCTTCTTGTGGCCGGTTATGGTTTTTACCTGCTCAAAACCCAGGGACGCATTGCCTTTCTTCAGGGCAGCGCACCGGCGGATCCGCTGGAAAACCCGCTGCTCTTTCTAGCGCCGACGCTCTTTATCCTTGCTGCGGCGCTCTGTTGTGTGCGCCTCTTTCCGCTGGCGGCTCGTTTTCTGGGCTGGTTGTGGGCGCGGCTGGGTGGGGTCGCCTTCCTGCTGGCGCTTTATAACCTGGGGCGCTCCAATCAAAGCTATGCGAGTTTACTGCTCCTGCTGATTTTGACTACCGGCTTAGGCACCTTCACTGCGTCGATGGCGCGCACGTTGGATGAGAATTTGGTGGCGCGCGCCTTTTACCAGATCGGCGCCGATCTGGCCTTAACCGAGGGCGTAGGGGTCGTCCAACAGGAGAATGTCAGCGGGAAAACCACAGCAACCAACAGTAACGCCAGTAGCAATGCCGAACCGCCGGCAGTCTGGATCAACATGCCGGTCGAAGATCACCGGCGGGCAGCGGGAGTGAAAGCGGCTACCCGCATCGGGCAATTTGAAGTCTCCAGCAGCATCAACAACCAGGTGCTGGAAGGCGTCCTCTATGGCATCGACCGTGCCGACTTTCCGGCGGTGGCTTATTTCCGCCCGGATTTTTCTAATTCGTCGTTAGGGGCGTTGATGAATGCGTTGGCGGTTGAATTTAGCGGCGTGATTGTCAGTCGCGCCTTTCTGGAGCAGACCCAGTTAGCAGTGGGCGACGCCGTGGTCTTGCGCGGGTTGATCGCCACGAGCAATCAAGGCGTCACCTTTCAAATCGTTGGCGCAACCGATCTCTTTCCCACAGCCTACCCGCAAAACGGCGCCTTTTTTATCGCCAACCTCGATTATATCTTTGAAGCGTTGGGGCAGGAATTACCCTACACCGTCTGGCTGGCGACCGAAGAGGGGGTCGATGTTGAAGAATTGACGGCGCAGTTGAACGAGATTGGCTATCGCGTACTTGGGGTACAGGATGCACGGGCGCTGATCAACAAAGCGCAGCGCAAGCCAGAGCGCATTGGTCTCTTTGGCTTTCTCTCGGTCGGCTTTGTGGCGACGACGGGGCTGAGCATGTTGGCGCTGATCATCTATGCGGTTCTCTCCTTTCGCCAGCGCTTTGTGCAGTTGGGCATCTTGCGCGCCATTGGTCTCTCGTCGCGGCAACTGGCGCTTTCCCTGGGCAGCGAGCAGATCCTGATCACCGCCACGGGCATTGCCATCGGCAGCTACCTGGGTCTCTTGAGCAGCTATCTCTTTATTCCCTTTCTCCAGATCGGCTATACGCCGGCGGATCTCTTCCCACCCTTTGTGGTTCGCATTGCCTGGAATGATGTCAGCATTATCGTCACCGTGTTGGTTGCTATGTTGTTGATCGCCACCGTCAGTGTGATCTGGTTGCTGCTGCGGATGAAGATGTTCCAGGCGGTCAAGTTAGGAGAAGCGTTATGAAAGTCGGGTTGGACGCGCACACCTTGCGTTATCTTAATCTTGATCTACTGGGGTTGCTGGAGCAAACGCTGGCGCACGGCTTGGAAGGCATCCACTTTGGTGCGCAATCCCTATTGGCCTGTGACGAAGCCGAGCGGAGACAATTCCTGGAAAAGGCGCACGCTCATCAACTCTACTTGGAGTTGGTTGGCGCCGGCGTCAACCCTGGGCGCAGCGGCAAGTCGGTGGCGGAGTTAGTAGCGGCGTGGGAACCACTCTTCCCACTGGCAGCGGAGGTCGGTTCACCGATTCTCAACACCTGTTTTGGGCTGATCAAGGAGCGAACCTTCACGACACCCACCTTCCATGAGCAACTGGCGCTAACAGCGCAAGTATTGCGGGAACTCAGCGTAATGGCGGCAGACTACCAGGTGATTGTAACGATGGAATTGCACGTTGATCTCACTTCGTTGGAGCTGCGCCAGTTGATCGAGACGGTCGCTTCGCCTTATGTCGGCGTCAATCTCGACACGGCCAACGCGCTGGGGTTATTGGAAGACCCCATTGAGGCGGCACAAACCCTGCTGCCCTATATTCACACAACCCATTTCAAAGACACCTGCATCTATCCGACGGCGGACGGCTACAATTGGCTGGGGGGCGCGCCACTGGGCCGCGGGCTGGTCGATCTGCCGGCGATTGTCGAGATGCTCTATACCGCCAATCCCCAAATTAACCTCAACATTGAAGATAGCGGCGGCTTCATCCTCATTCCCTTCTACGATGAAACATTTTTGCAAAGTTTCACGGACCGCACACCGCAGCGTATGGCGCGCTTTGTAAAACAACTCTGGCGCGGCGACCAGCAGGTACGCGCCGGTCTCCATCCCCGCCCGGAGGAATCCAAGGAGATTGACTGGGCGACCGTCATTCCGGGGCGCTTGCAATACAATGTGGATTATGCACGGCGGTTGCGCGATCAGGTGGTGGCGCGACAAGAAGGAGAGAGATCGAGAGATTCAGAGATTGGCGCAAACGCAAGACTTAATCTCTGAATCTCTCGATCTCCCAATCTCTTTATCGCAGCAAGTAAAGGAGACAATCATGGCAGACTATCGGGTTGGGATTATCGGTTGTGGACGGATTGCGCGCTTTCATGTTCAGGGCTATCAACAAGTGCCGCAGGTGAAAGTTGTGACCGGCGCGGAACCGGAGCCGACAATTCGGGAAGGCTTTGGTCACGAGTTTGGCTTATCCGCGCTCTATGCCGATTATCGGGAGATGCTAGACAAGGAGCGCCCTGAGATTGTGAGCATCTGCACCTGGCCGCCCCTTCATGCCGAGATGGCGATTGCGGCGGCTGAGGCTGGGGCCAAGGCCATTATTTGTGAAAAACCAATGGCCGTATCACTTGGCGAAGCGGATGCGATGGTAGCGGCCTGTGGGCGCGCGGGCACGGTCTTGCTGGTCAGCCACCAGCGGCGTTTTCATCCCTGTTATCGCATGGCGCGCGATCTGGTCGCAATCGGCGCCATCGGGCAGTTGCTCCAGGTGCATGGCATCTGTATGGGCGACTTGTTGACCGACGGCACCCACAATATTGACCTCCTGCGCTTCTATGCCGGCGACGCACCGATCCAATGGGTCTTTGCCCAGGTTGACCTGAGTGAGATCAAATACCGCTATGGGCATCTGGTGGAGAAGGGGGCGCTGGTCAACTTTGCCTTTGCCAATGGCGTGCGCGGGGTGATGGAGTTGGGGTCGGCCGCGCCGGCGGCCTACCAGAAAGCCTATCTCTACGGCACCGAGGGCATGATCGAAGTGGGTGGGGATCGCAGCTTGCAATTGCGGGTGATCCGGCCAGGCCAATCCGCACCGGAGATCATTGCGCCGCCGGAAAACAATCCGTTCCAACAGGAAGTTGAGGCGCTGCTGCAAACCCTGGCCGATGGGACAGCACATCCTCTTGACGGCAAACAGGCACGGGCAAATTTGGAGGTGTTGATGGCGGCTTTTGAATCAGCGCGCCGCCATACCGTGATTCCACTGCCGCTTGCCATTGCCGACCACCCGCTGGTACAGATGGTTGAACATCTACCCGTTACGCCAGAGGTTGAGGTAGGGCGGCGACAACAGCGGTTGGGGGCGTAGCGGCAGTGGCGATGGCAACAGCTTTGTACACCTAGTCACGAGTGACGGCTGAGGGTAGGCGAGGGTTTCAACCCTCGACCCCGCCCCCGTCCGGCGTGACCGCAAACCCTTAAAAGACCGGGCTACCCTCAGTCGCCACTCCGTGGCTGAACCGGCAATAGCGGCGTAGCGGTGTACAAGAGTAAGATGATGGGAGACATAAACCATGAAGATCGGACACACCGGCATTACCTGGGGGATTCCCGGCGATGTGGAGCAAGCCTATCGTGAGACGGCGGAACTGGGCTATCTTGGCTTTGAGACCTTTGCCAAGACGATTCAGGAGTGGGATCAGAAACCGGGCGGCTACCGGGCCTTGGTGGCGCGCTATGGCATTCCCACCGGCGCGGCCTATTGTTACAAAGAGTGGATCGACCCCGCCACCGCCGAAACGGACCTCGATTCAGCCAAACGGGAAGCCGATGCCTTGCGCGCCCTGCCCGATAGCAGCACCCTGGTCGTCCAAGGCGGACGCCGACCGGCTACAGGCTACACGCCCGATCAGTTCCAACGGCTGGCCGACGCCCTCAACCGTCTGGGGGAGTACTGCCGGAGCATTGGGCTGGCCGTCGGGTTGCATCCGCACACCGGCACCGCCATTGAAACACGGGCTGATATAGACACCATCCTGAAGCTGCTCGATCTGCCATTGGTTGGCTTTGCCCCCGACACCGGTCAGATCGCCAAAGGGGGGAGTGATATTCTGGAAGTGCTGCGCACCCATCATAAGCGGATTGTCCATGTCCATTTGAAGGATTGGAACGGCGCCTATGCACGCGACGCTGAGGGCAAGGAGATCGACGCCAGCGGGTATGCGAATTATGAACCAATCGGCAGTGGTGCGCTGCCCATGCCGGCCATTTTGGCCCTGCTCACACCGGAGCAGGGATTTACGGGGTGGATCAACGTGGAACTTGATGGCACCGCCCGCGCCCCACGGCCACCGCGTGCAGCAGCGGCCATGAGCCGTCAGTATCTGGGGCAACAATTGGGCGATCAAGTCGCCTGGCGGCAGTGATCCGGGAACCAACCCTACATTGAGGCTCCTTGTTTGCTTGTTATGCTCAAGAGCAGTGGTTAGTCAAAGGAGCAAACAATGACAAACAAGCAGACTGAAACCTGGGATCTCTGGTATTCCAAAGCGGCGGCGACGGGTCTACCCTTTGCGCGGGGTCGGGTGGATGCTGGCAACCCCGTGATGCTGGTTCACGCTGCGCCCCCTGTCTTGACCGTGACGGTGCGCGATGGCAACGAGCAACCGGTGGCGCAAGGCAAAGATTTGGAAATGACCGACGATACTCCCATCGCCCGGCTCACCCGGCGCGGCGACCAGATCGAGCGCACCGACATCTGGCCCGGCCCCAATGAAATTGGTCAACTGGTGATCTTGCCCGGCGGTGAGGTGGGTGTGTTGAAAAGCTGGTGGCACGCCGATGACCAGAGCGAATGGCGCTGGCAGATCGAGTTATATAACCATAAGTAGAGCAATGGGATCACAAAAGGGGGCAAGGGAACTTGCCCCCTTTTGTGATTCTGTTATCAAGGGCAATCACCCAAAAGGGATTGCCAACGGTCGCTGCCACCCGAACATTGCCGAATTTACTGGGTGGTTCCTCCGTTCATCGACTGGATCTGTTGCAAGATCGTTTGCATCAACTGCATCGAGGAAGTGGGTACGTCGTTGGCGCTGCCCATGCCCATCATATCGCTGCCGGCGGCGCCAGTGGTATCAGTCATGTCAGCGGTGTCGGCGATCGCTGTCCCCACGTCTGTACCGGTGGTGTCGGTGGTTGTCTCGGTGCTGTCGGTGTCGGTTGCGCCAGTGTCGCTCCCCCTCATCTCGCCGCCCATCAGGCCCATCATGTTGTCCAAATGAGCCGCCATAGCCTGGGCCAACTCGCTCACCAGGCCACTCATTTCGCTCATGTCGGCAGTGTCGCTGGTGGTGGCGCCAGCCATCCCTGCACCCATCATGCTATTCATAGCGGCCATTTTGTGGGTATCGCCCATGAGTTCCAACGCCATCCCCATGGCTTGTATGGACTGACGCAGATCGGGCATCGCCATCATGCCCATCATATCAGTGCCAATGGTACTGGTGGTGTCAGTGATGCCAGCGGTGTCGGTGGTGGTAGCCGTGTTGCCGGTGTCGGTTGCGCCGGTCGTTGGCGTCCCTGCGCTCCCGGCGTTCACTATAGCCGATTCGCCGGTCAGCAAAAGTATAATTGCCCACAAAGAAGGGAGATTGGCGGAATGACGGTAAATCCGAGTCATCGTCGGCAAATTGATGGGAGCCAGTAATTCGTGGTATCATACAGATGGCGTTCGTGCGCTTGAACGTTCATTACTGCCAAAGCAACCAGACACGATTGATAAAACAACCATTATGACGCTTACCTTACCACCCGCCAAGCACTATCACCCCTTTCAGCCTGGCCCTTTCCGCATGGCGATGCATCTCTTCCCGCTTGATCTGGTCGAATGGATTGAAATCGACACCGATCTCCCTGCTCACCTGGCCGAGAAGCGACGACTGCTGGCAGAGCGGCCAACGGAGGTCTTTGCCACCCAGCCGCAAGCGCTGGCCGGCATCTACAACGATCCGTTCGCCACCCTGTCAAATCAACCGGAGGCAGCCTGTCGTCTCGCCGCTGCCATCGCTGGGTTAAATGAGCGCATGACCGGTTACAAAAGTCTGCGTCCGATTCGCAACGCCGCCATTGCCTGGTTGGAAGGCTGTGGAGCAACCAACAAACAAGGGTGATTATGAAACGAATTGATAGCAATCGACTTCTCTTTCTGCTGGCTCCTCTAGCGATCTTGGTGCTGCTCTTTCTGTTGCCGCCCGAGCGCAACTTGGGTGATGTGATCAAGTTGGTCTTACTCCATGGTGCGCTGGTGCGAGCCGGGTTGATCGCCTTTGCCGTTGCTGGGGTGTTGGGGATCTTTTGTCTCATCAGCAGCAACCCGCAATGGCCGCGCTGGGCGCTGGCTGTGCAGGTAACCGGAATGTTGCTCTGGATCGGCAACATGGTCGCCAGCAGCATTGCCACCCGGCTGACTTGGGGCGAGTGGATTGCGTGGAGTGAGCCGCGCGTTTGGGCAACGCTCCATGTTCTCTGGTTGTCGGTGGCCTGCCTGTTGCTGGTGGTATGGTTACGCGACCGCCGCTTTACCGGTATTACCAACATTGTCGTGGCGGCACTCAGTTGGGGATTGATCCGGGGTGCAACCTTGGTGCGTCATCCTTTTGACCCGCTCGGCACGTCAAATTCGCTGACCTACCAGGGTATGTATCTAGCAATGGTGGTGGCGCTGCTCATTCTGGGATGGCAATGCGCCCGTTGGTTACATCAACAGAACTTACTATAACCAAAACAATTCCTTGCCTTACCTTAAGGCCAAATATAACCTTTTGCTAACATTTCACTAATTCCTATCTAATCTAGCGCGTAGACAATCAGGTGTTATAAGACAATGGGTTGCAACGCCGATACTCTTTCATATTTTACGCTCAACCAAAGTTGAGAGTAAAATAACGCTTTTGAGTGAGTATTGCGCTATTGCGCCCGCTCTACAATAACACAGATTCAACAGAAATAGTGTAAATTTTTGAAACAGATGTTGTAATACAGCGCTTGATTGTATACATCTGGCTTCATCCTTTTACCTAATAGGGAGAACTGGCTATGATTGAAGTACGCGACTTGATCAAAGCGTACGGCCACATTCAGGCGCTCAAAGGCGTCACTTTTAGTGTGGCCGACGGTGAGATCGTTGGTTTGCTTGGCCCCAATGGCGCCGGCAAGACCACGATCATTAAAACCCTCACTGGTTATCTGCAACCAGATGAAGGCGTTGTCGAGGTGGATGGTCTCGACGTTTTAACCCAAACCCAAGCCGCCCAGGCACGCATCGGCTATCTGCCGGAAAATGCGCCGATCTATCCCGAATTGTCGGTGCAAGCTTATCTAAAGTTGATGGCCGATCTGCGGCAGATCCCGGCCCAGGAACAGCGGGCGCGCCTCTCAGAAGCGATCCACGCCACCGGTCTGGCCGACCGTTTGACCCAGCCCATTGGTCAGTTGAGCAAAGGCTATCGGCAACGCGTTGGTCTGGCCCAGGCGATTCTGCACCGACCGCGTCTTTTGATTCTCGATGAGCCAACCGTGGGTCTGGACCCGACCCAAATTGTCGAAATCCGTAGCTTGATTCGTCGTCTTTCGGAACACAGCACGATTCTTTTTTCCACCCATATTTTGACCGAAGTCGAAGCGCTCTGTGATCGGGCGATCATTTTGATGAATGGGCAAATTCGCGCCGATGCGCGCCTCAATGAGTTAGCCAGCAGCAATGACGCTGTGTTGGTACTCGATAAAGCAATTGATAATGTGATGGGGATGCTCAAAGGCTTGTCAGGGGTCAATGCCGTGCAACAGCAGCCTGGCGCCAACGGTCATGTCAGCTATCGGGTCATTGGCAAGGAAAATGCCGATCTTTGCCCCGCCATCTATCAACTCGCCAACCAACACCACTGGCCTCTGCGTGAATTGCGTAGCGACCGCCAGACGTTGGAGAGTGTCTTTAGCAAATTAGCAGCAGGATGAAAAATTGCGGTCTTAAGTCCGCAGTCCTAAGTCCGTAGTCGAAAGCAACTTCCTAGGACTCTGGACGTTGGACTCTAGACTCTGGACTACTCAACGGAGTTTCTCTATGCGACAAATCCTTTCTATAACCCGCAAAGAATTAGACAGCTATTTCGGCTCACCGATGGCGCTCATTTTTCTGGGCGCGTTTTTGGCGGTGACGCTCTTTACCTTCTTCTGGGTGGAGACCTTCTTCGCCCGTGGCATTGCCGATATTCGTCCACTCTTTACATGGATGCCGCTCTTGCTCATCTTTTTGGTGGCCGCCCTGACCATGCGTCAGTGGAGCGAAGAACAACGCGCCGGCACTATGGAGATGTTGTTGACGCTGCCGGTCAAGCCCTGGCAGTTGGTGGTCGGCAAATTTCTGGCGGTGATGACCCTGGTGGCCCTGGCCCTGGCGTTGACCTTGCCCTTGCCGATCAGCGTCGCCATGCTTGGCCCGCTCGACTGGGGACCAGTCATTGGCGGCTATCTGGCGGCGCTGCTATTGGCCGCAGCCTATACGGCGATTGGCCTCTTTATCTCTTCCCTCACCGATAATCAGATTGTAGCGCTCATTTTGACCGGCATTGTCGGCGGCATCTTCTACCTGCTGGGGACGCCAACCATGCAGGAATATGTAGGCAGCCCCTGGTCAACGGTGTTGGGCAACGTCGGCACCGGCAGTCGCTTTGAGAGCATCCAGCGCGGCGTGATCGATCTGCGCGACTTGATTTATTATCTCTCTTTGGCCGGCATCTTCCTGATTTTGAACACGTTGACGGTCGATAGCAAACGGTGGAGCCACGGCAAGCGCACGGTGGATTATCGCCGCAATGCCACCCTCTTTGGCACGCTGGCCGCCGTCAACCTGATCCTGCTCAACGTCTGGGTGACGCCACTCTATGGAATGCGCGTTGATCTCACTGCGCAAAAGCAGTACAGCCTCTCCGATACGACCAAGGATCTGCTTGGCACCTTGAGTGAACCGTTGCTCATTCGCGGCTATATTAGCGAGAAGAGCCACCCGCTGCTCAACCCGCTACGCCCACAAATCCAAGATCTCTTGCGCGAGTATGAAATCAGCGGGCAAGGCAAAGTAACCGCCGAAGTGGTTGATCCAGTAAGCGATCCCGATTTGGAAGCCGAGGCCAACCAGACCTATAACATCCGCCCCTTCCCCTTCCAGGTGACAGGACGTTATGAGGCATCGGTCATCAACTCCTATTTCGATATTCTGGTGCGCTATGGCGACCAGGATGTGGTGATCAACTTCCGGGATCTGATCGAGGTGACACCCAATGCCAGCGGCAATATTGATGTGCGGCTGCGCAACCTGGAATATGACCTGACCAGTTCCATCAAGAAGGTGGTCTACGGCTTCCAGAGCGTCGAGTCGGTGCTGGGCGCGCTAAGTGATCCGGTGCAGTTCACCCTCTTTGTCACGCCCGATGTCTTGCCGGCGGAGTTGGCGGAAGCGTCCACTACCATTCAAAAGGTGGCGCAGGAGATTGCCGACCAATCTAACGGCAAATTTGTCTTCCAAACGCTCAACCCGGATGACCCCAATAGTGGCGTCACGCGTGCCAGTCTGACCGAAAATTATGGCATTCAACCATTCCTGGTCTCCCCCCTCTTCTCCGACCAGACCTATTATCTGCACATGTTGTTGCAGAACGGCCAACAGGGGCAACTGATCTACCCCTCGCAAGATTTAAGTGAAGGCGGCATCCGTACCGTGATCGAGAATGCGCTCAAGCGTTCTTCTACCGGCTTCCTCAAGACAGTGGGTCTCTGGACGCCGCCCAATGTGCCGACGCAAGATATGTTTGGGCAACAGCGCCAGCCGCTCTCCAGTTGGCAGAATATCCGCGACCAGTTGAGTCAAGAATATACCGTGCGCGATATCGATCTCTCCGGCGGTCAAGCGCCCACCGATGTGGATACGCTCTTCCTAGTCCTGCCGCAAAACTTCACCGATAAAGAGCGCTTTGCCATTGACCAATTCCTCATGCGCGGTGGCGCGGTCATCGTAGCCGCCGGTAACTATGCCGTGGACATTGACCAGTTCGGCCAGGGGTTGGCCTTGCGCCCGATTGATGGCGGCTTGCGCGAGATGTTGCTCCACTATGGCGTCGATGTCCAGCAATCGATTGTGATGGATGACCAAAATCAACCCTTCCCGGTCACGGTGCAACGCGAGGTCGGTGGTCTACCGATCCAGGAAATTCAGGCGGTCAATTTCCCCTTCTTTGTCGATGTGCGCCAGGATGGCATGGGCGAGGGCAACGCCATTGTTTCCGGTCTGCCCGCAGTGACGATGAACTTTGTCTCGCCGGTGATTCTGGATGCGGCCAAGAATGAAGGGCGCGAAAGCAGTGTGCTGCTTAATTCCAGCGCAGCCTCGTGGTTGCGTAGCGACCCCACCTTGCAACCCGACTTCCAACTTTATCCCGAACGGGGCTTTGCTGTCGAGGGCGAGCAAAAATCTTATCCGTTGGCTGTCTCCATCCGCGGCTCCTTCGAAAGCTTCTTCAAAGGCAAAGCTTCCCCCTTTACCGAAGCTGCCGCCACCGATCCCAACGCCCCCACACCAACGCCTGCCGTCGGCCCGCAGCCCGATGAAAGCACCCTCACCCAGTCGCCCGACACGGCGCGCTTGATTGTGATCGGCAGCGGTGAGTTTGTCGATGACTTTGTGTTGAATCTCTCAGCGCAGTTGATCCAAGACCAAGTGCTGAACAATTTGCAATTCGCCCAGAATGCCGTCGATTACTCGGTGGAAGACACTGACCTGTTGGCGATTCGCTCGCGTGGCACTTTCACCCGCCTGCTCGACCCGTTAGACGAAAGTCAACAATCAACCTGGGAGTTTGGCAACTATGCCGTTGCTTTACTCGCGCTTGTTGTCATTGGCGGCCTCTGGTATGTCCGCCGCCGCAACGAACGCCCGATGGAATTGATCAACGCTTGATTTGTTTGGAGAGTAGAAGATGAATCGATCAAACCAAATCCTCGCGGGGATTTTAATCTTACAATTGGCGCTGGCGGCTTTTATTTTCTGGCCGGATAACAGCGCGACGGCAACAGCCGCGCCACTCTACGCCGGCACCACCATTGAGGATATTCAGTCCGTCACGGTCAGTGAAAATGCAAAGAGCATCAAAATCGTCCGTAGCGGCGATGGCTGGGTGCTACCCGAAGCGGAAGATTTTCCGGTGACGGCGGTGCAAGCCAGCGATGTGATCTCCAAGGTGTTGACTGTAGACACGCGCCGCCTGGTGGCAAGCAACCCGACTAGCCATAGCCGGCTGGAGGTGACGGCGGATAAGTTTGTCCGTCGCGTCGATCTGGAAACAAAGAGTGGCGAGACATTGACGCTCTATGTCGGCAGCGCCCCTAGCGCCCGCTCGACCAATGTGCGTCGCGGCGACAGCGACAATGTCTATTTGAGCAACACCCTGAGCGCCACTGATCTGCGCACCGACTACGCCAGTTGGATCGACACCACCTACCTGGCGATCCCGGAGACCGATGTGCAGGTACTGACGATTGAGAATGCCCAGGGGAAACTCCAGTTCACCCGCCCCACGACCACGACCTGGACTTTGAGCGATCTGGCGGCTGGGGAGATCTTTAACCAGAACAATCTCACCTCCATGCTCTCGCGCTTGAGCAGCTTTACCATGATCAAGCCGCTGGGCAAAACCGAAAAGCCCGAATATGGCATGGCGACGCCCAGCGCCACCCTGACCATTGTCGCACAACCGGCCGGCGGCGAAGCCAAGACAACCACCCTGACCATTGGGCAAATCATCAGCGGCACGCAGAACCATGTCGCCAAGTCGTCGGATTCGGACTATTATGTCGAAGTGGCGTCGTTCAGTGTGGAGAATATGATCAACCGTGGCCGTGCTGAGTACCTGACGCCGCCGCCCACGCCGGAAGCCGGGACGCCGATCACAGCGACCAACTTCATCACGGCCTTTGATGGCATTACGGCGACGACACCGTTATCGGTCACACCGGTTGTCACAACAACCGATGCAGCCATCACGAGTACAGTTCCGGTCACAGCCACAGCGCCGGTGACAACAGCGCCCTAAGGATAGCTTTACTTGCCCAAGCGGAGGTTGTCATGCAATGACCTCCGCTTGGTGTATTTCAAATTTTGGGTAGCACAAGCCCTGTCCGCCGAGTCACGGACTCCTAAAAGCAAAAGTTCGCCCCCTGAACGCTTGCGGACAGCCTTGTGGTAAGCGCCTGTTCAAAATCGAAACCAGTCATCGTCAAGGATTTGCTCTGGTCGTAGCGCTTTCCGCCCCCATCATCACCAACAGTGAAAGGATGCTCATCAGCGCAAAGCCGCCCACCAGCGGCAACACCGTGCCGTTGTAACTCTGTCCAATCACCCCACCGATGAGAGCCGAGATCAATGTCGAAAGCGACCCAACCACCGCCGCGCCGACACCGGCAATATGCCCCAACGGCTCCATCGCTCTGGCGTTGAGGTTGCCGAAGAGAATGCCCACGGCAAAAAAGCCCAGAAGCAGGTAGAGCATCAAGCCCCAAAGCGGCGGCTGACCGGCAAAGCGCCAGGCGATCAGCAGAAAGAGCAGCGAGAGACCGCCCAGGATCACCAGCGCCCAGCGGCTCAAGGCCCGCATCCCGAAACGCATGACCAACTGAGCGTTGACATACGACGCACTGCCCAGGGCCAAGGCGAGGGCGGCAAAGTAAAAGGGAAATTGTGCGCCCAAACCATACTGTTGCTGAAAAATTTGGGGCGCCGAGTTGAGATAGCCAACAAAACCACCTGAAGCCAGCCCGGCCATTACGGTATACCCCAGCGCGATCCGGTTGACAAAGACTTCCCGAAAGGCGCCGCCAATCCGCCCCATCTGAAATGGGATACGCCGTTCACGGGCTAACGTTTCCGGTTGACGCAGGGCAAACCAGCCGCCAACCAGCAGCGCCAACAGCAAGTAAAGCCCAAAGATCGCCCGCCAGTGAGCCACCAGCAAAATTCCCTGCCCCAACAACGGCGCGATAATGGGGACAAGAATAAAGACTGTCATCACAAAGGACATGACGCGCGCCATAGCCCGCCCGGCATATTGATCGCGCACCAGCGCCATCGCCACACTGCGCGGTCCTGCCGCCCCCACGCCTTGCAAAAAGCGCCCAATCAACATCACCGGGAAAGTCCAGGCCAGAAATGCCAGCAGTGAGCCGGCGATATAGATGGCGATGCCCAGGTAGATGGCCGGTTTACGGCCTGTGCTGTCCGAGAGAGGGCCATAGAAAATTTGGCCGATAGACAAGCCGAGAAAGATCAGCGAGACGATCAGTTGGCTGTCATTGGCCCGTTGCGCCCCCAAATCCTGGGCAATGGTCGCCAGGGCAGGGAGCATGGCGTCAATCGACAAGGCGACCAGGGCCGTCATGCAGGCCATGAGCGCAACAAATTCGGCAAAAGGGAGGGACGATTGAGGGGTAGAGACTGGTTTGACGGTCGTTGCGGTGTTGATTTGTGTCATGATTCGATCTTTGTCGGCTTTGCTTTGTTGATCTGTCGATTGGTGAAAGTTCTCTGCACTGGGCGTTCATGCTACTCAGGCTGGCCTATGACTATTATAAGCTGAAACGCTAGGGTTTACAAGCAACGCCAACTACACGGGTGTATCTCAGTTTGGGGGCGAGTTTTTGCTCTAGGCGGGTCCGTGACCCGCCCAGAGCGGTGTTGCCCCTAAACTGAGATACACCCAACTACACCACGCTAACGACACCACGATGGACAAATAGATTGCATTCGTTGGCACCCTGCACTAGGGTAATGGAATAACAGCGTAGGTACAGCCTGTGTCCAAAAAAGCGAGTTGCATGATTGCTGAATATGTAGTAGGATGCAACTGCTCTTGGTAAGCAACTACTATACAGTTGCCATACTCCTACGTTTAACCAAAATTTACCCTATTTCTGTGGAGGAAGCAGCAATGAAGATCACGCGAGTCAGCGCGACCGCCACATCGCAACGCCGAGCAGCGCCCATGCGGGACGCGCTCCAGCTTTTGGATACCCGCGGCATTACCCACATTACCATTGAAAGCAGTGAAGGGGTGAGCGGCGTCAGTTCGACCTATTCCGGTCGCGTTGACAAAGCGCCCGCTGTGTTGGCCCATCTGGTCAATGATGTGTTGGGGCCAGCCATCATTGGCGAGGATCCCTTTCTGATTCGCGGCATTCGCGACAAGCTCTGGCAGTTGACCGACTATCATGGCTCAGTTGGGATGGCGCTCTTTGGCATTGCCGGCATTGATGTTGCCCTCTGGGATCTCGTGGGCAAAACGCTGGGCCAGCCGGTCTGGCGCTTGCTGGGCGCTCAACGCGACCGGGTGCCGGCCTATGCCATGGTCGGCTGGCTCAACTACCCGCTCGATGAACTCAAGGCCATCTGCGAACAGGCGATGAGCCAGGGCTTCCGCGGCGTCAAGATGAAGGTGGGCGCGCCAACGCTGGAAGAGGATATTGAACGCATTGAAGCCGTGCAGTCGGTGGTGGGACGCAAGGGACTGGTGATGGTCGATGCCAACCAGGTCTTTTCGCTCAACGAGGCGCTGCGTCGGGGGAAAGTCTATCAGGAGATGGGCTGCTACTGGTTCGAGGAACCCCTGCGCGCTGACGACACCGATGGTCTGGCGCGCCTGGCCGACGCTTTGACCATTCCGATTGCCTCCGGTGAAAACAACTACGGCAAACGCCAATTCCGTGAACTGTTCGAGCGCCGCGCCGTCGATATTGTCCAGCCCGATCTGCGCCGCGCCGGCGGTTTCACCGAATGTCTGGAAGTCGGTCTCATGGCCGATGCCTTTAACGTGCCGTATGCCTCACATGGCGGCGGCGTTCACCTCCATCTCCTGGCGGCGCTCCCCAATACGCTCTTTATGGAGAGCGGTCTGCTGCCGGCTGATTCCCCGATTCGTCTTGTTGATGGCTGCTATCCGCTGCCGGAAACGCCTGGTTTTGGCGGCAGCGAATAGTGTTCCAGGTCGGTGATTGGGTGATTTCGCGGGCGCTCTATGGGCGCCCGCGAAATCACCCAATCACCGACGCTTTTATCCATCTACCGCTTACACCGATATCATTCGACCAAGGAGGAACATGATGGCAACACCCAGGATCTCAAGACGCACCTTTCTCAAGCAAGTGGCGGTCGTCAGCAGCACGGCGGCGTTGGCGGCCTGTGTACCGGTCGCGCCAACCGCCCCCGCTTCCGAAGCAGCCGGCAGTGCATCAACCGGTGCGGCCCAGGAAGCCAAGACGATCTCCTTTATGAACTGGGACGAGATCGGCGGCACCCCGTTTGAAACGGTCATCAATGCCTATCAGGCTGCCAGCGGCGTGACGGTCGAGGTGCAACCATCACCGGCCCAGGACTATGAGGCCAAGATGCGCACGATGATCGCCGGCGGCACGGCGCCCGATATTATGCGTATCAACGATGACTTTGTGCGTGGCTATACCAACGAGGGGCAACTGCTCGACCTGACTTCCTTCCTGGAGCGGGACGGCATCACCGGGGAAGGCTACTTTGAGACGATCTACAATTTCCCCCGCCAGCCCACGGGCGAATACACCGCCTGGAGCGTGGGGTGCCAGCCTTCCGTCGTCTTCTACAACAAAACCATGTTTGAAGAAGTCGGGGTGCCGCTGCCGCCCACCACCTGGACCAGCGAAAATTGGCAATTTGAAAACTTCCTGGAAGCCGCCAAAGCGTTGACCATTGAAGGCGAACGCTGGGGCGCGCTGGTCTATAGCGCAACGGCCTATGAGACCGTCTTCCCGGTTGCCAATGGCGAACCAAGCGGCATCTACTCCTTTGACGGCGCCGAATTTACCCTGGCCAACCCCAAGTCGATTGAGGCGATTCAGTGGGTGTCGGATCTGACTTGTGTACATAAGGTGCAACCGGAGTGGGGCGTCACCCAGCGTAGCGGCGCCCCCAATCAACTCTTTGCCGGCGGTCAGATCGGCCTCTACTTTAATGCCTTTGGCGTGGCGCCCTATATGCGTCAAAATGCCACCGAATTTGTTTGGGACATTGCCCCTTCCCCCGGCCAGGAAGATCAGAAATCGATTGCCACCATTGTCTGCTTCTGTATTCCCAGCGTCGCCACCAATGCTGACGGCGCCTGGGATCTGCTCAGCTATATGAGCGGCAAAGATGGCGCCAAACTCTTTGCCGACGCCGGCGCCTTTATCCCGCCCCTGCGCGAGATGGCAACCTACATGATTGAGAACAATGGGGATCAACCGCCGGAACATATTTCGCTGGTGATCGACGCTCTGGATAACTCGGTGACAGAGAATTTCTCGGCCTATATCGAACGGGCGCGCTCCTTTTACCGGCCGGAACTGGAACTGGTCTATACCTGTCAATCCAGCGCGGAAGAAGTATTAGGCGGCATTCGCGGCGATGTGGAACGGGCCTTGGCTGGAGAGGTGTAGCTGCGGTTGCGATCAAGGGAACACTACAACGGATTGCAGAAGCAGCGGATTTTCTTGGTGTGAGCCAAGTGCTGTGCATAAAACGCTTCCGATCTTATCTGTTTCCGGCAGGCGAGCAGTCAATCCGCTGCTTCCGCAATCCGTTATAGTGTTGTTTGCTTAATCCATGTAAGTCCTATAAGTTACAAATTACAGCTACACCGCTCATCAAAAAGGAGACAGTCCAATGAACCATCACCACTTATCGCGTCGCCAATTGCTTGCAGGGGTAGCAACTGTCGCCGGCAGTGTGGCGCCGGTCCCCAGTGACGGGACGGCTACGGTGGGCGATACTGCCGACGCGGCGGCACAGCAGTTGAGTTTTATGAACATAGATATTCTTTCTTCTGAAAAATCTGTGTTCCTCCCTATCGGTGTTAACACGGTCGGGTGATGACCGGTAAGCAACACGGAAGGGAAGATCAATGGCAACTGTGGCAATGGCGCCCCCGCGCACTCGTCGTCGCTTCTCACGGGCGCGGCTGGAGGAGCATATTTTCGGTTGGCTCTTTATCCTGCCGGTGGTGATTGGCGTCTGCGTCTTTCAATTTTACCCCATCCTGGTCTCGGTCTATGCGTCGCTGACCAACTGGACGGGGTTGAACAACCCCAGCTTTATCGGCCTGGACAATTACACGCGCCTGGTCACTGATGATCGCTTTTTCCGGTTGACCCTGCGCAACACCGTCTACTATACGCTCGGTTCAATCCCGTTGAGTATTACCCTGGCGCTGGTGCTGGCGTTGCTCTGTAACCGGACGGCGCGGGCGGTTTATTGGTATCGCACCGCCTTTTTTGCCCCCAATGTCACCAGCACGGTCGCCATCAGTCTGGTCTGGTTCTGGCTCTATGCACCCGATGTGGGGTTGATCAACTGGGCGCTCTCGCTGGTCGGCATTGAAGGCCCATCCTGGTTGACTAGCCTGACTTGGGCCATGCCGGCGGTGATTCTGGTGGGGGTTTGGCAACATGTGGGCTATCCCATGCTGATCCTGCTGGCCGGTTTGCAGGGGATTCCTGAATCGCTCTATGAGGCGGCTAAGTTGGACGGTGCGGGGGCCATTGCCCGTTTTCGCGCCGTAACGCTGCCACTGCTCACTCCCTCGCTCTTCTTTCTCTTGATCACCCAGTTTATCTCGTCGTTTCAGGTCTTTGGCCTGATCTATGTGATGACACAGGGTGGGCCGGCCAATGCCACCAATGTCTATATCCACTATCTCTACCAAAACGCTTTTGCCTTTGGCCGCTTGGGCTATGCCTCGGCAATGGCCTGGATTCTCTTTGCGGTGATTGCGCTGATTACTGTTGTGCAGTGGCAGTTGCAGAAGCGGTGGGTTTTTTATGAATAATCAGTAGTCCGCAGTCCTAAGTCCTGAGTCCAAAGTCAGGCTCGATAGCGTTGCGGTCTACTGATAATGAATTATCAGTGGACAATCATTCATTGTTATCTCGGTTGCAAGAGAGGATCTGGTAATGATACGTGAGATGGGCCAACGCAACTCTGTCCGACCCCTGCCTGCCCGGCGCCGTTCTTGGGCGGTGCAACTGCGCAATTGGACCGTGTCAACCCTTTATCATGCGGTGATGTTGACCTTGGCGCTGGCCTTTTTGTTGCCGTTGTTGTGGATGGTGAGCGCATCGCTGAAGTTGGAGACGGAGATCATGCGCCTGCCGCCTACCATCTGGCCCGAAGTGCCCCAATGGCAAAATTACTGGGGTCTTTTTACCTCGTGGACCATTATGCGCATGTTTTTTAACAGTGTGCAATTGGCTGTGATCAACGTGGCGGGCTTGCTCTTTGTCACCTCGTTGGCGGCCTACTCCTTTGCCCGCATCCGCTTTATCGGGCGCGATTGGGCCTTTTCCGTCTTGCTCTCAACGGCGATGATTCCGGGGATTGTCTATCTGATTCCCCAGTACATTATTTTTCGCGATCTGGGCTGGCTCGACACCCATTACCCGCTCTGGGTGCCGCGCGTGTTGACGCCAGTTTATGCCACCTTCTTGCTGCGTCAGTTTTTTAAGACCATGCCGCTGGATTTGGAGGATGCGGCCAAAATCGACGGCGCAACACTCTGGGGCATCTACTGGCGCATTATGTTGCCGCAGGTAAAACCGGCCCTGGCCGCCGTGGGCGTCTTTACCTTTCTGGATTCGTGGAATGACCTCTTCGGGCCGCTGATCTTTATCACCTCAGTAGAACTGCAAACCTTGCCGGTGGGGCTGGCCCTCTTTCAAGGTGAGTTTTTTACCCAAGTCAACCTGCTGATGGCCGCCTCGACGCTGGCGGTGGTGCCGGTGTTAATCGTCTTTGTTTCCTCACAAAAATACTTTGTACAGGGGATCACATTGACGGGGATTAAGTAGCCGGTTCGCAGACGAGCCTATAATTCCTGGCGGTCTATGAATTCGCCCACAAATAAACAATCTGTTCAGCCATGCCAATGCCCTGCTGGTTGCAAAAGTGCTGTGCTTCCGGAGTAAAGCCGCCTAAGGCCAGAAAGGCGGGTAGCACTGTTTGATTGGGGAATTGTTGGGCGTAGGCATTGGTCTTGTCCCAGAAATCGGTGACAGCGGTTAAACCCATTTTCTCTTGCCGTTTGCGTACTTCCACCAACAAGACACGACCATCATCCGCCTGCGCCAGCACATCAATCTCTTGCCCCTTGCCATCTGCCCGCTGGAAGGTGACGCGCTCGCGCACGTCCATGAGGTTAAGTTCCTGCCCCGCAGTGAGATTGGGAAAATAATCCACAAGACGAACCCGCTTGCGCGCTTTTAGCTCGTTCGCCAACAGATTCTCTGCCAGCCGACCGGACAGGTGGTTGAGCATCCCCCGTAGCCGTCGATTTTCTTGCTTCAATTGAGTAATCTGAGCGGTAAACTCTTCGCGCAAATCAGGGACAAACTCATTGATCTCTTTTTCAAAACGGCTGCGCAGAATCAGATTCAGGGTGCCGTCGTTCAGCCCGCGAAAATCAATATCAGCAACGCCGCGCTCCAGCAAGTCTGATTCGGCAATCGAAATGAGCCTGTCTTGAATTTCATACTCAGTCAGATCCAGATCCAGAGCTTGTTTCAGCTCGCGTGGCGTCCAATAGCGATCAGCGTTTTTGCTCAGATAGAGCAACAGCTTCTTTGCATTGCGATCATTGATGCGCTCCAAAGTCCCGACAATGTACTCGGCCCACGTCCTCGACATTTCCGATTTACGGTCACTAATTTCATAGGTTACTGTATTCACAACCCCTTCGACGGTAGTTAGATCGTTATCCTGATAGTCGCTCTGAATGACACAGGCAATAAAAAAGGGGTCAGCCATACACAAGGTATTGATTTGCAAGGCTGTTTCATTCGTCATCGGTTTTTGGTAGACTTTAGCATAGCGGTAGACCGCCTCTAACCCATCTTCAGGCGTGAGGTACGGGTTGAAATCGTAAATGCTGAGACGACCCGCCTCCAAATAGTTGCTGATGATGCTCTCCAACCAGCCGATATAGGAGCCTGTCACCAACATGGGCGCAATCTTGGATTCGGAAAGCGCATGATAGCTGCCGGCCAGGGTATCATCGGGCTGGCCTTCGCCTTTTTCATCGCGGTAGACAAACTTGGTGATATTCTGAAACTCATCCAGAATGACCAGGACGCGCCGGTCATAGAGATCGGCATAGCGGTGGGGTGCTGAACAAGCGGTATCCCACATGAGCGTGGCGCCGCGGCCCAACGCATAGCTGGTTTCCAACTCTGCCACATCGCGCACCAAGGCTGTCAATCCATGGTTGACGCCATAGTCGCGAATTTCAGCCAACGTCAGCGGGGTTTGCACCAAAGCGGCGTCACGATCGATACAGGAAATATATTGCGAGACAAAGGCGCGGTAATATTTAATGGCAAGTTCCGGCAGCCAGATCTTGTTTTCCGCAAATTCAAAGTAAAAGGGGATAACCTGACCATTAGCGCTCCAGAGTTCATTAAAGAGCCGCTGAATAAAGACGGTCTTGCCGCTCTTGCGCCGCGCCAGAATCGCCCGCGATTTTGACAACTTGCGCGGGATGTTCTCCAGCCATTGCCGAAAATTAGCAAATTCACGGACGCGCCCGACCAACAGTTCCGGTTGACCAATCTTTTCTTGGAGTGGATATTGCATCATCTTGCTGCTCACTTCATCAACAACACTCTATATTTCCCCTCTGCTATTATACTACTGATGCGCTTTCAGCCCAAGCAACCTCTTTCACCGGCTCAACATAGCCCTAAAAAAGCGCTTTGACAAACCTACAGGTCTACAGTACATTATCCTACACCGACTGCTGAACTGCACCCAACCGGTCTCGCCGGTAGCGCACTAATGGTTGACAGGGGCTGTTCGCGGCGCGTCTTGTTTCACCCTTTCTTGCACCTCCCAAGGAGGGCACACCTATGACTAACCGTCCTGTCGATGCTGAACAACCGTTGAACGCCGCCACCTCTGTTTCCCGTCGCCGTTTGCTAAAAGGCATGATGGCTGTGAGCGCCGCCGCCATGACTGCCAATGTGCTGGCCGCTTGTGTCGCCGCCCCGGCAGCCCCCGCTGCCGAACCCGCCGCCCCTGCCGCCGCACCAGCCAGCGACACCGGCCCCGATCCCAAAACCTTAAAACCCTTTGAGGCCAATGGCAATGTGGGGGAAAAACCCAATCTGCCGGCGCGCATCGCCTGGGCCAACACCTCCAACGCCGAATTCTTCCTGGCGATCACCAACTCGATTCAACTGGCGTCGGAAGAGCGAGGGCTGGAATTTATCACTGCCATTGCCAACGACGACTCGACCAAGAACATTGAGCAGATCAACACTTTCCTCCAGAGCGGGATTGCCGCTCTCTGTATCCAGCCGCTCGACGCCAACGCCCAGGCGCCCTTGATGCAACAGGCGATTGACGACGGCATCGCCGTTCTCTCGCTGGTCACGCCGCCCAGCACAACCCAGGCCGTCGCCGACCAATACAAAGTCGGTTACACCCAGGGCGCTGCCGCCGCCAAGTGGATCACCGAAAATCTGGATGGTAAGGCCAAAGTTCACTACTACAACATCGACACGATTGAGGTCTTGATCGCCCGTCACAAAGGTGTGTTGGACGGCGTCAAGACCGCCGGTGACGGGGTCGAGATCGTCAGCGATGTCAACGCCGGCGCCATCACCAACGAGGCCGGCTTCAACACCATGAACACTGTCTTGCAAGCCCATCCTGATATCAACGTCATCCTCGGTGGCGACACCCTCGTGCTGGGTGCGTTGGCCGCTGTTGAAGCCGCCGGCTGATGGCATCATACGGGTGTTAGAAAGCAAAGACGCCGTGGGGCAAGCTTTCAATCTGGTCGGGCCGGCGGCGGTGCCATTTACCACCGTCGCTAAGATCATCTCACAGAACACCACGCGCCCCTATCTGGCAGTCAAAATGCCCTTCCTCTGGTGGTTCAACGTCTCCAACGCCAAAGCCCGCAGCATCCTAGGCTATGAACCCAAATACACCTACCCGGACATGGTCGCTTCCGCCCTGGCCTTCCGCCGCGGCGAAGATATTGGCGTTGTGCCGGTGTAAGTGATACCCTCAGGTCATCATCTCGTGCTACGTGATTCGTGGAATAACCGTCACGCAACACGAATCACGTAGCACGTAACAGAGAGAGAGAGCCGATGTACGAACGGAAGACAAGTCAGTTTACCCCAACAAAATACGATTCGCTTGCATTGCGTTGAACGGTAAGCGCACATGGAAGGTGCTGCCTTGATCCAGGCCGGGAGACTCGGCGGTGACGCAGCCTTCCAGCGTTTGCACCAACTTTTTGACAATGCTCAAACCGAGACCCAAGCCGCGCCGGGTATCGACATTGCTGGCACGGTAGAAGAGTTCAAAGATTTTGGTCAGTTCATCGTGTGGGATGCCGATGCCCTGGTCGATGACCCGAATGATCAGTTCCTCGCGGGAAGGTTCACAGATCACCTGAATCGGCGCCTCCGGCTCAGAAAATTTGATGGCGTTGACGATGAGGTTGAAGAGAATACGCTTGACAATTTCCCGGTCGGTGGTGACAAGGGTCGTGCTATCGGGGTAAACAAAGGTGATTCCGCTGTTTTGTTGCAATTCGCGGATCAGACTTTGCTCCAGTTGCCGACAGAAATCGTTAAAGCGGTAGCCGGCATATTCAGGAACAACTTCGTTTGACGTGTTAATGGCAAAGATGTCCTGCAACATGTCGGTCAGATAGAGGATTTGCTCACGCACACGGTTGCGGTAGAGCAACCGCTTTTCTGGGGAAAGCCGGTCGGCGCGGTCGCCACAGAGCATCTCCATGGACAAACTGATAATGCTCAAAGGGGTTCGGAATTCGTGGGAAGCGGTGTTGATGATGTGGGTTTTTAATTGTTGCAACTCCGCCTCATGAACCAGCGCCCGTTCCAACTCCTGTGCAAGGTGGGTTTCGCGATCCAATGAGGCCCGCAGCGCCGATGTACGCTCTTGCACCTGCCGCTCCAACTCCGCGGTCAACCGCTTGGCGAAGGCGCTCTCCCGGCGCATGGTTTCAAGCTCTTGTTCCAACTCTAGCGTACTCAAACGCGTTTTGTTTTGCAGGCTGAGAACGCCGTCACGAATGACGTAGAAGTGCTGAAAGTGTGCCAAGCCCTTGGCGAAATCGCCGGTGGCCTGGTAGACCTGGGCCAGCGCTTCATGGGCTTCATATTCAAACATCCGTTGTCCTTGGGTGGCGGCAGCGGCTAAAGCTGTTTCCAGATAGTCAATCGCAGTGCTATACGCCCCTTCCGCCCTGGCAAGCCGGCCTAGTTCCAGATGAACCAGCATTTCCACGTAGCGATCCTGTTCGGCGCGGGCTAATGTCATTGCCTGTTCCAAATAGGTATGCGCAGCAGCAAAATTGCCCAGGTGAACATAGGCCGCGCCAATATTGCTGTAAATCAGGTGAAGAATAATACCGCGCACGCCAATCGCTTCGCTTTTTTGGAGTGCCTGGAAACCGTAGTAGAGCGCCGTCTCATAGTCGCTCAACATCTCATAGGCGTTGCACAAGTTCGTCAGCGCCGTTGCTTCACCCAACTGATCGCCAACCTCTTGGAAGATGCGCAGACTGGTATCGAGCGCAGTAATCGCCTTTTCCTGATCGCCACTAAAGGAGTAGACCAGCCCACGACCCAAATGCGCGCTCGCTTCATTGCGTCGATCCATCTGTTCTTTGCTGGTCTGCTGTTGGCGGATGAAATAGCGCAGGCCATCGACATATTGACCAAGCAGCGTATAGGCATGACCAATCTGACCGAGAACTTGGGGTAAAAACGCCGCTGTTGGCAAGCTTTTGCTGACAGCGACCGCTTGCAACCCATAGTTGATCGCGGTGCTGTAATCAGCTAGTTGGAGGGAACAGCGGCTCAAGATGGTTAAACTTTCCCCCATATTGAGGTGATCGGCAGCGTCCTGGCGTTCCTCACTTTCCGCCAGCGCTAATGCCTCTTCCGCCAACAAACGCGCAGCCATTGGGTCGCTCCATTGGAGCGCTGCCGCTTGTTGATTGAGGGTATTGATGATAAGCGTCGGCTCAACCGCTGCCGAGTTGGCCGTAAGTATATTAACCATAGTGCGCCCATTATACAGAGCAACACAGGGTAAAACAATGCTACGGCAGTACTAATCTGGCCCTACTACATTCCGCCTCTACCGTACACCATTCGGCAATTTATCTAGTCGTAAGGTACTAGACACGGTTGAGGGATTGAGAGATTAAGCGATTAAACTGTAAAGTCTCTTTATCTCTCAATCTCCTACTCATATCCCTAGTATCCATCCAGGAATTATTTCTGGGGAAAAAAGGTTAGTTGGCAGTCGCCATATTGAAAAGGATGTCGACGCAGG
>JAPKMW010000006.1 GCA_026645575.1 Caldilineaceae bacterium
CCTCAAAGATACACTTGTCCGCATCGGCACCGGTCAGAAGGGCACACCGATTCTGTTGCTGCGCATGGTGGAAGTACGCTCGGCGCAAGGTTGGCATCGTTACCTTACTTCTGTACTCGATCCAACAATCCTGCCGCCTTTTGTCGTGGCCGATCTCTATGGTCGACGCTGGCGGATCGAAGATGCTTTCCACACGGCCAAACGCCTTTTGCATCTTTCTTACCTTTGGACTGGTTCTGTCAATGGCATTCAACTACAAATCTGGGCCACCTGGCTCTTCTATGCGGTTTTGGTCGATCTCGGCGACGCCGTTGCTGATGAAATGGCTTTACCCTTCGAACGCATTTCCTTAGAAATGCTCTTTCGGGGGCTTTATCACTTTATTACTGCTTTCAACAAAGGGGTGGCTTCAGACCCGGTTACCTATTTTGCTGACCCCTGCAACCAGGATTTAGGTGTTATCAAAATCGTCCGGGGCAAGATTCCCCTCTTAAATCTTGCTCCTTTCCCTGTCTAATTCCCTTATCCTGTCACGAATGTTCAGTTTACTATATTATCGTTTCCCTTGACCTAAACTCAGGCGTCCCTACGGGACAAAAAGGAGGCAGTGTGCAAAAACTGTATCAACAGTGGGTGAGCGACGGTTGTGTGATTGTACGGGGGATGTTTGACCCGGCGCGCACAGCCCATCTGCGTGCCATTTGTGATCGCATTCTGGAGCAGTGGCGCGTCGCCAACCCGGAAACGGGCAAGGCGGGTGGCGGGCCGGAGGCGACGGTTATGCGCCACTTGAACCATCGCGGCTATTTCGGCGATGACCTGGACGAGTTGACCACCCTGATGGACGCCGTGGCCGATGACAAAGTACTAAACACCATGCGCGCCATCTTCCAGGAAGAGCCGCTTTTCCGCTGCACCAGCTACTTCTTCAACCCGCTGGCTGGCGGCAAGGATGGCAACTGGCATCGCGACTCCCAGTTTACCACGCCCAACGATGACGCCGAACAAGCCGTCCTCACCAAAGCTGCTGAAGCGGGCAACAGCGTCCAGATGCAAATTGCCCTTGTCCCCAGCGCTGACATTGAATTGGTGCCAGGGTCGCATCGGCGCTGGGATACGCCGGCAGAGTATGCCATTCGCAAAGCCGATGGCGGCGCCAACAACCGTTCTAACGCCATGCCGGGAGCGGTGCGCGTTGTGTTAGAACCGGGCGACGCTGTCCTCTTCAACCCGATGGCGATCCATCGTGGTCGCTACCACACAGATCGCCCCCGTCGCACGCTCATGCTTACCTACACCAAAAGCTCGGAACCCTATGTCGATTATTTCTCGAACCAGCCCTGGTTTTTAACACCCGGTTATCTGGCTGCCATCTCGCACCAGGCCCGCCCCTTTTTTGACCGCTTTGTGACCAGATACCAGGAGAATTGGGGCAACAGGTAGCGTAATATAACCGGAGAGAACACTGCGGTAAAACCGCAAAGACGCAAAGCATGCAAAGATTTTCTCTGAGTACTTTGCGTTTTTGCAGTTTTACTGATCGCGTTTGGACACCGCATTTTCGACAAAGAGGAGCAGAAAAGCGGCAAAGGCCACTAGGCTGACCATAACGGCGCTCACCAGCAGAAAATCGTTGGCATAGATGATCCCCAGCAGTGTGAGGGTCGAGACGGTTGTGACCATGACGCCAATGCTGAGATAGAGCCAGTGCATGGGCGTCAGCGGCGGCAAGATCCGCACCACAAAAAGGCTAAAGGCGCCGATCAACAACAGTAACAAGAGCAGTTGGGTAAGCGTAACCAGGGTGAACATAGGCAGCCTTCAAAGCGCTACTATGACCACAACCACTGTTTCTGCTCCTCAAAACCCAGCATAGGCGATTTCGTCGGCCAGGCCAATGCCTTGCGCCAGACAAAAGGCCCTGGCCTCTTCGGTAAAGCCGCCTAGCGAGAGAAAGGCCGGCAAGACTGTTACCCCCAAGCGCTGGGCATAGGTGAGCGCATTGTCGCGTAAATCGGTCACTGCTTGGAGACCTGTTTTCTCCTGCCGTTTGCGCACCTCCACCATGATCACCCGGCCATCATCGGCTTGGGCCAGAATGTCGATCTCTTCGCCCTTGCCGTCCGCACGTTGAAAGGGGACGCGTTCCTGTACGTCGATCAAGTTCAAGGGGCGCGTATCGGTCACATTGGTAAAATAATCGGTGAGCTGCAAATGTTTCTTGCTGCGCAATTCCAGCGCCAGCAGATGTTCGGCGATCATGCCTTCCAGATAGCTAATGCGCCCACGCATCCGCTTTTTGTCGGCTTGGAGCGCAGCCAACTGGGCTTGGAAGTCGGCCTGAAAGTCGGGCTCAAAGCCTTCAATTTGTTCCTCAAACCGATGGCGCAAAATCAGATTCAATGTGCCATCTTGCAGCCCGCGAAACTGAATATCGGAAGCGCCGCGCAAGATCACATCCGATTCGGAGAGTAAGACCAGGCGCTCGTAAATCTCCTCTTCACTCAGCTCGAGGTTGAGCGCTTTTTTTAGTTCACGTGGCGTCCAGGTGCGCTCATCGTGTTTGTTCAAAAACAACATAAGATTTTTGGTCGTGAGGCCATTGACTCGCTTAAAGGTCATGCGCAGGTATTCGGCCCAGGTGCCGGACATCTCGGATTTGCGGTCAGCAATTTCAAAGTTGACGGTCTTGATCACCCCTTCCGTCGTGGTCAGATCCTTTTCCGCAAACTCGCTCAGGATGACACAGGAGATAAAGAAGGGGTCGGCCATGCACAATTCGTTGATCTGCTGGGCGCTCTGGTTGGTGATCGGCTGTTCGTAAACCTCGGCATATTTGTAGACCGCCTGCAACCCTTCCTCCGGCGTCAGATAGGGGGAGAAGCGGCTAATGGAAAGGCGGCCCGCTTCCAGATATTCTTCCATGATCCGCATGAGGATGCCAATATAGGAGCCGGTGACCAGCATGGGCGCGATCTTGGATTCGGAAAGGGAGTGAAAGCCGCCCGGCATACTTTCAATCGGCTTCAATTTGAACTCTTTGTCCGGGTAGACGAAGCTGGCAATATTCTGAAATTCATCCAAGATGACCAGAAAACGTTGATCATAGACCGCCGCATAGCGGTGGGGTGCCGACCGGGCAGTCTGCCACATCAAATCAAAATGGCCTCTGTTTTCATGATCTTTAATTGCATCGACATCCTCCACCAACAACCCAATCCCCTTGCTTGCGCCGTAATCGCGAATCTGGTCTAGCGTGCGAGTTTGGCTCACCCAATCCTCATTGCGCTCCAAAAAAGACATATAATGGGAAGCAAAGGCGCAAAAATAGTTGATGGCAAAGGTTGGATACCAGACGTTCTGGTCGGCAATGTCGAGATAGAAAGGGATGACCTGGCCGTTTGCGCTCCAAAGCTGGTTGAAGATGCGTTGGACAAAGGCCGTTTTGCCACTCTTACGCCGCGCCAAAATGACGCGCGATTTGGAGATGGTGCGTGGGATGCCAGCTAACCATTTATGGAAGCGGGCAAACTCTTCGACCCGACCAACCAACAGATCAGGCGGGCCGATCTTTTCTTTTAATGGGTATTGCATGGCAAAGATCCTCACGTAGTCCATAGGCCGACGACCGGCAAGTGCATTACACGAGACAACCCATATAATGCACTTGCGTATCTCCGGCCATTATACCACAGTCAGCTTTGCCGAAAAAGGTTGAACTTATTACACGGCAGGTACAGCCACCCCCAACTCACCGGCGACTTTGACAATCTCATTCCAAATGCTATCGGGAACGTCGATGCCGGTCACTTCCTTCTTGGCGCGGCTCTTTTCTTCGATCTCGCCGGGCAAGTAGATCTGATCCACCCCTGGCATGGTTGGCGAGGATTTGACCCAGTCGATCAGCCGTTGCACCTCTTTTTTGTACTCGTCTACATCGATAAAACTTTCGATCTTGATGGCAAACGCCAGATAGCCGCTGCCGCCGCGCGTCGGCTCTTCGGCGCTACAGCCGGCCCAGGAGAGACCGCCGGCAATGGCGTCGATCATCATCGCCAGGCCATAGCCCTTATGGCCCAACGGTCCGCCCAGCGGTAACATGGCTGATTCGCCGGTACGGAAGGTTTTGGGGTCGGTGACGGGGTTGCCATCAATATCGACCAGCCAGCCTTCCGGCACCGGTTGGTTGCGCGACTCTTGCACCAACACCTTGCCGCCGGCCACCATGCTGGTGGTGATGTCGAGCATCATGGCTGGGCCGTTGAGCGTCGGCACGCTGATGGCGATAGGGTTCGGGGGCAGGCGGCGACCGGTGCCGCCAAAGGGTGCCGCAAAGCGGCCACCGCCGTTGAGCATGAGAATGCCGATACAATCTTGTGCCGCTGCCAATGGTGGGAAGGCGCCCAAACGACCGATATGGCTGGAGCGGTGGACAGCGACAGCGCCGAGGGTATGTTCCTTGGCCCGGTCAACGGCCATTTGCATCGCCTGGTAGGCCAGGGCAATGCCAAAGCTTTTGTTGGCGTCGATGACTAGGGAGACGGGCGTTTCACGGATCACCGTTTGCCCGCCCACTGGCTTGATGCCGCCGCTGAGCAGACCCCGGACATAGCCGGCCAGGTGCAGCACGCCATGTGAATCATGGCCCATCAGGTTGGATTCTACCAGATGATCGGCAACTGTACGCGCTTGATCCGCCGGTACGCCGGCAGCTTCAAAGAGGGCAGAGCCAAAGGCGCGGAGTGGAGCATGTTGAATGTTTGGCATGATTGGTCTTCTTTCTACCTTCGCTGGGTGATGAATGGTTTTGTAGCCTGTCCGTCGTAATGGCGGATGAGGGCCGGTTGGTAAGCGCTGTCTATTGTAGCGAAGATTGAACGATGGCGCAATCTGTTTTTATGGGGCTGTTGCCACAAAACAAAGGGCGGGAGGTTGGCCGTGCATACCAACTTCCCACCCCTTTACTACCTGAATATCGCTTGTGAAACTATGGGGGCGGCTACCAAGCGCATCTACAATTTACATGATGGCCGCAACATCGAGATTATTGATGACGTCCACTACGCCGTCGAGGTCGCGCACAATGTCTTCGACGAGGTCTGAATCTTGCAGGTCGCTCACGGTGCCATAGAGGCGAACAATACCCTTGCGGACCCGCACATGGATGTCGCTGCTGAGATTGGTCGTTTCGCTGTTGTAACGCAGCGCCGTCATCACATCATCTTCCAGATCGAGATCATTCTTGGCGACATTGTCGGGCAGCACTTCTTCATTCGGATCGATCTCTTCCATACTTTGGGCAAAGCCGATGCCGATCTCCACCCGGTCGGGGCGGTCGCTGGGGACGATGGGCGGATCATGGGGCGGGGTATAGACCAGACCCTGCTCCTCGGCTTCGTCGGGGTCGAAGGTGCTGCCGCTGGTGTGTTGGGTGTCGATCAACTCTTCAATGGAAAGATCACGGTCGGGGTCGTAGATCTCATCATCGTACATCTCTTCCAAACTCACCTCAATGATCTCCTCATCGTCGGCGAGCGGTTCATCAAAGGGTAGATCGCCCTCATAGCGCAGACGACCTTCCAGCTCGTCCTGATTTTTACGCTTGCGGGGATCGACTTTTTCGTTTTGCATATCTACTCCTTGTAGCATGACAAGGCTTGCCGTGACAGTGAGACAGTACGCCAGTAGCACAGTCAATCAGTCACTGGCCCACTGTCTTACTGAAATACTGTCTCACTGTACTAGCCGTTGGTGATCTCGCCACCGTTGACATGGAGTACTTGTCCACTCATATAGGAAGAATCATCGGAGGCCAGGAAGACGTAGCTAGGCGCAACTTCCGCTGGTTGGCCGGCCCGCTTCATCGGTGTATCGGCGCCGAACTGGCTGACCTTCTCTTCGGGGAAGGTAGAGGGGATCAGCGGCGTCCAGATCGGGCCGGGCGCAACGGCGTTGACACGAATTCCTTTTTCCACCAGGCTCTGGGAGAGGGAACGGGTAAAGGCGACAATCGCCCCTTTGGTTGAAGAATAATCAAGCAGTTGGGGGCTGCCTTTGTACGCTGTCACCGATGTGGTGTTGATGATGGCGCTGCCCTCTTGCAGATGGGGCATGGCGGCCTTCACCATGTAGAACATGCCGAAGATATTGGTGCGGAAGGTGCGTTCCAGTTGCTCGGCGGAAATCTCGGTAATGCTCTGCCGGGGGTGCTGCTCGGCGGCATTGTTAACCAGAATATCGAGTTTACCCAACTCTTTCACTGTGCGCTGAACCGCTTGTTGGCAGAACGTTTCATCGCCGATGTCGCCGGCAATGGTAACACAGCGGGCGCCGGCCTGTTCCACTTCTTCTTGGGTGGATTCGGCATCTTCATGCTCGTTCTTATAAAGAATGGCGACGTGGGCGCCTTCTTTGGCAAAGTGGATCGCCACAGCGCGGCCAATGCCGCTATCACCACCCGTGATCAAGGCGACTTTCCCGGCCAATTTCCCGGCGGCGCGATAGGTGGGGCGGATCGATTCCGGCGTCGGCTCCATGTCCGACCGTACCCCCGGCTGTTGTTCCTGCTGTTGCGGCGGGAATTGATCTTGCTGTTGTGTCATAAGCACCTTCGCTTCTTCTTGTCTGCTGCGAACCTCACATAAGTGGTCAGCAGCAGCGCCGGCTACGTCAAACGCACAAGCGCCACTGCGTATGATCATGAACGACATATAGGGGAGTATAGCGGTCGTTGCTTGTGATTGTAGCAGAGCAAGTTATAGGCGGAGGATACAGCGTAGGTCGATCTTCGGGGGAAATCTTTAGGCGGAAAGGGCTAGGCGCGTTGCCGCTCGCCGATCTGTACTGTGCCATCGGGCAGGGTGGCGCCGGCCAGGAATTGGACTTGGGCCAATTGTTCTTCGCTGACTTGGGCGCCGGTCAGATCGGCATCGCGCAGGTCGGCCCCCTGTAGGCTGACGCCGGTCAAGTCCGATCGGCGTAGATTCGCTGTGCGCAGATTTGCGCCACGTAGATTTGTCCCTGTTAGATTGAGATAGCTCAAATCAGCGCCTTCTAGTTGTTCGGCTTTGCGGGGACGGAGGTAGAAGAAGGAAAAGAGCCGTTGGCGCAATGCCATGTTGGCGCGGATGGTGTAGAGATAGAGGCGATAGAACCAGCGTCGCAGTGCCATTGGTCGCTCCTTTCGTTTGTAGACCCTTAGGGTTTCTAAAACCCTAAGGGTCTGGGCAAGCGCACTAGTTTAACGATACCCCAACTGCGCCGCTACTTCCGTAATGCTTTCGCGAATGACCGCCACGATTTCGTCGATTTCGGCTTCGCTAACCGTAAAGGGCGGACTGATGGCAATGTGGTCGCCGGCATAGCCATCGATCATGCCAGGGGCGCCGGGCATCACCAGAACGCCTTTCTCAAAGGCGCGATTGACCACCTGCGCCGTTACGCCAAGGGCGGGGTCAAAGGGGGCAAAGGTGGTTTTGTCGGCGACAAACTCGATGCCCAACAACAAGCCTTTGCCGCGCACAATGCCGACAATGGGGAGATCCTGCAACGTCTGCAACTTGCGCAACATCACCTCGCCCATCTGCGCACAGCGCGCCACCAAGTTGTGCTTCTGGATATATTCTTGTACAGCGAGGGCAATGGCGCAGGAGAGCGGGTTGCCGCCATAGGTGTGACCATGCACAAAGGAGCGGGCTTTCTGGTAGATGGCGTCGTAGATACGCTCGTGGGTAATCGTAGCGGCGATGGGGGTGTAGCCGCTGCTCAGCCCCTTGCCGGTGGCGATAATGTCGGGAGTGACGCCCCAGTGTTGAATGGCAAAGTTGACGCCCGTGCGGCCAAAGCCAGTCACCACTTCGTCCATGATCAACAGCACATTATATTTATCACAGATTTCGCGAATGCGTGGGTAGTAGTCGGGATGGGGCGTCACGCCGGCAGCGGAGGTGCCGAGAATTGGTTCGGCAATAAAGGCGGAGATATAGTCGGCCCCTTCCTGGCGGATCACTCGTTCCAGTTCGTCAGCGCACCCCAGTTGACAGCCGCCCCGGTTGCGACAATAGGCGCAATGTTCAGGAATTGGCGGAACAATGTGCGGGTAGTCATGGAGGTACGGCACAAAATCGGTGCGCCAGGCTGTGCGCCCGGAGAGGGACGCCGCACCCAGCGTGTTGCCATGCCAGCTTTGCCAGCGGGAGATCACCTTGTACTTCTTGGGGTTGCCGGTCTCGACATGGTATTTGCGCGCAATCTTCACCGCCGATTCCGTTGCTTCTGACCCTCCTGAAATAAAGAAGACGCGCGACAAACCCTCCGGCGTCAGTTCGGCGATCTTGTTGGCGAGGTCAATTTGGGCATCAGAAAGAAAGTGACTGTAGGTGAAGCTCACGCGGCTGGCCTGCTCCAACATCGCCTCGACAATTTCGCCGACGGCGTGACCAATGCTCACCACATGGACGCCGCCACAGGCGTCGATGTAGCGTTTGCCGTCGCTGTCAAAGAGATAAATTCCTTTGCCGTGGGAAATCTTGTGCCATTTGTCTTTGATGACCCGGTGAAAGAGATGATCGTGTTCTGGTAATTCGTACATGGGCGCCTCGGTTTGTTGGTTCGTTAGTTGGTGAGTTGTTCCGCTATGCCCGGATAATACCCTGATTTCGACAAAATATCAATCAGCAAAAAAGAGATAACGCCCCAGTCCGCTCGTAGCCGGTCACGGACCGGCTACGAGCGGATAATGGCTGATGATAAAGGGCGGAAAAAGCTCTGTTGCGTAGCGCCCACAATCTGGTACAATGGAAGCGGCTTGTTGCCCACTACTCGTCTGTATAGGTAATCCGTATCAATTCGCTCAATCCGCCCGATCGTTCGACCATGCTCACGACAAAGTCCGCATTCTACACATTGCCCAGGAGGAAACCATGACAAAACCCAAAGTCTTAATCACCGGCGCCAGTGGTCTGATTGGTCGTTTGACCATTGCCGGCCTGAGTGACAAGTATGAATTTAGCGCACTCAACCGGCGACCGGTGGCCGGCATCCCCTGTTTACAGGCCGATATTAATGACGCCGAGGCCATCAAACCGGCCTTTCACGGCATGGACATGGTCTTGCATCTTTCGGCCAATACGACCGATGTCTTTGATTGGAAAGATACAATGGCGACCACCATGATGGGAACGCTGAATGTCTACCAAGCCGCACAGGCAGCGGGCGTCAAGCGGGTGGTCTTTATGAGCAGCGGCAGCACCATGTGTGGCCACGAATGGAATGACGATCTGCCCTATGGCAAACTGGCGCGCGGGGAATATGATCAAGTGACGGCGCCTTGGCCGCTGCTGACCCACAATGACCCGCCGCGGCCTGACAGCCCCTATGCCGTGGGCAAGCTCTTTGGCGAACAGTGTGGCCGTTGGTTTGCCGATCGCTACGGTATGTCGGTCTTATGTATTCGCTTGGGCGCTGTGCTGGATACCGACGCCCCTAAACTTGTCCGCCACTTCCCTGGCTACCTTGCCCAAGCCGATGCCGTGCAGATGATCGACAAGTGCCTTGCCGCGCCTCTGTCCTTGAAGTACGACATCTTCGACGCCATTTCGGAGAACCACTACCGCTGGCGCGACACCAACCACGCCAAGGAAGTGCTGGGCTGGCAACCCGTCGGTTCGTCCGATCGCTTTGATCCGGACGCTTTGCGGTAACCGGTAGTAAAGACTAATGAAGGTTAGGAAAATATTTGGTAATCGTAGGTGCGGTTTGCACCCCATACACGTGGAGCGAAGGATTCTCAGGAAAATCCTAGCGACTCGCCTGTCACTCGGAAAGGGTCTTCCGGGTGTTGCAATCGAAGACCCTTTCCGAGTGACAGATTATCCTTCCCATGCCTGGGAAACCCCTTAGCTCCATACCTACGGGTTGTGCAGTCCATTGATGGGTTGGGAGAAGTGTTGCCGGCATTCCATCTCCAGTTGCCGGTAGAAGAGATGCGGTGGCTGAGTTTAGAGAATTGTGCCTAAAAGAAGCCAATAATACAAAAGGCCGCCTTCTTCAAAAGGCGGCCTTTTGTATTATCGAAATCGGCTACCCATTACCGCCCATTGCTACGTGCGCGACGGAGGAACGCCGGAATATCCAGATCATCCCGCTCAAAGGTGCGCACGGTGTAGTCAGGATTGGCGCGCGGCACTTCGGTGCGCGGCGTCGAGGGGCGCTCAGACTGCCGGGGTTCCGGGCGCGACTCGTGACGGTTGCGTTGATTGTAGCTTGGCTTCTCTTCGTGCTTATCAAAGCCGGTGGCGATGACGGTTAGTTGCACCTCATCCTTCATCGCCGGGTCGATCACGGCGCCGAAGATAATGTTGGCTTCGGGGTGAACGTTGGCGCGCACGATCTCCGCCGCTTCGTTCACCTCGTAGAGGCTCAACTCCTCGCCCCCCTTGATGTTAAAGAGGATCGAGCGCGCGCCTTCAATCGAAATGTCGAGCAGGGCGCTGTGGATCGCCTGGTTGGCGGCATCCTTGGCCCGATTTTCGCCGCCGGCGCGACCCACGGACATGAGCGCCGCGCCGCCATCCAGCATGACCGAGCGCACGTCGGCAAAGTCCAGGTTGACCAAGCCTGGAATGGTGATCAATTCGGAGATGCCCTGAATGCCTTGGCGCAACACATCGTCGGCGGCGCGGAAAGCCTGGTTGATACCCAGTTTCTTATCGACCACCTGTAACAGCCGGTCGTTGGGGATCACAATCAATGTATCGACATTGTCCGTCAACTCCTTGAGCGAGTTTTCTGCCGTGCGCCGGCGATGGGCGCCTTCAAAAGAGAAGGGGCGCGTCACCACGCCGATGGTCAAAGCGCCCTGGTCGCGCGCTACACGGGCAATTACCGGCGCCGCGCCGGACCCGGTGCCTCCCCCCATGCCGGCCGTGACAAAGACCATGTCCGCGCCTTTGACCATCTCGGCAATCTCTTCCCGGCTCTCTTCGGCAGCCCGTTGGCCGATCTCCGGGTTGCCGCCGGAACCTAAGCCCTTGGTCAATTTATCGCCAATGCGCAGGCGGACAGGCGCAGCCGAAAGCATCAGCGCTTGCGAATCGGTGTTGACGGAGATAAATTCCACTCCCTGAATCCCCTCATCGATCATGCGATTGACCGCATTTTGGCCGCCGCCACCCACGCCAACTACCTTGATGCTGGCAAAATTTTCCACGAATTGTGTGCTGTTCTTGTCTGCCATACTCTGTTCTCCTTGGCTTACTGATTCCGACAAAAGTGCTAGATTTAGTAGTCCGCAGTCATTTAGTCGCGTAGTCCAAAGTCAATTCATTTTACTCTGGGTGCGCTGCGGTCTACTGAGATTGCAAAAGCCTGATAACATTGTTTGATCATAGACCACAACGCCGCCCAAAGTGCAATAACCTGACTCTGGACTACGCGACTGTGGACTATGGACTACATTAATCAGGCAACAAGTTGCGTAACCACTGCATCGTATTGCTAATCCAAATCGACCGGCCATTGCCCTCTTCGACATCGTAACGGCGACGCCACAGGCGATTTTCACCTTCCAACCCCCAGAGTAACAGGCCGATGCTGGTGGCGTGAGCAGGCGTCATCAACTTACGACTCAACCCAGCAATCGGCAGATGGGCCGCCGGCGCACCAATGCGCACCGGCATTTGTAAAATTTCACGGCCCAATTCGCTCAACCCCGCCAGTTGACTGGCGCCGCCGGTGAGGACCAGCCCCGCCGGCAATTTGGCAAAGTAGCCGCTCGATTCCAATTTTTCACGAATGATTTCAAACATCTCAATTGCGCGCGCCTCCAGTACCTCACAAATAAAGCGCCGGCTAAAGCTGCGTTCCGCCTTTTCACCAAAGACCGTGGCCCAGACCTTTTCGTCATCGGCCACCCGTTCGGGTAGAACATTGCCATAGCGCACCTTCAACTCTTCGGCGGTTTCATAAGGTGCATGAAGCCCGACCGCCAAGTCGTTGGTCAAATGATTACCCCCCAGGTCGAGAATCTGGGTGTGGCAAAGCCCTTCCTCGACAAAGACCGCCACATCGGTGGTGCCGCCGCCAATATCAATGACAGCCACGCCCATATGTCGTTCCTCCGGGCGTAAGACGGTGCGGTTGCTGGCTAGCGGTTCCAGCACCAGTTCATCGACATCAATGCCATGCGCCATGACACATTGCACCAGATTGTTAACTGCGGTGCTGCTGCCGGTGACAATATGCGCATCCACCTCCAGTCGATAGGCGTTCATCCCCATCGGCTGCTGCACATGGCTCTGCCCATCGACTGTCCACTGGCGGGCAATGGCGTGAATCACCTCCTGGTTTTGCGGGAGAGCAACGGCGCGCGCCCCTTCCAAAGCGCGCTGCATATCGTTGCTGGTCACCCCCTGACGGCGGTCGATGGGAGAGACGCCTTTGCTATTCAAGGTGCCGATATGGCTGCCGGCAATGCCGACATAGGCGCTGACAACGCGCTGGCCCATATCGGCTTCGCAACGTTCGACGGCTTCGGCAATGGAGGCGGTCGCCTCTTGCACATTTACGACAACCCCACGCCGGATACCACGGCTAGGCGCTTGGCCTTCGCCCATAATGCGTAACGCCAGATTGCCCAAACTGTCATGGGTGACGCCGGCGGTCAACGTACAGATTTTGGTCGTGCCGATATCAATGGCAGAAATAATTTCTTGCACGGGAGACCCTCTTTATTCAATGTTGACAAGCATAGTCTCGCCATCATCCAATGATGATAGTGTCCAGGCGGCTTCCACTATATTACGGCTCATAGTGAGCGGTGAGTTGATGATGGGCTAATGATAAATAATATAGTAAAATCGTCTAAAAAACGTCCAATTTTTCGATAAATCTGATCGTAGTAAAGACTTTAGTCTTTCTCTCGTTCACACGAAGGCTAAAGCCTTTACTACGATTTATGCCTACTTCAAAATCGGTTTATCAAAGCGCACATCAATAATCTTTGGTTGCGTTCCCTCAGTGCGTAAATGGCGCTCGATCCCGACTAAGTTTGTATACTTTTTTGCCATATCCACGCCATCGCCCCAATAGACCCAAGTGCCGGTATTTGGCAAATGGAAATTGAGACCGTAGCCCGCGTTGTAATAGATCTGTTCCACATCGGGCAGATAGGTGGTAAGCGCCAGCGCGCTTTGCAACACTCCCGGATCGATCTTGGCGCCGGATGGATCAGCCCACGCTTTGGCGTCGCTCTGGTGATCAATAATTTGCAGCAAGCCCGCTTTGGGCTGCGCCGGCTCTGGCAGTGCGGTGCCATCGGGCAGCAGCCAGAAGTTGCCGGCTTGCGTCACCCAAAGCGCCACCGGTTGCTCCTCCTGTACATCAATCACTACCTGATTCGGTAACCGGAGCGCCACCTGTGCATCAGCCACTGTGGGCAAGCCCACCAACCGTTCGCGAATGGCGCTGGGCGAGAGCCAGAAGAGATTCCAACTGTCAATCGCGCTGGCCTCGTAGATCTGCTCGGCGTTGGCATAGGTCAAGCCGTTGATCGCTACATTCTCACGGTAGACAAACCATTGCAGATCGCTCTGCACCCAAATGATCAGGGCGATAGCCACCAGTAGAATCACGGCGCTGGCAATGCGACTGGCCGGCCACTGTTTGAAACCGGCCAATGTTGGGCGGCGCAACTGGAGACTGCTCATCGCCGGCAATCGCACCCGTTCAATCACTGCTTCCATCTGACGGATGTGGCGCACCGCTTGCCGCCGTCGCCGCGCCCGCCGTTGGGCATCTTGTTCGATCACCCGTTCGCCGCCCCGCAACTGTGCCGTTGAGGACAGCAGTAGTGACTCTTGCCCGCGCCGCCGAGTGGTTGTGGTACTCTCTGCCGGTTGCGCATTGGCCGTTGGCTTTTTTGTCGATTGTCGCTTTGTTGCGCCTGCCCTCGTCGCTTGCCGACTAGTGGGCTGTGGCAGAACCATCCGTGCCATTTGTTAATTCCTAAACTCATGTGTCCCGCTGGGACAGGTTAGGTTCGTTGTAGCGGGTTGGGAGTTACTCCCGCGTCGTGCAATTCTCGGCGCGATCTTCGTAGCGTTCCAATGCCAGCGCCAACAGACGATCCACCAGTTCCGGGTAGCTCACCCCGCTCGCTTCCCAGAGTTTGGGGTACATGCTGTGGCGGGTAAAGCCGGGCATAGTATTGATCTCGTTGAGATAGAGCGTTTGGCTCCCGTTGTCCAACAAAAAGTCAACGCGGGCCAGACCGGCGCCATCAACGGTGCGAAAGGCTTTCAACGCCATCGCCTGCACTTCCGCCGCAATCGCCGAGCTGACCGGCGCCGGAATGAGCAATTTGCTGTCATCGGTCAGGTACTTGGCCGCATAATCATAAAATTCGTTGGCTGGCACAATTTCACCCACGCCGCTGACAACCGGTTCATCGTTGCCCAGCACGCTCACCTCGACTTCACGCGCGTTGGGGATGCCTTGCTCAATGATCAACTTGCGGTCATAGCGACAGGCCAGGTCCAGCGCCGGGGCCAATTCGCTGAAGTCATGCACCTTGCTGATGCCGACGCTGCTGCCCAGGTTCGCCGGTTTGACAAACATGGGGTAGGGCAATGCCGCTTCCAGCCGGGCAACAACTTTGTCCGGCTCATTGCGCCACTGACGCCGTAACACCACTTCATACGCCGCCTGCCGCAAACCTACCTGCGCAAAAAGCTGCTTGGCGACAGCCTTGTCCATTGCGACGGCGCTTGACAAGACGCCACAACCGACGTAGGGCAGATTCGCCATCTCCAACAGGCCCTGCACCGTGCCATCTTCACCATAAGTGCCATGCAAGACAGGAAAGATCACATCAATCGTCGGCAGTGGCGTACCTTCCTGCGCTTGGGGGAGGAGCGCCCAGCTATTGTGTTTGCCATTGATATGGCCATTGGTCGAACCGTTGAGCGTTACTGTGCCATGATCCGGTGTCGCCTCCACTGTACCAGTTAACTGCGCCAGTGGATTCGCCGTGGTCAACCAGTGACCCTGCGGCGTAATCCCAATCGGCACCACCGTATGTCCAGCTTTTGCCAGCGCCTCCATAACATTGCGGGCGCTGTTCAGTGAAACTTCATGTTCTCCACTGCGCCCCCCAAACAACACCCCCACCCGGAGGGATCGTCGATTCTGCATCAAGCCTCCTAGAAAATAATTAACAATGAATGGGAAATAATTAATCATTAATTATTTCCCATTCATTATTGAAGCGTCTGCTTAACGCCTATCTACCACTCACCCACCAGTTGAATCTCCCGCTCCAAGTGGATGCCGCATCGTTCGGCGACGACGCGTTGAATCTGGGCAATCAATTCGATGACATCACCGGCGGTGGCCTTGCCGACGCCGCCGGGGTTGATGATGAAGTTGGCGTGTAACGTGCTAACCGCCACGCCACCGACCCGCGCCCCTTTGAGTCCCGCCGCTTCAATTAGCCGACCAGCATAGTCGCCCGGCGGGTTGACAAAGGTGCTGCCTAAACTCGGTTCGACCGGCTGGGTGCGCCGCCGATGCTGCAAAAAGTTGTCGGCACGGGCGGCAATTGTTGCCGGGTCTCCCCGTTCCAGCCGGAAATAGGCATTCAAGACGACCGGCTTAAAGCCTGCCATTAACGGTTGCAGTCGCTTAAGGTTGCTATCGCGATAGGCATAGTGAAAGTCAGCTACTTTGTATTCTTGGACTTCACCCTGTTCATCCACCAAGAGCGCGCTCGCTAAATTATCTTTGACTTCGCCGCCGTGGGCGCCCGCATTACCCACGACCGCGCCGCCCACCGTTCCCGGTATGCTGACGGCCCACTCCAAGCCTTGCAGCCCGGCCCGCACACTCACCCGCGCCGCGCCCGCCATTGCCGCGCCGCTTTCGGCCATCAGGTACGGGCGATCATCCTTGGGAAATTCGCAACAAGGCGGTTCATCAATGCGCACCTGACGGCAACGGTTTTCAATCACCAGCCCCCGGATGCCGGCGTCGCTGATCAGAATGTTGCTGCCGCCGCCAAGAATGAAGTAGGGCAGTGAAACCCCACGCGCCCAGCGCACCAGTTTGAGCAATTGATCGATGGTATGGACCGTCACATAATACTCCGCCGGCCCGCCGACCTTCATCGTCGTCAACGGCGCCAGGGGCACATTGCACTCAATCTGCAACCCCAACTGTTGGGGAATCTGTAAATCAAGCGTTTCGACAAGCTGTGTCATCTACTGCTTTAACCGTTCTAACAAGCGTTGGGCAATCTGATTGCTCGTGCCGGCGCCCAGCGTCACGACCACATCGCCCGGCTGTACCTCTCCGGCTAGATAATCGGCCACTTCCAACAAGCCGGCCACATGCTGAATCTGCGCATGGTTGCTGGTCGCCACCACATCTACTGCCGAAACGCTGCCGTCGTCCTGTTCACGGGCGGCGTAAATATCGGTCACAATCACCCGGTCGGCGTCGCCAAAGCTGGCCGCCGTTTCCGCCAGGAGCGAACGGGTGCGGCTATAGGTGTGTGGTTGGAAGACCGCCCAGATCCGCCGCTGTGGGTAGCGACTGCGCGCTGCCGCCAAGGTCGCCCGCACTTTGGTCGGGTTATGGGCGTAGTCATCAATGATGGCAACGCCCGCTGCTTCTCCCACCAGTTCAAAACGCCGTGCCACCCCCCCAAAGCTCGCCAGGGTAGCAAGCGCCTTTGTCAGCGATGCATCACAGGTGCAAGCCACCGCCAGCGCGGCCAGGGCATTGCGTAAGTTATGCAATCCCGGCACTTGTAACCGCACCTGGCCCTTTGGCGCGTGCCACCACTGTAACTCAGCCCCGTAGCCTTGCCCAGGGATGACGGTTGGATCCACCGCCGCAATATCGGCCGCCCCGGTCAAGCCATAGGTGATCCAGCGCGTATCAGACAGGGGGCGCTCCAACCGCAACTGTTCGGCGCCGGCGTCATCGCAACAGGCGATAATGACGCCATCGGACGCCACCCCGTCGATAAACTGGGCAAAGGCCCGTTGAAAGTGGGCCGGCGTCGGGAAACAATCGGGGTGATCCCACTCGACGCTAGTGATGACCGCCACCATGGGGCGCAACCCCAGAAACATGTGGTCATACTCATCAGCTTCCAGGACAAAAGTGCGGTCTGTGCCGGCGGCGGCGTTGCCATAGCCCGGCAATTCGCCGCCGATAATATAGCCGGCGGCAATCCCCGCCTCACGCAACACCTTGACGATCATGGCCGTAGTGGTCGTCTTGCCATGGGTGCCGGCAACGGCGATCAACCTGCGGTCGGCCAGCAAAACCGGCAAAAAGTCCGCTCGCTTGACCACCGGAATGCCTGCCGCCTGCATCGCTTGCAACTCGGCGTTGACACCGGCAATCGCACTGCTGATCAGCACCAGATCCGGGCGTTTGGCTGCGCCCAGCGTGGCTAAATTTTCCGCCCGCTGCTCCCCCAAAATGGTGGCCCCGGCAGCGGCTAATTGTGCGGTGTTGGCATTGAGTTGCCGGTCGCTGCCGCTGACCTGAAAGCCCAGTTCCAGCAGAACCCTGGCAATCGCACTCAACCCAGCCCCACCAATGCCCAACAGATGCAACCGCAACGTCGGATCACCGCTCCGCAACCGTTCCTGCCATCCACCTTTTGCCGCTACCCCTGCACCCATCGTCGTCATCTTCTCTGACTTCCTAGGTTTGTCATTGGTTTGTGTGAACACATAACGGAATTGAAAGCCTGCCCAACTATCGAGAAGTGCCTGAAGACGCTAGTCACCTTGTCACCCAGTCACCTTGTCATCCTCGCACCCGCCAGATAATCAACACTGCCACCGGAATCATCCAATAGACCGGCGACTCAAAGAGCCGTTGCGGCAGAACTTGCACCAACGCTTGGCCGGTCGCCGTCAGCGGCAACTGGATCGTGCCGAAAAGCTGAGTCGGGTACTGAAAGCGATCCAGATAGTACCAGAGCGTACCGGCGATCAGATAGCCGTTGAGCAGCCCGACCGCCAGCGTCAACAGCGGCCCCAGTGGCGCCGACAAGGCGCGCCCCGGAAAGTCCAGTGTAATGCCGGCATAGCTAGCAAAGACTGCGCTGATAAACAAGATGATAAAGACCGCACTCAGTAAAAAATTGACCGCTTGTGCGTCGCTGCCTACCAAGTCTGGCCCCACCCGATTAAAGAGACCGATCAGCCGATCCTCGAAAAAGCTCAGGACAAAGATGGCGGCCAGAATAATCACCGTGTTGCCCAATTCGTGGGGGTAGCCACGGGCAAAGGCCACCAACACAATAAAGATAATAATAATGGCAAAAATCAGCTCCAGCGACCCCATGACCTCAGCTTCTCTTTTCTGCGCTGCTCGGTTTGCCCAAATTGATACGTTTCTTCCTATCCCCACTTGGCTTCTTCGGCGCCTTGATTGTGCTGGCGGCCAAGAGCAAAAAGATCGTGAGCAGAATCAACAAGACCAATGAACGTTGGTCATTCGCCAACAGTCCCCACAGCCCGCCAAAGTTTCCGCGCAACAGGTTCAAGGCGCCGCTCAACACGCCAAAGAGATTAGTAATCCCCACCGACTCGCCGGGCGCCAAGTTGTCTGGTTGCACCAAGGTCGCCAGCCTTGGCAACAAGATGGTGGCAAAAAAGAGACCGTTCACCACCCCCAACACGATCGACCAGACATCGGACTTACTTGCTTTGGCAATGGGCGAGAGGTTGCTGATCACATAGGCAAAGATCAAGAGCAAGACCCAGACAATAAAGAGAAATTCACCGCGCTGCTCGGTCGTCACCCAAGGCGTTGCACTGCCGAGGGCGCCAAACGCCTGATCCGGATTCTCGCCCAAACCGCCGGCGCGCACAAAGGCGACAAATTTGCTGCCCAAGTTGACAATGCGAATCAGCAGACTGCCGGCCTCTTGCAACACCAGCCAGCCACCCACCGCCGCCACTGTGACAATTACCTCGCGCAGACTGCCGCGCTGGTAGCCAATCCAGGCAAAGAACAACGTATAGAGCAATAAAGTGATCAGAACTTCCAGTTGTTGCGTCATGACTGGAGTGTTATCTTTCTTGGATATTAGGTATTGGATAATCGAGCTTCAGCAATACCCCATACCTACTACCTAGTATCCAATATCTAATTTTTCCCTGCCAACCGCACCATCTCTTCGGCAATCGCCCGTGCGGCGTCGGGTTTGGCCAGGCGGGCCAACGCTTCTTCCATGCGACGGCGTTGGGCCGGCTCTTGCACCAGCTTGAGCAAGGCGGGTGCTAGATCTTTGCGTAATGTTTCATCGGCCACGAGAACGGCGCCGCCATGCTTGACCAGGTACTCGGCATTCTGCAACTGGTTTACCCCTGGATGGGGCGTTAGCAACGACGGCAGCCGCGCCACCGGAAATTCGCCCAAGGTGCTGGCCCCCGCTCTGGCAACGGTGAGATCCGCCGCCGCCAACGCCAGCATCATCTCTTCATGCAAATAAGCGACCGGATGATAGCGTGACCAGAGATCCGCTGTCACCGGTGGCTGTTGCAATTTTTCCTGCCATTGCGCCCAATCGCGATCCCCAACCACATGCAGTACATGTGCGTGGGGCAAAACCTGTGGTAGCGCTGCCCAGAGTGATTCATTGATATTCCGTGACCCCTGACTTCCCCCCCAAACCAACACTAGCGGCAGCGCTTGTCCTTCGGTGATCAAGGAACGGCCCAGCCGTGTCGCCAGTTGATAACGGGCAGATCCCCGCTGTTCCATATGGCGTTGTGGCGATAAGTGTCCGCCACCGACCAGATCAACCAACTCCTGCCGCACGGGATAGCCGGTGACAATCGCTTTCCCCACCGGCATTGCGCCGCCAAAGTAGCCAGCCACGTCCGCGTAGCTCACGGCGACCCGTTGGGCAAAGAGGCTGAGGGTGCGAATGGCCCAGCCCGGCACCATGTCCGGCAGATAGATCAGCACCGGAATTTTCAGCCAGCGACAAGCGATCACCACGGGGGCACAGACATAACCGCCCGTAGCAAGACAGACATGCGGTTGAAAATCACGTAAAATGGCAAGGCTTTCTAGTAAACCAGCTAACATTTTGCCGCTATTTTTTGCAACCGTCAAAGGATTCTTGCCACGTAACTGACCAGTGGCAATCCCTTGGTAACAAACATCAGCATGTTCCACCAACCGCTTCTCCATGCCGTCACTAGCACCCACCCAAAGCAAATCTCGCGTAGTAAAGACTATACTCTTTTTTCCCTCATCGCTGGGTTGGGGGGCGCTGGGTTGGGACGCGGCGGCTCGTTGGCCGCTCACCGCCGCGGCGACTGGCTCTGGCCGGTTTACGACTATCGGCAACTGAGCGACGACGGCCAGCGCTGGATAGACGTGACCACCAGTGCCGCCACCCGAAATTAAAACGCGCATAACCCTCTTTTCCTGTTCCTCGTGTCCCTGTTCCCCGTGTCCCTGTCCCCCGTGTTATCGGCGCCACCCGTTGACGGCTCACGGCTGCGCCGAGTTTGGTTGTTTGGGGGGCGGGGCTGCTACTGCCGGCGCTGCTGCGGTTGACAAGGGGCAGACCGCCATGTCGGCTAATGTTGAGCAAAATGCCGATCGCCGCCAGCGCTGTCACTAGTGAGCTGCCGCCGTAACTAATAAAGGGCAAAGTCACACCCGTTGGCGGGGCGGCGGCCACAATAACGGCCATGTTCAGAATTGCCTGCAAGGTCAACGAAGCCGTGATGCCTGTCGCCAGCAACATGCCGAAGTTGTCGGGCGCCCGCAATGCCGTGCGCAGACCGAAATAGGCCAGCAGCGCAAAGAGAAAGATCACCAGCAGCGCGCCCAGCAACCCCATCTCTTCACCGACCACAGCAAAGATATTGTCGCTCCAGACCACCGGCAGATAACCGGGCAATTTGGCCTGACTATTGCCAATCCCCTGGCCGAAGAGACCACCGCGAATCAACGCCTCCACCGCCCGTTGCACCTGATATTCATCACTCTGCATTGGGTCCCAAAGTGAAGCCATATACTTGGCAACCCGATCATGGGCGTAGGTGCTATAGCGAATCACCAACCAGAAAGTTGCCGCGCCGCCGGCGCCCACCACCAACAACTGGCGCATCTCCGCCCCGGCAATAAAGAACATAATCGAGGCGGTGGTGACAATCAAAATCGCCGTGCTGATATTGGGTTGCGCCACAATCAAGACCGCAATGGCGCCCATCAAGACGCTAAAGGGCAGCAACCCCACTCGTACATCGCGAATACGCGTCCCCTTGCTGGCAAGCCAGGCGCTAACATACATGACAATGATAATCTTGGCCGGCTCACTGGGTTGCACACTGCCGCCGAGAAAGGTGCGCGTGGCATTAAAGCGTTCACTGCCGACGGCTATCACAGCCATGAGTGCCAGCAATGCCACCGCCATCAAGACCACACTCCAGCGCTCCCAGATCATGTAGGGAATATTCGCCATTGCTATCATGCCAACCAGACCTACCGCGCCCCAGACCAACTGCCGAGTCACATAATAATAGGGGTCTTGGTAGTCAGCATAGCCCCAGGCAAAGCTGGCGCTGAGGACCATGACCATGCCCAGCCCAAAGAGGAGCATGACCACCGAGAGCAATCCCCAGTCATAGGCGCCGGCGGAGGCGGCGGTTTGGTTTTTCGTTGTTGCAACCATGATTTGGTTAGGTAGAGACTGGAGACTGGAGACTGGAAACTGAAGACCAAGAATTGAACGCCGCTGGCGAATGCAACCTTTAGTCTCTAGTCTCTAATCTCTAGTCTTTGGTTAATGAATCACGACTACTTCTTGCCGACGTTCTTCCGCCGCCGGCTTGGCTGTCACCCAGCTTTCGACCAGGCGGCGGAAATGTTCACCACGTTCTTCAAAGTCGCGGTAGGCGTCATAACTGGTGCCGCCGGGCGAGAGCAAAACCACGGTTGGCAAGCCTTCCTGTTTGCTGCCATTACCGTTACCATTGCTACTACTGTTACCATTGCCGTTGTGATGCCCGTTCCCCTCGACTGTCTTGGGTACAGGCGTGACGCCGGCCACACGAGCAGCCAAGGCCACGGCTTCATCCAGCCGTTGGACGACTGCACAGTTCGGCGCACGCCGTTTGGTAAATTGGGCGCGCTCTTGCACCTTCTCCACCACCATCGCCCCGGCATGACCAAAGCCGATCAGGTAGTTGACCCGCTTCAGCACTTCATCGGCAAAGATTTCCCACGGCAAATTTTTATCTTTACCGCCAGCCAGCAAAATCAAGCTCTGTTCACCGGCGGTAAAGCAGCGCAACGCCGCCACGGACCGTTCCGGCGCCGTAGCAATGCTGTCGTTGATCCAGGTCGCCTGTGGCGTGCTATGGACGATCTCCAAGCGATGGCGGACGCCACGAAAGGTGGTCGCCACTTGGCGCATCGCCGCAACCGACGCCCCCGCTGCCCCGCTGATTACCGCCGCTGCCAACAGGTTGCTGATGTTGTGGTCGCCGCGCAACAACACTTCATCGCGCCGACAGATGGCGCGACCATTATAAACCAATGTTTCCCCGTCTACCCAAGCCCCTTCTGCTAGGGGATGTAAACGACTAAAAGCCACGGCCTCTTTACCACTCTCCGCGATGGCCGCCTGTTCGCTGGTCAGCAAGCCAGCCAATTCCCAAGTTGAAGGCAGCGATTGTCGTTCATCGACTATTGTCGGAGGCAGAAGCCGCTGCGTAACGGCATCATCTGCGCTCAGGACAAGCTGGGCGCCGGCGGGGGTGCGCCGTAACAGATTCAACTTGGCATCGGCATAGGCCGCCATGTCCGGGTGGCGATCCAGGTGGTTGGGCGTTAAATTGAGTAACCCTGCCACATCCGGCCCCACACCGGCGACATCACCCCAGGCCAGTTGTGGGGTAAAGAGTTCCAGTTGAAAGCTGCTCAATTCCAACACAATTGGTTCGCCCGGTCCAATCTCGTCCAGGCGATCAATCAGGGGCGTACCAATGTTGCCCCCAACATGGGTTTTATAACCGGCGGCAGCCAGCATTTGCCCCACCAGGGTGGTTGTGGTCGTTTTGCCGCTGCTGCCGGTCAACGCCACCAGCGGCCCCAAGCCACGCCGGCGAGCCAGTTGTAATGTCAACAAACTATCATTACTTAGCGGAATGCCCCGCACAATCGCCATTTGCACCAAGGCCACTTGCGGCGGCACGCCACCACTCAGGCAGAGGAGATCGCACCCATCCAACAGCGAGAGCGGATGGCTGCCCAGCACCAACTCGACCGGGAGATCGCCTAACTGAGCAATCTCCCGCGTCAACTTTTCAGCCGGGGCGGCGTCGCTGATGATGGTCTGCGCGCCTGCCCGTACAAAGAAGCGCGCCAACGCCAACCCCTGGCGCGCCAACCCAAGAATCACCACTTTGCGGCCAGTAAATTCAACGTTGTTGCTTGCACTTGCCATTCCGCACTCCGTCTTCCAGGGAAGCCCCTTCGGCGATTACACGAGCGCCAGGGCTACACCCAACATGCCGCTGAGCACGCTGATGAGCCAGAAGCGCTCTTTCACTTGCATTTCGCTCCACCCCAACAACTCAAAGTGATAGTGTAGCGGCGCCATCTTAAAGACGCGACGCCCCTCGCCATACTTGATGCGTGTCCACTTGAAGTAGTAGCGTTGGATGATCACGCTGCCAGCTTCGGCCACGAAGATCGAGCCGATGATCGGCAACAGGAGCCACTGACCGGTCATGACGCTGACCAGCCCCAACGTTGCACCCAACGCTAGGCTGCCGGTGTCGCCCATAAACATCTGCGCCGGATGAGCGTTGTACCAGAGAAAGGCCAACAGCGCACCCACAATGGTAAAGCAAAAGGCCATCAAGTAGGTTTGGTTCTGCAAATAAGCGATAATACCATAGCTGGCAAAGGCGATGCTGCTAATGCTGCCGGCCAGACTGTCCAACCCATCGGTAAAATTAACGGCGTTGCTAAAGCCGACAATGATCAGAATGGTCAAGGGAATGATGAAAGGGCCGATGCGGTAAAAGCCGTTATACGGACCGTAGAGACCGGGAATGCCCACATAGTCCCAGTGGGGCGGGCCGAAGTACAAGATCAGCGCCAGCACCGTAGCAAAGAGGATTTGAAAGCTGCTCTTCATTCGTTCGCTCATACCCTCGCCGCGACCGCGCAGCCCCTTGATGCCCTGCCAGTCATCGACACCACCCAGGAGGGCATGGGAAGCCAGACAAAAGAAGAGGATCAAGGTGCTCTGGCCGATAGCGTTGAGACCCCACAAGTTGGCGATATTGAGGACGCCTGTGATGAGCAAAACAGGCACCACGATTAAAATACCGCCCATCGTCGGCGTGCCGGTTTTGGTCTGGCGACTGCCTGGCTCTTCCACCCGAATCTGCTTACCGATACCCCAGCGCTTGAGTAAGGCGATCAGCGGATTGCCCCAGAAGACAGCAATAAAGAAGCTGACCGTACCCAGGGTAAGTGCATACGCCATAGTGGACTCCATGAAATCTTCAAGCAATGTAGATGCAATCAGACAAACGACCAGCAAGCCCAATAGGCGCATCACATGAGGCAGCCACTGCTGCGGCGTTCCTTCGCCTGTATTGCTGGTTTCACGCCGGCGCAGTGGTAGGGCAAGTAGTTGAAAGGGTGTTCTCATTTGGATGCTCGCTTTTCTCCGGTTTCAATAATTTCGGTGACAATTAGATCCATACCCACGGCACGACTGCCTTTAATAAGAACAATATCATCTTGCCGTAATTCACTTTTGAGCAGCGCAATCGCACGCTCGTGATCGGCAAGTTGATGAACTTGACTGGCATCAAAGCCCACAGCCAGCGCCTCTGCGCCAATATCGTGACCCAGTTCGCCGACGGTGACCAACAGATCGACAACATCGGCGGCGCGACGCCCAACCAACTTGTGGCCTTCATTCGTATAGTGACCCAATTCCAACATGTCGCCTAGTACGGCAACGCGTCGTCCCTGGCGTATTGGTTCGAGATCGGCCAACAAGTTGAGCGCAGCAATCGTACTGACCGGGCTGGCGTTGTAGGTGTCATCCACCACGGTACAGCCATTGATCCCCGGCACCACCACCAGACGAATCTGACCGGGCACACTCTGCAAGCCCCTGAGGATCTCTTCCCAACTCAACCCCTCGACCAAGCCGAGAGCAGCGCCGCGCAGCGCTGTGTGAACACTATGTCGACCGAGGAGCGGCACGCGCACATAGAGCGACTCGACCGCGCCGTTCCCTGGGGCGCGATAATGAAAACGGAAACGAATGCCCTCCAAACCGGCGCTTTCAATCTCGTCGGCCCAGAGATCAGCTTCGGGTGTTAAGCCATAGCGGAAAATTTTGGCCTTGGTGTGATCAACCATCGTGCGCACCCGCTCATCGTCCCAGTTGAGAATGGCGACGCCGCCATCTTCGGCAGGGGGCAGCGCTTCCACCAGTTCAGTCTTGGCTTGGGTGATACGTTCCATGGTGCCGAGCCGCTCCAAGTGGCTGGGGCCGATGTTGGTGACAATGCCGACCTGCGGTCGCGCCAGCGTGCAAAGGGTGCGAATTTCGCCCAGGTCATACATCCCCATCTCAAGGACGGCGCGTTCATGTTGCAAGCTCAAACCGAGCAAGGTGAAGGGCAAGCCCTGTTCGCTGTTCAGGCTGCCCCGGTTGTGTAAGAGGTTGTAGCGTTGTTGTAGTACAGCAGCGGCGACTTCTTTGGTGCTGGTCTTGCCGACGCTGCCAGTCACGCCCACAACGCGCAACTGGGGGTGGCCACGGTGGAGTCGTTGGAACGCACCTACCTTTTGCAAGGCTGCCGTCGTGTCGTCCACAATGTAGGCAAGTGGAGTGTGGGGTTGATAGTCCGCCGGCAGTGCGGCTTGCAACTCCCAGCGACCGATGGTGCAATCAACTAGCGCAGCGCCACTACTGCGCGCTTGGTCACGACCCTGTTCGCCACAGATGATCGCCTGCGCGCCCCGGCGCAGCGCATCGCTGATAAAGAAGTGCCCATCGGTGTGGCGACCGGCAAAGGCAACAAAGAGATCGCCCAACGTCGTATCGCGATTGTCCAGCACCGCATGTTGAATGAGGCGGGCCGGCAAATTGAGGGGCGGGGTCTGCCCAGTTAGCGCCTGCCAAAGCGTGTGTTGTGTGATCTGAGTGGCAATCACAGGTCGCATGAGATGCTCCGCAACAGTAGGTGCGGTTTGTAACCGCACGGGTTTGTTATGAATTCGACTCGTGCGGTTACAAACCGCACCTACCTTTATTGATCAACCGTAATCGGCTCATCTGTTGTTTCAGCGTTGGTCACCGGCACACCCATTGCCTGCGCCCGAATGTCATCGGGGGCGATGCCGAGGTGATCAAAGAGCCGGCGCGACACCAACGAGAAAACCGGCGCCGCAGTGTAGGCCGCCCAGGTGCTGATCGCCGGGTCGGGTTGATCCAGCTTGACTAGCAACACAAATTTCGGGTCGTCGGCGGGGGCAAAGCCGACAAAGGTGACGATGGTGGCGTCTTTTAAGTAGCCGGCCAACGTTGGAATCTGGGCTGTACCGCTCTTGCCGGCGATGCGATAGCCGGGTACCCGCGCCGCCGAGTTGCCGGTATCTACCGTCTCGACCATCATCTCCGTCAAGTCACGGGCCGTTTCCGGGCTGATCGCTTGGGTCAACACTTCTGGTTGGGTGTAGAGCACCTGCTCCCCATCCAAGCGGGCCTGCACTACATAGGGGCGCATCAACTTGCCGCTATTGGCAATTGCGGCTGTGGCATTGACCATTTGTAACGGCGTCACCGCTAGCCCTTGCCCGAAGCTGTTGGTACCCAGATCCGAAAGGCTCCAATCGGTATGACCGGGCGTTTTGAGCAGCCCCGGCACCTCGTCGGCTAGATCAATGCCGGTGCGGTCGCCAAAGCCAAAGCGGCGCACATAGCGATAAAAATCATCGCGCCCCACCTGATCCGCCACTTGGGCCGTGATCACGTTCAAAGAACGAGCCAGCGCTTGGGTCATGTTGACCGGCCCATTGGCCCGGCGATCACTGTTATAGATCGAGCGCTCGCCGACAATAATATAGCCGCTATCGGTCATCACTGTGGTCGGGGTGATGACGCCGGTATCCAGCCCAGCCGCCATGGTCACAATCTTAAAGACCGACCCCGGCTCATAAATAGCGCTGACGGCCACATTGGTAAAGCGGCTAAAGTTTGTGGCGTCGGCGCTGCGCTGGTTGGGGTCATAGTCGGGCCAGTTCGCCAGCGCCAGGACTGCGCCGCTCTTCGGCTCCATGACAATGATCGTGCCGCCCTTCGCCCCATATTTGGCAATGCCGCTGCGCAACTCCTCTTCAATGATCCACTGTACGCCCCGGTCAATGGTCAACACCAGGTCTTTGTGCGCAGCGGAAGGGAGGAAGCGCTGTAACGGCGCCGGTAGGGCGGCAAAGGTGGCATTGGGTGGCTCCAACAAGCCCTTGCCGCGCTCATTGAGAAAGGCGTCGTAATACTCTTCCAAGCCATAGGCCCCGCTGCGATCCGCCTGAGTGAAGCCAAGGATATGGCTGGCCAGGCTGTTCTGTGGATAATAACGTTTCGGCACCGAGCGTACGGCAATATAGCGCAAGGGGGAGAGGGCATCGGCCACCAGCGCTTTTTGGCGCGTCTCTTGCATCCGTTGCCCTAGTTCAGCCGGCAATGGCTCGCCAATTTCAGCGTAACCTAGGTTGGCATAAGCCAGCAAAGTTTGTAGCGTCTCTGCTACCGGCAACCCTGTGGCTTCCTGGATGCCTTGCGCAACCAGTTGACGATTAGCATCAGTTTTCAACTCGCTGGGGGTCACACTGATCTGGGACAGAAAGTGATCCGCCGTCAACAGATCACCCTGGCGATCGACAATCGCGCCGCGCGTCGGTGGGATCAGCGCTTCCGGGTCATAGACCGGCAACTCGCCTACGCGAAAAACTTGGTAGACCACCAAGCGCGCCAGCACCAGACTCGTCAGCAAGACAAAGAGAAAGGCCAGCAGCCCAAAGCGCCAGAACCGCTGTTCCTTGGCCGCTTCGGGCGTCTCCTCTGGTTCGCGTGGCTCTGTCGTTACTACGGATGCCAACGCAGGCGCTACTCCAGGGTTCAAAACCGAGGATGTGGCGCTTACGCGATTATCTGGAAACAGTGACGCCATTAGTTCACTCGTGTACCTGGGCCAGCGCCGGTGCTGCGGACGGCATTGCGCCGCCGGCAACCGTGCTGCCGGGAATGATTACATAATTTCGTTGGAAAGCGGGTTCGTACCCTAATTCAGTCGCCCGTGTTTTCACGCGATTCAAATCGGTCTCTTGTGCAATCTCCCAGACGAGGTTGGCGTTTTCCTTTTGGACCACCTGCTCCTCAGCCTGCAACTGGCGCAAGGCAATCGTATTCTGCAAGATAATGGTTGAGAGTTGCAAGTGCAAAATCAACCCGCCACAGACCAACCCAATCGCCAGGGTAAAGAGCAAAAAGGACTGCCAAGTATCAGGTAGTCGCAACGTCTGGGCCAACAAACGCCATTGGTCGCGCAGCCAAAGCCATTGCGTCAGGCTACGCGTCGCCGCTCCCCACTCGGCAGGGACAGGCGATGAGATTGTCTCATTGTTCAGCGCACCTGCTCGCAAAGACGCGCTTATCGAGTGCGCACCTGCTCGTAAAGGCGCGCTTTTGATTTGTAACATAGCAACATCCAATACTCATGATAAATTTGACACACCATACCGATAAGCCAACCATAACGGGGTGTGGGATGGGCGATCAGGCCAAAGGGCTGAGTAGTGCCGGTTGGTGCGGCAACGACCTCTCCCCTGGTAGGTATTTGGGCTTTAGCCTGAGCGACTCAACTGAGCATGTTGAAGTTTTAGCCGAAGGCTATAGGCGTTCTGCAATGCGAAGTTTGGCCGAGCGACTGCGTGGGTTGTGGGTAAGTTCCGCGTCGGTTGCTATCTTCGGTTTGCGTGTCAAAATGGTTACACTAGGGTTCCGTTCGTATCCTCCCTGTAGTAGGCTGTCATCCCGCACATAAGCGCTGGCTTCTTTTTGTAGCCAATGTTTCACAATGCGATCTTCCAAGCTATGAAAGGTCAGCACCGCCAACCGACCTCCCGGCATTAATAGGTCGAGGCACTGGGGCAGCACCCGTTCCAGTTGGGTCAACTCTTCGTTGACGGCGATCCGTAATGCTTGAAAGGTGCGCGTCGCCGGATGGAGCCGATTGCCCCGTCGCCCGCCACAAGCCCGTTCAACTGCTGCAGCCAGTTGGCCGGTTGTGGTAAAGGGGCGCTGTTGCACCAGATAGCGGGCAATCCGTCGGCTTTCCCGCTCTTCGCCATATTGATAGATCAGATCGGCCAGTTCTCGTTCCGGCCAGGTGTTGACCACGTCGGCGGCGCTCTGCCCGTGGTGCGGGTCAAAACGCATATCAAGCGGGCCATCCTGGCTGAAAGCGAAGCCCCGTTCCGGCGTTTCCAGCTGAAAGCTGCTAACGCCTAAATCCAACAAGATGGCGTTGACGGCGGTAAAACTGTGTGTCGTCGCCATCTTGTGCATTTCACCAAAATTGCCCTGCGTCAGGGTAAGCCGGCCAGTCGCAATCTCTGTTGCAAAGCGCCTTTCATTGCGACGTATGGCCGCCGGGTCCGCATCGATGCCCAACACCTTGCCGTCGGGGGCGCTTTGGGCTAGAAAAGCGGCAGTATGGCCACCGCCGCCAAGTGTGCCATCAATAATGTGCTGCCCTGGCCCAATTTGTAACCCTTCCAGGATTTCCGCCAACATCACCGGGGTGTGACTGGCTTCGGGTGGGTCGGCGGCAATCGCTGTGCGCTGCTTCATGAAAAATCGGTTCGATTAAATTTGTAACGCTGCAAAAAATTCTTGATCAAACTCACCGCTATTGAGCGGACCTAATACCTTTTCATCCCACAAGTTGGGTCGCCACAACTCGACAAAGAGATTAACGCCGGCAATAATCACATCCATCTCGATCTGGGCGTATTCACGTAGCCGCTGGCTAATCAAAATACGCCCCTGCTTATCCGGGATCAGATCCTCAGCGCCGCTGAAAAAGGCCCGGCGCAATTGGGCTGAACGGGGGTCGGTCAGCGGGAGGGCGCTTACTTTCGCGGCGACCTGTTCCCACGCCGGCATGGGAAAGACCAACAGGCAGCGCTCCATCGGGCTGCGCGTCACCACCAAGCCGCGATCCAACTGGTCACGAAATTTAGCAGGTATGGTCAAACGACCTTTGTTGTCTAGCCCGTGGCTAAATTCGCCCAGAAACATAGTCAGTAGTCCCGGTTGCCTTTTCGGCGCGTTTGGTCGTGTAGTCCAAAGTCAATTCATTTCATGTGGGTTGTAGGGATAAACGCTAAGTTTCGGCTTTTTTGTTCCCTTTTGTCCCACTTTCCACCACTTTCCCCCACAGTATAGACAACTTTTTCCGATTTGTCTAGTAGGCACATCGATGAATTTGGGATAATTTGGGTATCTACCTTACAGTCAGAAGAAAAATTATCTGGTAGTATGGGTTCGTACAGGTCAAACTTTTGACTCACGCCTTTTTTGTGACTTCGTAAGGTGCGTGTGTCAGCCTTTCGTTTATTGCATGATATTGCGAAATATTTGGGTAATGTTTTTGACTTCCTGTACAGAGTATGTTATCATTATTTAGTTACGTATTTTGGGTAGTTTTCTTTGCAGAAGACATGGCGCTCACTTTACCAAAATTCGACTGTTTAGCTGATAGCCGGTTCGTGACCGGCGCTCAGAACGCCGGTTACGAACCGGCTATCAGCGGGCTAAATAAGTTACCAAAATTGCACCGCAATCATTTCATTGGGATCAGGTTGGTATACGGAGGGAATGCTACGTAGAGTTAACAAGCTGAGTTAACGTCATCGTACCAGGTTTCCGTGACGGCCTGATTTTTTTGTTGACCTGATCAACGGTACGATGCGACTTCCTCAACATCTTTGGGCGATCAAACACTTGAGGAGTGCCATTGCGCAAAAACTAAGGTTCGTAAAAGTATAAAGACACCAAACGTGGCGAGTGCGGCAATGTAGCCGGTTAGAGAAACTCACCGCGTTGGTGTCTTATTGTCGTTTTGCCTGCTGTTGGATTTTGTAAGTTATTGTTTGCGGGCGTTACGGTATTGTAGGGGCATGGTATACCATGCCCCTACAATACCACGATGCCTGGTCCGTGCGACACAAATGCATGTAAGCGTGACCATTGCATCGCCGCAATCGTCAGCAGACGTGTTGATGTGAATTTTTAAGCGTGTAGTGTGAGGAGCGAAGGCCAGATGATTTCGACCAAAAATGGCGCTACCACCCCCAAGAGAGGTGTTCGTACAGAACGTAAATCGTATGCGCGTACACCAACAATTCTAGAACTGCCGCGTCTCACTGAGGTGCAGCTCCGTAGCTTTGAGTGGTTTAAAGGCGAAGGTTTGCGCGAGCTGTTCGATGAGATCTCGCCCATTGTCAGCTTTAATAAAAATTTGGAATTGCACTTTGGCGATTTCTACTTTGGCGAACCCAAATACCCGGAAGATGAATGTCGCGAACGGGACATCACCTTCTCGGCGCCGCTATGGGTAAAAATTAAACTTGTCAACCGCGATACGGGTGAAATCAGCGAGCAGGAAGTCTTTATGGGTGACTTCCCGCTGATGACCGATTCCGCCACCTTTATTATTAATGGTAGCGAACGCGTGGTGGTGAGTCAGTTGATTCGGTCGCCTGGCGTCTATTTTACAGTAGACGAAGATCGCAGCACCGGCCGCGAATTGGCCGGCGCCAAGTTGATTCCCAGTCGTGGCGCCTGGTTGGAATTTGAAACCAGCAAGCGCGATGTCGTGAGCGTGAAGGTAGACCGCAAGCGCAAATTGCCGGTTAGCATCCTCCTGCGCGCCATCGGCTATGGCACCGACGAAGAGATCCGCGCGCTTTTTGTGGATGTGGATAACAATGTCGATCACCCTTATATCGAATCGACGCTGGAACGCGACCCCACCAGTAACCCGACCGATAACAGCCAGAAGGGTGTCGATGATGCGTTGCTCGAATTTTATAAGAAGCTGCGCCCTGGCGACCCGCCGACGCTGGACAATGCCAAGAGCTTTGTGCAAAATCTCTTCTTTGCCCCCCGGCGCTATGACCTGGGCAAAGTGGGGCGCTACAAAGTCAATCGCCGCCTGAATGTCAGTACGCCGCTGGAAAACCGCATTTTGACCAACGAGGATCTCGTGGCGGTTATCCGGCGCATTATGCAGATCAACAATGGCGATGGCCGCGAGGACAACATTGACCACCTGAGCAACCGCCGTATCAAGACGGTGGGCGAGTTGATCCAGAATCAGTTGCGCATTGGCCTCCTGCGCATGGAACGCGTCGTGCGCGAACGTATGTCGATTCGCGACCCAGACCAGATCACGCCGTTGAGCTTGATCAACATCCGCCCCGTGGTGGCCGCGACGCGCGAATTCTTTGGCGGCAGCCAGTTGAGCCAGTTTATGGATCAGACCAACCCGCTGGCCGAGTTGACCCACAAGCGCCGGCTAAGCGCCCTTGGCCCCGGTGGTCTGCGCCGTGAACGCGCCGGCTTTGATGTGCGCGATGTTCACTTTAGCCACTATGGTCGCATCTGCCCGATTGAGACGCCCGAAGGGCCAAACATCGGTCTGATTGGTTCAATGGCGAGTTATGCGCGTGTCAACGAGTTTGGCTTTGTCGAGACGCCCTATCGCAAAGTCTACAACGACGCGCCACTCGATGTGGCAGCTCTGTTAGGTCGCACCTTGAATGCTGACATCACCGACCCCAACACGGGGGATGTGATTGCCGACAAGGGAACGGTAATCGATGAAGCGCTGGCCCAACAGTTGGTGCAGCTTCCAGATATGAAGAGTATTCGGGTGAAGCCTTATGCCAGCCGTGACGTGGTCTACCTAACCGCTGATGAGGACGAAGAGGCGTCGATTGCGCAAGCTTCTTCGCAATTGAATGCGTTGGGCGAATTCCAGAATTCCCGTCCGTCGGCGCACCATGCCGAAGACTTCTTGTTTGAGCAGCCGGAACGGCTGCGCTACATGGACGTGTCGCCCAAGCAGATCGTGAGCGTCTCGGCGGCGTTGATTCCCTTCCTGGAACATGACGACGCCAACCGCGCCTTGATGGGGTCTAACATGCAGCGCCAGGCGGTGCCGCTGGTCAAGCCCGATGCGCCGGTTGTCGGCACCGGCATGGAGTACCAGGCCGCCATCGACTCCGGCCAGGTCATTGTGGCCCGCAATGCCGGTGAAGTGGTGAGCGCCACAAGCGATGAGATCATCATCCAGGAAGCAGACGGGTCGCGTCGGGCCTATCACCTGCGCAAATATAACCGCAGCAACCAGAGCACCTGTATCGACCAGCGTCCCACGGTTTTCAAGGGCGACTATGTGGAAAAGGGTGCAGTCTTGGGCGATAGCTCCAGCACGCAGGGCGGTGAACTGGCTTTAGGGCAGAACGTGGTCGTCGCCTATATGAGTTGGGAAGGCGGCAACTTTGAAGACGCGATTTTGGTGAGCGAGCGCTTGATTCAGGATGACAAATATACGTCGATCCATATTGAGAAGTACGAGACAGACGCCCGCGAAACCAAACTCGGCCCGGAAGAGATCACCCGTGACATTCCCAACGTTGGTGAAGATGCCTTGAAAGATCTGGACGAAGATGGCATTATCCGCATCGGCGCCGAGGTGGTGCCGGGCGACATTCTGGTCGGCAAGATCACGCCCAAAGGCGAGACCGAGCTGACGCCGGAAGAAAAACTGCTGCGCGCCATCTTTGGTGAAAAGGCCCGCGAAGTCAAGGACAGTTCGCTGCGCCTGCCCCACGGTGAGCGCGGCAAGGTGGTCGATGTCAAGGTCTTTGAACGGGACGAACATCGCGACATGGCTGCCGGCGTCGAAAAGATTGTCACTGTCAGCGTGGCCCAGCGCCGCCGCTTGACCGAGGGGGACAAGATGGCCGGTCGCCACGGCAACAAGGGCGTTATCTCCAAGGTGGTGCCGGTGGAAGATATGCCCTTCCTGGAAGATGGCTCGCCGGTTGATATTATTCTCAACCCCTTGGGCGTGCCGGGCCGTATGAATATCGGCCAGATTTTGGAGTGCCACTTAGGTTGGGCTGCCGGTCGCTTGGGCTTTATGGCCGAGACGCCAGTCTTTGATGGCGCCAAAGAAGATGAGATCGAAGCCGAACTGGCACGCGCCTGGTTGATCGACCGGGCCTGGAGTGAAGCGACCCGCCGCGCCTGGAGCATGATGAACACCGCCGGCGTCGATTCGGTTCAGTTGACCGATGATGCCGACGCCCGCCGGGTCTACTTGCTTGAATGGCTGGAGCCGTTGGGCTATGACGCCGAGCGTATCTACGAAGATGAGACTTACGCCCGCCGCGCCTGTTTGCAACAGTGGTTGACTGAGTTGGGCTATGAAGCGGTTTCGGTGCTGCCGAGCCAATATGGCGTCAATCGCACCACGCGCGAAGCCAACCACTATGCCATTGAGGTGGCGCTGCGTGAATGGATGCGTCATCATGGTGGCAATCCGGAGCTTTCCGGCGCCGAACTGACCGCCGCCGCTAAGGAGTTGAGCCACGAAAGCGGTTGGCCGCTGCCGACCACCGGCAAGCAGAAGCTATTTGACGGCAAGACCGGCGAAGCGTATGATTCGCCCGTGACCATTGGCGTTGTCCAGATGCTCAAGCTGCATCACCTGGTCGAAGACAAGGTTCACGCCCGCAGCACTGGCCCGTACAGCCTCGTGACCCAACAGCCATTGGGTGGTAAGGCGCAATTTGGTGGTCAGCGCTTTGGCGAAATGGAAGTGTGGGCGCTGGAAGCCTATGGCGCGGCGCACATTCTCCAAGAAATGTTGACTGTCAAGTCTGATGATGTGAGTGGCCGTGTCAAGACCTATGAGTCGATCGTCAAGGGGGAAGAGATCCAAAGCCCAGGCGTCCCGGAAAGCTTCCGCGTCTTGGTCAAAGAACTGCAAAGTCTGGCGCTGGCCGTTGAAGTCATCAACGAGAAGAACGAAATCATCCAGTTTGGCAAAGAGGACGCCGAAGATCGTCTGCCTAAACTGGGCTTTAGCCTGAACATTCCAAGCCCGATGAACCGGACGAGTGAATAATGACAAGGTGACGAGATGACAGGGTGAAGGGGTGAGAAGGTGACAAGGTGACAAGGTGACAGGGTGCAGCAAAAGGAATAACCTTTAGCGACACACTTGTCACCTTCTCACCCTGTCACCTTGTCACCCTGCCACCTTGTCACCTTGTCATTGAACAAGGAGAACTACCGACCTATGGAAGTAAAGAACTTTGATGCCATTCGCATCTCGCTTGCGTCTCCAGAACAGATTCGGGAGTGGAGTTACGGGGAAGTCACGAAGCCGGAAACGATTAACTACCGCACCCTGCGCCCCGAACGGGATGGGCTTTTCTGCGAACGCATTTTCGGGCCGATGAAGGACTGGGAGTGCGCTTGCGGCAAGTATAAGCGCGTGCGCTATAAGGGCATTGTTTGTGACAAGTGCGGCGTCGAGGTGGCGCCAAGCCGAGTGCGCCGCGAGCGCATGGGTCACATTGAGTTGGCCTCGCCGGTCAGCCATATCTGGTATGTCAAGGGGGTGCCGAGCCGCTTAGGCTTGCTCTTGAACATCAGCCCGCGCCACTTGGAACGAGTGCTCTACTTTGCCCAATTTATTATTACCAACGTCAACGAAGACGCGCGCAGCCGCGCCATTCAGCGCCATGAGCGTGAACTTGCCATGCGTCTGAGCCGTGTCGAGGGTGACAATGAAGGCAAGATCACCACGCTGGAAACGCAGCTTGACGCCCGTTTGACCGAGTTGGACGCCGAGGAAGAAAAGGAAGTCACGGCGCTTAACGAGCGCATCAATGAGTCGACTTCGCAGGCCATTGCCGAAGCGCAGGCGTTACAGACCTGGCTCAAAAATCGTATCGGCCAGAAGGCGACCGAACACAAGCGCCTCTCCTGGTCCGATGAAATCGTGATCCAGCAGGGCGAGGTCATCTCTGCCGACCATGACATGTTGATCAACGACGCCATGCAGGACAAGCTCAACTCCTTGCAGAACGAGTCGGATGATGAGAAGCTTTATATTCGTGACAAGATCGCCGCTTTTCGTGACCACGCCCGCAGCGAGTTGGGTACGCAGATCGACCAATATCGCCAGGAAGTAGATGGTCGCCAGGAGCAGATCCGCAACCAGATGGAGCGCGATCTCGACGACCTGAAGTCGCTGGAAGAGCGCCAACTGTTGACCGAGAATCGCTATCGCGAGCTGGCCGATCGCTGGGGCAATGTCTTTACCGCCGGCATGGGCGCCGAAGCGGTGCGCGACATTGTCGCCAAGATTGACCTGGACAAGATGGCGAAGGAACTGCGCAAGGAGATTCGCACGACCCGCAGCAAGCAGCGCCGCAAGAAGGCCGCCAAGTGTCTACGTGTGGTGGAAAACTTCCGCAAGAGCGGCAACCGCCCCGAGTGGATGGTGCTGACCGCTTTGCCGGTCATCCCGCCCGATCTGCGTCCGATGGTGCAGTTGGATGGCGGTCGCTTTGCCACCAGCGATTTGAACGATCTCTACCGCCGTGTCATCAACCGCAACAACCGCCTCCACCGTTTGATGGAGCTGGGCGCACCCGATGTCATTGTGCGCAACGAGAAGCGCATGTTGCAGGAAGCGGTCGATAGCCTGGTGGACAATGGTCGCCGTGGCCGCGCCGTGAGCCGCAGCGGCAAACGCAAACTCAAGAGCCTGAGCGACATGCTCAAGGGCAAGCAAGGCCGTTTCCGCCGCAACCTGTTAGGCAAGCGCGTGGACTACTCTGGGCGCTCGGTCATCGTGATCGGCCCGACTTTGAAGTTGCACCAGTGCGGTCTGCCTAAGAAGATGGCGTTGGAACTCTTCAAGCCCTTTGTTATGCGCCGTTTAGTCGAGCATAACTATGCCCACAACATCAAGAGCGCCAAGCGCATGGTCGATCGCCAGAGCGCCGAGGTTTGGGATGTGCTGGAAGACATCTGCAAGGAGCGTCCGGTTCTGCTGAATCGTGCGCCGACGTTGCATCGCCTGGGCATTCAAGCCTTTGAGGTGACGCTGGTCGAAGGCAGCGCCATTCAGTTGCACCCGCTCACCTGTGGCGCCTTTAACGCCGACTTTGACGGCGACCAGATGGCCGTTCACGTACCACTGAGCGCGCCGGCTGTGCAGGAAGCGCGCGACCTGATGTTGGCAACGCAAAACTTGCTCAAGCCGAGCAGTGGCGATCCCATCGTCGGTCCCTCCAAGGACATGGTTATGGGCGTCTACTACCTGACGGCGGAAGAGCCGGTCAAGGAGGGCTATCGCCCGCCGATCTTCGCCAGCATGGAAGAGGCGGAGTATGCTTATGATATGAAGCGGATCAAGTTGCGCCAGCCAATTATCGTGCGCTTTACCTCGCAGTATGATAGCGTGGCGTTGGATAAGCTGGAAGTAAGCGATGACGTGATGACGACGCTCCGCAACCAAGGCGTGCGCACTGTTGGTCAATTGCTGGATCTCTATAGCAAGGGTGAAAGCAAGCTAATGAGTGAACTGCCCGACTTTGGGCAAGTGGCAGTCGATGAGACGCGCGAAGGCATCCGCAAGTTGGGCTTGTTGGGCGCCAGTTGGCCGCAAGAGCGCTTGCTGCGCACCACGGTTGGCCGCATTATCTTCAACCGGGCGCTGCCGCCGGAAATCTGGTTTATCAATGAACTGCTCGACCGTAAGGGTGTTGATGGTGTCGTCGCCCGTTGCTACAAGCATCTGGGCCGCCAGGTTACGGCGGATACCGTCGATAATATCAAAGATTTGGGCTTCAAGTTCGCCACCCGCTCCGGCATCACCATTGCCGTTAGCGACATTCAGGTGCCGGACGCCAAAGCGATGATTCTCGAACGCACCACCGCCGAGGAAGAGCGGGCGGAAATGCAATACCGCCGTGGTCTCATCACCTCGGAAGAGCTGTATAACAAGCGCGTCGAACTCTGGACGCGGGCGACCGAAGATGTCACCGAAGCGGTGAAGGAACTACTCAGTCCGATTGAAGGGCTAGGCGCCATGGCCCGCTCCGGCGCCACCAAGGGTGGTATCAACCCGATCCGTCAGTTGGCCGGGATGCGCGGGTTGATGGCGAATACCAGCGGGCGTATTATTCCGCTGCCGATTCGCTCCAACTTCCGTGAAGGGTTGAATGCGCTCGAATATTTCTTGAGTACGCACGGCGCGCGCAAAGGTCTGGCCGACACGGCGTTGCGCACCGCCGACGCCGGTTACTTGACCCGCCGTCTGGTGGACGTGGCGCAGGATGTCATCATTACGATGGACGACTGTGGCACCAACACCGGCATCTGGATCGACGCTGGCGAATCGCAGGCAATGGGCCAAAGCTTTGCCGAACGCATTACTGGCCGTCACCTGGCTGGTGAAGTGACTGATCCGGAAACGGGCGAACTGATCTTGGCTGCCAACGATCTGCTCAACGAAGCGGCATTGGCGAGCATTCAGCGCCACAAGGTCAAGCGCGCCTTTGTGCGTAGCCCGTTAACTTGTGAAGCGCGCTTTGGTCTCTGCAAGCGCTGCTATGGCGAAGACCTGGCGCGTGGCGGTGAGATCAAGACAGGTGAAGCGGTGGGTATTATCGCCGCCCAATCCATCGGTGAGCCGGGGACGCAGTTGACGTTGCGCACCTTCCATACCGGTGGTGTGGCCGGCGCCGACGATATTACGCAAGGTCTCCCGCGCGTCGAAGAGTTGTTTGAAGCACGCAACCCCAAAGGTGAAGCGGTTATCAGCGAAATCGACGGCACGGTGGATATTGTTTGGGAAGGCGAAGTACGCTTCCTGCGCGTGAGCCGCACCGACCTCAAGCGCAACCAGGTGACAATCCCCGCCGGCTACGAAGTGCTGGTGGCGGATGGCGACCGGGTGCAAGAGGATACGGCGTTGGCTCGCCTGGTCGAAGGTGGCGCCGGCAACGACGAACAGGTCGTCGCCGCTGGGATGGATGGCGAAGTTTTTGTCGAACGGGGCGCCAATGGCACGGTGACGGCCACCATTCGCCGTGAAGATACGGAAGTGTGGGAGGTCGAAATTCCGGCCAATGCCCGCCTACGTGTGGACAAGGGCGATCAGGTGCAAGCCGGTCATCAGTTGACGGAAGGCGCCAAGAATCCGAAGGATATTCTACGCATTCAGGGTCGCGAAGCGTGTCAGGTCTACCTGCTGGGCGAAGTGCAGAAAGTGTACCGGAGCCAGGGTGTAGGTATTCACGACAAGCACATCGAGATTGTATTGCGCCAGTTGCTGCGCCGGGTCATGGTGCGGGCGACGGGCGACTCCGATCTCCTGCCGGGTGAGCTGGTGGATCGCTTCCGCCTGGATGACATCAACGATGCACTCATCGCCCGAGGCGGCAAGCCGTCGCGTGCTGAGCCGGTAGTGCTGGGCTTGACCAAGGCTGCGCTCAACACGGAAAGCTTCCTGGCCGCCGCCAGCTTCCAGGAGACGACCCGTGTCCTGACCGAAGCGGCGATCAAGGGCCAGCGCGACGAGTTGCGTGGCTTGAAGGAGAATGTCATTATCGGTAAGCTAATCCCGGTCGGCACGGGCTTCCATACCCGCACTGATTTGGACGATGAGGTGCCGACAATTGATCTGACCGACAGTGTTGACATTGAGTTGGACGACGACGAATTGGAGATGGGCGATCTGGACTTTACCGATCTCGATTCCACGGAGTTGCTCTCCGGCGTGGCTGAGTTGGGCATGGAGCCGCTCGGTCTGAATGTCAGCAGTGGTGAGGAAGAAGATGACGAGTTCGACTTTGACTTGGAGTCGCTCGATGAAGACGAGAACGAAGAGATCGACGTTGAGTTAGATTAACGTCGGCTTCGGCTGATCATAAAGAAACCCGGAATCTCTAAAGATTCCGGGTTTCTTTTACAGTAGGTGCGTTTTCTTTACCCATAGGCATGACGTTTAGGGCTTTTCGAAAAAGGGTATACTCACCTGTCACCGTGAAAGGGTCTTTAGGGTATTGCAGCCGGGAGATTCTTTCAGAATGACAGGCGAGTCTCTAGGGTTTCTTTGGTTCTTGTTTAATGGGTATAGGTTTAAAGCATACTCATCGTTTACAACCGTTTTTTGATCTGAATATATTCATGGTACGGCGTAAAGCCGAATTTACCGTACAAAGCCAAATGGGTCGTCCAATCGATGACACAGCCGTTGACGCCGTTGTTGTAAAGGCGGCGTAACCCAGTGTCCAGCAACGCAGCGCCGTACCCTCGCCCCCGTCGGTCTTCGCTCACGCCAATTGGTCCAAGCTGTCCCCAGCGGCGGGGCAACTGGTAGGGGAAGAAGCGCTCAATCGGGCGCAGCGAATCCTCAAAGGTCAGTTGACAGAAGCCATCCACCCCCCGTTCACTCCACAGCACCATATAGTCGGAAAGACGATGGTGCGGATGGCGCAGAAATTCTTGAAATTCAAAATGCCAGCGACCGGGAAACTCACGGGCAAGAAAGGCATCCAGCGCCTCTATATCACTAGCCTGCGCCGGTCGTACAACGCCATCGATTGGGCGCACCGTGGCCGGCGGTTGATAGCTAGAGAGATTGGCGGCGACATCCCACGTTTGGCGGGCGTTGCCATAACCGCGTCGCTGGAAAAAGGGCGCTGTCTCCAACGTGCTAGGAATGCCGGGTGCAAAAGGATGTTGACTGGCGCCAATAGTCAGCAACTGACAGTTTTGAGCCGTAAGCCAGCGCTCGCCCCAGGTCAGCAATGCTGTACCCACGCCTTGGCGTTGATGATCCGGTTTGACGGCAATGGCGTCGATCCAGCCAGCGGTTGCCGGTGCAACGTGGGGCTGCCCTGGTAAGGTGCTGGCAACCACAAAGCCGACAATGGTCTGGTCGGGCAAAACTGCCAGTCGCCCCTCCTGGCGACCGCCGGTGATCGGGGCTAAATTGAACTCGATCAAGCGAGGGGCCAAGGCCAGATCGGTGGGGCAGGCAGCGTTCCATACTTCGCTCATGGCAGTGATGTGGGCCGGTTCTTGTGGGTTTAGCGCAAGTAAAGTAATGGCAGCGTTCATGATGGGTTACTTTCTTTGGTGATCACTCGCTCGTAGCCGGTTCATGACCGGCTACGAGCGGCCTTTATTGCTTTTCAAAAAAACAGCGGATGCTGTCAGTGATGCCGCGGGCCATGCGCTCCGGTTCTTGGGTTAGCAGCGTTTGGTCACCGCCGATAAAGCCGACCTCCAGGATCAGTGCCGGCGTACTGGCGTCCAAACGGCGGAAGGCGTGATAATCGGTCATGTTATGGGTGATGGTATTCGGATGATCAGTCAGTCCGGTCGCTGCGCTGTAGAACTGGTCAAAACAGGCGCCTAAATTTGCCAACTTCTCTGGTACAATTGTGCTGCGGCTGGTGACGGCAAATTTATAGCCGCTGGCATCAATACAACTGTCAGCATGTAAACTAAGCAAGAGATCAGCTTGCAGCCCGGCAAGGCGGTCATCAAATTCGTTGAGAATGACTACGTTGGCGCCGGCCCATTGCAGTTGCCGCTCTAGCCGTTCTACAATGGCGGCAATGATCGCCGCTTCGGTGACAGTCGCCTCGCCGTTGGCATCGGTGCAGACCGCCCCTGAATCATTGCCGGCGTGACCGCTGATGACGGCAATCTGGCGATTGAAGAGATCCCCCAGCAAGCCGGCGGGCAACCAACTTTGGATCACCGCCAGATCAACCCCGGCGCTGCGCATAGCAATGACCACCATGCCCAGCAGCGCAAGGAAACTAATAATTACCAGATAACGTTGAATACTTTGTAATGTTTTATGACGCACAAGCTGGTTTTAATAGAAAACAAACAGCATGATCAATAGACCGACCGTAGACTACGTGACCCTGGACTCTGGACTACGGACTCTGGACTACAGACTCTGGACTACAGACTCTGGACTACGGACTATTACTTATAATTTTTCTTCCTGTGAGTATAGCCCAAGAAATTCTGCTGTCAATTTGTCCTGAAAGCAAAATTGACAAAGGACGCTCCACAAGCTAGACTTGAGCATACAGAGTTTTCCGTTCAACCGTTTGGATATCGCATTATCTATGTTTAATCTTACGAGTAGTGTTCCGAAATCGTGGCAGACCGTTTCCCGTCAGGCCGACCGGGCCACCAATGAGGCGACGCCCCACCACAACACGATTCCCCACCAGTCCCATATGGCGCCCCCGCGTGATTTGGGTGGGGTGTTGCGCGAACGGCGGGAGGCGATGGGCGCTTCGCTGGCGGAAGTGGAAGCTGCCACGCGTATTCGCCAGAAATATCTGGCCGCTTTAGAATCTGATGAATGGTCGCTTCTCCCCGGCGAGGTAGTGGGCCGCGGCTTTTTGCGCAACTATGCCACCTATCTTGGCCTCGACCCAACTGAGGTTGTCAACCGGCGGCGCGCCATTGCCGATGGGCAGTTGGCGGCGGCGCTGGCCGGCACTAGCGCCGGCTCGGCTTTGCCGCCGGAGCGTGACATTGATTATCGGCCCAAAGATGTGCATTTGAAAGATGAACCCGAAGGAATTCAGCAGCGTGAATTGCGCGTTGGGCCATACCTGACTGTGATTCTCCTGATTGGGGCGCTCTTGCTCATCTGGTGGCTGGCCGGCAATTTTGGCCGTGAGATCAGCGCCGGTGTCGGCAATATGCTGGCGGCAGCGCAGACCCGTGGCGCCGAGATGCGCACTAGTAACGTTGCCAATACAGCAGTAACGCCCAGCCCCAATATTGGGACTGGTAATTCTGATACGAATGCCGTGCCGGTCAGCGCCAACAACGTTGTGACAAATAGTGTTGCAACAAACAATCTCCAGGCGGCGCCCACGGCCAGTGATGCTGGTAATAACCCGCCGGCGACGCAAGCCGTTGTTTTGCCAAACCCACCGGTGCAAGACCAACAAGCACAACCTCCGGAAGGGAGTGCATCCGATCCGCCGTCCGGGTTTACTTTGATCCCGACCAATACACCGCTGCCCACACCAACCGCTACCATACCGATCACACCGACCAATACGCCGGAACCAACACCGCTGCCGACCAATACACCGGAACCACCGACACCGACGCCTGTGCCGCTGCCGACCGATACACCGGAACCGCCGCCCACTGCGGCCCCGCCCGCGGTGGTGGCTGCCGTTTGTGCTGATAGCCGATTGGCCTTTGCCAACCCGGGCGTTGGTCAGGTTTTGAGTGGTGTTGTCTCGATTACCGGACGGGCAGCCCACGAAAACCCCGATTATTACAAGTTGGAATATGCTGTTGGCGCCAATGCCGAGGGCGGTTATGTCTACTTTGACGGGAACAAGGGGCAAGTGGACGGCGGCATCCTGGGTACGCTCAACACCACCGCCCTACCCAACGGGCAATATACACTTCAACTGACGATGGTCGATCTCACAGGTAACTTCCCACCGCCCTGTCGCGTCTCCATTGTGATTCAAAACTAGGGTAGCGAGTGGCGAGTGGGACGTTACGCATCACTCGCCACTCGCTACCTGCTACTCGCCACTTTACCCTCAGCCCGTACCAAACGATTCCCGATCCAGGCTTCCTCAATCGGGATAGCATCATAGCCTTCCTCGCCATTCTCGTCGGTTTTCTTAACCAACTTGTAGAGTTGGGTGGCTTTATCGGTCATTAGTACCCCTTGCAGATGGTCGATTTCGTGCTGAAAGACCCGCGCCAGCCAATCATAGGCTTTGAAACGATATTCGCGCCCATGGCGATCCTGGGCGCGAAGGAGGATATAGGTGGCGCGATCTACATCTGCCACCAACCCAGGAATGCTGAGACAGCCCTCCTGCCCACACTCTGACCCTTTGCTGCGGATAATCTCCGGGTTGATCAATTCATAGACGCGCATCGTGTTTTCGGGATCCTCTTCGTCATCGGGATATTCGATGACCGCCACGCGCAAATCAACCCCCACTTGGGGCGCCGCCAGACCAACGCCTGGGGCTTCACGCATTGTCTCCAACATACGATCTAACAACTGGTGCAATTTTGGACCAAAGTCGCGCACACGCGTCGCCGGCCGCGCCAAAATTTCGCTTTGGGGGCCACCCACTTGAACAATCTCTAATACGGCCATGACATCTTCCTGTAACTATCCATCAACGCAATCCCATGACTGCGCTTTGCTGACATCTCTGCTGATAGGCTTACGCCTCTGCTCAGTCTTGCTATCCTGTATTGTAGCGGGGAAAGGCGTACAAACGAAATCTGGATCAACATAGTAGTCCAAAGTTGCTTAGTCGCGTAGTCCAAACTCTGCCGAAGAGATTGTGAATGCTCCAGGCGATTTAAAAAGATTTCTAGAAGCTGACAAAAAAGGCCGTTACCTATTGGCGCTGGCTGCGTCATGGTATAGCGAACGAGGTAGGCGATAATGACAAGCAACTGTAGATGGCGCCCTATGGTTGCTTGTTGTTAGAAGCCTCGCAAACTATTCTTTTGGACCTGCTGGTGCAACTGTCACCGGCACAGAAAACAAGTTGATTTTTGGAGGCAATGTACGTATATGCAACGACTGTTCCGCACCTTTTTGATCTTACCGGCGCTGATCATCGGTTTGGTCGTGATTCCGACCGTCGCATTTTCGGCCAGCCGTGAGGGTGATTTCCAAATTTCGTTAAATCAAAGCACAATTAGCCCGTTACCAACCCCGACCAACAGTGGCACTGTGCCACCGCCAACACCAACCAGCAAGCCGCCGGTTGTGGTCTATCCGACGGCGACGCCTGTCTATCGCCCGCCGGTTGTTGCCCCGAAGCCGGTTGTCCCAACGGCCACGCCAACCCTGGCCTCGGCGACGCCGACTGATGAAGCCTATATCGGCGACGAACGCATTATCAAGGTCATCGGTGACCGCTTGAGCAGCACGATCTATGCGTATACCGATGCCGGTTGGCTCTACCGCTCTGACGATGATGGCCGGGTCTGGACGCTGGTGACCACTGACCCGATGGTCGATGACTTTGTGATGAATGCCAATAACCCCGATGTGTTGTATAGTGATTCGGAAGTTACCTGTGAAGGTGGTTCGGCCAGCGCTGACGAGCCGATGTACCGCTCGATTGACGGCGGTCTGACCTGGATCGAACTGCCCGGCAGCCTGACCCTGCGCCCGATGCTTTCGCACCAGGGTGACCCCAACAGCCTCTTTGCGGCGGATTGCACCATGCTCTATCTGACCACTGATGGCGGCCTGACCTGGGAAGCCAAGCCGGATAGCTCGCCGGATGCACTGTGGACGAACTTCCGTGTGGTCGATATGGCCGCTTCCTCGCTGTTGGGTGATCCGCAGCCGGAGGAACCGAACTGGAACCAACTCTTTGCTGCCGGTCTGAATGAAAACGGCACCGGTGTGGTGGCCTTTAGCAATGACCTGGGTGACACCTGGGTGCGCTTGACCCCGAACATCGACCCGGCCCCTTGGGGCATGACCGCCATCACGGCTGATCCCTTTGTTGAAGGGCTGCTGGGCTTCTCCGAACCGCGCAGCGTCTGGTTCACCGAGAACTTCGGTGTCAACTGGCAGGTGACGACCAAGGGCCTGAGCAATGTGGTGGATCGGGGCATTGAGGGCGCGCCTTTCGGGTTGAATGATATTGTCTATCACCCCACTGGCGAACTCTACCTGGCGACGGCTCGTGGTCTCTACCACAAAGCGGCTGGTGATAGCGAGTGGAGCAAGGTGGAAGACACCGACTTTGATCTCGCCGAACTGACTGGCCTGCTTTTCACGGAGACCAACCAGGGCAAGTTGTGGATTAACTCAACTGACGGGGTTTTTGTGTACGTGATTGAGTAAGTCAAACAAGTAGATAGGTAACAAAAAACAGCGCTGCGAACACCGCAGCGCTGTTTTTTGTTACCTTCCCTTTTCTTAAGCACCGTATTTATCGCTAGTCACTCAGATGCCACCAGCGAATCAACTATATAGTATACCATAGCGCAACGTCTTACCCTTCTGCTCAAACAGTCGCGACCAGATAGGTAGGAGATCGGGCGATGCCAATCTTTTCGCCCGATCTCCTACCTATCATTACCCTAATGCTTGTCCCGGTCGCAACGCCAGTAATCGCAACCCATTCGTCACCACAATCAACGTACTGCCTTCGTGACCCACAACGCCTAACGGCAGGGGCAGCACAAAGCCGGGCCAGAGCGCCGGCAGCAGAATAGTTGCCAGCACCAGCACAACGATCACACTGACGGAAAAGATCACATTCTGGCGCACAATCTGTTCGGCCTGCCGCCCCAGTTTTAAGATAAAGGGCAGCTTTGAGAGGTCGCTGGACATTAAGACGACATCGGCGGTTTCCAGGGCGACATCAGTGCCGCCGGCGCCCATCGCCACGCCAACGGTGGCCGTCGCCAGGGCTGGGGCGTCGTTGACGCCATCGCCCACCATCGCAATTTTGCCCTCTTTGGCGAGACCGTGAATGATCTCGACTTTCTGTTCCGGCAACAGGTCGCTGTAGACTTCGGTGACGCCCAGTTCTTTGGCAATGTTGGCGGCAACAGCTTTGTTATCGCCGGTTAACATGGCAATGCGCTGCATACCCAACGCGCGCAACTGTGTCACAGTCGCCTTGGCCTCAGCGCGCACCGTATCCGCGACGGCGATATAGCCAATCACTTCCCAATCGCGTGAATGACCGAGCGTGTCCTCCTGTGAACTACGCCGCACCACCATCATTGCGGTCTTGCCCTGCTTTTGCAGACTGTCGCCAACTAGACGAATGGCCGGCGAAAAATCCATCGCTTCGTTCATAAAGAGCTTGTCGTTGCCGATATAGATTGTTTCGCGATGCTCTTTGCGATCAAATTGGGCTTGCAACCCATGCCCAGGGACAGCGAAGAAGGCGCTGGGCGTTTCCAAGGTCAGGTTACGTTCCTTCGCTTTGTTGATAATCGCCTGCCCTAAATGATGTTCGCTCAACAACTCAGCGCTGGCGGCAATGCGCAGCAGATCATCTTCGCTGTAGCCGCTCAACGGGCGTAGATCGGTCACGACTGGTTTGCCGTGGGTGAGGGTGCCAGTTTTGTCAAAGGCGACAATGTTGATGGCCGCCACCTTTTCCAGGTAAGCGCCTCCCTTAAAGAGAACGCCATTGCGCGCGGCGGCGGCAATCGCACTGAGGACGCTGGCTGGTGTGCTGATGATCAACGCACATGGGCTGGCGACGACCAGCAGCGTCATCGCTCGGTAGAGTGTATCGCTAAAGGGTTCATTGCCAAAGAGCAGCGGTAGAAGAATCGCCAGCAACGTGCCGCCGATGACGGTGTAAGTATAGGGCTGGCTAAAGCGGTCGATAAACTTCTGCGTTGGGGTGGTGTCCTGTTGCGCATCTTCGACCAATTTAATAATCTTGCTGAGGGTGCTTTCGCCTGCCGGTTTTTGTACTTCGATTTCCAGCGCACCGCTGCCGTTGATCGTGCCGGCATAGACCTGATCACTTACATGTTTTTGTACAGGAATGCTTTCCCCGGTAATGGGGCTTTGGTCGATTGAACTAGCGCCTTTTGTCACGACACCGTCGACCGGCAGCCGTTCGCCGGGGCGCACAAGAACAATGTCCCCCAGTTGCAATTCGCCAACCGCCAGGGTCACCTCGTTTTGCCCACGGCGTACACGGGCTGTTTCGGGACGCAGATCCGCCAAAGCTTCAATGGCGCGACGGGTGCGTTCCATAGCAAACTCTTCAAGCGCACCGCTTAGGGTAAAGAGAAAGAGGAGCAGCGCGCCTTCTTCCCACTCGCCGATAGCAGCCGCGCCAAGAGCGGCGGCGATCATCAAAAAGTCAATATCGAGCTTGCCATGTCTGGCTTCTTCAATGGCGCCCATAAGACCGGAATAACCACCGGCGGCAAAGGCGATTAGCGCGGCAATGGTCACCGCCCAACCCGGCAAAGCGCCAGTGACACTGCCCCCCAACCACCCGATCAGCAGGGCGATGAGGGTGACGGCGGCCAGTAATAGCTCTACGTTAGTACGCCAAAAGCTAAAGATTGAGTTAACATTGCCGACGCCGCCCGGTTGGGCAGCGAGCGAACCGGCATGAACAGTTTGCGTTGTCATAGGTATTCTTTCTGGATGGTTCATTGCAGTGAAAGTGCGCCTTGCCTCTTGTCTATCACCAATTTGTCAAATAACTGCTAAGCAGCAGTAAAAAGTTCGGTTATGACAATAGATATACATGAACGCGACTGCCGACAGCAAGTGCTACTTCACCTGTACAGGTCATGAATGGGATAGGCTTACCGCTGTCATCGCGGGTTCTTCCTGCTCCATCAGCGTTGCGCCAGCGTGCGCTTGTTGTTGACAACTTTGGCAGAGACCGATGACATCGACTTTGGCAGCAAATGGTTGAAAACCAATCGCCTGCTGTAAGGTCGTGAACTCAGCCGTGTTGGTGACAGTGCCGACGACATCGCTGTGGTAGTCGATCACTTGGTGACAGCGTAGACAGATCAAATTGACATGAGGGGATGGATCGGTTTCATAATGCGTATGATTAGCGCCAAAATTGATTTCGACAATCGCCCCTAATTGCTGTAAGGTGTTCAGCGTATTATAGATCGTGGCGCGGCTAATCTCTGGGTGTTGTGTATGAATGTCGGTATAGACTTGATAAGGCGTCGGATGCTTATCGGTTTGCGCCAGGTAATCACAGATCGCCTGACGTTGTTCGGTGATGCGGTGGCCGGCATTGCGTAACGCTGCTAGATAGAATTCTACTTTTTTGCTCATAACCAATTACCTTGAAATTTTGATTTATTTAGAATCATTCTAAAACATGCTTCACGGTATGAATGTAGTTTGTCTTCCGGTTTGCGAGAAGCGGGTGGAGTTTTGGCGGTATGCGCTAATGTTTGTGGGCGTTCTGTAAAAATGCCCCACTACGCTATCGGTTTGACAGGGCTTGTGAATCTTGGTACAATCCAGCTTGTCACATTGGGGAGAAATTAGGAAAACTGTGAACCGCACTATTGGATATGGTTCGTTAGCATTAGTGATTGGCTGGCTTGTCCTGAGCTACAGCAAGTGGCTGCCGGCGACGTGGCGCGTTAGCGCTCCGCTTGCCGGCGTTGGCCCTTGGTTTCAAGGAGCGACGGTTGCCATCCTTCTTTGTTTTGTTGCCATTCAGCTTTGGCTTCTCGCTTCAACATGGCGGATTGTACAGCGACAGCGCCAAGACGACGCCCAGACCACCGGCATTTTTTCGTTGAGTCTCTTTGGTGAACTCTTTTGGACTGTGCTGCCGCTTTTGCTTACCATTGGCCTGGCGTTGGCTGGGTATCGAATATGGGTTAGTATCTAATCAATAATGAATGGAAAACAATTAATCATTCATTATTAAAGCGTTTCATTCCCCCATTACCCGAAAAGTTTGTTCAAAGCGCTAAGAATTTGGGTCTCTACTAACAAACGAAGTAAACTAAACAAGCCAAATGCGCAACCGCTCAATAGTAAGATTTGTTAATCTTATGGCTCGTTCTGCCACAGGTAAATAGCAGGTAAATTGCAGGAGTGAATAACGTTATGCCTAAGTCATCGTCGGACAGACGCCACTTTATCATTGCGGGCGTCCTTGTCGTCATTGTGACCGTTTTAATGGATCTGCTCTTAAAGAGCGCACTGCCCATGCCGGTCCAAGCCAGTATTGAAGCGCTTACGATTGATCGCATGATCGGCTGGCACTTAACCCTCATTGCCTTCCTTTTCGCCCTGGTCGTGGTCTTTATGCTTTATGCCATGGTTGTCTTTCGGCGACGTGAAGGCGACGATAGTGATGGTGATCATTTTGAAGGGAATACTACCCTGGAAATCGCTTGGACGGTGATCCCGTTGCTACTTGTCTTTATCTTTGGTTATCTCGGCGTGGTTGATCTGCAAACGATTACCCAAGAGAATGAAGAACTTACCGTCAAGGCCACGGGCCGCCAGTGGTCTTGGGCCTTTGAGTACGAGGGCGGCGTCTTAAGCCCGGAATTGATTCTACCGGTGGATAAACGGGTGAAGGTGCTGTTGCGCAGCGAGGATGTGCTGCATTCGTTCTGGGTGCCTGAGTTTCGCGTGAAGAAGGATCTGCTGCCGGCGTCGGCTCATGCCGAATCCGATGAAGAAGCTTTCCCCTCTAGCGTTCACTTCACGCCAAACAAGGTGGGGGAATACAAGGTGGAATGTGCCGAGTTGTGCGGACTGACTCACTATAATATGTTGGCGCCGGTCAAGGTCGTCGAGGAAGGTGAATTTACGGTCTGGCTGGCAACGGAGCAGGCCAAAGTGAACGACGGCAAAGCGCTGGCCGAAGCCAAGGGTAAGAATGCAACCCCTTAAAAATTTGTAGTAAAGACCTTTCTTTTGCAGGAAAAAGACTAAGGTCTTTACTACTGAAATATCTTCCGTGGCGTGAGTAAAACGCAGGTGAAGGAGTACTCTTCTATGTCATTGATGTCTTTGGGATTGGTGCGCGGTCTGGTCGGTCAGGCGCTTGGTACCCTGGCCGGGATGATCGTGGTCATGTTGATTCGCATTGCGGCTGGGATGCCGGCCTATAGTGAAGAGTCGGTGTGGGTCATCGGCATGTTGGTCGGCGGCATCGGCTTTATGATTGGTGTTGGTTCGATGGATGATTGGTTTCAATGGTGGAAAGGCAAGGAGACGCCTTTCCGTCATGGCCCGCCCCATGGCGTGCCGGAGTGGACGCGCTATTTTGCCGTTGATTACAATCACAAAGTGATTGGGATTCAATACGGCGTTACTGGCTTGATTCTGTTGCTCATCGGCGGCGGTTTTGCCGTCATCTTCCGCACCGAGTTGACCCGTTCTGGGCTACAGTTCCTAGACCCCAACACCTATAACACCATTATTAGCTTGCATGGCTGGGTGGCCCTCTTCTCCATTCTACTGGGCATTGGCGGGATGGCAAACTATTTGGTGCCGCTAATGCTGGGCGCCGAAGATATGGCCTTCCCACGGCTCAATGCTTTTGCTTACTGGATTAACGTGCCGGCCGGCGTGCTGGTCCTTTCTAGTGTATTCTGGGGTTGGGATGGCGGCTGGACGATTTACCCGCCGTTGAGCATCAAAGGGCCGCTCGGTTATCAGTTTGTGATCATGGGTGTCTTCCTACTCGGCTTTTCGTCGATTCTGGGGTCGCTCAACTTGATCGCCACAATTCTGCTTATGCGCCCCAAGGGGATGAGCCTCTTCCGGATGCCGATCTTCTGCTGGGCGATTCTGGCCACCAGTTTTATTCAGTTGACGGCGACCCAGTTTATTGCCCAATCCTTCTTGATGCTCTCCATGGAACGGTTGTTGGGCATGGGTTTCTTCGACCCCAGCAAGGGCGGCGACCCCATTCTCTTCCAACATCTCTTTTGGTTCTACTCGCACCCGGCGGTGTACATCTTTGTCTTGCCGGGCTTGGGCATTATCAGTGAGTTGCTGCCGGTCTTTGCCCGCAAACCGCTCTTTGGCTACCGCTGGATTGCGCTTTCGAGCGTAGCGATTGCGTTGGTTGGCTACATCGTCTGGGGCCACCACATGTTTACCTCTGGCTATGCCGAACAGTTGCGCTATTGGTTCATGCTCTCCACCTTGCTAGTGGCGGTACCCACAGGCGTAAAGTTCTTTAGCTGGCTTGGCACGATGTGGGGCGGCAAATTGACCTTCCCGACCCCCATGCTCTTTACACTGGGCGCTATTTCAGTCTTCTTGATCGGCGGTTTGAGCGGTCCCATTCTGGCAACTACTGTTTCCGACCAACCGCTGCACGACAGCTACTTTGTGGTCGGTCACTTCCATGCCACCATCTTTGGCGGCTTCGTCTTTCCCTTCTTTGCGGCCATCTACTACTGGTATCCCAAGATTACCGGGCGTATGTACAATGAAGCGTTGGGCAAGTTGCACTTCTGGTTGATGACGATTGGTTTCTGGACGCAGAGTCTTAGCCAGATGTCGGTTGGTGCGATGGGGATGCGTCGTCGTATTGCCGACTATGAGCAGGCGATTGGTGGCATGGTCAATGAGAACCTGGGGCTGGTCGAAGTGGGGCATATCATTACCACCATTGCCGCGTTTGTCATTGCCTTCTCGATTCTGTTGATGATCTATAACCTCTTCTACAGCGCCGAGATGGGCAAAGAGGCCGGCGCCAATCCCTGGCGTTCCCGCTCGCCCGAATGGCAAATTCCTTCGCCGGTGCCGGAACATAGCTTTGCCGCACCAATTTCGGTGGTGGGTGAACCCTATGACTACGGCTTGCCAGGCAGCTATGTGACGATGGGGCCGGTGACAGCGGCGACAGCGGCTGGACATGATTAATCTTTGGCATTCTATGACAAGGTGACAAGGTGACAAGGTGACAAGGTGACAAGGCTATTACGCCTTGTTCGCTCTCACCTTATTACCCCCTCACCCTGTTCTTCCGTGATAACTTGGGGGAAAGATGAGCAATCACAAAAAGAATAAAGCTGCGGCCTTTCGCTTTAGTATTATGGTAGCAGTAGCCTTAGCGGTGCTAACAGGAATTGAATATGTTGTTGCACTTTATTATGATGGTGCAGCCCTCTTATTACTACTTGGTTTGTTCAAAGCTTATTTTGTGGTTAATTTTTATATGCACATTTCACGACTCTGGACAGCAGAGGAGGGACATTAAATCATGGCTGCCATTACAAGTCGGGCCGAGCATTATGCCGTTGCCCTACGCAACAACCGTATGGGGTTGTGGCTCTTCTTCCTGTCTGAAGTCTTTCTCTTTGGCGGCTTGCTAGCGACCCGCTTCTATTTGTGGGGGCCAACCCGCCCGGAAGCCAACCAGTTGATTGGCTTGATCATCACCGTGGTGCTGCTGATCAGTAGCGTATCGATGAACTTGTCGGAAACGGCCATTGAGCATGGCGACCGCCGCACCTTTTTGAATGGGTTGGTGGTGACGGCTGTGTTAGGGATCGTCTTCTTCTTTGGCGTGCTGATCTTTGAATGGGGTCTCTTCCCCAGTATTTACGAAGGCCACCTAACACCGTGGGGTGACAAATATGGCGCCGTTGTCTTTGCCATGACGGGGATGCACGCCATCCATGTGTTAAGCGGTGTTGCGTTCATTGCCATTGTCTGGAATCTGGGGCGCAAAGGCCATTTCTCCCCTCAAGAACATTGGGGCGTGGAAGCGTGCGCCATCTACTGGCACTTTGTCGATCTGGTCTGGATCTTCTTCTACCCAGCCATCTATCTGATCGGCGCCCAGGTGCATCATTGACAATGTGTGTGCGCGCTGGCAGCGGATTCGGGTAACAGATTGAACCGATAGGCAGCAATCCATTCTCTTCCGGTAGTGGGTAGAATGGATTGCTACGGATCATCCGCTCAATTCGCTCCCCGAATCCGCTGACAGCGCAGGTTAGCTCTTTCCTTAACTTACCAATTATGCATCCTCTACTACGAGCGCTGCTCTCCGCTTGGGATTGGCGCTCCGACATTACGTTAGTATTGCTGACTTTTGCCACCCTCTACACAATCGGCTGGTGGCGACTGCGCCAACGGGGCAGAGTCAGGGTTGCAACACGTAGACGGCTGGTCGCTTACTGGGGTGGGATCGTTACGTTGGCGCTCGCGCTTATGTCACCCATCGATCCGTTGGGCGGTCAGCTTTTTTTCATGCACATGTTGCAGCACATGATTACGATCATGGTGTCGGCGCCACTGCTTTGGTTGGGCGCGCCCTTTCCCTTCCTTCTTTGGGGGTTGCCGGCGCCCGCACGGCGGTGGGTGGGACGCCAGTTTGCCCAAGCATCGCTGCTACGCAGTGGGCTACAGATGGTGACCCAACCGGCCTTTGTCTGGATGGCCTTTGTGGCGGTCTATGGCGGCTGGCATGATCCCATGTTGTATGATCTGGCCTTACGTCATGCTTGGGTGCATGACCTTCAGCATCTCACCTTTTTTGGCACGGCGATGCTCTTCTGGTGGCTGGTGATTGATGCCGCACCGCATCTGCATGGCGCCTCCCTCTGGGGGCGCATCATTATGGTGGTTGGCGTCATTCCGGTGAACATGGCGGTCGGTATTACCATTGCCACGGCACGCGAGGTAATTTATCCCTATTACGCCACCGTGCCGCGCATTTGGGGCTTTACAGCGTTGGCGGATCAATCAACCGCCGGTGTGATTATGTGGACATCGGGCAGCGAAATGTTAGTGCTGGCCGTCGTCTTTTTGCTGGCGCGTGCCATGCGGGGGGAAAAGAAAGCGCCCTCCGCCGTTCCTGGCTGGGATCGGGAAGAAGCAATGATCGCTCCTGGGTTGGAACACCGGGCGCGGCAGAATAAATGGCGACGTGTGCAGGCGACAGCCCTCCCTTCTGCGACCGATGTTTCATAAGCGACGATGGCTAGTCGGATTGATAGGCTGTTTTATCACGGTTGGCCTACTCACAGCGCCTCTCTACGCTCATGGCGGCGGCGTTCCCCGCTTGACCGATGAAGTTGCCGGTCCCTACCGTCTCTTCGCTTGGACGCAGCCGGATCCATTGCGTGTTGGTGACATGCACTTATCCGTTGGTGTTGTCAAAGCCGCAGCAAATGCGGCGGGGTTAGATGAAGCCGTCACCGACGCCGCTGTCATGGTATACCTGGCGCCGACAACTGGGGATGCTGCACCGATAGCGGTGACGGCGCTTCTCCAAGAACAATTAGGCAGCTATTATTATGAAGCGGATGCAACCTTACCGACGACCGGTGAGTGGCGCTTTACAATTGAAGTGAGCGGCGCTTTGGGTAATGGCAGCGCCGCTTTTGTCAGCGAGGTGCTAGCTGCCCGTCAGATCAACTGGTATTTGATCATTGTTGCCGGGCTGTTGCTGGTGGCGCTGTTGGGGTTGATCGGCGTTTGGAACCGAATGCAAGCCGGCACACAACAGCGGATGTAGGTGGTAACGGATTTTTACAAGCGGCAGGGTAAATCCGTTACCACCTACATCCATTGTTGTGTCGGCTGGGGATGTAAAACATGATGGTTGTGACAAAATTATTTAGCCGGCGTTGGTGGTATGTAACGATTTTTGTCATTCTCGGTGTGATCTTTCTCGCGCGCCTGGGCTTTTGGCAACTGGAACGGCTGGAGGAACGACGCGCCTTTAACCAACTGGTAGCGTCACGATGGGATCAAGAACCATTCAATCTCAATGAAAGTGCGCTGCCGACGAATCTGGATGAGATTGGCTACCGTCGCGTTGCTGCTGTGGGTGCATTTGATTATGCGCATCAAGTGGCGCTCAAAAATCAAAACCGCGAGAGTGCACCTGGCGTAAAACTAGTGACGCCACTCTTGTTACCCAACGGACAGGCGATTCTGGTGGTGCGTGGCTGGATTCCTTATAGTGAGTCACAACCGGAACAGTGGCCGCAATTCAACGAGGCGACCGACGAAGCGGCCATTGTCGGGATGTTGCAGAAATCCCAGGTATTACCAGGAGCGGCTGTACCGGAGGGGCCACAGACTGAGTGGTTTCGTGTAGACATCGAAGCGATTCAGCATCAGATGCCTTATCAACTGTTGCCGGTCTTCTTGCTCCAATTGCCGGAGCCTGGGCGGGGCTATGAGGCGTTACCCTATCGCGATGTGCCTTTTGAAATTACCGAAGGCAATCACTTTAGCTATGCGCTACAATGGTTTATGTTTGCGGCAATTTTAGGCGGCGGCTATTTACCCTATATTGCCTATCAAGAAAAGCGCAGAGAGCGGACGCAACAACAGCAAGAGCGTGCTGCGACCAATCCTGATTCATCTTTAGATGCACCAGCGCTTTCGTAACAAGGCGGTTCGGTGGGTGGTTGGTTCGTTGGTTTCGAAAAGCGTTTGCGCCTGAGAGGCCACCGGCTCACGCCGAAGCCTCAACCAACGAACCAACCACCTAACCACCAAAAATTTACCTCAGTAGACGAATTATCAAGCTGTAAGGAAGATTCATGCTACGCACTTCTGTGATCAAAGAGGATCCGCGACTGGAACAGCCGTTGGGCGACGGTACGATCCTGCCGGCGCAACACTCTCTCCGTGACTATATCGCGTTAACCAAGCCGCGCGTGATCTCCTTGTTATTGGCCGTAACGTTGGTGCCGATGTTTCTGGCTGGTTCAACGGCGCCCAATCCTTTATTGATCTTCTGGACACTCTTGGGTGGCTTTTTAGCGGCTGGTGGGGCCAACACGATCAATCAGTTTGTTGATCGCGATATCGATCATGTGATGATGCGCACACGGCAGCGGCCTTTGCCCAGTGGCCGAATGCGCCCTATTCAGGTCTTGCTCTTTGGCATTGGGTTGAGCCTGCTCAGTTTTATCCAACTTTGGGTGACAGTGAATCTGTTGTCAGCGTTGATCGCTTTCGCCGGCATTCTCTACTATGTGTTTCTTTATACGCTGGTTCTCAAGCGGTCGAGTACACAGAATATTGTCATCGGGGGCGCTGCGGGGGCGGTGCCGCCATTGGTTGGCTGGGCCGCCGTTGCGAATGAGATTTCGCTGTTGCCGGTGCTGCTCTTTATCATCGTCTTCTACTGGACGCCGCCCCACTTCTGGGCGCTAGCCTTGATGCGGCAAAAAGAGTACCGGGCCGCTGGCGTCCCCATGCTGCCGGTGGTGGCGGGGGAACGGGAGACCCATCACCAAATCGTTCTCTATAGCATTTTGCTCTTTCTGTGCAGCCTGGCGCCCTACTTTCTCTTTCTCTTAGGCCCGATTTATCTGGTGGCAGCGCTGCTCTTAAATGGCGTCTTTCTGGGCATGGCGATTGCCATTTGGCGTCATCCCACCAATGCCACCATCTGGGGTCTCTACCGCTACAGCCTGCTCTATCTTGCCCTGCTCTTCCTAGCAATGGGTATCGACCATCTCTTCTACCAGGCGCCGGCCACGTTGCTGGATTTTCATTGGCGGCTGCCCTTTTAATTCACCTGCGCCTAGCCTGTCCGTGACCGGCGGTCGGGTCGCCGGTCACGGACAGGCTAGGCGCAGGCGGCGTTGTTACTGTTCTTAAAACATCGCCCAATACCGCTCCCACGTCTGCTTCGCCACTTCACGACTGCGCGCCGTAATCGCCGCTTCATCCATCGTCAACACTTCCCGATTGCGCATCAACACCTGGCCGTGGGCAATGGTGCTATGGACATGACCGCCGCTGACGCCAAAGAGAATATGCCAGGGCAGGTTGGCGCTACTGAGGGGGGTGGTGGGATAGTAGTCGAGTAAAATCAAGTCGGCATAGGCGCCCGGTGCAATGATGCCCACCGGTTTTTCAAAGAAGCGGCCGGCCAGCCGCCGATTGTTATAAACCGCCATCTGGATCACTTTATCCGCGCCTAAATAGCGCGGGTCGCTGTGGCTTACCTTTTGTAACAGATCGGCTACCTTCATCTCCGTAAACATATCGTTGCTAAAGCCGTCGTTGCCCAGGCAAAGCGGCATATTGCCACGTAGCATGGTGGTAATATCTGCCGCGCCCACGGCGTTGTTCATGTTGGAGCGCGGCTGGTGAGTGACAAAAGTTCCCGTCTCTTTTAACAGGCCCATTTCCCAAGCGTCGATGTGGATACAGTGCGCCATGATGCTTTCCGCGCCGGTGATGCCGAAGCTGTGCAAGCGTTCTACTGTCCGCTTTCCTGAACGCACCATGCTGTCGTACTCATCCGCCGGATGTTCCGCAACGTGAACGTGAAACCGTTTGGCCTCGGCAGCGCAAGCCGTAAGTGTTTCATCCGACAAAGTCATACTGGCATGAAGACCAAAGGTGGCGGCCAGCCGTTTTTGGCTGGTGTCCGCGTTAACTTTTTGGATGAAACGACTATTTTCCCGAATACCGGCTTTGGCTGCATCGAGTCCATCACGGTCGGTGACTTCATAACAGAGGGCCGCGCGCAGGCCGCTGGCGGTGACAGCATCGGCAATGGCGTCGAGGCTGCCGTCAATGGCGCGCTGGCTGGCGTGATGGTCGATCAAAGTGGTGGTGCCATTGCGAATGGCATCAACCAGACAAACCTCTGCTGAGCTTTGTACACCGACTAGATCCAGCGCCTTGTCGAGCCGCCACCAGAGCCGTTCGAGAATTTCGGGGAAATCTTTGGCAGGAGCGCCGGGAATGTACATCCCACGGGCAAAGGCGCCATAAAAATGCGTATGGGCGCAAATTTGTCCCGGCATCAGCACCATACCGTGAGCGTCCCATTGTTGTTCATTCGGGTACTGGGCCAATAAGGCTGAGCTGGCGCCAACGGCGTCAATGGTATCGTCGGTGAAATGGACGGCGCCATTTTCGATAAGCTGATTCTGGTCATCAAAGGTGATAATCGTGGCATTGTGGATAAGCATCATTGCCTCCTGGTTGCGTGTTGTGTAAAGGTTTGTCAGCATTGTACCTAAACTTTAGCCAACTTGAAAAGAAAATCTGCAACGATTACGAAACAATTTTTTGCAAGGAAAATCGCTATAATTGACGTAGGTCATTTTGCAGAACAAGACTTTGCGCAAAAATTGATTTCCGTAGACAATGGACAGGGAGGCAGAAATGAAAGTCTTAGTCACCGGCGGCGCCGGCTTTATCGGCAGCCATATTGCCGATGAGTTGTTGGCCGCTGGTCATCAGGTGGTGATTGTGGATAGCTTGCATACGGGCCATCGGCGCAACGTGCCGGCGGGCGCGACTTTCTATAAAGCAGACATTTGCGATCAGGCGGCAATGGCGCAAATTTTTGAAAACGAGGGGATCGAGGCGATCTCCCATCAGGCGGCGCGGGCCAATGTGCGTGAGAGCATGAACGACCCTATCACCTATGCTACCACCAATATCTTAGGAACCTTGGGGTTGCTGGAACTGGCGCGCAAGCATGGCTGCCGCAAGATCGTCTTTGCCAGCACCGGCGGCGCGGTCTATGGCGAGGGCTATAGTGAAGATGGCAGCAAGTTGCCCTTCAAGGAAACGACCTGGCCACGGCCCAAAGACAACTATGGCGCCAACAAGTTGAGCATGGAGTTTCATCTCGATCTCTACCATGCCAACTACGGGTTGCCCTATGCGATCCTGCGCTACCCCAATGTCTATGGCCCGCGCCAGGACAGCAAAGGGGAAGCTGGCGTCGTTGCCATCTTTGCCGGCGCCATGTTGGCCGGTCAACCAACCAAAATCAATGGCGACGGTAAGCAGACACGCGATTTCACCTATGTCGGCGATGTGGCCCGCGCCAATCGGCTGGCGTTGGAGAGCGACGCCGTGGGTATTTTCAATGTCGGCACCGGCATCCCAACCGACATCAACCAGATTCATCGCGTGTTAACCCAGTTGACTGCTTATCCGCTGACGCCGGAATACCTGCCCCGCCCGGTTGGTGAAGTTTTGGCGACCTATCTGGATAGCAGTAAAGCCAAAGCCACACTCGGCTGGCAAGCGCAGGTCAGCCTAGAAGAAGGGTTGCGCCGCGTAGTCGATTGGATGCGGCAGCAAAAGTAATCTCTCGCTCTCTTTACCTGAAGAGATAAAGAGAGCGAGAGATTGAGAGATTGAGAGATTATGCGTATCGTCGTCAATGGCTGGTTTTTCCGTCAGCTTACCACCGGCAGTGGGCAGTATTTGCATCACTTGATGGCGCAGTTTGCAGCCCAGGAAAAGCACATTGGAGCGACCTTGCTCGTTCCGGTCGGCGAGCTTACTGATCAACCGGACGTTCCCTGGCCTGGTGTGGCGATCAAATCGCTCCCTTTACCACCGTTGCCGAAAAATCTGCGCAAACTTTGGTGGGAGCAGGTGACTGTTCCTTGGGTGGCGCAGCAGGTGGGCGCCGATGTGCTATGGGTTCCCTATTGGGCCGGTCCACTCTGGCAACCCTGCCCGACGGTGGTGACGGTGCATGACATCATTCATCTCCTGGCGCCGGCTTATCGCGGCGGAAAGTTACAACAGCTTTATACCAGTCTAGTTGCCTATACAGCCAAACGTGCGACGGCGATCATCACTGTCAGCCAAGCGGCGGCGACAGATATTGTCACCCATTTGCAAATCCCCGGTGAACGAGTCCATGCCATTTACAACGGCGCCAATCAGGCAGAGAATGTCCGACCGGATGCAGCTTTGTTGGCTGCTGTGCGGCAAAAGTATAACTTGCCTGACCGCTTTTTTCTCTACCTGGGCGGGTTTGATGTGCGCAAGAATGTTACCGGCACGCTTCATGCCTACCGCCGCTATCTGGATCGGGGGGGCGATCCGGCTGTTCGCCTGGTCATTGCCGGTAAATTGCCGACGCAAGACAGCGCCTTTACGCCTGATCCACAAAAAATTGTTACCGAACTAAATCTATTGACGCAGGTACAATTCTGTGGCTGGGTTGATGAAGCCGATAAACCGGCGCTATACGCCCTCGCTACGGCTTACCTCTTCCCCGGCTTCTATGAAGGTTTCGGTATGATGGTCATTGAAGCAATGCAGGCCGGCACGCCAGTGATTACCAGTGGCCGCAAGACCACATAACCTTGCCCCACTCAATTCTAGACTGCAAAGACCCGATACCCCACGTTGAGCGGGTAAAATGGAAAACTGCATAGCTCAAGTACGGAACGTGTGCGCTTCTGTCCCGCTACACCTGTCAAGTTTACGAAATTTGACAGGTGTTCACACGTTCCGTAGATGAGCGAAACCGCACTATGGTAACTGCTCATTGTCACCATAATGCGGTTGGCGAGGAGAATTCATTGGTGTGAGGAGGGGAAGAGCGCGGCTGGTGATTACTTACGCTTGTTCGTAGGCTCGCCGCAATGCAGCAATGTCAATTTTCGACATCTGCAACATAGCGCCCATGACCCGTTGCGCCTTGACCGGATCGGGGTCGCCCAACAGCCCCCCAAGGGCGCTGGGGATAATTTGCCACGAGACGCCAAAGCGATCTTTGAGCCAACCGCACCGTCCCGGCGCACCACCAGCCGACAATTTTTCCCAAAGTTCATCCACCTCTTCCTGGCTCTGGCAATTGACAAAAAGCGAAATGCCATCGGAAAAGGTAAAGTGAGGCCCACCGTTGAGCGCCGTAAACTGTTGCCCCTCTAACTCGAAGGCGGCGGACATGACGGTGCCGGCAGGCACAGGCGCCCCTTCACCATAGCGGTTGATGTGCAAAATACGGGCGTTGGGGAAGATAGAAACGTATAAATTGACCGCTTCCTCGGCTTGATTGTTGAAAGTCAGAAAGGTTGTGATTTTTTGCATAAGTGTCCCTCGTTTTATGAAGGTAGGTTTATTGGGCTTCCTTGAGAATACGGTATTCAAGATGGGTGACGGTTGGCGTTGCCACCACTTCTGTGATCGCTAAATGGATCGGATCGATGCCCAGCGTAGCGAAGAGTGGAATGCCGGCTCCCAGCAAGACCGGCGCCAGATGGATGCGAATACCATCGAGCAAACCAGCGCGCAAACATTGTTGGACAATCGTCGTGCCACTAATGCCGACAACCTTGTCACCAGCGATGCTCTGGGCTTGGGCCAGCGCCTGTTCCACGCCTTCGCGGACAAAGATAAAGGGCGAATCGGGCTGTTCCCATTCCGGCGCCGGTCGATGGGTGACGATTAAGATCGGCACGCCAAAGGGGGAGGCGCCGCCCCAAGCATGGGAGACATCAAAATCGCGGCGCCCAGTTACCAACGCCCCGATTTCCGCCCAGTTTCTGCATAACAGATCGGCGCTGGCGCGTGAAACCTTGAAGGTCATGGTTGAGCTGGGGAACTGAAATTCGGTGTCGCCGTTGCGATACCAGCCAAAGATCTGGCGAATGTCATGGTTGGCATCAGCGACAAAGCCGTCCAGAGACATGGTGAACTCGGTGATAACTTTACCCATTAGTACGCTCCTGTTTTAATCCACTGGCAATTGACAGTGCTGCTTTGCCATTTGCCATCGTTGCCGAAGTAGTACAATTATACCCTTCTGGCCGATAGTTGTCTTGTAAAAAATGGCAAATGGATCAAATAGAACACCGCTGGCACAGGATGCCCCCCACTGATGGTAGACGGTAGCTCATGTTAAAGCGTTACCCAAAGATGGCGGCGCATACGTGAGTGATGGGCAAAATCATCGTCAACACTATAGGCAACGATCAGATAGAGCGAAGCACCTGATTTAAGGTCAAAATGATAGGGATCGCCAGCGTGAATTGGTAGGCGAAAACGGAGATGGGTCTGTGCCCCTTCTTCCACACCATGCAGATCTGTAATGGCGGAGGCGCCCCCCAATTGCTCAACCGGGTAATGCTCCCCCATGCGTACTACAAAGTGATCCTCAAGTTTGACTTCTTCTGATAAAACAGCGCCCATTACTAAATTTGCCCCCACAATATCATCACGTTGGTTGAAGCCGACAGCCACCCAACCACGGGTCGGCGCAGTGGCTGTGATGTGGATGAATTCTTCGGCAAAATACCAAGAGACTGTCATGCCTTCAACGGTAATGGATTGTAGGCTTTGCGTTTCATCCTTGTGGGCAGTAACGTTCATAACCACTCCTTGCTTTTGTAGGGGGTGAGTGCAGGTCGCCAGCAGCAATAATAGATTACTCAGGAGAATTCGTTGCAACTGTATCATCTTGGTTCCTTCTATGGTTAAGGTTATTGAGTCTTTGCTAGCGTACTGGGAAAGCCCCACAGTTCCTCTTCAATCCGCGCCAGCGGCATGTGATCCATGACATAGTCGGCATAGTGGGCAGTGATGATGCGCCCATTATAGGCCAATAGAAAATCGGCGGGCATCCGGTCAAAATTGCTCCCTTCCTCCGGGGTCAACGCAAAGCCATGAGCCGCCGCTTGTTGAATCACCCCTGGTGTTTCGGGCATTTGCATCGTTGCCGCCACCTTGGCCGCAGAAGATTCAACGCCATACAAGGTATATAGCTCGGCTGCCGGGTCGGCAATAATGGGAAAGGGGGCATCTTGTTTGGCCACATATGCCAGAATCCGTTCTCGTGGCGACTCGAAGACGGCAATGATGCGTAGCCCGCGTTGTTGATAATTGGGGTAGCGTTCAATCAATTGATGCACGCGCAAATTACAAATGGCGCACGCAGCATTGCGGAAAAAGGAGAGTAAAGTGCTGCCCCCCTCTTTGTTGTAGAATGCAACTGGCATATCAAAGATATCTGTGCGTTGAAAATAGGGCGCCACGGTTCCTGGTTGGAGTTTCATCTTCATGCCTTTCTGTAATAAATCTAATTGCTTAAGATATAATTGCCTAAGCAAGTATTTAGGCAAAAAAAGAGGATCAGGGTTGAACGAGGTTTTGCTCGATGACCTTGAGCGTTGCGTGCAATTGCTCGATCATCTGTTCATCCAGCCCCTTGAAAAGCTGCTGCCGCCGTTTGATAACGCTGGGAAACAAATTCTCCACCACCTGCCGCCCTGCTGTGGTGAGCCGCAGCACATAGCGCCGTCGATCCTCCGGGTCGCTGTCGCGGCGAATGTAAGCGCCCGCTTCCAGGGCATCGACCAACCGTGTAATGTTGGGATGATCATTGAGCAACTTATCGGCCAGCTCGCTTTGGGAAAGCCCATCCTGTTCGTACAGGCGAAACAGAATGAACCACTGCTCCGGCGTAATCCCAACCCCGGCATTCTGCAAGGTTCGGCTGAGATCCATCCGCAGCAGGCGACCCATGCGCAAAATAATATACGCTGTGGCTTTATCAAGGGTGTTGGTGTCGTTTATCCGATTCATCTTTGCTATTATTGCTTGCCTACGCAACTATTGCCATGAACAATATCATTGGATACTCTTTTTGTCAAGAGGCAATTTTTGTCAAAGGTTCAACCCCCGTTCAGCCGGTCGTCTCAACCGCAGCAGTTGTGCCGGCGTATAACCGACAAATTGTTTGAGGGAACGGGTGAGATGCGGTTGATCGAAATAGCCCAGATCATGGACCGCGTCTAGAATTGGTACGCCTTGTTGGAGCAGGGCCGCCGCTTGTTGGGCGCGCTGCATTTGGCGAATGGTGCATTGGGGCAAGCCAGTGGCGTGTAAAAAGTGATGGCGCACGGTGCGTGGGGATGCAACTGGCAGTTGATCTTGCAGCGCCGCACCCACCAACGGATCAAGAACCAGAACCTCTTCCCGTACTAGTTGCTCGACAAAGGTCTCGGTGTTCTCGAAGGTGGGCAATTTCCACGTTGCACTGTGTAGCCAAAAAGCTTGTCCCGTCGCTGCCGGCAAAGCCGTCTCCCGATCCAGATAGCGGGCAATAGGCAGGTGGGGCATAAAGGCGCCCAACTTGAACTTGATCCACAAAATCTCTGCGCCCTCGCCCCACGAAATCGCGCCCGCCTTGGGCAAAGGGCCAACGACTAGGCATTGCGTTTTGCCTTCTCGGGTTATGATGACCATATGCCAGTTGCACTCCGCCGGGCGGATCGTCGAACCAGCGCAGGGCGTATAGCCTTGGGTGACGGTCTCGATCAAGGGAGAGTCCGAGCGGCGTTGTTCAAAGAGAATAGTCATTGCTGATCCTTGCCTACATTCAATCGCTGTTTTTTGCTTCAGCGAACGCCAACCCCTTTTCCTGCAACGCCTGGCGCAAAATGCCGATGGCTTTGGGTCCCATGCCATGTAAGCGCAAAAGCTCGGCTTCACTGACCTGTGTCAACTGTTCGAGGCGATCATAACCGGCCGCGTTTAAGGCGCGTTGCGCCGGCGCGCTAATTTTGGGGAAAGCGCTGCTTTGGTTTTCTCCGGGTTTCATGGTCATTGGCTCCTTGTTGCTCTGATCAACGGTTGGTTTGAGGCGCGCCAGTAGGTTGTCCAAATGCTCTTGATGATGGTCATACGTACCTAGTAGCACATCGGCCAGCGAATAGCCGCTGAGCCACGCATAGCGACTGGCATCCAACAGTGCCGGTTCCGGGATCTGTTCGCTGATGGTGAGAAAGTGCAGAAAACCGGTGCGCCACTGCTGGTAGACCTCTGCCCAACTGCGCTCCCGAAAAGTGTCATAGATGTGCGCGTTGATTTGAACGGTATTCTCTTCACTTTCTGGGGTCACGCCGGGCAGCCATGACGGCATCTTGGGTTCTGCATTAGTGAGCGCCGCCGTCATCCGCGCAATGGAACGCTGTTGCCAAGCCCAGAGATGGGCAATCTCATCTTTGATGGATAACTCGTCCGGTTGCAGCGTTGCCGTAATTTGCGTTTCATCCAGACCGACCAGCACTCGCTCCCAGTGGTCGAATTCTTCGCGCAGCGCAGCCAACATGTGCGTTTTCATAGACATAGCTCATCTCCTTTCAACGGACAAATTCTCCATCCACTGCCAAATCAGGGCAATATGTTCGCGATCATGTTCATACGAATGGACGGCAATGGCTTGCCAGGGCAACCTTGCGGCGCTCGTGTCAAGAAAACGCCCCGGCTGATTCAGATCCTCGTCTGATAGCCTTTCGACCACGGCAATGAAGCGGGCAAAGGCAGTGCGAAATTCAGTCAGGATGTCATCCAACGGGCGTTCACGGTTTTGCGCCAGCAATAATTCATTGCGCGCATCCTGGGGTGTTGCCCACAGTGGCGATGCTTCGACGCCGGTTTCGCCGAAAAACTCGACCTCTTCGGCCTGATACCAGGCAATATGCGCCAACATATCCTTGACCGACCAATCGCCGGCCACGCCGGGTTGGCTCAGTTGCGCCGGTGTAAGCTGCGCCAAAAGGGCTTCGAGTTCCTGCCGTGTTGCGTGTATAAGCGTCAGCAGTTCACGCTTTGTCATGGCGGCTCCTTATACATGCACAATCCAGGCGCAAACCAAATCGGCAAAAGCGCTCTGTTTGGCCTGAATTTCAGCGAGATTGTGAAAGATTACCGACGCCCGATCCTTGGCCAGCCAGGTGAGCAAGGCTGCCGGGTCGGCAATGGTAATGCCTGTCGCCGTCGCCGCTGTAACCTTTGCTCCCAGGTGGAAGATGATCTGCACCCCATCCTTGGCTCGCAATTGAAAGGTGGCAAAGTGTTCCGTCGTGCGGAAACTGGGTGCGTTCCATTTGATCGCTTCGGTAATGGCCGGATCAGCCGCCAGGATGAGCTGGCGGAGGGCCATAATTTCGGGTTTATAGGGATGTTCAAGCGTGACGAGAAAATTTTCGACACTTGGTTGTTTTGTCTGGTTCTTTGGCAACGCCATCAGCTTTCCTCTACTTAGAATCTATCCGAAAATTCTCTGTTCCCGCTGGGTTACAACCGAATTTTCGGATGAGCACTTGTCAATTTGTCTGCTAATCAACCAATTGCGCAGTTATACGGCTTGTGCGCGGGTGAGCAGCAATTCCCGTTCACGAACATTTTGCGTCAATGTTGCTGCACGGGCAAACTCAGATCGGGCTTCTGTCAAGCGACCGAGTTTGGCAAGCAGATCACCACGCACACTGGGCAGCAAATGATAACCCGCCAGTGCCGGCTCATCGAGCAGCCGATCGAGCAGATCTAGGCCAACCGCCGGGCCATAGGCCATTGCCAGCGCAACGGCGCGATTTAGCTCCACAATTGGTGATGGCGTGAGTTGCGCCAATGCATCATAGAGCGCCGCAATGCGTTCCCAATCCGTCTCTGCCGCCGTACGTGCGCGGCCATGACAAGCTGCGATGGCCGCTTGCAGACGGTAGGGGCCGAACGCGCCGCCCAGTCTTTCAGCGCGCGCCAGGGCCGCCAACCCACGCTGAATTAACAGATGATCCCACCGGGTACGATCCTGCTCCAACAACAAGATGGGTTCGCCCGCAGGCCCAACCCGTGCACGTAAGCGTGACGCTTGAATTTCCATCAGGGCGACAAGGCCATGTACCTCCGGCTCTTGGGGGACAAGTTCGGCTAGCATACGCCCCAGCCGCAGCGCCTCTTCGCAAAGCGCGGGGCGGATCCAATCTTCACCAGCCGTAGCGGAATAACCTTCGTTGAAAATCAGGTAGATCACCTCCAACACCGAGGCGAGACGCGCCGTGCGTTCACCACTGGGTGGAACGGTAAATGGAATTTGCGCCGCCGCGAGGGTGCGTTTGGCGCGCACAATGCGCTGGGCAATGGTAGGCGTTGGCGTGAGAAAAGCGCGCGCAATTTCTTCGGTTGTCAGTCCACCGAGCAAACGGAGCGTGAGCGCCACCCTTGCTTCCGTCGCCAGAATAGGGTGGCAAGCAATAAACATGAGGCGCAACAAGTCGTCGTCGATGGCCTCATCAATGATGGCCGCCACCGGAGCCGTGGTTGCCGCCTCCGTCTCCAGTTCATTCCCCAATGCCGCGTATTTACGGGCAGCGATCTGTTCACGCCGCAGATGATCAATCGCCCGTCGTTTGGCAACCATCATTAACCAGGCTCCCGGTTTGGGGGGAATGCCTTCGACCGGCCACTGTTGCAATGCGGCCACCAACGTATCCTGCGCCAGGTCTTCGGCCACAGTAAGGTCGCGTACAAGCCGGGAGAGCACCGCCATGATCTTGGCCGCTTCGATCTGCCAAATTGCCTCGATTGTGCGCTGCAAGCTGGAAGTGGTGATCGTCATGGTCTTTCAATTATGGCTGACCTGATGTCGTCGCACAACCCGACTACTGGGCCGCAGACTGGGCGCGTAGTCGCCGTTCTTGTTCGATCAACTCGGCTGTTGTATTGGCGGCAAAGTCTTCGAGTGAAACGATGGGGCGAATTTCGATCTCGCTCTCCCCGCCATCGGGGTTCGGGCAACGCTTCACCCATTCAATGGCCTCTTCCAGCGACCTGACCTGCCAGATCCAAAACCCAGCAATCAACTCCTTGGTCTCGGTAAATGGCCCGTCAATGACGGTGCGCTTATCACCGGAAAAGTGGACGCGCGCCCCCTTTGAACTAGGCAGAAGTCCCTCGGCAGCCAAAATAACGCCTGCCTTTACCAGTTCCTCGTTGAATTGGCCCATTGCGGTCAATACTTCTGTGTTGGGCATCACACCAGCTTCGCTTTCCTTGTTGGCTTTGATGACTACCATGACTTTCATTGTTCGATCTCCTTATTGTTTCACTTACCCTACACGAGAAGGCTGGCAATGATTCAAGTTACTGAGTCTGTTGTCGCCTTCTATAGATACATCGAACAAGCAATAGCCAAATTCGACATGAATTTTTTCTAATCCTCAATGATCACTACTAAGCCCGCTCGTAGCTGGTCCGTGACCGGCGTCCCCAAACGCCGGTCACGGACCAGCTACGAGCGGGAACGGCTTGGTAGTTACCCTCAATGTTTGATAAATGCCGGTATCAAAGTCTTGTAGACCGCCGCTGCCCGCAGCCAGCCAAGTTGTATCATCAACGCTTCGTCAGCACAAAATGGGTTGCTTTGGCCGTCGTTACATAATCTGTGCATTTGTACCCCAGGGCAAGGGTGTCAATATCGGCGAAAAGATGCTCACCGGAGCCAAGGAGAACCGGCGCAATGGCAATGTGCATCTCATCGATCAAGCCAGCCTGAAGATATTGACGAATGGTATGAACGCCGCCGCCCAATCGCACATCCTGACCATTGGCTGCGGCCTTTGCTTGGGCCAAGGCTGCATGAATTCCCTCCGTGACAAAGTGAAAAGTGGTGCCGCCCTGCATGGTAATGGCTGGCCGCGCATGATGGGTCAGCACAAAGACCGGGACATGATAGGGCGGGTTGTCACCCCACCAACCGGTCCACCGTTCATCCGGCCAGGCGCCGCGGATGGGGCCGAACATATTGCGCCCCAAGATCCAGGCGCCAAGGTTTGCCATGCCTTGTGCGGCAAAGTCATCATCAATGCCCGCTTCCCCTTGGTCGCTGCCTTGCATGTTCGCAAAGGTGCGGGTGGGAATGACCCAATCGTGCAGCGCCAGACCGCCCACGCCCAGCGGATTCTCCAGGTCTTGGCGCGGGCCAGCGCCGTAGCCATCCAATGAAATGGAAAAGGTATGTACCCGTAATTTACTCATGATTGCTCCTTTATGGTACGACCTGCCAGCCAGCGCCAAGGAGTGGTACGCTGGCGGCGGCCGGGCCGCCATCCTTGGCTTGGCCGGCAATGCGTGCTTCGAGGACAGCCCCTGGTGTGGCGAAGACGGTTTCAATCATCGCCTGGGTAATTCCAGCCAGCTTCACCTTGGCGCGGCGCGTCCAATTGGAGTCGGCCTGCCCAGCCAATGTACCGGCGTTCACATAGACAAACCGCTCCTGGGGGCTGCCTTGGGTAAACGGCCCCAGGAAATTGGGCGATCCATCGGCTTGCTGGGCGCCGACCCGCACAGTGAAGGCAAAGGTGATCGTCTCATCGTCAGTTTGTACGGGGGGCAGCAACTCTGCCTTGCCGCGCTGCACACAAAAGGTCACACCCTTTGGCGGATCGACAAGGATAATGCGAAGCGGTAACTCTTGTGCCATCATGTTTTCTCCCTTTTGGGAATCATCAGTCATTCTTCAGTCGGCCTGGTGCACAAAGCCCAACGCCGCCGCCAAGTCATAGTAGTGTTGGGCCGCGTCTTGATCCCCCACCAACTCATAGGAATGGCCCAGATTTAGGTAGAGCGATCCGTAGAACCCCTGCACCCGTTCATCCGCAACGGCATCGGCCCGTGCCAAGGCAAGCTGATTCCAGCGCAAGGTCTCGGCCAGTGTTGCTTGGTGGCGAGCAACATAGTGGGCGGCGATACAAGCTTCGTAGTCATCTTGCGCCGCCTCCCATGCCTGCCAGTAGAGTGCCTTGGCGTCGGCGATCCGGCCTTCGAATTCAGCCCGTGATCCCGCAACGCAAAGTTGAATGACCTGGTTATTGCGATCCATCTTTGTAGACTCAATCGGCGGCGATCACAAACCAGGGTTCTACCAGAACCCTGGTTTGTGACTCAACTGGGTGCCGGTCTATGACTGGTTGATGGCGCTGGGGTCCATGTACGCAACTTCCCAGATGTGTCCGTCCAAATCCTCAAAGCCATGTTGCAACATAAAGCCATAATCCTTGGCTTCGGCATAGGTTGAACCGCCGGCGGCGACGGCTTTTTCCACCATTGCGACCACAGCTTCCCGGCTGTCACAGGAGAGCGCAATCAACACTTCAGTGCTTTGTTTGGCATTGCTGATCGGCTTCGGCGTAAAGCTCTGGAATTTCTCCTCGGTCAACAACATGGCAAAGATGTCGTCGCTAATCACCATGCAGGCCGCAGTCTCGTCAGTAAACTGTGGATTGAAGGAGAAGCCCAAGTGTTGGAAAAACGCCATCGAGGCAGACAAATTTTTCACAGGCAGATTCACAAAGATTTTGGTAGCCATTATCGCTCCTTGGTTTATTGGTAACTACGGCTGCCTGCGCATAGCCAGTCATGGACCGGCTATGCGCAGGCAGCCGCTAGGCAATTCCATTTATTTCAAGAAAAACTCCTCTAACGCTGGCCCAAGCACTTCCGGCGCAATGCCGTGATCCTGTCCGGCCATGCTGCGATATTGGGCATTGGGCAGCACTTTCGCTAGGGTTTCTACGGCAGTTTGTTGGTAGGGGGGGCTATTGCTGCCCACCATCACCAGCGTTGGCGTCGTGATGGCGGCAAACGGTTGCAACGCGGCCGGGTCGCCGTACATGGTCTCGCCCATAATTTCACCATCATAGCTGATCGTGTGGGCTACGGCAACCGATGAGGCCCAGAAGGGCGCTTGTTTCATGCCCTCAATATATTCAGCCGGAATGCCCACGGCCACGGTCATAAAGTAGGCCAGGGCGTCCTCTGGGCGACCGGCAGCGATGAGGCCACGTAGATGCGCCACATAATCAGACGGGATCGGCGGTCGGCTGTCATCCAGAATAAAGGGTGGCTCGTAGAGCGCCAACTTTTTGATCTTGTTCCCCAACTGCCCCGCGGCCCGCAACGCCAGCACCGCGCCCGATGAATGGCCGAAGACAAAAGCCGAGCCGCCAGCGGCGTCAATCATAGCGTCTAGGTCTTCGATCTCCCGTTGCACGGCATAGGGCGCCGTGTCACCGCTGTCACCGCGGCCCCGACGGTCATAGGTGTAGACGGTAAAGGGCATGGCAGCTTCGTTGTTGCCATGTTGGGCGACCATGCCACGGGTTGCTGTGGCGCCCAACACATTGATCAACGCCGGCCCCTTACCAACCCGATCATAGACAATCGGTGTGCCATCGTTGGAAATGACTTTGTTCATCTACTTGCTCCTGTGAGTCTGCTCGCTCCTAGCCAGTCCGTGACTGGCTAGGAGCGGCTCTGGTAATTACTAACGCAGTTCTTGCACTTCAAAATAGAGCCAAACATCCAATTCCGGCGGCTGGATGCCCAGGTGGGTGAGCATCGCCATGATCTGTGCACGATGTTCCGTGGCGTGGTTGATGGCTTGGGTCAGGATCACCGCTTTCGGCACTTGCACCGGCCCTTGGATCGGCCCATTATCCCAGTTGACTTCCACCCGCTCGTCAGGCTGCACTTTGGCGGACCACTCAACCAAGCCTTCACCGGTCCACCGTAGGGATTCGGCCATCTCGGCAAAGGTGAGTGGTGGGTCGCTTTCTTCAGGCCAGCGATAGCGTTGACCGGTGCTGATACGTGTGAAGTAGGAGCGTTCGGCGTGAACCAGATGTTGCCAGGTGTCGCCAATGGAGCCATAGACGCCGGTGACGGTGGTTTGCAGTTGTTCCGCGCTCAAGGTCGCACAAACAGCCAGCAGTTCCAGATTGGCCCACAAATTGTGGCGAAACAGGGTTTCCAAAACCGGGTAAGGTTGTCCCGATGTGCCATTGCTTTGGCGCAGACTTTCGGCTAGTTTATCAAACGACCCGTTCCAGCCCTCTGCTGTCATATCGCCCATTTCACCGGCGGGGAGACCGGCGTGGCGCAGGGTCATTTTGGTCTGGCCGCCGCTTTCCTCAAAGGTCACAGTGACCACCATTTCGAGGGGAAAGTCATCGCCCATGCCATAGTGACTGGCTGCAACCACATTGCCTTGCTCGTCGGCAAAGCTATCGGTAAAGACCAGTCGTTCCGGCGGTGTGATCTCTTGATAGACGCCGGTACTCCAGAACTGCTGTCCCTCGGGTGATTGCATACAGTAGAGGTATTTGCCGCCAACGCGCAGATCCATCGAACAGACCGGCGCCGTAAAGGTGGGCGGCCCCCACCAGCGCATCATCTGCTGCGGGTCAGTCCAGGCGCGCCAGACTAGCTCGCGAGGGGCGTCAAAAATGCGAGTAATTTCTACAGTGCGCAATGGCGTGCTTGTTGTAAGTTGCGGCATAGCAGCTTCCTTTCTTGGCAATATTCGATAGTAGATATTCGCTATTGAGCAACCAATATAACACCTAATGCTCAATAGCTACTATCGAATAACCCTTGCATCGGTTTCGATCTTCTTAGACGGTGGCCCGTGGCTGAATGGGCTTTACCTTCCAACGCATATAGGCAACAAAGGTTGCTAGAGCAAAGAGGATCGCGGTGGTCACGGCGGAGCTGATTTCCCCCCGGCTGATGTGTAAAACAGTGGCGCTAATCGTCACAATCATAATGCCGGCGGCGGCCAGGGCAACCAGCCAGGGCAAGATGCGCGTGATGCCTGGCAGGATAAGCCCAATGGCGGCCAGCACTTCGGCCACGCCTAGAAAAAGACGGAAATTGGGGTTCATCGATTCATTCATCAACGCCAACAGATCCGGCGGCGGGGAAAGAAAGAGCCAGCCGTGGGCCGCAAAGGCCGCTGCCAGTAAGATTTGCAGGATCCAGAGTAAAATGTTCATTTCTATTTCTCTTTCTCTTGTGATAGTTCATGAATGCAATTCGAGTAGATACGCGGCCAACCGGGCCAGGGTCTGGTTGCCCCCTTCGATGGCATGAAAGACATTGACGGCCCGCTCATAATCCTCGTTGGTGGCGAAAATGGTCCGCATGGTGATCTCTGTCTTATCACCTTGTTCACGAAAAGTGATGGTTGATTGAAACTTTGGCGTAGGCCCGTGGTCGTAGACCAGCCGTTCCGGCTTCACCACCTCGACATAGACGATCTGATTCAAATAGTCCGTACCGTCGGGGCCATGCATGTGAAAGTGCCAAAGACCACCCGGACGCACATCCATTTCATGAATGGTGAGGGTAAAGCCATCCGGCCCCCACCAATGCTTCACATGGTCCGGCTCAGTCCAGCTCTGCCAGACTAAGTCGCGCGGTGCATCATAGCGGCGGGTGATCACAATCTCCCGGTCACTGCTGTTGGTGGCGTCGTTGTTGCTCATCCTAGGCTCCTTCCTGCACAGGGATGGCGACGGTATAGCCTTCCTCGGTGCGGACGCGTTGATAATAGGTGGAGAGGATGCGGTAGGCATGGGAGCGAATGGCAAAGAGCGTTACGATCAAGCCAATCAAACCAGAAACGATAAAGAGCAGCGCCATCCCCCGATCCCGCCCCGTGCCAAACCAGTCGCCGATCAAAGTGACGCCGGCGCCGGTGGTCATCAAGGGAATAAAGATCCACTGGGCAATTGGCCCAATCAGAAAGGCGGTGACGGGTGAGGCCGCCTGTTCCACGCTTTGGGCAAAGCCAAAGACGCGACCCTGACGTTCCAACGGAATGACCCGCTGCAAGACGGTCTGTTCTGCCGCTTCCACCACTGGCCCCAGACAGAGCCAGATAAACATGCCCACGGCCAACAACACCACCGAAGATTGGATGGTGAAGAAGATGCAAATCGTCCACATAGCAACATTGCACCAGAGCAGCGTGCGCAGCGGGTTTTGGCCCAGGCCAAAGCGGGCGACAATCAACCCGCCGGCAATAAAGGCCAGACTCAAAACGCCCCATAGCCCTCCCCATACCTCGACAGAGACCAATTCCAGCCCATAGGCATCCATCAACGCCATAAAGACACCGGCTAAAAAGTTGTTGAAGGTGTGAAAGAAGATCAGCGCAAAGAGACCGGGGACGGCCTGAATGGCGCGGATCGACCCGCGAATGTCCAAACGCTGGTGATGTTCCTCCCCTTGTTCGATGGGCTGATGGGGAATCTCCAATGTCCACAGATGGCCGATGACGAACAGCAATACCACCAGCGCACTGATCAACATGCCGGAAATTCCCAGAAAGCCAACGGCAATGCCGCTCAAGATCGAAGCCACCAAGAAGGCAACGCCATTGGCTGTTCCTACCAGCCCGTTGGCTTTGTCCCGTTCGTCGGCAGGGATGAGGATGGTCACCAGGGTAGAAACCGCAATCCCGCGTAGGTTGCCGACAATGCCGCCGGTCAAGGTCAGTACAATAAAGAGCCACAACAGCGGATTACTGGCGTCGGCAAAGGTGGCTGCCGGCGCGGCGTTGTAGACAAGCAATGCCAGCGTAAACAAGACCAGCGTCGCCACACTGGAAACGAGCATCGCGACCTTTTTCGGGTAGCGATCCACCAACGACCCCAGCCAGAAACCGGAAAAGGCAATCGTCACTGTAAAGATGCCGGCCATCACCGACGTGGCGATTACCGATTTGGTTTCCAAATAGACCCAGAAGGTGACGGCAAACCAGACCAACGTGTTAACAATCGACGCTGCCAGGGTATTGGCCAATACTGCGTAGAAAAGTTTTGTCATCGTTTTTCCTGTTCCTGCTAGCAGACGAGAACGCGTACTTATGCCTTCATAACCGTCTAGACACTATTGCCGCGCTTGGCGAGTCCGTGACTCGCTCTGGTCGGGGCGAGTCACGGACTCGCCAAGCGCGGATCGGAAAGTTGTCTTTAGCCGCTTACTTATTTTGCATGAGGGCGGCCAGGTAAGTGCGCAACCGTTCGTCACGTAACCACAGACTTAACCACATGAATGCACCCAAGTAGATTGTAAACAGGGTATGGCTAAAGAGTGGGTTGCCCACCCGTAGATGCGCGCCCATTGCGCCGCCAAATAGCCCGGTCAAGAGGACGGCGCCCAATAGACTTGTCTGCGGGATCACAAACAGGATGGTTAAAATCACTTCAAGCACGCCAATCAGCAATAGGTAGTCAGGCGACCAGCCAAGCGTCGTCATGGAGTCGATGGCTGCGTCTAACCGCAGGAATTTGGGCACAGCAGAAGCCCCAAGCAGGAATAACGCCAGCAATCCAGTCATCATCCAACCAACTCGTTTCATCAGAATATCTCTTTCCTTTGTCTTTGAAATAAATCTATACTTGCGCGTAAAAGCGTCGATCACTTGCTACGCTCACGCCTTAGAATTCGTAAAAAGTTAACTCCGTACACCGCTCAGTGCGAGTCCGTGACTCGCCCAGGCCAGTTGCGAGTCACGGACTCGCACTGAGCGGTGTACCTTGGTTATTTACGGACCCTTGCTCATTGTCGCGCAGATCAGGGTGCGTGTCTTGTACAAAAACGGCATGGTAACGGCGCAACCGGCTGAAGATGAGACCGTAGCTCGCATGAGTTGTGACTACTGTAGTGTTACTGTAGTGTCGTCAACAACGTATCCAGGCGTTGGTAAGTCTCACGCATCCCGGTTTCCATGCCTGAACCGATATGCCCATCGCGGTGTTCTTTGGATTTGTATTGGAGATGATTGGTGAAGGTAGTCATCCCGTTATGCTCTGCCAACGTGACGGTGGCGACATACTCGGCGCCGGGAATCGCTTCATACCCTTCGGTGCTGACCAGCCGTTCAGGCGGTGTAATCTCAAGATACTCGCCGGAGAAAGCATGTTCACTGCCGTCAGGCGCCTGCAACACGTAGCGCCATTTGCCACCCACGCGCAGATCAATTTCACAGACGGTCATCGTCAGAACGCAGGGGCCATACCACTGACGGACATGGTGGGGCTGAGTGATGGCGGCAAAGACCAGGTGGCGCGGCGCAGCAAAGGTGCGAGTGATCAGCAGTTCCCGATCCGATGGAAAGGTTAAGGCCAAGGTGGCATCAAGATTGGTCAACATCGTTCTTCTCCTCCTGTTTTTCTGCACTTTGTAATTGTTTCAAATAGGCATCCAGGCGGTCAAAGCGCTCGTGCCAGAGCCGCTCAAAGGGCGTCACCCAATCATAAATCGGCTTAAGACCCTGCGCATTGAGCCGATAGAGCCGCTGCTGCCCGACCTCACGCACGCTTACCAGACCAACGGCGCGCAAAACCTTCAGGTGTTTCGAGACCTGCGGCTGCCGCAAACCCAGCGCCTCCACCAGATCATTCACCGACCGCTCCCCCGTGGTGAGCAGGCTCAGAATCTCCCGGCGCTGTGGTTCGGCAATGGCATTAAAGACATCCGAAGTGGTAGGTAAACGCGCCATGCCCTTATTATATTCCGATATGGGAATATTGTCAAATAGGAAATAGAACAAATGTGCAATTGTGAATGGATTTGGAAAATACACAGGATGCGTCGTCGGAGCATGATATACCATGTTCCGACGACGCATCCTGTTATGTCAGAAAACTAGACGATGGCTTTGCTGTCGGTAGCCGGGAAACTTAACGCTCCTGCTCTTCGACAGCGGCTAAAAAGCGTTCAAACTGATCATCTTTTATGTTGATAACATGTTTCTTCGCCGGGTATTCGCCACTTTCAATATCCTGGCGATACTGTTTGAACACCTGTGTCGCTGTCTCAAAGAGGTGGGCGTAGGTGATCGAATGGCGTGGGTAGTGGCCCAGATTGGTGCCCAGCAGATCGCTGGAAAAGAGGAATTGGCCGTCGCAATCGGGGCCGCTGCCCATCGAGAAAACCAGCATCTTGGTGCGTTTGGTGATTTCGGCGGCGACCTTGGCGGGCACACATTCCATTTCAACGGCAATACAGCCCGCTTTTTCCAAGGCCATTGTAGTGTTGTAGACTTCCAGTGCTTCGTCCCACGTCTTGCCCACTGCCCGCGGTCCGCCAAACCAGGTATTCTGCACCGGCAGATAGCCGACATGGCCGACACAGGGGTATTTCTGGCGCGCCAGCGGGGCAAATTTCTCTGGCACTAAACCGGAACAGTAAAAAATGTCCGTGCCGGCGCTGCGCAACTCGCCGGCCAAGCGCAATGCTTCGGCTTCACTGGCATAGGCGCCCGTCATGGGCAAGCCGGAGCCGATTAACGTGTTGGGCGCACCCGCTCGTACAGAATCGATGACCCATTTGCTATGCTCCAGATTGCTGCCCCAGGCCAAAATCATATCGACGCCGGCACTTTCGGCGGCTCTGGCGGTCCATGTATCAAAGGCGGTCGTTAGCACCAGTTGCCGCTTGCCTTTGGCTTGAAGTAGATCGCGAACAGTTAACTTGCCCATCTTGTTTTCCTTTAGGTTGTTGGCAGGGTGATCAAAAATCGCAGAATGGAAAGGGTAACATAAGGGCATGGTCTGAACAAGTCGTATTGATGTCATGATGTCATCGTAACTGATGGCGTGACTCTCGTCGGTTGTAGTCTATTGCCTATCACCACAAGTCATTGCGGTTTGCAAAGGGCACATACGGGATCAAGGGAAATGTCGTTTTTGTTCAATACAGGATCCTGCTGCTTGTGTTAAAATCGGCTATCAGCTTTTGATGGCGAGGCGTTGGTAAGTAATCGCTTGTGTGAATCGACTTTATCAGCAATTGCTTAGGGGCCGTAAAAAGATAAGTTGCGGCTCAGAGCGAGTCACGGACTCGCTCTGAGCGCTGTCTCAGGTTATCTTTGTACGGAACCCTTACCACGCAATCACCAAGTTTTCAACAATTTTATGAAACAGGGGGATACAATCATGAGAAAAATTATTGTCACCGAATTTTTGTCGCTGGATGGTGTGATGGAAAATCCAATGTGGACCTTCCCCTACTGGAATGACGAGATCGCCCAGTTTAAAGGAGAAGAGACAACGCCCAACGATGTGCTGCTCATTGGGCGGGTAACCTACGAAGGCTTTGCCGCCGCCTGGCCTCAACGCACCGACAAAGAATCCGGTGGTGAGTACTTTAACGGCGTGCGCAAATATGTGGTCTCTAACACGCTGGACAAAGCTGAATGGAATAACTCGCAGATCATCCGCGGCGACATTCTGCAAGAGATCACCAAACTGAAGCAGCAGGATGGTGAGAATCTGGTCGTCCACGGCAGTTGCACCCTGGTGCAGTGGCTCATGCAGCACGATCTGGTCGATTGCTACCGGCTGCTGGTCTACCCGGTGGTCTTGGGCCAGGGCAAGCGACTCTTTGCCGAGGGCGTTACCGCCACGTTACAACTTGTGGAAACGCGCGCCTTTAGCTCCGGCGTGACCGCGCTCATTTATGAACCAGCACGCAAAGATTCATAAACATCTTAACAACGGAGCCTAAACCAAACGTTCACATAGGTAGACACGCCTAAGGTAAGGTATTATCCGAACTAGGCGTGTTAGCATCCAGCTAACTGGTCGCTAACACACCTAGTTCGGATTGAACGCGCCTTCAACTTGAAGTAGACCCCGCATAACACCCAATATAGATAGACAAAAGTCTGGAAGTGCGCTACACTGTCGCCATGAGCGACAGTCATTCGATGCTGGCTTTTGACAGCCGACCTTCCGATTCACTCTTTGTCGAAACCATCTGGCGCAGTCAGAGCGATTGCGCCGGCGAATTTCTTTCCGTGGCTGTTACCCACTGGGAGATGGTGATTACCCAACTCGCCGGCAAGATCCAGGTGTCGATGCGCGGCCCGGAGACGGCAGCCCAACCGGCCTATTGTCCGGCTGATGGCGAGTGGCTGGGCGTTGTCTTCAAATTGGGGACTTTTATGCCCCATCTTCCCACGGTGAAGTTGGTCGATGATCAAGTGGATCTGTCGCCGGCCGGCAGCCGCACCTTTTGGCTGCATGGCGCCGCCTGGGAGTTGCCGACCTTTGAGAACGTTGATGACTTTGTCGCCAAGATGGTGCGGGAAGGCTTGTTGGTGCATGAACCGCTGGTCGATGCGGCGTTACAAAACCAGGCGACCGATCTCTCGCTTCGGTCAGTACAGCGACGCTTCCTTCATGCCACCGGCTTGACCCACGGCGCCGTCAGCCAAATTGCCCGCGCTCGTCACGCCACTGCTTTGTTACGCCAGGGTGTTTCTATTCTCGACACTGTGGATCTGGCCGGCTACGCCGATCAGCCCCACTTGACTCGTTCGCTCAAACGGCTGGTGGGTCAAACCCCGGCGCAACTCCTCCCGTCTGCCCAGCCGAAACCGATGTCCCTTGTACCCACGGTAGGGCCAACAAGGGAAGCGCTTACCCCTTAGTTTGTCCCGCGCGCCGCCTCCCTCTTGCGATAGTTGACCTCGGTTTTTCATAAAACCAACCCGACCCCCAACTTTAGTTAAGGGACAAAGGTAGTGGTTCCCTGCTATACTGAACGCATTACAAGTTTCACTCACCATATGATGGTTCAGTTGGCAGGAAAGCGCAATGCCTAATCTCATCCACGGCGGCGTTCGGATCTACTATCACTTTGATGGGGATGGCGAGCCACTAGTCCTGTTACACGGTCTCAGCGACAGCCAATGGGGGCTGCGCGCCCTGGGCTATGTCGAGCCGTTGAAAGAGCGCTTTCGCATCATCCTCATTGATGCCCGCGGCCACGGTTACAGCGACAAACCCCATGATCCTGCCGCCTATACACCAGCTTTGATGGCTGGCGATGTCCTTGCTGTGTTGGACAAATTGCAGATTGACCGAACACATCTCTTTGGTTATTCCCTGGGCGGCTGGATTGGGCTGGCGCTTGCCCACCAAGCGCCGACACGGCTGGCTTCGTTGACCGTCGGCGGCGCTCACCCCTATGCCACCAATTTCAGCTTCTACCGCACCGCCTTTGCCCAAGGCATTGAGGCATGGATTGCCAGCCTGGAACATCATCACGGCCCATTACCGCCGATGGCGCGTCAACATCTCCACCACAACGATAGCGCTGCCCTTCAGGCATTGGTCACACAGGATCACGCTGCCCTCTGGCCCGTGCCGTTGACGCCCACCGTCCCTACCCTCTTCTTTGCCGGCACTCACGATCCTCTGCTGCCTCTGGTAAAGCGGGCCGCCACCCTCAGGACAGTCTTTCGCTTTCAGGCTGTGGGAGGGCTGGATCACTATGCCCTCTACCTGCGCAGCGAACAGGTAGTCCCCTTACTCCTCACCCATACCAGCCAATACCCAATCACGACAAAACCCAATCACAACCAATGATCGTCTGCCCTCATTTCCACTATGCCGCAAGTTGCGGTCTGCTGTGCCATGCGTGGAAGAGGTGGCTGCTGTCACGCGCTTGGCGAATGATTTGCAGTTGACGCAGATGCTCATCGGAAACAAATTTCGCCGTGCGGTGATTCAAGTTTTCATTGGCCAGTTGGATGCCGGTAGAGAGATGGGCCAGTTTGCCCATGCACTCGGTCGCCCATCCTTCTCGCGCCGACGTCTCGTTTCGGGCCGTCCAGGCGCTGTACAAGGCAATATAAATATGGTTTTCCATGGAAAAGGCCATGTCGGAGCGTTTTTGGGGGCAGTTTAGCCAAAGCAGGTGGGTCGGCGCCGGCAGTAGCGTGTCGGCAATGTGGCGCAGGTGGGACAACAGTTGGTCAATCGGTGCAGCCGTCCAGATGTTATCCACTTGGCGACATTCATGCCAGTCCACTGGATGCCCCGGTGGCGTTCCTGGTCGAGGCGGGCCGGCGACATCACGCCAAGGGCGCTACACTATTCCACCCCCATGAATTAACCCTCTTGACACGGAAATGGTTTAGTGCTATACTGTTTCTATGTCCAAGGATAAACTGACCATTTTCATACAAACACGGCGACGCGATGCAAGGCTATTGACTTGGTTTCGCTTCATCCGTGTCTTGAAAAAGCTACTGCCGCAAATGGATGAACACTTGCGCCATTGGGGTCTCAGCCAGGGGCAATTTGACTTGTTGGCGGAAATCGCGGCAGAAGAGGGCATCAATCAACAGACCTGTGCCGACCGCTTACATGTGACCAAGGGCAATATCACGCAACATTTGAGTAACCTTGAAAAAAGGGGGTATGTCCAGCGCGAAAAAAGCGGGCGCGACAGTTATGTTTCTTTAACGGACGAAGGGCGTACCTTGTTTTCAACGATCATGCCGGCGCACGATCACTATGTCAAAGAGATCCTGTCCCCCCTGACGGAAGAAGAGATCCGACAATTGGCGGCCATTTTGCGCAAGTTAGACCGCAGTCTTGACTAAGGCACTTTCGTATCCGTAGGCGCCTAAAAGGTCACCGCCCCTTACGGGGGCCCGCCGACGCTTCCGGCGTCATCAACCAGGTAAATTCCGGTTGAGCTTTTTATACCCAATAGTTTAGTCCTATACTATTATAGCCAGGAGAATCAGCGAATGAGTGAACAAACCAATACACCCAAGATCGTAGTTGCCCCCAACGGCCCCTATCTCGTCTATGGCAACCCCGCCATCGTCAACAAAAAACAGGTTAGCTCGGAACATGGTGAGCCAATGACCTGGCAGACCAACGAGCGCCTTGCGACAGGCAATCGCCCCGTGGTGGCGCTTTGCCGCTGTGGGGGATCAGCCAATAAACCCTTCTGTGACGGCACCCACGCCACCAATGGCTTCGACGGCAGCGAAACCGCCGCGACCAACACCTTCGCGGAGCGCAAGATCGTTCACGAAGGCAGCACCGGCATTGTGATTAAGCGTGACTACTCGCTCTGTGCGGAGTCGGGCTTTTGCGGTCATCGGCTGGCCAACATTCAGAAATTGGCGCAGCAAACCGATGATTCCATTGTGCGGGCGCAAGTGATGGCAATGATCGAACGCTGCCCATCGGGTTCGTACACCTATGCCTTGGATGAGCATTCAGCCGATATTGAGCCGGATCTACCCCAGCAGGTTGCGATCACCACCGAAATGACAGCGGAAGGACCCATCGCTGGCCCACTGTGGGTTACTGGTGGTATCGCGGTTGAACGCGCCGATGGCAAAGCGACCGAAGTACGCAATCGCGTGACCTTATGCCGCTGTGGCGCATCGAAAAACAAACCCTTCTGTGATGGCACGCACCGGGCAATCCAGGCGCAAGCGTAGCCAGGTAGTTTGCCAATGTCACACTTCTTGTCAATGGACAGGATTTACAAGATTTTTCTACGGCTGTTTATCTTGTAAATCCTGTGAATCCTGTCAAATATGCCATTGGCAAGGTAGTCAAGCGGTCATTTCAAAAGGAAAGTATCATGGAAATTGGCATTGATAGTTTCGCCGCGGCCACGGTGACGAGTGATAGTGACCCAGCGATCAACAATATGAAGGCGTTGGCGGAATTGCTTGAAAGAATGGCGTTTGCTGACACAGTTGGCCTCGATTTCTTCGGCATTGGCGAACACCATCGCAAAGAGTTTTTGGATTCGGCCCCCACAATGATTCTGGCGGCGGCGGCAGCCCGCACGGAGCGAATTCGCCTGGGCAGTGCCGTGACAGTGTTGAGCGCGGCCGACCCGGTGCGGGTCTTTCAAAACTTTGCGACGCTGGATCTGATCTCAGGTGGACGGGCGGAGATGGTGGTGGGGCGCGGTTCGTTTACCGAGTCCTTCCCTCTCTTTGGGTACAACCTACACGATTATGATGCACTCTTTGCCGAGAAGCTCGATCTTTTGCTGACCATTCGGGAGCATGAAGTCGTCAATTGGTCGGGGCAATTTCGTCCTGCGCTGCGCGATCAAGCCATCTATCCCCGACCGTTGCAAAACCCGCTCCCGGTCTGGTTGGGTGTGGGTGGAACCCCGGCTTCGTTTGTGCGGGCGGGGCTGCTGGGGTTGCCGCTGATGGTGGCCGTCATTGGGGGCGAAACCCACCGCTTTCGGCCCTTGATCGACCTCTACCGCCAGGCGGGTGCAGAGGCGGGCCATCCACCCCAACAGTTGAAGGTGGGGTTACATTCGCTGGGCTATGTGGCAAACAGTACAGCAGAAGCCGTTGCCGACTATTACCCCGGCTATGCCGAAACCTTTACGCGCATTGGCAAAGAACGGGGCTGGCCGCCGGTGAGTCGGGCGCGCTTTGATGCGCAAAATGGGCCGATGGGCGCGTTGTTGGTTGGCGGCCCCGAAGAGATCGCCGAGAAGATCCGGCGCCATAGCGCGGCGCTGGGCGGCATTGCACGGGTTACCTTTCAGATGGACAATGCCGGGTTGTCACACGAAAAACTGTTGCGATCGATTGAGTTAATCGGGACAAAGGTCGCCCCGTTGGTCAATCACTAACGAGTAATGTCGTTTCACCAAATACTGAAAAACAAGGAGAGAAAACTGAACAGTGCACTTTGGGTTTTGCAAGGCTTGCTGGCAGGGTTTATGAAAGCAAGCCAATCAAAAGAGGCGATCAAAAAAAGCGGCGGCGAGCGCATGGCTTGGGTCGATTCGGTTTCGGCAAGCAACCTCAAGTTGATTGGCATCCTGGAAGTCTTGATTAGCTTTGGCTTGGTTCTGCCCCAGTTGACAGGGATTCTGCCGTGGTTGACCCCATTGGCCGCGGTTGGCTTGGCCTGCACGATGATCGGGGCGCTGCTGTTGCACTTGCAGCGAAAGGATGGCGCACAGTCGCTGGTGGCCAACATCGTTCTGCTTTTACTGGCGGCTTTTGTGGCCTATGGTCACTTTGTACTCATCCCGGCGTAAGTGACAGGCCAAAATCCCGCCCGTGCCACTCGGCAGATCACCCCAATGCAATCGCAGCAATCTGCCGAGTGGCTATAGGAGGCAGCCCGCCTAGGCTTCATCTTCCTCCGCGCGCCAGGGTGTCGTCTGGTTCGATCATCTACGCACGGCGTTTGAGCGCAAGCAGACCAAGCACAAGCACAAAGCCCATGGTGAAGATCGAGACGAGGCCAAGCGACTCGTAGATGTCGCGCTGGTTCCAGATCTGACCCACGGCATCGGTAACGGCGCCAGTCTTCGGGCCAAGGAAGATAAAGGCCACGAACTCGGTCAAGAGGGCAGCGTACATGCCAAGGGATTGCGCCTGGGCCTGCTGGTTGGGGGCGATCACGCCTGCTGCCGACTGGCGCGAAAGCCAGAAGGCGAAAGCGGCGAAGATGGTGGCAACGCAAAGGAACCAGCCGACAAAGTTGATAAAGGGTACGCCGAAATAGGCCCCGCCGTCATGCCAGATCCAAGCCTGGTTGACGGTGGCGCGCGCAGGGTCCATCGACAGGTCCCACATCACCATGACGAAAGAGGCGACCAGGACAACCGGCCAGCGGTAGGCGTGGTCTGGCGCAATCGCCTCGTTCAGGGTGCGAGCGATCTGCCAGGAGATATAGCAGGCGCCGAAATAGGCGGGCATGATCAGAAGCGGTACGGTGCCGAGCTTGTAGCCCAGTTCATCGGTGTAGTGGTAGCTGCCAAAGGGGAAGCCCGTGGCGATCGAGAGCGATTCGTAGCTCCAACTGATGGCAAAGGCAAGCACAAAGAAGGCGCCAAGGTTCTTCCAGCCGATCTGTTTCGGTGCGTGGAGCAGGACGAAGACGATGGGCGCAAGGATGGTGATGAGTGGCACAAGGGCGAAGTAGGGCGTCTCTTGCAAAAGCGGTTTGACTGCGGCAAACAGGGCGTAAATGGCGACAATGGCCCAGATCATACGGTCTTTCATGGCTTGTTCCCTCCCGGAAACGCTTTGTATTTGTCTTCTACACATTTTCTTTTCGCTGATAACGCAACGAACGACTCTGATCATTTTGTTGAAATTTAGGATGGCTATACAAAATCCATAACGCTTTCTCCTCCACTTCTCTCCTGTTTTGCTATAGGTTGATTATTTTACTTGCGTAAAATAATTTACTTCTGTAAACTTACCGTTATCCTATAAAAAGCAGGGACGGTTGTCAATGATCAAGAGCACCTCCCTGTCAACTATTTGACAAACGGGGCAAAATGTCTACAAAAGAGAGCAATGATCGGCGGGCGCGGCGAACACGGGCGGCGTTACAAAAGGCACTGTTGGTGTTGTTACAGAAGAGGCGGCTGGAGAGCATCCAGATCAAAGAGATCACCGATCTGGCCGATGTCTCGCGCCCGGCCTTCTATTTACACTTTGAATCGAAAGAGGAGTTGCTGCTGAGTCACATTGATGATCTCTTTGCCCAGTTACACAAAGCGGTCTTTGAGGAGATCGCCCAGCGTCAGCCTATCACCCTCGAAACGCTGGTGATGACTTCGTTTCAACTGTGGGGTAAAGAGGCAAAAGCGTGGAGTGTGGTTTGGCAGCTTGAGAACAAAGATTTGTTGCTGACCCGTTTGCGCCGGCACATGGCGGTGTTGATGGATGCGTTTGCCGCCACGCCCAACAGCAACATCCACCAACATCCTACCTTACATGAGTATGTGGTCGATTTTATCACAGGGGGAGTCTATATGTTGTTACGCCGGTGGGTAGAGGAAGGAATGAAGACCCCGGTTGATCAGGTGGGACAGATGGCCTATCAACTGGTGGCGCGTGCGGGGTCTTGGGCGTAATACAATCAGAAAATCCAGAAGATTAGCGCGTTGAGTAGCGCCAGTACAATCGCTGCCAACACGGCTGTCAAAAATCCGCCACGCAGACGGAAGCCATCCACAAATTGCGCCGCCAGCCAGATCATCAAGCCATTCAGCACCAGCGCAAACAGCCCCAACGTGAGCAACGTCACCGGGAAGAGGAGAAAGCCCAAGACAGGGCGCAAGCTGGCGTTGAGTAGACCAATCACCAGCGCGGCAATCAATGAGGATCTGAAATTTTTGACCTCAATCCCCAACGACAAACCAGACATAATCATGAGGCTGATCGCAGTGACCAGCCAGACGGCTAAAAAGTACCCCATCGATCTTCTCCTTAAAAGATTGCCCGTACCAGTAACATAAAGCCAATGATGATCAGTGGCACGCCCAGAATCGCACCGATAATCGTGATGCTCAGGGCCACCCCGGCGACCAACAACACAAAGCCGATCAAGGCGGCCACCAATCGGCCTGTTAGTTTTAGAATTCCCGTAATCAACTGCGCCAACACATAGAATGGCCACAGAATCCACGGAACACGTTTATGGGTTGTCATAAAAAAGCCCTCCTTTGCGTTACAGTACGCAGAGGAGGGCAATAAGTTTCCATACAGCACATATGACCCAAGGCTCGACAAGCTTGGGTCACTGCAAGCGGTCGTGATATAATACTGCCATGCGTTTCTTTAACACCACGGGGCCTTGTAACCCGACCGACCACTATATGTTGCCGGCCACGGCGCGCCTGGAAGAGTTGAACATCGAGCGGCTGCTGGCCCAGAAGTCCTACTTTATTCTTCATGCCCCGCGCCAGACCGGCAAGACGACGGCCATCCTCGAATTGGCGCGCCAGTTGACGGCGGCGGGTCAATATATCGGCGTGGTTGTCTCGATGGAGATCGGCGCCGGCTTTCCGGCTGACATTGATGCCGCCGAACGTGCCATCCTGGGCGCCTGGCGGCGCGCCATCCGCTTTCAATTGCCGAAAAATTATCACCCACCGGTTTGGCAGCCGGACGCGCCAGCGGGACAGCGGCTGCACGAATTCTTTGGTGAATGGGCCTTACATGCGCCGCTGCCCCTGGCGATCTTTATCGATGAGATTGATGCGTTGCAGGACAATGTGCTGATTTCCGTGCTGCGGCAGTTGCGGGATGGCTTTTCGCAGCGGCCCACCGCCTTTCCTAGCTCAGTTGCGCTGATCGGGCTGCGCGATGTGCGCGACTACAAGGTGAAGTCCGGCGGTTCGCCCTATCTCAACACGCCTAGTCCCTTTAACATTGCCGTGCGCTCGTTCACCATGCGTAATTTTACGGTTGAGGAAGTTAGCGCCTTGCTGGGGCAACACACGGCTGACACAGGACAACGATTTACGCTAGATGCCATTGCGCGCCTTTTTGATCTGACCCAAGGGCAGCCGTGGCTGGTCAATGCACTGGCGAAGGTCTGTATCGAGGAGTTGATGCCGGACCGTACCCAGTCAATTGTGATTGACCAGATCAATGAGGCCAAAGAACTGTTGATCCAGCGGCGACAGACGCACTTGGGTCAGTTAGCCGACAAATTGCGCGAGGAGCGCGTCCGCAGCGTAATTGAGCCGATTCTGGCTGGCGATGTATTGGATGCCGTGCCCCCGGATGATTTAGATTATGTGGTTGATTTGGGATTGGCGCGTCCGATCGGCGCTGGCCGATTGGCGATTGCGAATGCAATTTATGGTGAGGTAATTCCGCGTATCCTGGCTGCCAGCACACAGGCATCGTTACCGACGATTCAGCCCACTTGGCTCAACGCCGACGGCTCGCTCAATCTTAGCCGATTGTTGGAGGCTTTTCTTGCCTTTTGGCGACAACATGGTCAACCGCTGCTACAAAGCGCGCCCTATCATGAGATCGCGCCCCATTTGGTGCTGATGGCCTTCCTGCATCGCGTCGTGAACGGCAACGGCAGAATTGAGCGGGAGTATGCCATTGGGTCGGGCCGGCTGGATCTTTGTCTCTACTATGGCGATGCCCGACAAGCGATGGAACTCAAAGTCTGGCGCGATGGCGATAGTGATCCGCTGACGCAAGGCTTGAAACAACTGGATGATTACCTTAGCGGCTTGGGCCTAGCCACCGGCTGGCTGGTCATCTTTGACCAACGTAGTGGTCAGCCGCCCATCAGCCAACGCACCACTTCGACTACTACAACCACCCCTAGCGGTCGCAGTGTGACGGTGATTCGCGCGTAGTGTCTATGGCTGCAAACGGCCATACGTTAAGGAGCGCCACAGCCATTCCAACGGGCCGTAGCGGAAGCGCGTCATCCACCATGACGAGAAAATGAGCTGAAAGCCCCAAATCGCTACCACAAACAACCATTGCGCCGCTCGATTTACGCTCCCAAAGAGACCCAAGCCCCACCCGTAGAAGATAAAGGTGGCAAGCAAGGATTGTCCGATGTAGTTCGTGAGCGCCATTTTGCCGACGTTGGCGAGGCCATCTTGTACGTTGCGCCACCGGTCCGTGTGGCTCCAGAGCATGATCAGCGCCACATAGCCAAAGGCCGTGAAGGGCGTTGCCACATGGTTAAAAATTTGGCCGGCAAATGGTGAGTAGAGCGCATCCCAGCCCTTTTGCTCGTGCAAGACCAACCCGATGATCGAAAGTAGTGGGCCAACGCTCAAGCCGGTCAACAACAGACGGCGATAGAATGCGGTACTCTTGCCGGCGGTCACAACCCCCCACGAAAATAGCGCCATGCCGATCAACATCATGCCCAGCGCTCGTGTGAAAAAGTTGTAGAGCAAGGCAATGTAATAGAACGCCGCGGCCAGACTCTCGGTATCGGTGGCTTCATAGGTGGTGGCAAGCCGGTATGAGCCAAGATAGCTGTCAATTTTCGCCTGGATCATGGCTGGGGAAGGTTGCCATAGCGCGACAAGTTCCGCAATCGACGCATCATCCAACTGTGCGGCCGCAGCGCCTGCCGCCCAATAAACCAACACCGGCGACAGAAAGATCACCAGCCCCAGCACAAATTGCCGGCGCGTCGCCAGTTTGCGGAGCGGATACAACACAAATGCCGACAGCGCGTAGAGCGCCAAGACATCGCCTGACCAGATCAGATTCATGTGCATCAGGCCAATCACCAATAGCCAGAAATTGCGCGTGTAGTGATAGCGTGCTGGATTGCTGCCTTTGCTTTCCGTTTTGTTGGTAATGAGGACCACGCTGGCACCAAACAACAGCGAAAATAAAGCCATGAACTTATTTTCAGCGACCACATGCACCAGCGCATACGCAAGGCGATCATACCATGCGGCGCCAAAAAGCGTTGTCGGGTTGAAATACGCGATCTGGGGCATCGCGTAGAACATGATATTCATGAGCAAAATACCAAGCAAAGCGAAGCCGCGTAGGGTATCTATGGCTACAATGCGTTTCGGACTTGCGCTATCGGTCTGTTGTAGCATGGAGGTTCCTGTATCGAGTCGGTTTGTTCACATGGAACTATACCAGAGAATAATAGAAGGCCAACCAGTTGAACACGGCAACCGCCAACCAGAAGGGCGTAAAGACGATGCCTACATTTTTGCCAATGCGCGACACCTTGGGGTGATTCCCCAAAAATGGAACACCCGCATGGTTCGCATTCACGAGCATCATCAACACGGCAACCACACCAAAGACGAAGTGCAATGAGTTGCGCTCAACCAGAGTCAGCATGGTTAGCCCGTAGATCGCTCCCGCAGCCACCGCGCTAAAACCAATGGCCCCTTGGCGTTGCTCGAAGAGCATAAGAAAGACGTAGTCCGCCCCAGCGCTTTTCTTCTCCGTTGGCGCAGCTTGAAGAGCAGCATCCAACATCGTAATTTGCTCGTCATACGTCAAACTCTTGGTGCGGCTAGGTAACGTAAAGCCGAAAAATGGAAGCACCCAGTTCACAATCCAGCGCGCTTGCATGGGAAACAACACCTCAATACCATGAATCGTCACAGGTACGATGGAGAGAATGAGTCCCATACTGGAAATAAGCATTTCGTTTTGCATAGTGATAGTCCTATCATGACTCCAGTTGGTTGATTTGGATGGTTTTGCGTGTGCGACCATTGACCGCGCACATTGCGATAAATCGGAAGGTACGCTTCAGGTGTGACGCATCGGCCAAGTGAAGATCCGAAACTTGTATCCGGTTATGGCCGGTGCGTCACACCTGAGGCTGAATCGTTACTCAAACCCGAACATACTGTTGTCGTTGGCTAACCCTTCTGTCGGAATCGCCTGAATCACATCCCAATGCTCGGCAACCTTGCCATCTTCAAAGCGCAGCAAATCATAGAAGACGGAGTGAACGCCCTTCGCTGTGCCCTCGGAAATAGAAAGAACAAAGTTGCCTTCGCCAATCAGTTTATGATTTTTCGTGTATATCCATTCTTCTCTGGCAAACGCTTCAAAAATGGCTGGAACACCGTCCGCTACTGTGGGGCTATGTTGTTTGTACTCGGGAAGAAAGTTCTCTGTGACAACGGCACCGACTTCTTCCGGCGTGCCATTGATGACAACATCAAAAATCTGCGCGGCAATGGCCTTATTCGCTTCGGTTTTGTCCAAATCCGTAATCTCAGTTGCACCATCGGTCAAGGTTCTGCCGGACGGATTGGGTGGCGTGTTGGGCATCAGAGCATCCCAGTGTTCGGCGAGCAATCCATCTTCATCAATCCGCAAGACATCAAACGACACCATTTCCTCGGCGCCAAAGGGTGTGGCGTTGCTCCAGAGGTTATGGGCAACCACATAATTCCCATCTTGAAGCAATCGAACGGTGTTTACTTGGGTTTGATTCTCTTCCAGAACGGGGAGTAGGCTCAAAAACGCATCTCTTCCCGTCGGAATATAGGGGTTGTGTTGGATATACGCTGGATGCAACAGCGCGCCGGCTTGACTCGCGTCATACGAGTTTACGGCACTCACAAATGACCGAACTGTTTCTTTGTTCACTTGAATCTCCGCTTGTTTATCTACAGCCTGCTCGACGGCCTGTGCCGGCTGCTCCGGCTGAGGCACGCTCACGATGCCCGTACAGCCGACAAGGGTCGCGGCAAAGGCAAGAAAAAAGACGAAAGATCTGATAATAGACATGTCATCACTCCAGTTGGTTGAGTTGGTTTTGGATAGTTTTGCGCACTCGACCATCGAGCGCGCGTTTCGTGAATTCGAGAGCACTACACACATGAATGACCGAACTTCTTATTTTTCTTCTGAATTTTCTCCTTTCATCAGCGTGCTGCCCTGACAACACCTCAGGTTGTAGATTTAGGTGCTTGGTGGTATGTTCGCGGTTTAGCGCGCTCGGCATGGCCGCTTGGTCAAGCAGATACGCCGCCCAATACACCTTCCAGTTGCATTTCTTGGAGAATCTTGTCCTGAATGGGCTGGGTCAGGCGGTTCATTTCGTCTACGCCCCAACTGATGCCGACCTGCGTCCGCATCGGGCGCTTGCCGGCGGGCATTTCGGCAAGGGTCAAGTAGGCGTTGACCACCAATTGCGGATCAGGGGCGCCGTCGCTCGACAGCATCTGGGCAAATTGCGCGCCCATAGCGGTTGGCACGCCGGCCAGGGCGCCATAGGAGGCAAGCACATCACCAAGGGCGGGTGGCCGGCCCGCTGCCAAAAGACCGGTGCCGAAGGGGCCAGGCTCGACGATGGCGATGTCCACACCAAAGGGCGCCACCTCATAGCGCAGGGCTTGCGAGTAGCCCTCCAGCGCGTGTTTGGTGGCGGTATAGGTGCCGAAGAAGGGCGGCGAGATGCGACCGACGAGCGAGCTGGTGTTGATGATCAAACCGCTGCCCGCCTTGCGCATCGCGGGCAGAACCGCCTGCATGGTCCGAATGACGCTGTAGTAGTTGGCGTTCATCTGCTCATGGGCTTGCTCGACGCTGAAGGCCTCGGTGATGCCGAGAAACATGATGCCGGCATTATTGATCAGGAGATCTACTTTTCCTTCTGTGGCAATGATGCCGCCGATGGCTTGTTGAACCGAAGCATCGTCGGTTACGTCCATATCTACCACGGTGATCTGGGCAGAATGACCTTCTAGTTCTGCCTTTTTGCCAGCGTTTTTCCCACTTGGGTTGCGCATGGTGGCAAAGACTTTGTAGCCTTTGTCGGCAAAGTCTTTAGCGGCCTTTAAGCCAAATCCGCTGCTGCTACCTGTGATGATGATGTTTTTCATTTGAATCTCCGCCTTTTTGTAAGAATACCGCAGGGTATATATTTGTGTACCGGTCGGTATTATATTGGGGGATTCAACCTTTGTTAAATTAAGATACCAGTTGGTATAAAATTTATGTTTCTACTTCAAAGGTGCTGCCCTGACACAATCACAGCGATCATTTTAGGTTGTAGATTTACGTACCTTGTGGTATAATATTGAAAAATTCAACCATTGCCAAATTAAGATACCAATTGGTACTAAAATATGACTTCGAATACAACCATGGCGAAAGCATCTAGAGGGCGTCCAAAAACGATGGATCGCGAACAAATATTGGCGGTGGCGATGCAGGCGTACTGGCGGGACGATGTTGACAGCATATCGGTAAATGAGATTTGTCGGTGCGCGGAAGTCTCTAAACCAGGTCTGTACCGTGAATTCGGCAATGAAGACGGGTTGATGAAAGCGGTCCTTGTCGCCTACCAGCAACAGGTGCTTGCACCGGTATACCAGTTGATCGCCGCGGATGTGCCCTTTCGCAAGACACTCGATAGCCTTGTATCCATCGTGACGAGGAGTGGTGATGCGCAATTTTTAGGTGATGATCAAGCGGTGCCGAGTGGGTGCCTGTTTGTAAAAATGCGCGAATCCTATCGGCGTTTGGGGGAAGAAACACGCGCAGAAATTGATCAGGCCAAGGAAAAGACATTGACCCTCTATGCGGATTGGGTGGAGCGGGCGCGGGCAAAAGGGGAGTTTACCGGCGACATGCCTTCACGCTTTGCCGCTATCTACATCGACGCGCAACTCAATAATGCACTGTCACTCCTCGCTCGCGGCGAACCAAACGATGAGGTGAAGCAGATCCTGACCGTGGCTTTTTCGATGCTGGGGTGAGTATGATTGCTCATCAAACTATGTAACTGGCAGAAAATAATTGCTTCAAAAGTCACAGCCGATCCGTCGCTCCAGCCTGTTGCCAAGGTAAATCCAGTAACAAACAATCAAGAACTATTGCTTCCCCTACCTACACCACGTCGGATCGACTAATGCTGGACTTTGCCGTCCACGGGCTGGTTGCCCTCGCACCCGAAAGCCTGGGCATCCCGGCGGCGATTCACGAACGAGTGTACACCGAGGGAAAGGCGGTTCACTACACGAGTGCGCGCTTGAGGATGAGCATTGGACCAATATTGCGCCAGTGACCCACAGCAGGTTGCGATCACCACCGCAATGACTGCGGAAGGACCAATCGCTGACCCGCTGTGGGTCACTAGCGCAACGATCAACAAGATGCCGGCGAAGGTGTTGAGGAATGTTCCTTTTGCAAGGATTGGCGCTTTTCCCATTTCACACGGCAAGGCCAGGTCACGCCGTAGTGAGGAGCATCGGGTTCCCTGATGGATCGCGTACTAGATAGCCACTGCCATGCGGCTCGGCAGGAATTGCGCGGAGCGCGGCATCCAGGAGTGCCTGTGTCGCAAAGCGGATGATGAAGTAACGCATCCTCGCCGTCCCAGGCGGCGATTGCGAGGCGTTTTCCCCCTGCCAAGTGTTGATGGCAAGACGATGTTTAAAGACGCCGCCGGCGCCGAGATCGGCAAAGCGCATTGGCGGCCAATAGGTGACTGACTCGAAGCCAAGTTGCTGGTAGAAGGCGTTGGCCGCCGCCAGATTCCCAGTGTAGAGATGGACATGACCAATCTTCGTGGCCGGCGCCAAGGCGCCTTCACATCCCCCGGCTGGCAAGGTGCGCAGGACAGCGTTGACATCCAGCGGCTCTGATCCGCCCCGCACCGACCCATCGGCTGCGATTACGCGAGCCTTGTGTCCATCGATCTGCACCGAAACCAGGCGTTCCGGCGTTTCCAATGTGATCTCAACCTCAATGCCATCCGGATCACTGAGGTAGATCGATTTCGACCCAGTGTGATCGGTCGGGCTGATCGGGTAGTTGCGGCGGATCATGCGGGCGAGAATACGGGCAAAATCCGGCTCGGTGGGGGCATGGATGGCAAGGTGGTAAAGCCCACTGTGTCCCTTGCGGAAGGGGGTAGTTGCGCCGCCGTGTAAAATCACCAGCGTCTCGTCTTGCGTGCCAAGCTCCACACCTGCATCACCTTGCGTCCGCAGGGTGAGACCCACGATTTCCTGCCAAAATTGTGCCGAACGCGCTGTGTCGGTGACTTCCAAGTGGACAGGCCCGAATGAAATAATCTCCTGTGTCATTTTAACTTCTCCCAAAGTTATAGCGTGGATGCCATTGATTACTCGACCAGTGGCCTATCGTAGCGCGGTGTACCATCGCACACCTGGACGGACTGGTTTGCCGAGCAGTGGGGGGCTACTCAGGGTAGTAGCGGGTTGACCCCACGCACGTTGATGCCATATTCATAGGTTAGCTGTCCACCTGTACCCCCCAACGTCACCAGGAGTAAGAGTCCGATGAAAGCCGCGACCAGATAGATTGGCCGTTGACCTATATCGCGCCCGGATCGCCGTGACAACCAGCGCCAGATCAGCAAGGCCAAGGTGAAGAGTGTGGTGCCGAGGCCCAGGAATTGATGAGGTTCGATGACTGCGATCAGTGCATGCTCCTCATACGGCGAGTGGGCGAGCAGCCCTGTGACTGTCGCCGGGATGGTCGAAAGGCCACCCAGTATCAGCAGCAACCAACTGCTCTCATCTAGTTGGGGCCAAAGCCGGGCGGCAAAACTGAGTGCATAGCTAACCAATAACAAGCCGATCGGCAGATGAACGAAGATCGGGTGCAGATCCTGGGGAATGGTTGTGATAAAGTCAAACATGAACTTGTTCCTTTCATTGATCAGGTAAAACAAGATGAGGTAAACCAGTTGAAGTGACTGCCACCGCCCCCTTGTCGCGTGGTATAACCATGACTTCTGTGGGCAGTGACAGCCACCTGGATAAACTTAGCCGACAAAGCGACCATAGGCAACAAAGGTGGCAAGTAATCAAAGTGCGATATTCATCATGCTCTCCTTTGTGTTTCACTAGTTGTTTTACGTTTGGTATGTCAGTGTGATGATATTTGTTCATCACAACCAGTTGATGAATAGAGGATAGCTACTGACCGTCCTTGCCGTCGTCCTTTTTTACGGCAACCTTGTGGGCGCTGGTGTCCTACCTTGGTGGAGATGGCATCGGCTGGCGTCCTTTGGGGGTTAGGACGTTTTCGGCTATAATCACGTGATAAAAATTGCTATCCCTTCTTAGAAAAAGATTCGGCTTCACGAATCTTTTTCTGAATGTCTATCTACGGAAGCCGCTAGTCCCCATTTGAGGACAACATGTCGAGCTAAAATCGAAACTGCTATCAAGTATGATGCTCATGTCCAAACCTACGCTCACGTTTCTTGGTGTACCGCGCTTTGAACACGCCGGGGTGCTGCTGCCCTTTGTCCAGGCCAAAGGCGTTGCCTTGCTCTTGTATCTGGCAGTGACACGCACGGCCCACCCCCGTGAACGGCTGATCGACCTGCTCTGGCCTGAAAGCCTGCCCCAAGCGGCGCGCAAGAACATGCGCAACACGCTCTGGGCGATAGGCGAGGTGCTGGGATCCGATCTGCTGGAACAGGTAGGCGGCGCGCTGCGACTGGCGCCCGATGTAGTCGTGGACATCCACAACCTGGAAGCTGGATTCGAGCGGCTGGAAAGTGGCGGCGTAAGCGAGTTGGAAGGAGCCGTCTCAACCTATCGGGGCACGCTCGCTGATGGGCTGGTGGTCCACGAAGCACCAGAGTTCGAGCTTTGGCTGCAACGGGAACGGGAACGGGTGACAGAGGTCTATCTGCGCTTGATGGAACGCATCATTGCCTTGCAGCGGTCTGCTGGGGCGTGGACACCGGTCATGCAACATGCGCGGCGCGCACTCGCTGCCGATCCATTGCGCGAAGCACTCCACCTTGCCCTGATCGAGGCATATGTACAGCTTGGACAGCGCCCCCAAGCGCTGCAACAATATGCGACGCTAGTGGAAGTTTTGCAGCGCGAACTCGGCGTCCCACCCCTCCCGGCGACCATCGCGCACTATGAGAGCTTGTTGGCGGTCGCCACCGTACCAGCCACTAGGACAGGGCCGGCGCCTTTGCTTGCGTCCAACACACAGGTCGCCAGCCCAGCGAAATACATCTCGCCTTTTGTTGGTCGCGCAACCGAGATGGCGACGCTGGACGCCGAGCGGTTGCGCGCGGCCGCCGGCGAAGCCCGTGTCGTTATGATCACAGGCGATCTGGGCATGGGCAAGACGCATCTCTGGCGCACCTGGGTGGAAACTCGTCTCCCCAATGGCATCATTCTGGCCACTCATGCAATAGAGACGAGCGAGCCGGTGCCCTTTGCCCCGCTGCTTAACCTCTTCCGTCAACCAGGCCCCGCGCAGGCGCTTGTCCGCGCCCCCTTACCCCTGGCGCCAATCTGGCTGGCCGAGTTGGCGCGCTTGCTGCCTGAACTGGCCTTGCAGTGGCCCAATCTGCCCCCGCTGCGTATGATATCGCCAGCAGAAGAGCGGGCGCGGCTTTTACAGGCGCTGACCGAGGCATTCCGTCTGTTAGCAACACCCTTGCTGGTGCTGATCATTGACGATCTGCATTGGGTGGATCCTTCGACCTTGGACTGGCTGATCTATCTGGTTGATCAACTGAAGAACACCCCGCTGTTGTTAATTGGCGCCTATCGGCCGCAGGATGCACCTGAACAAGTGGCCGCAACGGTGGCCGGCTGGCAACGGCAGGGCCGCCTGCGCCAACTGCCCCTTCCTCATCTGACAAGGGCTGAGGCGCAGATGTTACTGACCCAATTGGGCGCCCCGGCAGACACCGTTGCGGCTGCGGGCTGGATTCAACAGAGTGGCGGCAACCCCTATTTTTTGACGGAGTTGCAGCGCGCCCAGGGCGATGCCGCACAACATGACCTGACTGCCCTTGTGCGCACACGTATCCATGCGACGGTCCCTGCCACGGCGTTACATATCCTGCAAGCAGCCGCCATCCTGGGTGATCACGCTACCTTTGCTCTGTTGCAAGCGACCAGTGGGCGCAGTGAAGAGGAATTGCTGGATGCGCTTGATCGACTGATGCAAGAGCGCGTGTTAACCGCAGAAAATCAGCGTTACCACTTTATCCATCCCTTGGTCGCGACGGTTCTGCGCGCCGATCTCACGCCGGCACGCCGCGTCTTTCTGCACCGGCGCGCGGCTGAGGCTCTAGAGCAGCTACACACACCGGCGTCACTGCAAGTCACCGGGTTGTTGATGGAGCATTTTGCTGCCGCCGGCGCGGTAGAACGCGCCGTTCCCTATGCCGACCGCGCTGCCGAGCAGGCTTCTCTGGTAGGCGCCTTTGTCGAGGCTGTTAGCTACGCTCGTCAGGCGCTGGCTTGGGCGCCGACCCCGTCACGCCACCTGGCACTAGGCAAAGCATTGTTGTTTAGTGGCACCGCTACCGAGGCCCAAGAGCAACTGGAAGCCGCGCTCCATGCCTTTGAAGAGGTTGGTGATCTGGTGGGTGCTGCGAGCGCAGCGCTTACGCTGGCCATGATCGCGGTTAGCAAGAGTCACTTTGCGCAAGCACGCCAATGGTTGACACACACCGCCTTGGCACAGCCGGAAGCGTTAAACCCAGCCCTTTACGCCGAAGCATCCTTACTCGCCACCATGGTGGAACGGCAGAATCAGGAGTACGCGACGGCGCTCACTTATCTGGTGCGGGCAGAGCAACTGGTGCGTGAACACAATCTCACCCCATTAGCGATGCGGGCTGCCTTTGAGCGAGGAAATCTATTAGCGAACCACGGGGAGATTGAAGCGGCGGTGGCTGCTTTTACGGAAGCGCACCGGCTGGCTGAGAAGAGTAATGATCTCTTTGGGATGGCGTTTGCTGGGAATAACCTTGCGTACCATACCTTGCTCGCGGGCAAAGCTGACCAGGCCCAACAGCAGATCGAGGCCGCCATCGCCCTGATCGAACAATACAAGCTGACCCTATTGTCACAATATGTCTACAGCACGGCCGGCGAGATCGCCCTCGCCCGTCAGGATCTGGTGCGAGCAGAAGAGGCGTTTGACCAAGCCTATACGGCTGCTCAATCACGGGATAACCGCATCCAGATGGCGAATGTACGGGCCAGCCAGGCCCTTGTCGCCCAAGCCCGGCACCAGCCGGCACAGGCACACGCTTTGGTCGAAGAAGCTTGGTCGCTCTTTGGTGAAACGGCAACTGATTATCATGTACGACAACGATTAGAGCGCATCAGTAAGGACATTTCCGAATAGACATGCAATCGCTACAATCGGTTCAACCGATTGTAGCGATTGCAGCGATTGCCAGAAAATATCCTAAGCGGCTGCCGGTAGCGGCAAAAGTACGGTGCGCCCATAGGCAACGACGCCAGCAAGAATGCCAAGCACAAGTGCTGGCATCGCTTGTGTAATCGGTTCACCAATGGCAATATGGGTGATGACTGCCCCAATCATTGTTAGAACAAGCCCACTGGCCGCCAGGCGAACCAACCCTGGTTGAATGCCTGTCAGCCAGGGAAGAATCAAGCCCACTGCGCCTGCAACCTCAAGCACACCGATGACCGGAACCGCCGCCGCAGGAACCGAAGCAACCCAACTCATCATCGCCACCAGGTCAGCGGCAGGGGTCATGATCTTTGTGACACCGGCCATCAGAAAAACGAGTGCAAGCAGAACCTGTAAAGCGCCAAGTACGTATTTCATCTCAGTCTCCTCACTATTTTGCGTTGCTCTCAGGCGTTTTACCTTATCCAGGCTAAACTTACTAGAGCTACCGCATGTTGTTTTTGCCTTGTATATTGTTGATGTTCAGTATTTTACGCTGATGAATCCATTGTAACCGCCAAGTGTCCCTTGCACTGTCCTTTCCCCGTCCTTTCCCCGGGAGATATAGGGTGCGCAAACGTCCTAAGTTTGTGCATGTGGAAGCGTAGCGCGTCCTTTTCGGGTTGGGACATGCTTGATCTCGACTATACTCGGCAATAAAGGCGTATAAAAGGTAACTGCTGGCAACCGGATGATCGGGTTGCTGTTCGCCGCTGGCGCCCATAGCCGCTTGCAACAAGATGACTAGATTTGGTACACTGGCGACATGGGAAGTTGGCTTTTTGCTGTTCTCACCGCATTGCTTCAAAAATCACAGAAGATCCGGCGTTCCAGCCTGTTGCCGCTGCTGTTGCCCTTCCTGGCGTTGATCGCGCTGGGGACGCTGGTCTATGCGTGGCTGGAAGGCTGGACCTTCTTAGACGCGCTCTACGCCACCATCATCACCATGACCACCGTCGGCTATGGCGATGTCGCACCACGCACCGTGGCGGGACGCACCTTTGCCATCTTCTTCACCCTCTTTGCCATTGGACTGGCTGGGTACGCGCTCTCGACCGCCGCCGCCATCGTTTTTGAAGGACACCAGGCCAAGCAAGCCTTAAAGCGTTTGGAAACCCGTATGAAAAAAATCGCAGCCTTATCCAATCATGTCATTGTCTGTGGCGGCGGCATTCTGGCCAATCGCGCCGCCGGCGAATTTAGCCGCCGGCGCGTCCCCTTTGTCATCATCGAATCCGATGAAGCCAAGCTCAAGCGCACCTTGCTCTGGCTGCACGCCGCCTATGTGGAGAAACGCCAGCGCCACTATGCCACGTTGGCCGAGGTAGATTGGAGCATTGAGGAGCGCAAAACGGTGGAGGAACTGGCTGAGGAAACCGGCGTCCTGTATCTGCTGGAAGCGCCGACGGAGGAGCAGCACTTACGCGCGGCCGGGGTGCACCGCGCCTTTGGCGTCGTGGCCGCGATGGAGGATGATCGCGACAACACCACGATTATTCTCAGTGCCAAGGATATGGCGCGCCGCCTAGGCAACCCCAAATTGCGCATCGTCGCCAGCGCCCGTGACGAACTCAATATGCACACCCTCTATCTGGCCGGCGCTGACCGGGTCATCTCGCCCAATATCATGGGTGGTTTTAGCGTCGCTTCGCAGATGCTTGACCATGATACAGCGGAACTCTGGGATCAGATGCTCTACCGGAGCAATCAGCAAATGCGTTTTGGCGATCTGCGGGTGGCTGATTATCCCGAGCTAATCGGCAAAACCACCGAAGATGTTCGACGCGCCCTCGCCCAACTTGTCCTGGCGATTCGCCGCGACGGGGAATTCCTCTATACTCCTGATCCGACCGAAACTGTGCGGACGGAAGATATATTAATCGTCATGGGGCCGAATTTATAACCCAAGTTTATCACCCAAGTTTATAACAATGTCCCGAAATGGGGCGTTATCCGCATAAGCAACCAATACAAAGGTAAATCCAGTGACAAACAACCAAGAACTAGCGCTTCCCTTCCCCTACACCACGCCCGATCGGCTGGTGCTGGACTTTGCCGTCCGCGGGCTGGTCGTCCTCTCGCCAGAAAGCCTGGGCATCCCGGCAGCGGTTCATGAACAAGTGTACACACAGGAAAAGGCCGTTCACGACACCGGTGTGCGCGTGACGCCGGCCAATGTGCCGGCCGTACTCGATCTGCTCAAGGCGCCGGGGTTGGTGGCGGCGTGCAACCAACTGGTCGGCAACCATTGGGCGATTGTGCCTTTCACCCACAATGCCTCCTTTACCAGCGGCGCCAGGGATCAGCATTGGCATAAAGACGACAACGGCCCCTACAACAGCCGCAAACAGCGCCACCATCAGGCCGTGCAGATTGAGATGCTCTACTACCCGCAAGCCGTGACCCCGCAGATGGGACCCACCGCCACCGTCCCCTACTCCCAATATTGGACCTTTAACCACGAAGAGAATCACGACAACTTCGCCGGGGCGGACCATCTCGACTTTGCCTATGTCCTGGCCGGGATGGAGCGGGAGCCAGTCAGCGGCCCCGATTCAAAATATGCGCTGGACGACATTATCCACGCCCGCACCGCGCACGACATTCGGATGCGCGAAGCGGTGACGAAGACGGGGTGGCCGCTGGTCTATTCCTTTGAAGCGGCGCCCTTACGCGCCGGCAGCGTTGTCCTCTATTCGCATAACACCTTCCACCGCGGCAACCACCGTCGCGATGACTGGCGCACCTGGCAGGACAACCCACGCTTTATGTGGCGTTTCTGGCTCTATCGCACCAGCGAGCCGGATGAACCGGAGGATGATTCTGTTACTAAAATCAGTTGGCACAACCTGGGGGTGGACCCCATGACCAACCTTGAACTCTCCGGCGTTAGCGATGACCTTACCACTGTCTGGCGCTATCACCATCATTGGATCAAGACCGGTCAAACGCCGCCGCCGCAAGCGGAGGCAGCAACCCTTTCCCCGGCAGAACTTGAAAAAGCGGCAGACCGGCTCTTTACACAACTACACACCAAAGGGGACGAAGCCGAGCCAATCCGCATTGGGGCGGCCTATAAACTGGCGGCGTTGGGTGATACACAAATCGCCACACGTCTGCTGGGAAAAGCCCTCTATACGGATCGCGAGAGTGTACGCCGCGCCGCCACTTATGGTCTGATTGCCGTTGGCGAGGCGGCCACCGCACCCTTCTTGGCAGCCGCCAACTCGCCGATCAAATGGGTGCGCAAAGCTGGGGTCTATGGCCTGGGTGATGTCAGTCCGTTGACCGAAAGCGTCTTGCAAACGGTGGTTAGTCGCCTGCATGAAGATTCCTCCGTCTACATTCGTTCCGTCGCCGCCGGCACACTGGGCTGTTTGGGCCGGCGCGCCATCGCCAGCGGCGTTGGCCGCGACTTGATTCCGCACGCGCTGACGGCCTTGCTGCAAAGTCTCAGCCAAGAAGAAAATCGTTTGGCGATGAGCAAGGCACAGGGCCGTTCGATCAAATTTGTGCGCCCTACCGATGAATGCGATGTGTGTGAAGGGGATGGCGTCGATTTTGGGCTGGCGCGCTATGCCCCGGTGCGTTCGGCGGTGCGGGAGAATGTGTTGTGGTCGATCGTCATCCTCTGTTCGCACGGGACGCAGGTGCTTGGTCCAATGCTAGAGCCAACCATCGCCGCTTTGCAAGCAGTGATTCGCAGCGAGCAGAATATCATCGCCGTTGGCTTTGCGATGGATGCGCTGGCGCGGTTGGTCAACCTGCGCCCACACGACGAACCGCAGCCCCTGATTGGCGATCTGCAAACGACGCTGCGTGACATCCTCGGTGAATCGCCCATGCAATGCTGGGAATCGCTGGTGCGTGCGGGGGTGATGCCGTCGTGAACTGACTGCCACTGATCGTAGTGCTGACCGATCATTGGATGGCGCATACGGGGTCTTTGACTTAAGAATGGCTGTTGGCCGGGTCAAGAACCTTTCTTCCCAGGACTTACGCAACACTAGACCTTGTCATCGGGGGTACCCACGATGACAAGGTCTGGCTGGCGGCGAAGTCGTCTCGTGTAAGTCCTAGCTTCCAATGGGGGAATTCCCTGCTTTGGGCTGTGCCTACAACCCTAGATCGGACAACCCTGGATGATCGTCGGGGCGGCGCCCCAGCGGCCAATGGAACTTGCGTTCATCTTGGCGAATCGGTAGGTCATTAATGCTGGCAATGCGTCGCTTCATGAGACCGAACGCATCAAATTCCCAATTCTCGTTGCCATAGGCGCGGAACCAAGAGCCGCTGTCGTCCCGCCATTCATAGGCAAAGCGGACGGTGATGCGGTTGCCTTGAGCGATCCAAAGCTCTTTGATCAACCGATACTCCTGCTCTTTGACCCATTTACGCTGCAAAAAGGCCACGATTTGGTCACGGCCCGTGATAAATTCGGCACGATTGCGCCAAATGCTGTCTACTGTGTATGCCAGTGCCACGCGCCCTGGATCGCGGCTATTCCAGGCATCCTCGGCGAGCCTTACTTTTTGGCTCGCCGACGCCGTATCAAAGGGGGGGATGGGGGGTCTTGCTTCACTATTCATAGTAGCTCCTCTTGCCTTCTTCTCGTATAACTTATCATCTCTCATCACACTGTCGTGTGGGTAACCGTTCAGACCCCTCCCTAGCCCTCCCCTGGTAAGGGAGGGAACTGTTCCTCCCCAGTCTGTGGGAGGTTAGGAGGGGGTGAACGATTATGTCGTAGTTTTCTGTTTTTCAAGCAGGGCAACATAGTGGGTCAGATAGGGTCGATGGTCGTGCCCGTAGCGCAGTTGGTTGATGAGCCATGCGCCAGTTGCACCTCATCCCCGACGCTGATTTCGCCCCCTTCGATCACAAAACAGTTGAGCGCGAGCTTGCCCTCAAAGCGCCGATAAATGTCTTGAGTAATTTCCCTGTCCCGGATCAGTGTGTCAGGATCGTATGCTGTCATGATGCAACGGTGACGCAAATCTTGGACGCCGATGATCACCTTGCCGATGTGTAGGCAACTGCCAGGCCACGCGCGTTCAGCCAACCCTTCAACATCGCTAATCACCAAGTTGGGACGCAAGCGGCGATGGTCGTGACCGAAGGCGGCAATAGCACCGTCTGTGGCGACCAGGAGTGGCAGCACGTCGAAACGCTCCACGCCGTCATAGCGCACCAGCTTGGCGCCAGCCCCGCCAATCTCCACCACCTTGGCGGCAACTTCTGGACTGTGCCAGGGCCGGCCATCCACCAGCGGTTCGCCATCTGGCCCCAGTGTACCCTTCAGGCCGAGGAAACGCGGATGAGAACGTGCGGTAATTACCCGCCCCTGCTTGTCCTCGACGTGGACGACGCGGTCGCCCTCGATACCGAGCGGCCCGATACCTATCCGTTGTAACTTCTCGCCGGCCATGGTTTTGACCGGATAGCGCCAAATCTCTGCGACCTTCATCACTACCTCCGTTTTTAATGGATGACAAGACGGCTAACACCCTGCCACCCCCTACCGCTAGACGACCGGCGTCGCCGACTCACCCGGATGCAAGATGTGCAGCCGCTCCAGGACATTGGCTTTGGTGAAGGCCGCTTTGATGCCGTCGCCGCCCTCCTTAAAGTGCAACCAGCCTTCAAAGTGAGCCGGGTAGACCGTTTTGATGTCCAACGTCTTGGTCACTCGTGCGCCCTCTTCGCCGTTCATGGTCAGGCGATTGTCACCCACGGCGGGTACATTGGCGGCGCCCATGTGCAGAATTGCAGTGCCCACGTTGTAGCGCTTGCCGATCTCGGCGATCTCATCGAGCCAGACCGTATCACCCGACACATAGAAGGCCCCATTCGCCTGACCGGACCATTCAAACAAAAAGCCCATGGTCTCCCCAATAATCGGACGCAGGTCGGGATTGGTGGTATGCACAGCCGGCATCCCCGTAATGCGGATCGTTTCACCTTCTTCGTTGCACAACTCCACCGTTTGCCAGGTCGCCAAGCCCTGGGTGTTGCCGTTGAGCTGGGCGGCGCTATCGGGTGTCGTGAAGACACGTCCTGCTTTGGGTAAGAGGGTGCGGCCAGTCATATCCAGGTTGTCGTAGTGCTGTTGGTGACTCAATAGGATCGCGTCGAGCTTGCCAATCTCATCTGCCGGAACGGGGGGCGCCATCACCTTGCGTAAGAGGTGGCCTGGCCCTTCATTCTTCTCTGTCCCCGCTGGATCAAACCCCGGGTCGGTGAGGAAGCGAAAGGAACCAATTTCCAATAGGTCGGTCCGCCGAGATAGGTTACTTTGGTTTGCATGATGTTGTCCTCCTTTTTGGACAATGGCAGGGTATCAATCACTCTTCGTTTTCGTCGCACCAGAATGATAGCTGAAAAGCCAACCGGCGTCGTCAGCATGGTGTTTATTTTCAGAAACAAAAAAGACCGCAAAAAGCGGTCTTTTTCTCTGGCAGATTGTAACTTGTACAACAAATGTTGTAGAGAATCTCTTTAACGATTCAGGCCGCAGAGATCACAGAGAAGTCACAGAGATACGCAGAGAGGACTTGGAGATTTTTCTCAGTGTATCTCTGTGAAACCTCAGCACATCTCTGTGAAGCAGAATCGTTACGAATCTCTTTGGCTTGGTGCGGATTCATGATGGCGCGCGCGGCGCAGATTTTAGCTCTAACCCGCATCCACATCCAGTGCCGTCAGCCCCTCGCGCATGGCGTACAAGGTGGCCTGTACCCGGTTGACAAGGTGCAGCTTATCCAGAATACGACTGACATGGGTGCGCACAGTCGGCTCGGCCACCACCAGGTGATCGGCAATCTCCTGATTACTCAAGCCTTTGGCCAGCAGTTGCAACACATCCAGTTCACGCGCGGTCAACGGTTCGGGAAGGGGCGTCCGTTCTGCTTGGGGTTGACGCAGTTCACGCAAGACTTTGCGGGCAATGTTGGGGTGCAGCGAAGGTTCGCCCCGGTGGACCTGGCGAATCGCTGTCACCAATTCTTCGAGGTCAGCATTCTTTAACATATAGCCGAGCGCACCCGCTTTGATGGGCGGAAAAACTTTGTCATCGCTGGCAAAGCTGGTGAGCGCCAGAATGGCAATGGTCGGGTGGCGTGCGCTGATCTGCCGAATGGCCTCAATGCCGCTCACGTTGGGCAACATCAAGTCCATGAGGATGACATCGGGTTGCAGGACTGCGGCCTGTGCCATCGCCTCGGCGCCGTCGCTCGCTTCGCCAATCACTGCCATATCTTCGATTTGGGCCAGCAGCGCTTTCATCCCGCGGCGCACAATGGCGTGGTCATCGACAATCAGTAAACGAATCTGCTTTGACGGCATGGTTATTTTCTCCTACTTGGCTGAACGATGTTTCACCTTCACCTGTACGGTGGTGCCCTTGCCCTGTGCACTTTGGATGGTCAATTCACCGCCGATCTGGTGTACACGCTCATGGATGCTGCGTAGCCCCAAGCCGGCATAAGGTTTCTCTGGCTTTGGTGTAAAGCCGATACCATCATCCTGAATCGTCAGGCAACAGTGGCTATCGTCGCTACCATCGAGCTGCACGGTCACGGTGGTGGCATGGGCATGTTTGATCATGTTATGGAGCGCTTCCTGGGCAATTTTGTAGAGTTCCCCCTCTTGTTCCGGGGACAGATCTACTGTGCCGGCAACGGTAAACTTCACCTGCAACCTGGTGTGCGACTCGACTGCTTCGAGTCGATGATAAAGCGCGCTTGCCAACCCTTCCTCAACCAACTCCGGTGGATGCAACTCATAGAGTAAAAGGCGCATCTCCGCCAAGGCGGCCCCGGCCATTTGGCGCGCCTCACCGAGATTCTCCGCGGCGACCGTTGGTTGTTCGGCTTGCAAGGCCAGGCGACCGGCATCAGCAAAGAGGATGGTGCTATAGATGGATTGCGTGACCGAATCGTGCAGATCGCGGGCCAGCCGGTGGCGTTCCGCCAACACAGCACTCTGGGCATACAGGTGGGCATTGCGCTCGGCTTGTTCCAGAACGGCCTGTTCATGGACAGCGAGTAATTGTTCCAAGCTGGCGATTTGGGCCTGGAGGCGCGTGATCGCGCGATCCAGCAGCGGCTCGGTGGGTGGTGCGGTTGCGGCGGCTGGGAGGGCGGGCGGCTCGCCAAAGAGTGTTGCTTCGGGAAAGGGCAGCAGCGCCATTTTGACATTCAACGCCAGGGTTTTGAAGGCTTCGGCCGTTTCCCGTGGGATCGGCGTCTTGGCGAAGAGAATGACGGTGAAGAGATTGCCGGTTGGCAACATCCCGCCAAAGCCCAATACAGAACGAATGCTCATGGGAATGATAAACGTGCTTTGCGCCGGGATATAAGGGCTACCCACGGCTTCGGCCACATGGAAAACATTAAACGTTTTGTGGAGTAGATCGACCAGTAACGTTGGCTCCGGCTGTACCACCGTGTCGAAGTCCAGCCCAAACTGCCGGAACAATTGGGTAAACATGGGGTATTGCACACCAAAATCCACTCCGGTCAAGGGCCAGGCTTTGTAGCTCACCGATAAGTGGCGCGCATTCCATTCCGCTCTCACCCCGGCAGTCGCCAGCAGGGTGAGACATTTCAGCCGTGGCGCTGGTGGTGTTTGCCCTAGCTTATCACGAACATATTGGGCAAGTTCTGCATCAAGCGCAGCATAGGGGTGGGTTTTGAAAAAACGCACCAGTACACAGGCGCGCTCCCCCGATAGCGGGTCCACCAGATGATCATAGAGATAGCGCACCGTCCGCTCGGCGACCTCGATCATGTTGGTCGCGCCGATGCCTAGCTTGCGCAACGCCGCCCCGCAGTGGGTCATCTCTTGGAGAGAAAATTGGGTCAGGTTATACATCTTACGTATGCACCTTATCCTGCCCGCGTGGCCTTTCGCTTGGATAACAACCACCAGCCGCAAGCACCCCAGAGTATGATCACGAGCAGACTCTCCGGTGTGAAATTGGCTACCACTTTATTCTCAATGGTGACCAAGTTGCTTTGCAGGATGGCCCAGGCCACCGTATTGCCAACCCCGTGCATCAGCACTGCTGTCCATACGGTGCCACTATATTTGCGGATCTGCCCATAGACGATGGCGGCGACCACAACACCCATCACAAAGAGCGGAAGAAAAATCAAATACGGAATGGTGGTATAGTCTGTGGATAGAATCAAGGGAACATGCCAAAGCGCCCAAATGACGCCCACCAACAGATGCCGGGGCAAATCGGGTACATGCAAGGCCGCCAGACGGGGTTCCAGATAGCCACGCCACCCCCATTCTTCAAACAGGGCAAAGAGCATACGCGGGATGAATTGCGCCACAACACCGGCCATCAAGGTAGAGAGCAGCGTGTTCAGATTACTGGCGACCGTTGTCAAGCCCAGGATCACGCCCAGCCCAAGGACCAGGGCAATCGTAACTGGATAGGCCAATAGGCTAAACAAATACCAGTGCCATGACTCCTTTAGCTTCAGACGCAAGCCTACATCTTGCCAGCCATCACCGCCCACAAAGCGGAGGAGGATCATCATCAAAATCGGGCCAAGGATAAACAGTAGCCCACCAACGTCGCTGCCCATTGTACTCGTAAGGAGACCGCCAAGGATCGCCAGCAACAAAACGCCAACAATGTAGATCACGATATTCCGTTTGGCTTTGATATTTGCGGTCACATCATCTCCACGCTCAGTTGATAGTTTGCAACAAGGTAATCGGTAGACTACATGTTACAGGCGGTGCGTTGTCAATGGCAAGAAGCGCACAGGGTCGCTTGCAAGAAGTTGGCTAATTTTGATATACTCACGACATGGGAAGCTGGCTTAGTACCTATTCAGGCCGCAGAGATCACAGAGTAGCCACAGAGATACGCAGAGCGGACTGGGGGATTTTTCTCAGTGTATCTCTGTGAAACCTCAGCGCATCTCTGTGAAGCCGAATCGTTACCTGCCTTATTACATTCGCATAAGCGTAATCGAACCACGATAAGGGGAAATCGCATGACTTCTGATGCTCAACGTCCCACCTGGACCAACTGGGTTGGCAACCAATCCTTCGCGCCCAGCGCGATCATCGAAGTCGCCAGCGAAGAGGAGATCGCCGCGCTGGTGGCACATGCTGCAGCCCAGAGCATCGGCGTGCGCACCTTTGGCACTGGCCATTCGTTCACGCCGATCATCGAGACGGATGGGCTGTTGCTCGATACGCAGCGCCTGCGCGGTGTGATCGCGATTGACGCCGCCCGCCAACAGGTGACCGCCCTGCCCAAAACCACCATCGGCGATTTTGGCGAGAGCTTGTGGGAGCAGGGGTTGGCGCTGGCCAATCAGGGGGACATCGACACCCAGGCGATTGCTGGAGCGATTGCCACAGGCACCCACGGGTCGGGGAATCATCTGCCCAGTTTTTCGGCGACACTGGTCGGCGCCCGCTTTGTTGATGGCATGGGCAACCTGGTGACGGTTTCTGATACCGAAAATGCCGATGTGCTGCCGGCCTTGCAGACATCAATTGGGTTGCTGGGATTGATGACCAGCTTGACGATCAAAGTCATCCCCGCCTACGAGCTGCATGCACGGACGGAAACGTTGCCTTTTGGTGAGGTGATCGAGCGTTTTGCCGAATTTGCGGCCAACAATCGCAGTTTCTCTTTTTTCTGGATGCCCAGTGACGAGTCAGCGGCGCTCTATTGTCTGGACAATGGCAAGCGCGACGATTGCGCCATCCGCTTCTTTAACCAGGCGACGCCCGATATGCCTCGCCACAACCTCCCCGCCAACGAACGGCTTGATCGCGCCTATCGCATCTATCCCATGCATTACGACCCCAACTTTCATGAGATGGAATATTTTCTACCCCTCGAAGCGGCGACGGACATTCTCCATGAGATGCGCAAACTGATGTTCCGCTGGCTACCCCTCAGCGTCTACCCGCTGGAAATCCGCACCGTGGCTAGGGACAACGCCTGGATGAGTCCCAACTATGGGCGTGACAATTTGGTGGTTTCCGTTTCGGGTAAACCGGGCGACGATTATTGGGGCTATCTGCGCGCCTGTGATGCGCTCTTTGCTGAATTCAAAGGGCGACCCCATTGGGGCAAGCTACACTTTATGACCGCCGACCGGCTGGATCGCCTCTTTCCCCGCTATGAAGATTTTGTGGCGATGCGGCGCCGGTTTGATCCCAAAGGCACCTTTTTGAACGCACATACGCGGGCCTTGTTTGGCTAACGTAGCCTTTACCCCCGCCCTTCCGTCGCCGCCGCCGCCAGCATCGAACCATGATCAGGACAAATTCATGGATATTTCTAGCTGTTGTCAGGTCGCGTCTTCTGTGCTATGCTACCCTATATCCCAAAGTGCTAGTTGCATAATTGAGGTTACGTAATCCTACCGTTCGCTAGGTAGAGGCATGAAGTCGGCGCATGGTGTTTCGCTGCTGATCCAACAGTTGTGCGCCACCCACCGCATGTCCCTACGAGATAGGCTGAACAGTTACGGCTACCTAAGCTTAATCGAAGTCCCAAATCAACGTTCGTAAACCAAAGGAGAGAACCATGAGCAACAAAGCATTATCCCGGCGTGACTTCTTGCGGATCGCCGGGGGGGCGGCTTCGGTCGGCCTGTTGGCGGCCTGTGCGCCGGCCGCGCCGGCCGCGCCCCAAGCCGGCGCTGAACAGTCACCGGCCAGCGACGGCGGTAAAATTGTGATCGCGGTGGGCGCGTGGGCCTTGGACTCCCACAAAGCTGTCGTCGATAAGCTCGGTTTCCTGGATTCTGGCTATACCGTCGATGTACAGGTGCAGCCGAGTGGGGATGAACTTTCGGCCTCGCTGACGGCGGGGATCGCCAGCGGGGCCAGCCCCTACGATGTGCTAGACTTCGAGGATGGCATGGCCATCACCTACTCGCGCTCCGGCTTTTTTGAGCCTTTGGACGACTTGTTGCCGGATGATTTTTGGGATGATTTCCCCAAAACGTTGATGGATGTGACCGAGCTTTGGGATCGCCACGAGGGCAAGACCTTCCGGATTCATCACAACTTTGAAGCGCAATATTGTTGGTATCGCAAAGATTGGTTTGATGCCAAGGGGATCAAGGCGCCGGAGACGTGGGCCGAGGTGGCGGAATTGGGCAAGGTCTTTACCGATGAAGCCAATGGCGTTTGGGCCACCGAAGAGGGCTTAAGTCCAGGCTTCCTCGCCGTCTTCCAGGGCTATCTGACACGGCAGGCCGGGGGCAATGTCTTTGATGTGGATGAGACGTGGGCGACGGCGCTGCAATATCTTTCGGATCTGATCTACAAAGATAAGGCCATGAACCCAGCCTCAATGCAGAAGAGCTATGACCAGCAGAATGCCGACTACACCGCCGACAAGGTGGCCTTTATGCGCCAGTGGCCCTTCTTCTATGAAGTGGCGCGCGCCAAGACAGAGTGGTTTGCCGAAGAAAAAGCGGTGGTGATGATGCCGCCGGTTGGCCCGGGCGGCAAGGAAAATAGCACCTACGCCGCCGGTTGGGGCTATGGCATTTTGAAATCCGCCCCGAACCAGGAAGGCGCGCAAAAACTGCTCCAATTCCTGGTTGACAAAAAGAACGCCGGGCAAATGGCCCTGATCGACACCTGGTATCTGAGCAACCGCCATTCAGTCTTAGAAGCGGTGGGCGACAAAGGCATGGCCAAGCACCTCAAAGAATACACCGACGCTGGCATCATCGGCAACCGGCCGTTCCATCCCAAGTTCAGCGAAGCCTCCACCAAGCTGGATGAGATCACCTCGGCCTATCTGACCCAGCAGATCGACCTGGACACCTGTCTCCAACAGGGGAAAGATGCGATGGCGGCGTTGGCGGCGTAAAAGTGACAAGGTGAGGGGGTGAAGGGGTGACAAGGTGACAGGGTGATCCTGCTGGCCTGCCTTACAACGGGATTGAAATCCTGCCCTGACATAGAGAAGCCGCCTCAGCGGCTGACAACCGATCTCAGCCGCTGAGGCGGCTTCTCTGTGTTAGCAAGGGGCTTTACCCCATTCCGGTGAATCCAGGCATCTCACCCCTCACCTTGTCACCCCTTCACCCCCCTCACCTTGTCATTTATCATAAACACTCGGAGTAAGCGAACTCATGCAACAAGCCGTAAGCGCACAGCCCACACGTTCCTCCCACTGGCGACGACGGACAATCATCACCTTTTGGGCATTGGTGGCGCCGGTGCTTCTTTTGCGGTTGGTGACTTCGGTCTATCCCATCGGCCACACCATCTGGCTCAGTTTTACCAATACGCACCTGATCGACCAGACGCGTGACTTTATCGGCCTGGATAATTATCGACAAATGCCGCAGGATCCGGCCATCCAATCGGCAATCACCTTTACGATTGTCAACGTGATTGCTTCGACGGCGTTGCAATTGCTGTTGGGGTTGCTGATTGCGCTCATGCTCAACAGCGCCCGCCGGGGGCGCAACTTTGGCCGGGCGATCAACCTGATCCCCTGGGCCATCCCTGGCATTACGGCGGCCTATGCCTTCCGCTGGTTACTCGATGATCAGTTTGGCTTGATCCCGGAATGGACTTTTTTGCTGACCGGTGAGCGGCCCCTCATTTTCCTGACCTCCTTCAGCGCCCGCACCGCGCTCATTCTGTTGGGTGTCTGGAAGAGCGTCTCCTTTGTCGCGATCCTCTTCCTGGCCGGCTTGCAGGGGGTGCCGACGGAGGTCTACGAAGCCGCCAAGGTTGATGGCGCCAATGCGTGGCAAGGCTTCTGGTCGATTACGCTGCCGCTGGTCATGCCCTTGATTGTGACCATGTCGCTTTTCCTGATGATTGGGCAACTGGGCGGCATCGATCTGGTCTATGGCCTGACCGGCGGTGGACCGGGCAATGCCACCGCCACCTTGGGGCTGCGCATCTTCCAAGAAGGGATGCGCTTTTTCAAGTTCGGCTATGCTTCGGCCATCTCGGTTGTCTTGCTGCTCTTAATTTGTGTCATCGGCGCCCTGGGGCTGTGGGTCAACCGCAAAGTCGAGGTCAATCTATGAGCAACGCCACCTTCCTGCATTTGCGCTACCGCAGCCGCGCCCTCGTGGGCGCCATGCTTTATTACCTGGCCTTGGCCCTCTTTACCATCATCGTGCTGGTGCCGTTTTATTGGATGGCGCGCGCCTCAGTCTCGAACCAGGAACAGATTTTAATGTCGCCGCCGCTCTATTTCCCCACACCCACCCTGGAAAACTTTGGCATTGTGGCCGACCAAGTGCCGTTGGTCCTCTTTACCACCAATTCGATCATTTATGCCACCTTCTCCGCCGTAATTGCAGTCGTGACCAGCTTTCTGGCGGCCTACGCCTTTTCGCGCATCAAGGTGCCGGGCAGCGAATTTCTGCAATGGCTCTTGATCATCACCGTGGCGATTCCGCAAGTGGCCTTGATCATCCCGCTCTATCAAATCTTGAGGACGTTGCAACTGCTCAATACCCTCGCCGGTCTCATTTTGGTCTTAAGCAGCCTCTTGACGCCCTTTACCATCTGGGTGCTGATGTCCTTTATCAAGCAGGTGCCGCAGGAGATTGAAGAGGCGGCGACCATTGATGGTGCGACGTTGCTGCAAATTCTGTGGCGCATTGTGTTGCCCGTCACCACACCGGGCTTGGTGACCATGCTGGTCATCAACTTTATCAACGGTTGGAATGATCTGCTGCACCCCCTCTCCTTCTCATCGACGGAAGCCGCCAAGACCCTGAGCGTGGCGATTACCTACATCTATAGTTATCGGGCCTCGTGGGGCTTGCCCTGGAACCTGGTCAGCACCGTGGGGATGATCATGGTGATCCCGATCATCATCCTGGTGATCTTTGCCCAGCGGGCCATTGTGTCGGGGTTGACGCGCGGGGCGATCAAGTAAAGGTGTTGATGTCATTGCCTTGTCGTTTACAAAAGACGTGCCGTATAATGGGGTAAGAACGGGTTCAAATCTTTCATTGGATGCGACCACGTCAGGCTAGGCTGGTAGTTAGCGCCATTATGTATTGCATGATATTCGATGATGAACACACTCACGACCCAACAAGACTTTAGCGAAGTGTTGCAGCAGATTCAGCAAGCGCGCCAAAAAACCTTTAATCAAATCAACACGGCGCTCATCGACTTGTATTGGCACATTGGCAAAACCATCAGCCACAAAGTGCAAACACAAGCCTGGGGCAAAGGGGTGGTTAGTGAATTGGCGCGCTACATTGCCCAAAGCGACCCCAGCCTCAAGGGCTTTAGCGACAAAAACCTGTGGCGGATGAAGCAATTCTATGAAACCTACCACGCCGATGAAAAACTCGTGTTACTGGTAAGGGAATTGCCGTGGACACACAATCTGGTCATCCTCTCGCGCTGCAAAACGCCAGAGGAAAGAGAGTATTATCTCAGGCTAACGTTAGCAGATAAACTGAGTAAACGAGAGTTAGAGCGGCAAATCAATGTATTACATTTTGAACGCAGCCTGATCAACCCAATTCTCTCACCAGCGGTGAGAGAATTGCACCCCGCCATCGGTAACACCTTTAAAGACAATTATGTGCTGGAATTTCTCGGCTTGCCCCCTGTCCACAGCGAAAGTCGCCTACAAAAAGCGTTGGTGCAGCACATGAAGCAATTTATTCTGGAGTTGGGCAAAGATTTCATCTTTATAAGCGAAGCGTTTCGTTTGCAAGTGGGCAATCAGGATTTCTTTATTGACCTGCTCTTTTTCCATCGTGGCTTAGCGGCTCTGGTGGCCTTGGAGCTAAAAATTGGCAAGTTCATGCCAGAGCATCTCGGCCAACTCAATTTCTATCTGGAAGCGCTTGACCGGGATGTCAAAAAGCCCCACGAAAACCCCAGTATCGGCGTGCTACTCTGTCGCGACAAAGATGACGAAGTGGTGGAATACGCGCTCTCGCGCAATTTATCGCCCGCGCTCATTGCCCAATATCAATTGCAACTGCCCGATAAGAAGCTACTTCAGGCAAAATTGCACGAACTCTATGCCGGTGAAGAGGCACTGGACTGGGAAGCACAACAAGAGAAAAAGTTATGAGGGAAAGCCATGATTTACACCTCCCACTATAAAGACCAACCGGCCATCACCCTGGAAAGCGGCCACGTACGCGCCCAGTTTTTGCCCTTGGGCGGAAAGGTCAGTTCGCTCGTCGCGCTTGACCACAATTTTGATGTGTTGGTGCATCGTCCGGGTGCGACCTATCGCATCGAGCCTTATGATGGCGTCTACGTCGATGGCGAGTGTTCAGGGTTTGACGACATGTTCCCGACCATTGATCGCTGTTACTGCGAAAATGCACCGTGGCAAGGCACCAAGCTGGCCGATCATGGCGAAGTGTGGAGCTTGCCCTGGTCGTATCAGATCGACGGCGAACGGTTGCACCTGTCGGTCCACGGCGTGCGGCTGCCCTATCGGCTCGACAAGACGGCTTCCTTTGCCGATGAGCGCACGTTGCGCATTGACTACACGCTGACCAATCTGTCGCCCTTCCCCTTCGACTTTCTGTGGGCGGCGCACCCCATGCTGCGGCAAGATGAGGATTCACGGTTGCTGCTGCCGGCAGGCGTCAAGCAGATCGCCAACGTCTTTTCGGCCAATGGTGATCTGGGCGGTTATGGCGATGTCTTCGAATGGCCGATTGCCACCACGCCCCACGGCCATACCCGCGACTTGAGCCGCATGACCCCTAGAAGCCGCGACCATATCACGAAGTACTACATCAAAGGCGCCTTGCCCGAAGGTTGGTGTACGCTGACCTATCCCGCCCGTAAGCTCAAACTGGAGATGGCTTTCCCCGTTGACAAAGTACCCTATCTCGCTGTGCTGCCCGGCATGATGCCCAAGGAAGAGGGCATGGCCGATCCCTATGTCATGTTCCTGGAACCGGCGACAGCTTCGTTCGACCGGCCCAACGCCGCCCGGCTGCGCGGCGAGTGTTCGCGGCTGCCCGGCAACGGCGTCTACACCTGGTATCTGTCCTTCTCCCTGCAAAATGATGAAGCGCGCTGACCGGTAACGTGGTAACTTTCACACTTTTTTGCATCAAGTCACAGTTGGCGCTTTTGTAGCAGGCGCATCGACGATGCCCTCCTCAATCGCAGCGGTTTTACCCCACCCCTCCTGGACCGCGCCCCGGCAGACCCCGAAATCCTCTTGTTTGATCCAACGCTGGTCATCTTCACCGAAGCGTAGTAAGATTGGCCGATTGGCATTTACGCGCAATTTTTAAAGTGCAAAAGAACTTTCTTCGCCAAAGTGGGACTATCTTATAGCGGCCTTTTGATAAGTACGATGAGATAAATCCGGACAGAGTAGCAGTAGGTCACAACGCTATGGAGCCTGACTGCGGACTCTGGACTTAGGACTGTGGACGACTGAGTATGGGTGATCTACCATTGTTGATTCTGCAAGCAAAACAGGGCGATGTGGCGGCCTATGGCGCGATTGTGCGGCGGTTTCAGAACACCGCCGTCGGCTATGCCTATGGGATCCTGGGCAATTATGACGCTGCCAAGGATGCTGCCCAAGAAGCCTTTCTGGAAGCGTACGCCTGTTTGGGCGAGTTGCGCGAGCCAAGAGCCTTTGCGGCCTGGTTGCGCCGCATCCTGTTCAAACAGTGTGACCGCATCACGCGCCGGCGGGCGTTGACGGTAGTGCCGTTAGAAGTCGCCGAGGGCGTGCCCAGCAAAGCACCAGGGCCGGTCGAAATCTATGAACAGCGCGAATTGCAAGCCTTTGTCGCCCATGCCCTGCAACAACTGCCCGAAGAACAACGCCTCGTCATCACCCTGTTCCATCTCAGTGGCTACTCGCATGGAGAGGTGGCCGACTTCCTGAATCTCACAAAGTCGCAAGTCAATAATCGGCTCTATAGCGCCCGCAACACGCTGAAAGAAAGGATCTTTGCCATGACCAAAGCAACATTAGGCAAACAACGGCCATCCAACGACGAAACCTTTACCACCGGGGTGATCAACCGCATCCGCCTGGCCAACCCAATCCAGGATTTCCCGCGGATCGCCCAACTGCTCTCCACCGATACCGCGGAGCCGACCAGCGCCCAGGATCTGCTTGATGAACACAATGTTGAGATGTCAGGGCGTATTCTGCGCCATGCGGTAGCGATCAACGATGGCGGATTGGTGGTCGGCTTCAACTTTGCCGGTCACTATCCTAGTATGAAACCTAATCAATATTTCGTCAACGTCGTCGTTGATCCCGCCCACCGGCGGCAGGGCATCGGCGCCCAACTGTGGGATGACCTGGTCCGTTATCTGCGGGCGCAAGGGGCGAACGCCCTGTTGGCCGAAGTGCAGGAAGGCGATCCGGCCCACTATCGTTTTGCCGAAACGCGCGGCTTCACCCCCCGCACCCATCAATTGCGCGCCATCCTCGACCTGCAACACTTTGACGAAGAGAAATTCGCCGCCATCACAGGTCAGGTCGAAGCCCAGGGCATCCGCCTCGCCGCCTTTGCCGACGTAGCGCAGAGCGAAGAAAACATTCGCAAACTCTACGACATCAACGGCGTGGCGGCGCTCGATGATCCGGCCTCGGATGGGGCGTATATCAACTATGAAAACTGGAAGAAGGTGATCTTTGGCGCTTCGTGGTTTCAACCAGAAGGGCAGATGATTGCGCTGGATGGCGATAAGTTCGTCGGAATGTCGGCCATCAGTTACAACGCCGAGGAGCAGACCGGCTTCACCTTGATCTCTGGTGTGGACGCAGCGTACCGCAACCGCAAGATCATGCAGGCGCTCAAATTGCGGGCGATCAACTATGCACGGGCCAAGGGCGCCACCCGCGTTGTGACCCATGTCGAGACCGTCAACGCCCCAATGCGCGCCATCAACCGGAAGTTTGGCTTTGTCGAGGAACCCGGCAAATATGAGATGGAGGCAACATTTCAATAGCGTACAGACCTACGGTCAGACGCCGTTGCCGCAATTGCTACGGGCTTTGGGGCAACATCATACGTGGATGACCTTGGCGCCAGCCGTCTACCACCGGACAGCGGAAGAATTTGAGGCTGATTGGCGCGCCTACCTGACAACCAATCGAGATGAGTGTTGCTAAGAATTGTTACACGATGCACTATTTTATATTATAGGGCTTTCTAAAAGTATTGCAATTCGGTTGTCCAGGCAATGCCATGTTGACGACACAGTTCTAGCGCCTTCTCGGTAAAACCGCCAAGAGAAAGAAAGGCCAGCAAAAGGGTCTTGTCCGGGTGCTGGCTGCTATAGAGGGCGGCCTTTTCCAAGAAATCGGCGACAGTTTCGTGATTGGGCTTCTCTTGTTGGTTTTTGACATCGATCAGCAGCACCCGTTCATCGCTCGTCTGCGCCACAATATCCACTTCCTTTTTGGCGCCATCCGGCCGTTGCAACATGACCCGCGTTTGCACAGCGAGCAGGTTGAGCGGTTGCTCATCGGTTGCCCCTGCAAAGAACTCAGCCAGACGAAAGCGTTTGCGGCTGCGGAGCGTGTTGGCAAACTGGAACTCGGTCACCTGCCCTTTGATGTGGTTGAGTTTGCCGCGTAGTGCCTGGTTCTCTTTGGTCAGCGCCGCGACCTGGGTATTGAAGTCGCTGATCAGATTCGGTTCATGATCGAGAATCTCCTTTTCAAAACGATGCCGGAGAATCAAATATAAGGTACCATCCCGCAACCCATGAAAATCGATATCGGCATCGCCTTGTTCCAACAAATCACCTTTGACCAATGCCAGCAACTTGTTGTGAATCGTCGCCTCATCTTCTTGTAAGTGTAAGGTTTGTTTCAATTCACGGGCTGTCCACTCCCGGTCATTGTGTTTGCTCATGTGCAGCAGGATGTGCTTGCCATACTTGTCATTGACTTGTTTGACCGTTTTGCCGATATATTCTTGCCACGTCAGCGAAAAGAAGGACTTGCGATTGGCGACGGTATCATCAACCGTGGCAATTACCCCTGCTGTCGTCGTGAGATCCTGTTTTGGATAGCGGCTATTGATGACGCAAAAGATAAAAAAGGGATCAGCTTTACAGAGCGTGTTGAGTTGGACGGCGGTCGCGTTGTTGATCGGCACTTGCAAGGCTTCGGCATAGGTGTAAACCGCCAGCAGCCCTTCTTCTTCGGTCAGATAGGGCGAAAAATCAAAGACATCGATCCGCCCCGGTTCGAGATACTTGCGCATAATCTCGCGCATCCAGCCGACATAAGAACCGGTGAGCAACAGCGGCGCCACTCTGGATTCGGAGATTTCATGATAACTCCCCGGTATTGATTCATCTGGCTCACCCGTAAGGTCTTCCCGCACATAAATATTGGTCGAGAGGTATTGAAACTCATCAATGATGGTGACAATCCGTTGGTCATAGAGCGAGGCGGTGCGATGGGGGGCGCGATAGGCGCGCTCCCACATCAAGATCGGATGCCCTTCTTTTTCTGCCTGCCCAATTGCCTCCACATCATCGACTAGCGCAGCCACGCCATGCGCCTCCCCATACGCTTTGATTTGGTCCATGCGCAGGAGATTGCTGATCAATTTGGCATCCCGTTCGAGAAAGGAAATGTACTGGGTGGCAAAGGTGCGATAGTAAAGTAAGGCGAAAGATGGATACCAAAGCTTGTGTTCCGGTACACTAAAATAGATCGGGATAACTTGTCCATTAGCCGACCAAAGTTGATTAAAAAGCCGCTGGACAAAAGCGGTCTTGCCACTCTTACGCCGGGCCAACAAGGCGCGGGAGGGGGCAAGCCGGCGCGTGATCAACTCAACCCACTTATGGAAATCGTGCATCTCGTGTACCCGCCCGACAAAGAAGCTGGGGTCGCCGATCCGTTCAGACAACGGATATTGCATGGTGGTTGGCGATAACTGTGATAGTTGCATTGTTCTCACGTTCTCCGGCTAACACATGGCAAAAGCCTACCTCACACCCGTGTAGTATATCACAAAACGACTGATTCGATCTGGCATACTATGTGGTTGATTTGATTACGGGTGGGGTCTGTCTGTTGTTGTGCCATTAGGCCGAGGATGGCATGAGGACATCTGCCGAGCAAGCATATTTCTTTGTTGTCAAATGAGCCAGTAGTAAAGACTTTAGTCTTCGGAGCGTCGGGGGAAGACTAAAGTCTTTACTACTAACCTTACCCGCGAAAATCGCTACGCTTGCCGTAGATCACGGGGTTATAGTCCAGGTTATCGAGAAATTGCGTCAACCCCTGCCGCGCATTGTCACGCGGGCGCGACTTTTCGGTGCGCAGGTGGATGGCAAAGCTGCGCCGCGGTTGCCCCGAAAGGTTGGGACCACTGCCGTGGTAGGTGAGGTTATGGTGGAAGCTGACGCCCCCCGGCGGCAAAATGGCCGCGGTCTCTTGCCAGTCGGGGTGGCCCAGGCTTTGGATGTGGTTGCGCAACGCGGCCTGATCTTCCTTGCCGAAGAAATCGCTGAGATCCGGCACATAGCCCCACTGGTGCGATCCGCGCACAAAGACCATCGGGCCACAATCCACCCGTACATCAGTCAAAGCCACCCAGGCAGTAAAGAGTTCGCTGCCCTCTTCCCAACTCTTCCAGTAGTGGCGATCCTGGTGCCAGCCGATGTTGGTCGTCACCGCTGCGCCCGGTTGCGCGGGTGGTTTATAGAGCAATTGCACCCACCAGATTTGCACTGCTTTGGCGCCGGTCACTTGGGCGGCCAATTCACCTAAGGCCGGATGGGTCAGCAACTGGTGAATTGCCTGGTTGGCGATCTGCGGCATTTCAATTTTGCCCAGTTTTTTGATGGGATCATCGCCCGGATTCCAAAACGACGGTTGGGGCGGCGTGCCGGTATCATAGCGACCAGCGCGCACTTCGTCCATGCCCAGCACCGCGGCATCAACCATGTCGCGGGGAAGAACCGGACGCGCGTGGATCGAATAGCCGTTGTGTAAGAATTGTTCGTGCAATGTGTCTTCCGTTGCCTGCGTCATGTTACTTGCTCCGTACTAAATTCCTAAACCATTTTCAGTAGACTACAATGTCACCGACATCTCAGCAGACCGACTTTGGACTACGCGACTCGGTTCTCTCTGGAACCGACTGCGGACAATTGATTTTGTCTACTGCACCAGAAACCAGCCGGTAATGGTGCTTTCCGTTGTCACGCTGGACTGTCCGCTGGCATGATCGCCACAGCCGCAGCCGCTGGTAGAAAGGGCAAAGGTGGCCTGCCCCGGCGGTGCGTCGATAGGAAGCTGGGCCGCGAGCGTTGTTTTGTCGCTTACCGTCGAGGCTGTGACTGTCTCTTCCTGCCCGTCGGCGTAGATAATCAAAAGGCGCAAGACGGTGAGGCTGCCAGGCGCTTTATTCAGGCGCACTGTCAAGCTCAATTCCTCACCCGCCTTGACCACATCCGCATCCAGCGTGACTGTGGCGAGGAGCGTGTTGGGGCTGGTGGCCGCAAAGGTTGCCAGCGGGGCGCTGGTACTCCCCATGACGCTGCCGGCCAACCCCAAAAGCAGCAGAACCAGAATTGTGCGCGCCATTAGCCTTTGATCCCTGTCAAAGTAATACCCTGGACAAAATTCTTCTGAGCAAAAAAGAAGAGCAGAATCACCGGCAAGACCATCATCGTCGAGGCAGCCATCAACATTCCCCACTCGGCGCGATGGTATTGGACAAAGGCTTGCAACCCCAGCGTCAAGGTATATTGCTCCTGATTGCCCAGGTAGATCAACGGCCCCAAATAGTCGTTCCACGCCCCCATAAAGGCAAAGACTGTCACCGTCGCCAGCACTGGTTTGGCCAGCGGCACAATGATACTGACAAAGATCCGCAGCCGGCTACAACCGTCGATCAGCGCCGCGTCCTCCAATTCACGCGGGATAGTCAGAAAGAACTGGCGCAACAGGAAGATGTTAAAGGCGCTGCCGGCCAGGGCCGGGATGACCAAGGGGCGAAAAGTGCCAACCCACTGCAACTTGGCAAAGAGAATATAGGTTGGCACCAACGTCACAATCGACGGCAACATCATGGTTGACAACACCAGCAAAAAGAGCGCATTCTTGCCGGGGGCGCGCAGCCGGGCAAAGGCATAGGCCGCTAGCGCCGAGGTGAAGACCGCGCCGATGATCGTAGGCAGGACAATGATCAGCGTATTGAGCAAATACTTGTGCATGGGCGCATAGGTGAAGACGCCCGGATAGTTGCCCCAGATGATCGGATCGGGAATCCATTCCGGGGGAAAGCGGGAGATCTGGCGCATGGCCTTGAGCGAGGTCGAGACCATAAAGAGCATCGGCGCCACAAAAAAGAAGCTGCCGACCAACAAAAAGAGATGTGCAAGGGTCAGCCGCCCCCACCGCTGGATGCGCCGTCCGGCCTGGAGAGAGGTTGTCGGACGCGCCGCCGGGGCGCGTTTTCCCACTTGTGTGGTTGATGCCATCTACCCCTCCGCCTTCTCGGCTTCATAATAGACCCAGCGATTGGCCAGGCGAAACTGGAGCCAGGTCAACAGCAGAATGATTACAAACAAGACCCACGCCATCGCCGACGCATAGCCCATGCGGAAGAAGTTGAAGGCGTTGCGGTAGAGATAGATCATGTAAACGAGGGTGGAGTTTTGCGGCCCACCCATGCCATCGGTCAGGACAAAGATCTGGGCGAAAATCTGAAAGGTGCCAATGATCCCCAAGATCAGGGTAAAAAAGATCGACGGCGTCATCAGCGGCAGGGTGACGCGCCAGAAACGCTGCCAATTGTTCGCCCCGTCAATCGCCGCGGCCTCGTACAAGACTTCAGGAATATCCTGCAACCCGGCCAAATAGATGATCATCGTCCCGCCAGCGCCCCAGACCATCATCAAAATAATGGCCGGTTTTGACCACGCTTCTGAAGAAAGCCACCCAGGCCCGGTGATGCCAAACCATTCGAGAAACCCGTTGACCAGCCCCCACTGTGGTTGCAACAGATAGAGCCAGAGCGCCGCCGATGCCACCGCCGGTACAATCGATGGAATAAAATAGGCCGTGCGATAAACGGCCATAAAGCGTACCTTCTGGTTGAGCAACAGCGCAATGGCAAAGGCGACGATCATCCCCAACGGCACAGCCAGGAGGACGATGTAGAGTGTGTTGTAAAGACTCGTGTAAAAGAGGGGATCACTAAACAATTCGCGAAAGTTATCCAGCCCGATATAACTCGGCGTCAAGATGACATCATAGTCGGTAAAGCTGAGGGCCAACGAGGCGATAATCGGCCCCACGGTAAAGATCAGAAAGCCGAGAATCCAAGGCAGCACAAAGAGATAAAAGGTGATCGCCTCGCGCCCGCGTAACGTTTGATGCCACGGTTTGCGGTGTGTGACGGCAGCCAACGGTGATTTCTCCTGACAATTTAGCGCTGTAGAAATTTAGGAGTTGATTAGTTATCGTCCAGGAATAAGCTGGATATTGGATATTCAGTACACCGCAATAGAAACTGAGTTTCTCCAAGAAACTCAGTTTCTGGCCTTAAGTGCGTTGCGGTCTACTGATATTAGATATTTGTGCTTGTGCGCCAATAAATACCCAATATCTAATATCCAATACGGCAATCCTGCGTTTTATTTTTGAACGCCTACTTCTTCTCAATCGCCGCCCAGGCGCGGTCGGTGGCCTCTTGCACCTTGGCTTTGCAGGTTAGCATCGCCTCTTCCGGCGTTACCTTGTGGGCCAGGGCTGAACGGGCGGCGTTATCCATCTCCACCCAATATTCGAGCGCTGCGACGCCCATCTCGGTGCCGCAGCCGTGGGTCCAATTTTCCAACGCATCCAAGCCCAGCTTCCAGGCCCGTTGCTCGCGCTCACCTAGTTTGGAGACATACTTCTCTTCCAGCATGTTTAGCGCCGGAATGTAGCAAGCTTGCGTCGGCCAATACTGAGGCTCGCCTTCGATCTTTTCCCGTTCCCAGTAGGCTTGGACATCGGCCAGGGTGGCGGCGGCCCGTGCCTCCCAACCAGGTTCGGTGGTAAACCAGCGGAGCAGTTCAAAGGTCGCCTCCTGGTTCTCGGCAGAGGGCGCCATCACCAACGAGAAGCCGCATGACCAGGTACTCTTTTCGCCGCCATTGGGAATCGGCATGGGCGCGGCATCCCATTGAATGTCGGGCGCCCGCAGCAGATCGCCGACAAACCAGTCGCCCGTCGCTGCCATCGACGCTTTGCCGGCCACAAAAGGATCGGCCAGCCCGGTGGAGGTGATCGCCGAACTAAAGGCATTGGCGGTTTCAAAGTCACCCACATATTTGTCGTAGAACTCAGTCATCCAGGTCAACGTCTCGATCCACTTGGGGTCGTCGGCCAGGATCGTGCGCTTGTCCTCGCTAATGGCGGGGGCTTTGTTGAGGAAGCCATAGAGCCACATCCACGAGTTGCCCCACAGGTAGGGGACAAAGCCATAGCGCGCCATTTTGTCGCCCTCTTTTTGGTTGAGCTTTTCGGTAAAGCCCTCCAACTCCGTCCAGGTGGTGGGTGGTGTGGCTGGGTCCAGCCCGGCTTCTTCAAAGTGTTCGGTGTTCCAGTAAAAATAGCGCACATCGGTAAACATGGGCAGGCCATAGATGTTGCCTTCCCAGGAGGATTCGGCCAGTTGGACCGGCGTAAAATCCTCTTTCTTCAGGCCACTGCTCTCAAACCAGGGCGTAATATCTTGATAAAGACCTTTGGCCGAAAATTGCAAAAAGGTGTGGCGATTCTGCACGGCGGCATCCGGTCCAGTGCCGCCGGCCACGGCGGTCAAAAACTTTTGGTCGCCAAAGACGATGTCGCCAATTTGGGTCGGGTTGACCGTCACGGTTTCATGTTGTTCGCTGTACGCCTCTACCATCGCCTTCCAGACTGGGTCTTCAAACCCCCACAAGTTGAGGGTGAGCGCTTCGGCGCCAGGGGCGGCGCCACCGCCGGCTTGTTGACCAGGGGCGACACAGGCCGCCAACGCTGCGCTGGCTAACAGCCCAGCCGATGCTTTCAGCAATGTACGTCGTGTGAGTTGTGGAGCCATGATATTGATCCCTCCTTTATCGATTAGAACCGAAAGTTGATGAGCGAGCGCGCTTGGTACGCAACTGGTTGGACGCCAAAGCGCCGTTCCAGCAAGCAGGCGCAGCAGAGTGCAAAAGACAAATTGGTTGACGCAACTGCGAAAATGATAGTCATGAGAAGATTGGAGATGTTATTTGATGATGAATAGTGGGATTGTACTATAGCTGTGCTTTGTGCACAAAAAACAGGGCGATCAAAATTAGGAACAGTAGCATTGATGGTGAGGGAGTTATGGGGCACGATTTCCTGCTCATCGCTGTTCCCGCCGCGCCGCTGCCAGCGCATCGGCCAGCCGGGTCAGCACTGCGACCAATGTGCCAATCCCCAACAAAATATAAACCATCGTGAAGATTTTTCCGGCGGCGGTCTGCGGACTAAAATCACCATAGCCCACCGTCGCCAGGGTGATGACGCAAAAGTAGAGACTGTCCAGCCAGCCCCACCCCTCAACCTGATGATAAAAGATCGTCCCAAGCAACAGCAGGGCGCCAACAATGACAGTCAGTGAACGAAACTCGGCATCGTTGGTGGCAATTCGCAGGGCGCGCCAGAGTTGGTATAGGATCAAGACAAACGAAACCATCATCCTCTCCTGAACAATGCAAGCAGTCGGACTTTGGGTAAAAGTCCGACTGCTGAGCGGCTAACCGTTTTGTGTAAGCCCTATCGTTGTACCAATGGGAAGGCGCTCCCGTATCTCTGTTTCTGCACAGTGGCTGGGTGAATTCAGACCATCGCCAGCGGTTCAAGGTGGCGCTTCGCATCTCCCGTTCAGCTTGGGTGGTGTACGGGCGCCAAGCGGTAGACCGGTGTGGCAATCCCCTCCATCCGCGCCTTGATCTGCAACCCCAAATAGAGCGAATAGGTACGCGACCAGGCCAAGTTCCCGCCGTGAATCCAGAGACCAGGCTGTTGCATCGGCTTCCACATGTTGCGCAGTTCGCCTTCCCAAGGGCCTGGGTCACCATAGGTGTCTGAGCCTAGCCCCCAAACCTTGCCCACTTTTTCAGCAACTTCCTGGGAGATCAGCTTTGCGATGCCCTGATTGGCGGCATGGTAGCCGGTGGCATAGATGATGAGATCGGCGGGCAACTCGCTGCCATCGGTCAGGATGACGCTCCGTTCCTGAATGCGTTCAATGCCGACGCCGCTGCGCAATTTGATCGCACCGGTGATGATCAGTTCTGACGCGCCAATGTCGATGTAGAAACCACCGCCGTTGCGCACCGCCTTCATGCCTAGCCCCGACTCATCCTCGCCGAAGTCAAGCTGGAAGCCCGCTGCGGCCAAGCGCGCATAAAAGTCGGCATCGCGCTCCTTGATTTGGCGGGTTAGCGCCTGACCACCAATGTGTTTCAACGCAAAGGGCGTTGCAGCATCGAGCAGATCCGCCCGCTCGGTGGTAATACCGGCGGCCAGCGCCTCCTCCGAATAGAGAGAACCGATCCCCAGCTCCATCAGCGTTTCCGACTTGACCACCGTGGTCGAGGCGCGTTGAATCATGGTTACATCTGCGCCATGTTCCCACAAGTCGGTGCAGATATCATGGGCGGAGGTGCCGGTCCCCAAGACAATGCACCGTTTGCCTGCCCAACTGGCGCCGCTATTAAAACGGCTAGAGTGCTGTTGCACCCCGGCGAAGCGCTCGGCGCCGGGGATAGCCGGCAGACGCGGGCTGCTCAAGGCGCCACCGGTCGCCAGCACGAGTTGCTTGGGCTTCAGTACCACCGGCTCCCCGGCGCGCTCAACGGTCACGTTCCATACTTGTGCGGCTTCATCGTAGTCGGCTTGCCGGCAAACAGTCGAAGACCAGTAGTTCAGCTCCATCACCTTGGTGTACATCTCCAGCCAATCGGCGATCTTGTCCTTGGGCGAAAAGACTGGCCAATGGTCCGGGAAAGGCAGATAGGGCAGATGGTCATACCAGACCGGATCGTGTAGATGGAGGGATTTGTAGCGTTTACGCCAGGCGTCACCGGGGCGTTCGTGCTGGTCGAGAATCAACGTGGGGACGCCCAGTCGTTTCAGACGGGCGCCCAGCGCAATGCCGCCCTGACCGCCGCCAATAATCACGCAATAGGGCTGTTGGGTGTAGCCGAGTTCGGCCTCCTCTTGCTGCTTGCGTTCCAGCCAAGTTTTGCGATCTTTCCCTGCCCCATGATGCACGCCCATGTCGCGACGCGGACCAGCCTTTTCCTCAAAGCCTTTTAGCTCCTGTAGCGTCGTCAACAGCGTCCAACAACGCCCATCCCGCAGGCGGAAGATCCCCCGTCCCCGCCCGACCGCAGTCTCGAAGCAAAACCACCCTTCAACAATGCCATTCTTTGTGGTCGCTGGTTCGGTCAGCGCCCAACCGGATGGCTGGATCGTGCGCAGTGTAGCAGCCAACATCGCGCGAATTTCATCGCGGCTCTCCAGGGTGACAAGGTTCCAGGTAAAGGCAACCAGATCGCGCCAATAGCACTCGTCGCCAAAGAGGGCAACCGCCCCGGCAATATCGCTCTGCGCTAGGGCGCGGTCTAGGTTGGCCAGCCAGGTTGCGGCCTGTATGGTGGCATCACTTGCGTCGTTCATGTGGATTCCCCCCTATTGAATTCTGTGGTTTGTTTCAGTACCCATTATGGGCAGAATGTGGAATTCCGCAAGCTGTAAAATTGTCCGATTGCCGTTTGCCCAGCTATACTCAACGGCGCCATAAAGTAACACTTTTTCAGGTGTAAATAGGTTACTTTATGTGCTGCCGTGCAGTATACTGTGATGTAGGTCATTCAGCGTACAAGTTTGAAGGCGATCCTACGCCCCTGTTTTTGTACAATTGCCAAGTGAATCCAGACCATTGCCAGCGGTTCGAGGTAGCGCGCGGTCGCTAAACCCCCGGTATCAGCCACGGCAAAACCTAAATCCTCGGCCAAGGTTTTCACAATTGTTTTCGCCGCCGCCTCATCGCCACAGATAAACATGGTCGTCGGCTCACCATCATAGATCGGGTTGCGCATATTCTCGGCGCCGGTGCTGTTAAAGGCTTTGACCACACGGGCATTGGGCGCCCACTCTTGCACCAACTCGGCGCCGGAGCTATCTTTGCCCACCGCCAGTTGAAAGCCAGGGCCGATGGGGTTGGTGGCGTCAATCAAGACTTTGCCGGCCAGATCCCCCAAGCCCTTGACCACAGCTTCCGTTGCCTCCCACGGCACCGCCAGCACGACGACTTCGGCGGCCTGCACTGCCGCTTGTTCCCGTTGTACCGTTGCCTTGCCACCCGTTGCCGCGACCGCCGCTTGCGCCTTTTCCCCGGCCGGGTCGCGCGAGCCAAAGATAACTTGATGGCCCTTGCCCGTCCAACCAGACGCCAAGGCTTGTCCTACGTTGCCTGTCCCGATGATGGCAATGTTCATGGTATTCTCCTCTTATTGACTCAATTGCTCTACCACTAACGCAGCAGCGTCCGCACCCGAATTCTGCTGTTGCCCAGTGATCAAATTGCCATCAGCAATGGCATAGGATGAGAAGGGGGCCGCCACCTTGAAGTGGGTATTGGGCAAGGTGCGGGCGACATCCTCAATGCGATAGGGCTGGATCTTCATGCCCACCGCTTGATCGGCGAAATCCTCTTCGGCGTTAGCAAAGCCCGTCCACGTCTTGCCATCGACGATCAGCTTGCCGTCACTCTGCTTGGCGCCAAGCAGCAAAGTGGTGGAATGGCAGACGGCGGCGGATGGTTTGCCCGCTTCATAGAAACGTGCGAACAACTTTTCGAGATCGGCGTTGTCCCTGAAGGTGTACATGGGACCTTGTCCGCCGACCAGGAAGATGGCGACATAGTCGTTCGGGTTGACTTCGCTCAACTTTCGGCTGTTTGCCAGCATTGCGTTGAACCATGCTTGCTGCATATAACCGAGCGAGATCACATCGTCGGCCGCGTAACCACTGGCATCGGTTGGGTTGGAATAGCTATCCATCAGCAAGCTACCGCCTGCGGTGGAGGCCAGCTCCACTTCATAGCCGGCCTCTTGAAAGACGCGCAGCGGGTGCGTCAGTTCGGCGGCCCAAAAGCCAATCGGCCAGCCCGTTTGTTGGGAAACTGCTGGGCTGCTGGCAACCATCAGAATTTTACCTTTGGCGGGCGCACCATGAAAATGGACATAGTGGTTGATCTCTTTTACGTTTGCCATGATGTTGCTCCTTAGTAGACTAAAGATAACTAGCCCGCTCGTAGCCGGTCCGTGACCGGCGTCTGGGGCGCCGGTCACGGACCGGCTACGAGCGGGCTGAGTAGTACGAGAAAGTTTGTTCGACGGTGTCTAGCATAGCGAAATGGACGAAAAAATCAAGTACGCACTTATTCCATATATAGTATCCAAAAAGATACTGTTGACAAAGCCGCACCGATCGGATAAAGTACGGTATGCTTTGCAGTTGACCCGTTTATAATTGACACAAGGGTGGACAAAGGAGACAGGGCGATGAAAACAGGGGAACGGCTCCACGAATGCCCCGTGGAGACCAGTTTGGAGTTGCTGAGTGGCAAGTGGAAACCGCGCATTCTTTGGAAGTTGCACAAACAGGGCGTCTTGCGCTTTGCCGAGATCAAACGGGGCTTGGCTGAAATTACGCCCAAAATGTTGACCCAACAGTTACGCGAATTGGAGCAAGATGGCTTGATTACCCGCACCGTCTATGCCCAAGTGCCGCCGAAAGTAGAATATGCGTTGAGCGATTTTGGGCAGACCCTAGGGCCGATCCTTGATCAACTGGCGGTCTGGGGCACCACACACCAGCCGAAAATCCGTGCGATATTGACTTGTCAATAAGCAAAACAACCTTCGATCAACAGGCCAGCACGGGGTGATGGACACACCAACAACGCTCCTTGGCGGACCTCGTTGGCGAGAAAGTGGAGCAACAACAGCGACGACGTGTCCGCCCACTGGAGATCGTCCAGAATCAGCAAGCGGGGCTGGAGTTGCGCGGCGCATAGCAGAAGGGGTGTATACTCAACGGCGCCATAAAGTAACACTTTTTAGGTGTAAATGGGTTACTTTATGTGCTGCCGTGCAGTATAATACTGTTGAACAGAAGATTTACAGCACTTTCTACGCATATATTTTTGCGATTGTATGCGATCACGCGACAAGGAGTGGCAAATAGCACTACGGCTGCTGTGCCATCCACCGCTACCCAAACGCCATCAACGAACGATCAACGGCTTCCGGTTATCATCATTGTTGGGTATAATCACCCACGCGTTCTGCTCATTGTCGCTATTCCCAAAGGAAACCCCTATGACCAACCCAACAAGACCCGAACGACTTACCCAAGCTACGTTTGATGATCAGCTTCAAGCCTTTGACGCCGCCATGCCCCAACTTCTCCAGGCGTGGAATGCGCCCGGCATTGGCGTCGGCGTGGTTGCCGGCGACCAATTGGTCTTCGCCCGTGGTTATGGCTATCGCGATTATGGTCGCCAGTTGCCCTTTACGCCGCAAACGCTCTGCCCGATTGCTTCCAATACCAAACTCTTTACGGCGGTGGCCGCCGGTCTCCTAGTCGAGGAGGGCAAACTGACTTGGGACAAACCCCTGCGCGAAGCCGTCCCCACTCTTCGCTTTGCCACCCCAGAGTTGACCAACAGCGTGACCTTGCGCGACCTGTTGGCTCACCGCACCGGCATCAGCCGGCATGATGGGCTGTGGTATCAACGCGATACACTGACCCGCGCCGACATTTTCAACCGGCTGCAATATCTGACGCCCACCGCCCCGCTCCGCCAACTGTTTTTCTACAACAATCTCATGTATGCCACCGTCGGCTACATCATCGAACTGTTGTCGGGACAGATGTGGGAGGAGTTTGTGCGCAGCCGCATCTTTGCGCCGCTGGCAATGCCCAACGCCGTCTATACCATCGCCGAGATGCAACAACGGGCGGAGTATGGCGTCCCCTTCTGCGAGAAACGGGAGAGCGACGAACTTTATCAGATTCCGTATTATGAAGAGATCAATCCCGCGGCCCCGGCGGGCGCAATTATCGCCAACCTGACGGAATTGGCGCACTGGCTGACGGCCTTGATGAATGACGGTCACTATGCCGGGCAACCAGTTCTGCCCAGCCACGTTCTCAAAGAAACGCTGGCGCCCGCCATGGCGGAACCGAATTTCCTGGGCGAAACCCAGGGTTGGTGGGAAGCCCTCAACACGGTCTATGGCATGGGACGGGCGACGGAAGTCTATCGCGGCCATCTGTTGACCAAACATGGCGGCAACATCGACGGGTTTCATTCCCAGCTTTCTTTCTTGCCGCAGGAGAAACTTGGCATCATTGTCTTTGTGATTGGCGATCATTGCGCCGTGCTGGCCGATGCTCTCACCTATAATCTCTATGAACGCATCCTCGGTTTGAACGAGACTCCGTGGAGCGAACGCTGGCTGGAAGTGCGTCGGCAGGACAAAGCTGCGGGGAAGGAAGCGCGCACCAAAGCCGGCGCCGAGCAAGTCGCCAACACCAGCCCCTCGCATCCCCTGGCTGATTATGTGGGAGAGTTTGACCACCCGATTTATGGCCTCCTCCAGATCGAGGGCAAGGCTGATGGGTTGCACTTCCACTTTGGGCGGATCCGGCTGCCCCTGAGCCATTTTCACTATGATCGCTTTGATACGCCCGATGACGAGCGCCTGGGCAAATGGGCGCTCAATTTCCGCACCAACCCACAGGGCGATATTGACCAGGTGGTGATGGGTCTGGATGAGGGCGAAGTGACCTTCATCCGCCGGGCCCCAACCGTGGACGCACAACAACTGGCGCAACTGGCCGGCGTCTACGCCACCCCCTCCGGCTTCAAGTTTGAAATTGTGCTAAAAGAAGACGGCGCCCTCTACCTGGCGCCGACGGGTCAGCCCGAAGAAAAGTTGCTGCCCTACAAAGGGCAACGCTTCCGCGTGGAACGCTTTGCCGACGTGACTTTTGAATTTGTCACTGTCGATGGGCAGGTGCAGGCGTTGGTACAGCGTGTGCCGTCAGGTGAATATCGCTTTGAACGGGTTTAGTCTTTACCACCAGTTCGGCGATACTACTTTTTTTTTGATTTTCATTGTGCAGCGCATAGGCCAGCCCCAGTGACCAACCAATTGTCGTCACTGGGGCAACCAGTGCCCATTCATTGCTCAGGAAACGCGCCAGAATAAAGAGGATGCCGATCCCATAGCCCATCCACGAAAGCAAGCGCGGCAAAATCGCAAAGCGTATTCCGCCGAAGCTGACTATCAACATGTACCAGCCAACGGCAAAGCCCGCCGCCTCAAAGAGCGCAAGCGTGACTGTGCGCAGCAGGATCGTAGCAATTGCTTCGTCGGGATTGGTGGCAAAGGTCGCCTCAGCGGTGGCGAGAATGCGCAACCCGATGTGACCGCTGGCGAGAAAGAAAATAATCGCGCTCGCGCCGGCCAGCAACCCCAGTTGCGCCAGTGTTTGCGAAACTCGCTGCAACCGGGGCTGGATGTCGGTCAGCAACAGGGCGATACTGAGCGCATAGCCAAATTTGAGCCAATGCCCAATGCGCAACGTAGCCGCCCCCGCTACAATCACGGCAAAGTCGGTGGTAGGAAAACCGGCCTTTGGATAGAAGATCAGTTCATAGAGGGCATAGCCAATCAGGCAAAGCGCTAAGAGGAGCGCCCCATAGACGCCCAATAGGGTTGCTGGTTTCATGCGACCTCCGGCACTGGTTCAGGTTGAGATAACTGGGCTTATATTCACCAGTTTATCGTAGAGCAAGATCCCAAACCAGTTCAAAAACTGCTCACTTTTTGCTCAATTGCGGCTATCTATCCTGGTACAACACCGCTCTATCACGCAATTGGCGCCAATGTGCAATTCTGATTGGTGGAAGGCGTCGGTCATGACCGGAAAGCTTTACACACGGTTTCGACCCAGTTTCTTGCCGATGTCCTCAACACATCCAGTTAGCGGTCTGCAAGCGCGTCAGATGAAATGAGCCAGAGCGAAGCGCGCAGACATGTCTGCGCGCTTCGCTCTGGCTCATCTGTGGGTGGGATTCACCTCACGCCGGAAAAACCTGGGCAACATCCGGTGAACTCAGCGTCGGTTGATCCTGATACAAGAAACAATTCACCGTACGTTCGTGATCGGGCGTGTAGTAGGCCGGGCGTTCGTTCCAACATTTTTCCATCACCGCCGGGCAGCGCGGGGCGAATTTGCAGCCGGTGGACTTGCGGTTCTGCACCTCTTCGATCTCGACGCCGCCCCACCGTTTGTTCTTGTCGGGCAGGGGGATGGAAGAGACCAGCAGTTGCGTATAGGGATGTTTCGGGTTGCGGATCACCTGTTCCACCGACCCGGCCTCGACGACTGAACCAGCGTACATGATCAGAATATTCTCGCTGATCTGATAAGCTGTGGTCAGGTCATGGGTGATGTAAAGAATGGAGATGCCAAAATCCTGTTTGAGCTTGCGCAGGCTGGACAAAATGGTGGCGCGCAACGACGCATCGACCATCGACACCGGCTCGTCGGCCATGACCACCTTGGGCTGACACAGGAGCGCCCGCGCCACCATTAAGCGCTGCTTCTGCCCACCGCTCAGTTGGTGGGGATAACGCCCCAACGTCTCTGCCGGGCGCAAGCCGACCTTCTCCATGGCATTTTCGATCAGGTGACGCCCCTCTTCCTTCGTTTGTGCCAGGCCAAAGCGCTTGATTGGCATTTGCAACACATGATCGACCCGGTAGAAGGGATTGTAGGCGGCGTAAGGGTCTTGATAGATCGGCTGGACTTCGCGTGTCAACGCCCGTTTTTCCTCGGCGCTCATGCGCGCCAGGTCTTTGCCGCGATACAGAACCTGACCACTGTTGGGCGGAATCTGCCCCATCATCAAGAGCGCCAGGGTGCTTTTCCCACTGCCACTCTCGCCGGCAATAGCGGTGATCGTCGGGCGGTCATCGGCAAGCGAGAAGGTCACATGATCGACGGCGACGGTGACATCTTTTTTCCGAAACCCCTCGCTGCCAAAAATTTTAGAAACATTTTGAACAGTAAGCAACTGTGCCATGACAATTCCTTGGGTATGCGTGTTGCGTGTTGCGTAGCCTGAGCTTGTCGAAGGCTACGCAACACGCAACACGATCTATTCTTCCAGCTTAATGACGGGCAGGCGATCATGGTCCGGGTAGAGGTGACAAGCCACCTGGCGCTGTCCCACTGGCGATTGAATCACCGGGATCTCCTGCTTGCAACGATCCATGGCAAAGGGACAGCGCGGGTGGAAGGCGCAGCCCTTGGGCAAGTGCAACAGTTCCGGCGGTAGGCCACGGATGCCAAAGAGTTCTTTCTTGCCTTCCAGATCGGGCAGGCTGTCGATCAACATGCGCGTGTAGGGGTGGAGTGGGTTTTCCAGCACATCGGCCACGCGGCCTCGTTCGACCAGTTTCCCGGCGTAGAGAACGCCAATGCTGTCGGCAAACTGGGTGATCAACCCCATGTCGTGGCCGATCAAGAGGACGGCGGCATGCAACTCTTGCTGCAAGCGGCTGAGGGTCAGCATCACCTGCTTTTGCACCACCACATCGAGTGCGCTGGTCGGTTCATCGGCGATGATCACCTTGGGACTCAAGGAGATCGCTACGGCCATTGCCACGCGCTGTTTCATGCCGCCGCTCAGTTGGTGCGGATAGCGGTTGGCAACTTCCGGGCGCAGACCGACTTTGCCCAGCACCTCGGTGACTTTTTCGTCAAGCTCTTTCTCGGCTAGCTTTAAGCCATGCACGCGGAAACCGTCTTTGATCTGCGGCCCGACCCGAATGACCGGATTGAGCGAGTTCATGGCGGCCTGGGGCATGAGGGCGATCTCCTTGAGCCGTAACTTGCGCAGCGCCTCATCGCTGATCGATAGGAGATCCTTGCCTTCCAGCAACACTTGCCCACCGGCAATGTAGGCTGGTGGTCGCGTCAACCGCATCAGCGCCGTAACCATCGTCGTCTTGCCGGAACCCGACTCGCCGATCAAGCCCATGCGTTCGCCCGGTTGCAACGTGAAGGAGACATCATCGACGGCTCTAACAACGCCGCGCGCCGTTTCATAGACCACTTGGAGGTTTTTAACCTGTAGCACGGCGGTCGCATCGGTGGCGGGGACGACGGGCGGCACGGCACTGGCTGTCACGCCAGCGGGCAAGCGCCGTTTGCGCCGCCCCAGGCTGACCGGGATGTTGGGGTTAATATAACGATCCAGCCCCGACGAAAGAAAGAAGAGGCCGATAAAGATGGCGGCAATGGTAATAATTGGCGGACTCCACCACCACCACATGCCGCGCAACACGGCGCTAAAGCGCTGCGACCAGAAGATCATCATGCCCAGCGTCGGGATCACGTTGTTGCCCAGTCCCAACACTTCAAGCGCCATGACCACGCCGATACCGGCTGTGACGGCACCAATAAAACTTGCCATCATCAAGGGCAGCAGGTTGGGCATCACCTCACGGAAGAGGACTTCCACTTCCGATTCACCATTGGCGCGAGCGACTGCCGTATAGGAGCGCTCGCGGATCGTCAACACCTGGGCGCGAATGCCGCGCGCCGTCCCCGACCAGGTCAACAGACCGACAATGACGGCGACCACCACAATGCTGGGCTTCTCCATGCGCGAGACCACCAGAATGGTAAAAGCTAGGGCTGGCACGGCGATCAACACATCGGAAAAGACGCGGATGATGGCATCGGTCCAGCCGCTAAAGAAACCAGCCAACAACCCCAGGATCAGACCAATCATCACGCTGACCACGCCTGCAATCAGCCCGACACGCAAGGTCGGGGGAATCGCCAGAATCAGGGTGGTGAAGACATCGCGCCCCTGGGAATCGCTGCCAAAATAACTTTCGGCGGAAGGGGGCAAGTTGGGCTTGACGCCGCCAACGCGCGCCAACTCTTCATCGACCAACAGCGGCCCCAGAATCCCCACCAGGACAATGGCGGTGAGGATGACAATGCCAATGATCAAGTTCGGGGTGATTTTGCTGTTTCTAAACCAGCCGGTGGTGCCAACTGCCATTCTCTGCTCCAAACGTTAGCCATTTTCCCAAAATACCTGGTATTAGGTATTAGGTATCATTGTTCAATATCTAATATCCAATATCCAATATCTAATACCCAATATCAGCCATTTATTTATTATAACGAATCCGCGGGTCGATGAGCGGGTAAATAATATCGACGATCAACAACGCCGACGCGGCGCACAAGACCATAATCGCCACCGTGCCGTTGATCACAAAATAATCTTTGGAATTAATGGCGCCGTAGATCAGGCTACCAATACCGGGATAGTTGAAAATTGACTCGATCAACACCCCGCTGCCCAAGATCAGGCCAAAGGAGATCGCCAACCCCGTCACCTGGGGCAGAAGTGCATTGCGCACACCATAGCGCAGAAAAATTTCGCGGTCGGGCAGCCCTTTGGCCTGGGCAAAGGTAATGTAATCCTCGCCTAGAATCGTGACCATCGTCGCGCGCATACTCAACGCCCAGGAACCGACACCAAACAGCACCAACGCGGTCGCTGGTAAGATGGCATGTTCCAGAAGATTGAGGGCTGTTTTCAAATCCCAGCGCAAGATCAGGGTCGGCTCAAAAGCGCCGCCGGTGGGCAGGACGCGCCACTGCACGCCAAAGACCCAGATCAACGCCAGCCCGAAGAGATAAAAAGGGATGGCGGAGATGATCATCAAAATGGGGACAAGGCCCTGAATCCAGCCAGGTGAATTGGGCCAGGCCAACAGCGCACCCAGGGTCGAGCCAACCAGAAAGGCGAGTAGAATGGCGACCGACATAAAGCCGAGCGTCCACGGAATGGCAGCGCGAATCTTGGACATGACGGTGGCCGGATAATCATTGAGCGAATAGCCAAAATCCAGGCGGGTCATGTCAACCCAATAGTTGAGGTATTGGCGCCACAGGGGCTGGTCCAGCCCAAACTTGGCATTATATTCCGCCGCCCAGGCTTGAATATCCACATTGGCGCGCCCCGCCGCCGCCGTCTTCGCGGTTAAGGCTTCCTGGATCGGGTCGCCGGGAATGATGCGCGGCAACAGGAAGGTCAACGAGTTGGCAACAAAAATAATCAACAGGAACTGGAGTAAGCGCCGACCGATATAAGTGAGCATCGCATACTTCTTTCAGGTTGGGTACAAGGGTAGGGGCGCGGATTCAGGTTGCGCGGATCACAGAACCTTTCTGCAAAATCCGCGTAACCTAAATCCGCGCCTCTAGATCTTACTGCACCGGTTGCAGTCGCAATGTCATCAGGAAAATATCACGCCAGCAGGGGTACGGCGCAATGTACGGATCGTCGGCGTTCGGGTAGCCGGTCCAATAGGTGTAGTTGGCCGGGATCACATGTAGCTCTTCGGCCAGCAGAATGGTCGGCAGATCTTCGAGATAGATCTTCGTCGCCGCGATCACCTGCTCCATGTAAGCCGGATCATCCACGCTGGGGATCATCGCTTCCATGGCATCGAGGGCGGGATCAATATCAGGATTGTTGTAGCGCCAGGCAGAGAAGGTCGCCGCAGTTTCCCCAGTGGGGACGTAAAGTTTGCTGTGGAATTCTTTCAAGGTGTCATAGGGATCGAAGGTGCTGCCACAGAAGACAAAGACCATGGCGTCAAAGGTGCCGGCAGCCAACTCGGTGCCAAAGGCGTTGGTGCGGTCCGGGTTTTCCGTCACTTCGAAGCCAGCCTGTGTGTACTGTTCGGTCAAGACCGGCCCGATGGGGGCCAACCAGTTGGGGGTGCGAATGGTAAACTTGGCAGTTGCACCATCTTTCTCCCAAATGCCGCTGCCATTCTTGGCATAGCCAGCGGCGGTCATATACTCTTCCACTTTGGTCGCGCTGGGCGTGCCACGATCATACTCGTCAATGGCGGCCTGCAGATCGCCCGTCACCCAGTTAGAGATATAGCTGGAGAAGGGCACGACCACCGGATGGGTGGAATTCAGGTAGGCCAGTTCGACCAATTGCTGGCGGTCGGTGGCATAGTTGAGGGCCAGACGCACATTCTTGTCGGCAAAGAGCGGGTTGTCATTGTTAAGGCCGAGTTGGTAGAGACAGCCATCGGGCGCGCCGCGCACATCGCCTTCCTTGAACCACGGAACCAGCTTATCGTTCTGCTGAACAGCGGCCTGATAGGTGCCGATCAACAGCGGTGCGCCGTAGTCAACCTGGTTGGTGATATACTTTTGCGCCATCGCTTCATCGCCGCCGGCAGGAATGACAATGATGCGTTCCGGCGCGGGCATTGCATGGAAACCGGACTTGGCGGCCCACCAATCCTCGCGGCGATCAAAGATGACTTGAGTGCCGGAGGAACTGACCAATTTGTATGGCCCTGTGAAGACCGGCCACCCTTTGGCAAGGTCAAAGTTGGTAAAGGTCTTGACATCGCCCACATCTTTCCAGATGTGTTCGGGTACGATAGCGAAGTGGTATTCCCAACCGATCACCAGCGGGTACATAAAGCGGGAGAAGCCCTTCTTCAGGTCGATGGTCACAGTCAGTTCATCCACGCAGGTAACTTCGCTAACCCATTCATCTAAGTAAGATGATTGCTGCATGTCCGGGGCATTCGCGCGGATCAGATCAATCGTAAACTTGACATCGTCACAGCTAAACGCCTCGCCGTCTGACCACTCCACCCCTTGGCGCAATTTGATCGTCCACTGGGTATAATCTTCATTCGACGAATAGCTCTCGGCCAACCAGGGGGTCTCTTCACCGGTGTTCATATTGCGGTAGAAGAGACCTTCGGACATACCGGCGTTGCCGCCATTATTGCGTAGGGCGCCGCCGGCGTTCATCAGCGGGTTCCAGTTGTCAAAGCCCGCCATGGTGCCGCCCGTGTCCGACCACTGGGTAACGACATAGGTCTTCTCACGGGGAACATCCTTGATATCCGCCGATGCGGCGGCTTCACCACCGGCAGCCGCAGCTTGATCGCCACCGGCAGCCGGTTCAGCGGCCGGCGCGGCCGATTGACAGGCCGCCAGCAGCATACCCAGAATGACCAACAAGGTCAGGGTATAACGAACCTTTACTTTCATGATTCCTCCACACTTTTGTATTCGGTTTCAATTAGAATTGAAGACGAGCGTTGGGGTAAGTTCTCAGTAGATGATATTGGTATACCAAGTACTTGGCTCTATTCTACCGGAAGAAAAAAGGCTTGTCAATTGACCAAAAACGTAAGTGGGATTCCTAAAATGACGCTTGTACAGAGCTTTCTGAAATCATACCGTTATCGCCATACCGGTTTGTCATGCATTGGTCTTACTAAAGGTGTTGCTTCACAAAACGAAGGCGGCTTACCTGTCATTCGGAAAGAATCTCTTCACCGTAGGCTAGAGATTCTTTCCGAATGACAGGTAAGCCGCTAGGGTTCTGGAAACCTTATCAGAGCTTCTTTGCCAGAATGCTAACGTCAGATCGGTTGCGCCACCTTCTCCCGCACCGGCAAGACCCAGTTTTTCCGCGGGTAGTGACAGGTGTACCCATGCGGATAGCGCAGCAGATAATCCTGATGCTCCGGCTCGGCTTCCCAGAAATCGCCCACGGGCTTGACCTCGGTGACGACCTTGCCCGGCCAGATCCCGGAGGCGTTGACATCGGCAATGGTGTCGAGCGCCACTTGATGTTGAGTTTCATCGACATAATAGATGCCGGAGCGGTAGGACATGCCCCGATCATTGCCCTGGCGGTTGAGGGTGGTCGGGTCGTGGATCTGGAAGAAGAACTCCAGCAACTTGCGATAGCTCAACTTTTCGTTGTCAAACCAGATTTCAATGCCTTCGGCGTGGGTGCCGTGGTTGCGATAGGTAGCGTTTTTGATATCGCCGCCGGTGTAGCCCACGCGCGTACTCAAGACGCCGGGTAGCTTGCGGATCAGATCCTGCATCCCCCAAAAACAGCCGCCGGCCAAAACAGCGCGTTCCTTTGCCATAATTAGATCTCCTCTACTTGATCCAAATAGTCGCCGTAACCTTCCGCTACCATTTTATCACGGGGGACAAAGCGCAACGAAGCGGAGTTGATGCAATAGCGCAACCCACCCCGGTCGCGCGGCCCGTCGGGGAAGACATGGCCCAGATGACTATCGCCATGCGCCGAGCGCACTTCGGTGCGGATCATGCCGTGCGAGGCGTCGCGCAATTCCTTGACATTGGCCGGCTGAATCGGTTTGGTAAAGCTCGGCCAGCCACAGCCGCTTTCATACTTGTCAGAAGAAGCAAAGAGCGGCTCGCCGGAAACAATATCCACATAGATGCCAGGCTCTTTGTTATACAAATATTCACCGGTGCCGGGGCGCTCGGTGCCGTTCCGTTGGGTGACTTGAAACTGCTGTGGGGTGAGGCGGTCAATGGCCTCTTGGGTTCGTTTGTAGGCTGTTTTCTGTTGATCTGACATCGCTACCTCCTAGATCGCTATCTTACCCTATTTTTGTTTGTTTGACGTTTCTTTTTTGTTTGTCTTCTATTTGTTTTTCAGGCGCAATTTCGTTGGCTAGTTACGTTTGTGTTTGGTAAAGCCCGGAAAACCCGACCAACGCCGGAAAGCAGCCCTGTAAATGAACAAGCAACGAGCGGGTAATGGGGCTGAAGAAGTGGCGTCTGTCCCAAACGAGCTTCAAGGTGCGCACTAGGGGTTTGCCCTCGATTGGGATACCGCGCAAAAGGCCAAATTCCTGTTCCGCCTGAATGGCATAGGCCGGCAGGATGGTCAAGCCGTTGCCGAGGCTCACCACCCGTTTGATCGATTCAATATTATCAAACTCAGCGCCAACATGAAAGTGGATGGCGTGCTGTTGCAAGAATTGGTCGAGCCAAATGCGGGTCTGGCTGTTGCGTTGGCGCATAATCATTGTTTGCCCGTCAAGCTCCGGCATTGCCACCGTGCTTCGGCGCCAGAAGGGATGTTTTTGGCCGACCACTACCAGTTGCTCAATCTCTGCCAGTGGGTAGCTGCCCAAATGACGATCTGTCTCCGGCGCCAATTCACCTTCAATCAACCCAATATCGAGCCGCCCAGCATGGAGATCCTTGACAATCTGCGGCGTTGTACTCGTTTCCATCGGCACAGTTAGCTTGGGATAGCGCACGCGAAAACTTTGCATCCAATCGGTCAACACATAGACGCTCAACCCTGGTGTGGCCCCCACTTTGACCTGTCCACTGCTCAATTGCTCCACATTGGTTACAGCATTTTCAGCGGCAGCGGAGAGGACAAACATTTGCTGCGCGTATTGGTAAAGCGTCTGCCCGGCCGGTGTCAACGTCACGCCCCGTCGTCCCCGTTGGAAAAGCTGCGCACCCAGGCTTGCTTCCAGATCTTGCATGTGTTGGCTGACGCCCGATTGGGTCATCAACAGTCGTTCCGCCGCCCCGCTAAAGCTCCCCGTCTCGCAGACCAGGGCAAACACCTCAAGCTTATACAAATTTAACATGAAGCGCTACCTATGCTGTTATCAACTCCCAATAGCCATAAGCTAAAACTTATGGCTAGTATAAGCGATTGGGGAGGACGGATGCAAGAAATTTACTGTAAAGTAAAGCAAATGATCGATCAACCATGCAACAAGGAGAACGCCATGACCATACCTGTGCAAGCCCTGACGCCAGCCCAATATCAACAGCAATTTGCGACGACGCAACAGCACCATCTATTGCTCGATGTGCGTCTGCCGGAAGAGTTTTCCCAGGAGCATCTGCCCAGCGCCATCAACATTCCAGTGCAGGTGTTACACGAGCGTTTGGCCGAAGTGCCGGCGGATCGCCCGGTGGTCTTCTACTGCCGCAGCGGCAACCGCACAAAAAAGGCGGCGGAAATCCTGACCCAAGCCGGCTATCAGGCGCTCTATGATCTGGGCGGTATTATGCAGTGGAAAGAACAAGGGTTGCCGGTTGTCAGTTAATGGCGTTTTTGCCCCAATCCTGCACCAGTTAGCAGAAAAGGAACGTGCATGCTTCCCGTTGTGATTGATATCCTACTCGGTTTTGTGATTGGCCTGACATTGGGCTTTCTCGGCGGCGGCGGGTCGATTCTGACCGTGCCGGCGTTGGTCTATATTGTGGGCCAAAGTCCGCAGGCCGCCGTGACGGCGTCGTTGATGATTGTGGGGATGAACAGCGCCATGGGGGCGTTTTTCCATCGTGCGCAAGGCACCCAAAATTGGCAGATTGCCCTGCTCTTTGGCGGCGCCGGCATGGTCGCCGCTTATTTCTCCGCCGGCCTTTCCGAACTCTTGCCCTCCACCGTCTTGATGATCTTATTTGCCCTCCTCATGCTGGTAGTGGGCGGTTTTATGATCTTTAGCAAAACGCCCCAAAACCAGGAGCATAATACCTGTAGCTGGCTTGTGACCCTGGCCAGCGGCGCGGCGGTTGGTGTGTTGACTGGCTTTCTGGGGATTGGCGGCGGTTTTCTGATTGTGCCGGCCTTGGTCATGCTGGTCGGCTTGCCGATCCGCCAAGCTGTCGGCACCTCGTTGATTGTGATTGCCATGAACAGCCTGGCCGGTTTTCTGGGCCACCTCAACGGCGCCACGATTGACATGGTCGTTGTCACCATCTTTGTGATCGCCGGCCTCTTTGGCAGTCTCTCCGGCGCAAAACTGGCAAAGGTGATCAAACCCGACCATCTGCGCAAGAGCTTTGCCGTCTTTGTCATGTTGCTGGCGGTTTTTCTGTTATATGACAACTTGCAGAAGTTAGGGTAGTTTCCATTGCGAAAGAACTTTATCACCGCAAAGAGCGCAAAGCCCGCGAAGTTTCGCAAAGGCTCCTCTCTGGAACTGCTGTGATCCCTTTGCGCTCTTGTTTTCCTTGGCGGTAGCCATTGCGTTTCGCAACAGACTGTAACTCGATTCGCAGACCCCTACAAAGGAGAAAGGAACCAAGATGAATCACGCCCCAGTTTCCTCCCCAACCACGAATGGCGCTCATGTGGAAGTGGCCTTGCCACTAGCCGCCGAGACGACCCTGTTGTTGCATCGGCTGCTCGACAAAGTGGATCGTATTGAAAGCCGCATGATGGCGCTGGACCCGCTGCTTGATCAAGCGCCCGGCCTGGTGAGTATGGCAACCGATACCATCGATAATCTAATTGCTGACGCCAAGCATACCGGCATTGATCCGGATCTGCGCATCCGACAAACTTTAGCGCTGCTGGAACAACTGACCCAACCGGCCGTGATGCACGCGCTCACCACCCTGGTCAACAACCTGGGCATGATCGAAAACCTCCTCAATGAAGCGCCGGCCTTTGTCGCTATGGCGGTGGATGCCGGCGACGAACTCTACGCCAACGTCAAACGGGCGGGCATTGACCCGGAACGGTTGGTGCAAACCGGGTTGCAGACGACGCAAAATATGCTGACCATGGTGGAAAGCGCCGGCGCCGCCCAACCCATCGGCCCGTGGGGCATGATGCGCGCTCTGTCCGACCCTGATGTGCAGCGGGCAATGGGCTTTCTCATGAGCTTTGCCCGCGCCTTTGGGCAGAGTCTGCCCCGTCGCTAACCAATGCAGGAACGATAATTCAATAAATTGTGGAGGAACCCATGCAAACCCATTACCAAGTTTTGATCATTGGCGGCGGTACAGCCGGCCTGACGGTGGCGTCCCATCTGCTCAACCATTACAACCGCCCGACGGTGGCGATTGTTGAGCCGGCCACCAAGCATTATTATCAACCGCTTTGGACGCTGGTCGGCGGCGGCGTTTTTGCCAAAGAGGCGTCGGAACGGGATGAGGCGGAATTTATCCCCTTTGGCGCCAGTTGGATTCAGGATTATGTCACCGGTTTTGACCCCGACAACAACGCTGTCACGCTCAAAGGCGGGGATCGGCTGACCTATGACTATTTGATTGTGGCCGCCGGTATTCAGATTGACTGGGATAAGATCAAGGGGCTGAAAGGCAACGTCGGCAAAAACGGGATTTGCAGCAACTATTCCTACGCCACGGTTGATTCAACCTGGGAGAATATCCGCAATTTCAAAGGCGGCACGGCGCTCTTTACCCAACCCAGCACCCCGGTCAAGTGTGGCGGCGCGCCGCAAAAGATCGCCTATCTGGCTGAGGATCACTTTAACCGTGTTGGTGTGCGCAACCGCAGCGACGTGATCTTCATGTCCGGCACGGGCGGCATCTTCTCGGTGAAAAAATATGCCGATGCCTTGACCAAAATTGTCGAACGTAAAGGGATGAAGACCGCCTTCCAGCGCGAACTGATCGAGGTGCGCCCGGAGAAAAAAGAGGCAGTTTTCCAGCATCTCAACAACGGCAAGCAAGAGGAAGTGGTCAAGTACGACATGATCCATGTCACACCACCCATGAGTGCACCCGATTTTATCAAAGAGAGCAAATTGGCCGCGGCATCGGGTTGGGTCGATGTCGATAAATTCACCCTCCAGCATGTCCGCTACCCCAACGTCTTTTCGCTGGGCGATTGCAGCAGCCTGCCCACCTCTAAGACCGGCGCGGCCATCCGCAAGCAGGCCCCGGTAGTGGCCGCCAATGTCATGGCGTCGATCCAAAGCCTGCCCATGACCGCTACCTATGACGGCTATACCTCCTGCCCGCTGGTCACTGGTTACGGCAGCCTGATCCTGGCCGAATTTGACTATAACTTCCAGCCCAAAGAGTCGTTCCCCTTTGACCAATCGAAAGAACGCTACAGCATGTACGCCCTCAAAGCCTATGGCTTGCCGGCCATGTACTGGAACGGCATGTTGCGCGGGCGGATGTAAAGACTGATCAACAGGAATTGATTAACCGTTACAGCCCAAGCCGCACCAGATAAACATAGATCTGTTTGCCGGCCTCCATCTTCTCAAATTCCAATTCTTCATGGGCAAGCTGACCATAAACGTTGGGGCGAGCGTGAAAGATGACATAGTAGCCACACGCCTCGCCCTCGGTGGTCAGGTAGTCGGCCAGTTGGGCGAGACCGCTGTCAAACTCCGCTGGGTCGCGCCAGATTTTGGTTTCGATGACATAGCGATGGCCGCGATAGACGACAATCAAGTCCAGACGGCCATCGCCGGAATCGACTTCGGTGAAGAGATCGCCCCCTAGTTGGCGCACAACTAGATCCAGGTAGGCCATCAGCAGATATTGGCCTGTTGCTTCCTGCGGCATCTCGGTGACTTTGAAGGCTTCCCGTCCACGCCGTTCGACAAATTCACGAAAGCGGGAGAGCAGCGTTTTCATCTGTAACTGCCCGTCAACCACATGAGTGCGAAAATCATAGCCATTGACCAGCACCGCAGTCTGTAACCCGACCCGCACCGGGCGAAAAGCGGCCAACAACACTTCACTATAGACGGAGTTGGCAATGCGGCAATTGCCATGTTCATCCTGCTGAATGACACCTTGTGTGTAAAGCTCACTCACCAGCGCATTGTTCAAGTTGAAGAGATATGTCCCGCCAAAGAGGATGTTGAGGACATCATCGCGATATTTTTCGGCATGACGAATGACTGTCTCAAAATTGTAGTTGGTCTCCCGCACCAGTTGGTTGAGCGCACCCCGTACTTGAGCCGCCGTGATCGGTTGCGACCGATCTGTGGCGATTTCCTCCGTCACAATGGCCGCCGTGCGGTTGACCAGGAAGGGGTGGCCGCCGGTCTGCTCATGCAACAACGCCAGCGCCTCATCGGTAAAAGGCTGGCCGGTTTCGGCGGTGTATTGTGCCATCATCTCCTGCAACTCAGTCAATGTAAAGTCGTCAAGTCGCTGCTGATAGGCGATGTTGAAGGGCGAACTGCGCCCAAAATTGAGCCGCGCAATGTTCTGAATGCCGATCAGGATGACATTATGCAGGCTGTGGGGTGGCCGTCGCTCTAAGTACATAGAACGCCACGTTTGCAACAAGGGCGAGATTGCTTCTTGCGGCGTTGCATCAAATTCATCAATGATGAGGACAATTTTCAGATCCGGCGCAATGCGGTAGAGCGACCGGAAGAAACGTTCAAATGCTTGATAGCTATGGGGGGGCTGCTCTTTTAATAGCGTCTCAATAGCATGTGTGTGGGGATGGTCGGTCTTTTGCAGCGTCTGGCTAATATGATAATTGATCAACTCGGCAACTTCATTCAGAAAGGCCGGAACATCCCAACTTTCAAAACGCTCAAAACTCAAGGGAATTGGCAAATAAGCGGGATTTTCCGCCAACATCTCGTCCAATTTGCGCAATAGGGTTGTCTTCCCCATTTGGCGCGGAGCAAAGATCGTGAAATACTTTCCCTGATCGATTTGGGTACTCAGTTTTTCGATCAGCGCTTGCCGCGAAACAACATAGTGTTGTTCAACATTCACTGGGCCGTGGGTATTAAAGTAGCGCATTCTCTGCTCGTCCCCTTTCCTTGCCATCAGCGCGCTTTTCCCTGCTGCAAGTGTACTGAAAGGAGGCCGTTATCGCAACTATTGGGCTTGAAAGCCTGACTATTTGCCGATAACGTTTTCGCCTCTTTCTTACTATCAACTCACCCCGATTGACCCAACCGAACCAAATAAAACTGATTTGCCAAATCGTGACGACAAAACTACAATCGTCTCATCTGATTCTTAACTATCCTATCATCTGATAAACGCTATGAACAAACAAATGAAACCTATTCGCTCCCTCATTGTCGGCATGGGTGGTCTGAGCCACGCCATGAGCAAGTTCTTGCGCCAGTACGACTGGCAACGCATCGTCGGCGTCGTTGATGTCCGCCCCCAAAGCTTAGAAAAAGCCCAACATGAACTCGACCTGCCCGATGATGCCCTCTTTACCGATCTGACGAGCGCCCTGGCCGAGTCAGAGGCCGACGTGGCGCTGATCAACACCCCCTCGGAGTGGCACTTTGACCAATGTAAGGCGGCGCTGCTGGCAGGCAAGGATGTACTGGTCGCCAAGCCCATCACCAACAACTTTGAACAGGCCATCGAGTTGGTCGATCTGGCAGCGAGTTTGGGGCGCAAGCTTTGTGTCGGGCAGCAGATGCGTTTTCACCGCCACTTTCAAGCCGTGCGCAGCTTCCTGGCGAGCGGTGAGTTGGGGCGGGTGGAGATGGTCAACTTTCTTAACGCCAAGCCCCGTCACCAAGCGCTCAACCTCAAGGGCATGGATCAGCCGGTGTTGTATGAAATCTCCTGTCACCACTTTGATTCGCTGCTGGCGGTCTTTCCCAACCATGTCCCAGAAAGCATCTACTGCGACGGCTTTCGCCCCTCGTGGTCGGTCTATGATGGCCCCTGTTCGGTCAATGCCCTGATCCATTGGAGCGACGGCTTGCACATGCTCTACCACGCCGGTATCTCGTCGCAAAGTGACCTCTATGAATTCCGGCTGGAAGGGGAACGGGGCGCCCTGCGCTGTCGTGGCATTCACATGAGCAACGACACCATGCACTATGACTTCGCCCTCCGTGGCGGGAACTTCGCCCAACGGGCTATCGACGCCGACACGCCGCTGGTCAGCCCGTGGACGATCTTCTTCGAGCAATGGCGCAGCTATATGACCACCGGCGCCCTGGCTGATGGCAGCGAACCGCACTTTACCGGACGTAACAATCTCAAAGTCTTTGCCATGTTGAGCGCCGGGATCGACTCGATCAAGGAGGGGCGACCCGTGGCGGTGGCGGGTAATCCGCGCTATCAACGGGCGTTTGGCGGGTAAGGAATGAAGATCAGTGATATGCTTTTGATAGCTCCGTTATGGTATCACAAGGGTTGGCTGCTGTCGGTTCCGTTATGATATACTACACCCATGAGTATACGATTTTCTTGGGACAGCCGAAAATCTGCTCGCAATCGCAGGGTGCATAACGGTGTCACGTTTGAAGAAGCAGCCACTGTTTTTCGCGATCCAACAGCCTTCATCTTTGATGACAATGAACATTCAGACGAAGAGTACCGCGAGTTGATCATCGGTCACTCGACCCATAATCGATTGTTGATCGTATCGTTTACAGAACGCGCTGATGTGATTCGTATTATTAGCGCTCGCAAAGCAGATGCGAGTGAACAAAGAGCTTATGAACATGCAAAAAAATAAATCGGAAAACCTTGAATCCGATGAGTTAAATGAACACTACGATTTCGACTATAGTAAAGCAAAGCCAAATCGTTTTGCCGCACGCCTTGCTCAAGAACAGTTGATGGTTGTACTCGATCCAGATATGGCCGCCATTTTTCCGACCTCAGAAGCGGTGAATGAAGCCCTTCGGGTATTGGCAACGGCGGCACAGAATTTGTCACACGCTGCGCCGAAACGCCTGCGCAAGCCGCGTAAAACAACCGCTCTTTCTGGTGCATAAGAACGAGTTACAGTCACAACTAATCAATTTACTCAACTCAGTTGCGATATTGACAAGCGCCAGCCGCTCGCCCAATGACTTTGCCAGTATGAAGGCGGGGGCCATTCTGGTGACGACCGCAACCGATCCCTCCTGGACGCCGCTCTTTACCCTGGCTGCCGGCGTGATTCTTGAAATTGGCGGCATCGGCTCTCATGCGGCAACGGTGGCGCGCGAGTATGGTCTCCCCGCCATCGCCAACATCAAGAACGCCACGACCCTGTTGCAAGACGGCATGAAAGTGCGTTTGGATGCGACACTCGGTATGGTAGAGATACAAGGAGGGACACAATGAGTAATTACCGTCTTGCCCCACCCGGCTTTACCCGTGAACAGTGGGCAACCTTTAACGAAGTAGGGTTGATCCAGATTGAGAACGCCCTCACCGATGATGAAGTGGCAACCTATCTTGCTGCCATCGACCGGGTGACGCAGGCGGATCGGACTTACAAAGCTGGTGAGTATTACAATCTGCAAAACTTTGTCGAACGCGACCCTGTATTGGCTGGCTTGATCGACCACCCGCGCCATGTGGGTTATGCCTATGATCTCTATGGCGAACAGCTTCAGTTGCAATTGAGTGAATTGTTTCTGCGCACGCCGAACGCCGGCACCTACAACAAGTGGCACCCCGATGGCGCCCGTGCGTTACCGTATGGGGTCTTTGCGCCCCAGTTGCCGCTACAAATCAAAATCGGCTATTGGCTCACCGATCTGACCCAGCCCAAGATGGGCAATTTTGTCTACATGCCGGGCAGTCACCGCCAGCAATATTTTGCCGCCTACGATACCCACGAGAGCGTCCCCGGCGAAGAGATTCTCTGTGTGCGCCGGGGGACGATCACCATTATGCACGGCAGCATCTGGCATCGCGTTGAGCCGAATCAGAGCCAGGTGACGCGCAAAAATCTCTTCCTGGCCTACTCGCCTTCCTGGATCACGACCGCGGATCGCCTGGTCTCTGACCCGGCCTGGCTCCAGACGCTCAACCGCGAGCAACGCATCATCATGCGCAGTTATAGCCACGCCTACGACCATGCCAAACCACCAGAGGCCGACTATCCGCTCTTTTTGGATCGAGAGACCGGGCAAGATCGCGACCCGGGGGACATGTATCTGCCCCATGTCAGTCTGGCGCGACGGAAACGCAAAGTGATGCCGGAGAAATGGTAACAATGTCGTCCACAAATTTCACAGCTATACAACATCTCCACCACGATCAATTCGGCTACATCATTACCGATTCCGCCACCGGTCGTTGCTTGGGCGGGGTGGGGGCGAACCATTACCGCCCGTGGGTCTTTCCGCTTTACACCCCCAACGGCCTGACGGTGATCCAGGAATTCCCCTTTGACCACCCCTTCCACAATGGCTTTTGGGTGGCGCAGGGGCCAATCTTTCTCGATGGGCGGGAAGTGAATTTCTGGCCGGCACCGCCCATGCGCAAAGCCAATGAGGCGCTCTTTACCCACATGGGGCGCATGGAGACAGTGGGCAAACCGGCGATTACACCCACCACCAACGGCATCCACTTCACCCTCCATGTCATCTGGCGCGACAAAACGGAGCAGCCCGTCCTCGACGAAACCCGCAACATCCACCTCTACAGCGTGGACGACGCCACCATCTGCGACATAGTCAGCGCCCAGACGGCAAGCTATGGCGACCTACGCTATGCCGAAACCAAGTTTGGCTCGATTGGCATTCGGGTCGAGCCACGGCTGTTGCCCCTCCTCGGTGGCGAAATTCTGGCCGATGGCGGTCGGCGCGGCAATGCTGAGGTTGCCATTGACCAGGAGTGTCACTATGTCGCCTACGAAAATAGCTTATCCGACGGCGGACGCTTTGGCGTGTTGCTCACCAGCCTGGACGAGCCGCGTCCGCAAACCGGCCCCTGGTTTATCCGTGATTACGGGCTGGCCTACTATAGCCCCACGCGCAATCGGGAGATCATTGTCGCAGCAGGCAGTACCTGGCAGGTTGGTTTGCGGGTTGTCGCGTATGATGGCGCGTTGAACGAAGAGCGAGCGCAACAATGGATGAATTTCTGAATAGGGTTAGCAGTGATCAACGCGGTCGTGACCATATTCGTAAGCCGCCGATGGACTATTACCGCCAGGTTTATCTCGATTTCGCTAATCCTATGATTCGCGGTGATAGCTGGGTGCCCTTCTCTTTTCCTCACCCTCGCATATAGCAGTAGGTTTATCAACATGGAACTTCTACCCTATATCGACATTATCGAACCCGACCGTATCACCGCCCTGCTCACCGACCCGGCCAATTTCAACTGGCGCGCTATCGATAGTGAGACCCTGGATGGTTTCGTTCCGGATCTGGGGTTGACCAACTACGTCTACCCCAGCATCTATCGACCACCCAGTGTCGCTACCTCAGGGCTGCCCTCGCAGGTGCGTCACCGCTTTTGGGGGACGGTGGAAAAGCAGAGCGATCACACCGGCTGGCGCTATATTGGCGTTGTTATCTATGCGGCGTTGGGGCAAGCCTGCCCAATGGAATTTCGCCTGGGCGCCGACGACATTGGTCGTATTGAACCGCAGCGCTTTGACAACCGTCGCCATCTGCTGGTGCTTGACCGCCCTGTCCACTTTATCGGCGAGATGGAAGTCTTACAACTGGTTGCGCCGGGCAAGGGCGTCTATCGGATCGAACACTTTGTCCTGCTCAAAGAACGTCCCCTGCCCAGCACCTTTGCCCCGCACATTGGACAACTGACCCTCCACTGGACGCAACCGTCCGCCGACCAAGCCAATGCCACCCTGCAATGGACGACAGCCCAGGTGGCGCATTGTCGGGTGATAGCAAGTTGTGCAGATGACCAGAGTACAGCGCCCACCCTGGCCGAAACAACGGCGGGTCGGCTGCATACGGTTCATCTACCCAACCTCCGCAACGGCACGCCATACGATTTCCAGATCACCGCCACGGAGCTGCTGGGTGAACAAGCTGCTGCCACCATCACCGCTGCGCCGCCAGCGCCCGTAAAAACGACCCCGCTTACCGTTCCGGTGGAAGTTTTTGCGTCCACGAACAACCCCCAGTCATCCTTGCCAGTGACGATGGGCGCGCCTGTGGCGAAGGGGCAATTATTTGGCGTCGATCACTGCACGATTCAAACCGCACAGCAACCCGTCGCAGCCCAATGGCGCGCCCTGGCCTATTGGCCCGATGGCTCCGTTCGTTGGCTGCTGGTCGATGGAGCGTTGCCACAGGTTGCGACCGGCCCAACCGCGCTGACCGTCACCGTCAATGGCGCCGCGTCCGGCGATCTGCCGCCTGGCGCGCTTTCCTGGCATGAGGATAACACTGTCATCAGCGTTGCCAGTCGCCAACTACGGGTGACGCTTATCAAAAGTGGCCGGGGGCTGCCTTTGCGTATTGCGCGCCTGACAGACGCCAACGCTAGAGAACAGTTGCTTGACTTGGCGAGTCAGCGCGATGGCGGTTTGACTTGTGAATTGGGCAATGGCGTCCAGCTTTACCCGGCTCTCATACAGGCGGCTAAACTGGAGGAAACGGGGCCATGGCGCACGGTCATCTACTGGCAAAGTGACTGGAACGATGAACAAGGCGTGGCCCATCTCCGCAGCACCCTGCGTTTGCACATCTACGCCGACCACCCCTTCGTCAAGCTTGTCCACCGCCTGACCGTGATCAGCCCAGCGTTGGGCGCGGCGGCGACTGGTCACAGTGCTCATGCGCAATCAGCGCCGGCCATAAACGGCGCCATCCTCGGCGCGGTGGGTGAAGAGAACACGTTGCTCAAGGTGCGTTCGTTCGCCTGTCACCTACCCTGGCCGGCAATCGCTGCCGCGCATTGCGATGACACCCTTGTGTCGCTGGCTGCCAACGACGCGTGGCAATTGCTTCAGGTGGACGACCAACATTATCAGACCGGCGATCAACAAACCCGGCAACTGCACACAGGACAAGCGCCGGGTCATTTACTCGTTGAAGGACAAGCAGGAATACTGGCCGTCGCCGTGCGCAACTTTTGGCAGACTTACCCCAAAGGGCTGACCGTCACCCCAGAGGGCGTGACCCTTGCCTTGTTGCCGGCCCAGCCTGCCGAACCTGCACCGACGGACGAGGATGCCTGGCATCGCGTTCGCTTCTGGCGGCGCGATGGCTGTTATTTGCTCAAAGTGGGCATGGCGCTGACCAACGAACTGTTGCTGGCCTTCCCGGTGGATCAGGCGGCGATGGCGCCGATCTTTGCCTGGTTCGAGCAACCGCCGCTGGCGCGCCCTACCTTGTCGGTGCTCAACGCCACGGGCGCGCTTATTCCACTGGGCGCGAAAAGCAATGAGGCGCTGGCCCGCTACGAAGCGCTGGTGGCCGAAGCAATCCACGCCTTTGCTGCGGATCGAGCGGCGACCAACGCTTATGGACAGATCAACTTTGGCGACTGGTATGGCGAGAGCGGCTGGTCATGGGGCAACAACGAATATGACACTGCCTTTTATGCCTATGCCGAGTTCTTGCGTGGCGGCGATCCGCGCTGGGCGGTATTGGCCGCAGAGGCGGCGCGCCATCTAGCCGATGTCGATACCTGCAACCATTCAACCGATCCCAGCCAGATCGGGCTGCAATATATGCACATGGCTGGTCATGCCGGCGGCTATTTGCCCCCCTATTTTCGCAGCAAAATGGCCGGCTCGACGGCGCTCCCATCACACACCTGGGTCGAAGGGCCGGTGCTGCACTACCTGCTGACCGGGGATGAATTTGTCCATGATTCCCTACGCTTGACCGCCCAGTGGTTGCTACAAAAACGCTGGTTCGATGCGTATGACGCTGCCAACTGTCGCGAGGCAGGCTGGCACCTCACTCATCTCTGCATGTTGGCGCGGCTGGGCGGTGATGCCACGGCGTTGAACGCGGCCACCCTTCTGGTGGAACGGGTGTTGGAGAAGCAGGAGCCAAGGGGCGGTTGGGTTCATATGCTCACCGAGTCGCACTGTGGCTGCGGCTATCCCCGCTGCCGGGGTGAGGCCGGCTTTATGGTGGTGGTGCTGATCGGTGGTCTACGGCGCTATCATGATCTCACCGGCGATCCACGGGTTGCCCAGGCCATTGTCGGCGGCGCGCACTGGTTGATCCGCCACACCTATGATGCTGCCAGCGGTCACTTCCGCTACACCTCCTGCCCCAACCGCACCCTGGGCGGCACCTTTCAGCATACCCAGTGGGTGCTGGTCGCCCTGGCCGACGCCTATGATCTCTCCCACGATGAAACCATCGGCCACTACCTCCGCCAGAGCCTCCCGGTGGTGGGCCGCTTCCCCGAAGGGTTGACCCACTCCGGCCTGGGCAAGGCGATGGCGATGCAGATGCGTTATGTGCCGAGTCTGCTGGCGGTTCTGGCAAAGCAATGACAATCTTCGCCTTCTCTACCGGGTAAGGTATAATTTACAAACAAATATAAGTTGTCGATGACTCGGTGGGGGGAAAGTATATGCGTCGTTTTCATTCCTATGGTCCCGTTGATTGTGAAGAACATTTTTGCATTCCACGACAAGCATTGGTCGAACGCGGCGTGCAACAATTGATTGGCAACCCAGAAAAAGGTGGTCATTATTTTACCATCTGGGCGCCCCGCCAAACGGGTAAAACTTGGTTGATGCGGCGAATGCGCGAGGACATTGCCCAACGCTATGGCGACCAGTTCACGGTCTTTGACTTCTCGTTGGGCAATCTGCGTGGGATGACGGAAACGATCACCGCCGAACAGAACCGCTTTGAAATCCATGTGGCGCTGATGAGCATCTTGCGGAATGCGTTGCCAGGGCAGCCGGAAGTGAAAACCTGGGATGATTTTGTCAAGCTTTTTGCCAGAGAAGGTGGCCTGTGGGATCGCCCGCTTATTTTACTAATTGATGAGGCTGACACTGCGCCGCCGCTGCTCCTCGACTGGATTGTGGGCCGCTTCCGTGAAATGTATCTCTACCGGCAGACCAACTGGCTGCATGGGTTGGCGCTGATTGGTGTGCGTGCGGTTTTAGGCATTGAGAGCAAGCAAGGTTCCCCCTTTAATGTCCAGCGTTCGTTGCATGTCCCCAACTTCACGTTGGCTGAGGTCCAAGATCTCTTTCACCAATATCAAACGGAGAGTGGGCAAGCGATCGACCCCGCCGTCGTGCAGGAGGTTTATCGCGGGACAAATGGGCAACCGGGCCTGGTCGGCTGGTTTGGCGAGTTGCTCACCGAACCGTACAATCCGGGGCTGGGTCAAACGATTGGCGCGGAAACATGGGAACTGGTCTGGCACAAGGCGCGCTTTGTCGAGCCGAACAATACTGTACTCAACCTCGTTGCCAAGGCCAGACAACCGGAATATCAGGGCTTCTTGCTGAAACTCTTTGCTCAGTCGAATTTACCCTTTGCCTTTCATGACCCGCTGTTGAGCTATCTCTATATGCACGGCTTGATTACGTCGACAACGGTGCGCTCACAGGATGGTGAACTGAATGAAATCTGCCGCTTTAGCTCCCCGTTTATTCAAGACACCCTCTATCATGCCCTCAGTTCTGATCTGGTCGGCGATGGAATGCGGCTGTTAACGCTTCACCCGCTCGATATGCTGGCGGATGTCTTTGCATCACCGACGCTCGATATCCCCGCTTTGCTGCGCCGTTATAAGGAGTATCTTGCACGTCTCAAGGCGAAGGGGATCAACCCATGGAAGGAACAACCCCGTCGCCGGGGGCCCTGTGGGCGCGACCACCATTTGAGCGAGGCTGTGGGCCATTTCCACTTATATGCCTGGCTCAAAGAGGCATTGACCGATTTGGCGGTGGTCAGCCCTGAGTTTCCAACCGGCAACGGCCAGGTCGATTTACACTTGCGCGCCGGCACAAAGCAAGGCTTGATTGAAGTCAAAAGCTTTACCAGCGCCGCCGCCTTGAACAAAGACCGCCAACAAGCCGCACGCTATGCCAAACGCATGGGGCTGACGCAAGTAACCATCGCCGTCTTTATTCCAGTGGAGGATGAACAGGTGCTGCAAGAGCTATCGGTGACGGAGACGGTCGATGGCGTGACCGTAAGTGTTGTCGCCATCGGTTGGGTTTAAGCAATTCTCGCCGCTTGGGAGCAACTTTTCTTGGGTTGGTATCAGGCCGGCGCTCGCAACGAAACGTAAGACAAGCTGAACCTGCGCCGGATTGTCAACCATCTTCCCAGAAGGTCATGCTCGCCCCCGCACCCACGTAGCAGTTTGGGTTTCACTGGTAGAGTACGGTATACTACATTGCACACTGTGATCAGATCTGACCAGGTTCAACCAAGTGCAAACCCATGTCCACCTATATTCTACGCCGTACTATCCAAGCGATTCCCCTCTTTTTCATTTTGAGCATTTTGCTCTTTGGTTTGGTGCGGGCTGCCCCTGGCGGACCCTTGGCCCAAGCCGCCCGCAACCCCAACGTGACCCAGGAACAGTTACAGCGCATCCGCCATGAACTGGGGTTAGATCAACCGCTCTACATCCAATATGGCCGCTGGTTTGGCGCTGTCCTCCAGGGTGATCTGGGCAAGTCGATCAAGAGCAACCGTCCCGTTGCCACCATGATTAGCGAACGCATTCCCAACACCTTGTTGCTCATTACTGCCGCCTTTGGGCTGACCTTGCTGCTGGCCATTCCGATCGGCGCTTGGTCGGCGCGGCATCAATATTCGCCGCTGGATTACGTCATCACAGCGCTCACCTTTGCCGGCCAATCGGCGCCGGTCTTCTGGCTGGGCTTGCTCTTGATTCTGGTCTTTTATGTCTGGCTCGATAACCCGTGGACAGGCCAGCCGCTCTTTCCCGTAGGCGGCATGTATTCGGTGGGCGGCCAGAAGACCCTGCTCGATCTCCTCTGGCATCTGGTGCTGCCGGTGACGACGCTTTGTTCGGTCTGGGTGGCCTGGTATTCGCGCTTTTTCCGCGCCAGCATGTTGGAAGTGTTAAACGCCGATTACATTCGCACAGCGCGCAGCAAAGGCTTGCGCGAAGGTCGCGTTACCTATGTTCACGCTCTGTGCAACGGCATCATGCCGCTGGTGACAATGATTGCGCTTGACTTTCCGACCATGTTTGCCGGTGCGCTCTTTGTCGAAACGATCTTCGCCTGGCCCGGTATGGGACGCCTCTTCTGGGACGCCGCCCGCGGTCGCGACTATCCGGTCCTACTGGGCGTGATTTTGATCAATGCCGGGCTGATCGTTCTCTGCAATATCATCGCGGATCTGGTCTACGGTTGGCTCGACCCGCGTGTGCGCTATGAATAACAGTATAGTTAACACGGATAGGGAGGAACACGGATATTTTATTTGTGTTTATCTGTGTTCTTCCCTATCCGTGTTAACTTTTAATTCGTCGCTAACAAATAGGTTTTCATGAGTGAGTTAACGTTACAATCATCTACCCTTGGGCAGAAAAAACAACGCACCACTACGGTCATCAGTCCGACGCAACTGATCTTGCGGCGCTTTTGGCGGCACCGGCTGGCCCTTTGGTCGATCGGCCTATTGACGCTGATCATCTTGAGCGCAGCCTTCGCCTTTCTCAGTCCTTATGAACCGACGGCGCAAACGCCGAAAGACAAGCTGCTGCCGCCATCGACTGTGAATTGGTTTGGCACCGATGATCTGGGCCGTGATGTGTTGACGCGCACCCTCTATGGTGGACGCATTTCGCTGGTGGTGGGGTTGCTTTCGACGGCATTGGCCTTGTTGATCGGCGTCACTGTCGGCGCGCTGGCCGGGTATATGGGTGGCTGGCTCGATAATCTGCTCATGCGGATCACCGACGCCTTTTTGACCTTGCCGACGCTCTTTGTCTTGATCCTGATCAGCACCATTCTGCGCGACCAGCCGGCGCTCAATCTGCGCAGCAGCGTCGCCATTGTGATCATTGTGATTGCTGTGTTGCAATGGATGTGGCCGGCTAGGCTCCTGCGTGCCGAATTTTTGAGCCTGAAGGCACGCGACTTCGTCTTGGCAGCCCACGCCACCGGCGTGCCGACTGGTCGTATCATGTGGCGACACATTCTGCCCAACACGGTCGGCTTAATCATCGTACAAGGGACGTTGCTGGTTGCCTTTGCCATCATCACTGAATCAGGCTTGAGCTATCTCGGTTTTGGCGTCCAGCCGCCGACCCCCAGTTGGGGCAACCTGCTGGCTAACGCGCAAGTCCACGCCCTGCGCGCACCCTGGTTGATGATCTTCCCCGGCCTGATGATCTTTCTCACCAGCATGGCGGTCAACTTTATCGGCGATGGGTTGCGCGATGCGTTTGATCCGTTTTCAAGGCAATAGATATTTGATATTGGGCATTGGAGATTCCATCGATTACAAATTGATCAAATATCCAATACCCAATATCCATTACACAATATCAAAAAGGAGTATCGCATGAAAATCCACAAAACCCTCTTATCCCTCTTGCTCCTGTTGAGTTTATTGGTCGGTTGTGGCGCACCGTCAACGACAGAATCGGCGGACGCGCCGGCAGCAGGAGAAGCGGCGGCGACCGGCGGCGGACAGGTCGTCTTGATCATCCCCGAAGAGCCGGCGACCCTGAACCCTTATCTGGCCGATGCCGCGATTGTGCGCCAGGTCTCGGATGCCACGATCATCGGGCTGGTGACAGTGGATGTCGATGGCAACTTTGTGCCGAAGCTGGCAGCGGAATTGCCCACGGTTGAGAATGACGGCGTGTCGGCAGATTTTCTCACCGTCACCTGGAAGCTCCGGCCCGATCTCAAGTGGTCGGACGGTGAGCCGATTACGGCGGATGATGTCAAGTTCACCTGGGAAGCGGTGAGCAACCCGGATAGTGGCGTTCTGTTGGAGACCGGCGCTGAACTGGTCGAGAGCATTGAGACGCCGGATGATCAAACGGTTGTGGTCAAGTACACGGCAGTTAATCAAGCCTATCTGAATCAATTCCGCTTTGGCATCTTCCCGCGCCATGCCATTCCCGCCGATCAACCGATGAAAGAGTGGGAATATAACCGCAACCCGGTCAGTGCCGGCCCCTATGTGGTCAGCGAATGGACCGCCGGCGACAGTATTGTCATGGCTAAGAACCCCAACTACTACGAAACGGGTCTACCCCATCTCGATACCTTGATCTTCAAAGTTGTCCCTGATCTGGCGGCACAAACGGCTATGATGATGCAGGGCGAAGCGCAGGTCCACCTTTGGCCGGGCGTGACCAAAGAAGAGTATGACCAGTCGGTGGAAGGGGTCGCCAGCCAAGCGATGGTGCCGGGACAGTGGAATCTGGCACTGCGCTTCAACCTGAGCCGCCCCTTTGATGATGACCCCAGCGCCGCCGATCCCCACCCCATTCTGGGTGACCTGCGGGTGCGGCAAGCGTTGGCCCATGCTATCGACTACGACACGATTATCAACGACATTGTCAAAGACGCCTGGCCCACCACTAGCCCCTTTGCCTATGGCTGGTTCCAGTGCGATATTGCCCGCAAGTATACGTTTGATGTGGCAAAGGCCAACGCACTGCTCGATGAAGCCGGCTGGCCGCTCGGCCCCGATGGCGTTCGCGTTGCCAAGGGCGCCCTCTATGCCGGCGATGGCACCCGTCTGGCGCTTCAGATGGAAGGCTACACCAACTTCCCACCCCTTCAGCAGACAGAAGAAGCGCTGGTTGAGCAGTTCAAAGCGGTTGGCGTTGAAGCCACGATTCAAAATGACGACTTCTCGATCATCTTCGGCTCCTACGAAGATCAATCGCCGCGCAAGGTGGGCAACTTTGACATGTTGATCTACGACGACAGTCTGGGCATTGAACCCCACGCCACCGTTGTCAATCTCTTCTCGTCGGCTCAGATTCCCAGCGCCGAGAACCCGTCGGGCGGCAACTACTGGCGCTGGATCAACGCTGAGGCTGACGCGGCCATTGAAGCCGCCGGCAGCACGGTGGACATTGCCAAGCGCAAGGAAGCCTACTGCCAACTGGGCGAATTGATCGCCACCGACCTGCCGCAAATCCACATCCTCCAATTCACCGAAGGCTACGGCGCCGCCAATAACTTGAGCGGCTATCAGGTCAACCTCTGGGGCAGCCTGACGTGGGATGTGCAGAACTGGCAATTACAGTAATACAGATATTGGATATTGGGTATTAGATATTCTTGTCACAGTCGGTCCTTACTATCCAATATCCAATACCCAATATCTAACAGATTATTATGACTCAACACGCAACACTCCTTATCACCAACGCCCGTGTCTACACCGTTGACGACGCCAACCCACACGCCGAAGCGGTGGCGGTGCGGGGCAATCGGATCGTCTTTGTCGGCAGCGCCGATGATGCCAAGCTATGGCGTGGGCCGAACACCCAAGTGATCGACGGCGCCGGGTGCACCTTGCTGCCGGGGCTGATCGATAGTCACTTTCATCTCCTTTGGGGATCGCTCAAGCTAGATGATCTCCAACTCTGGGAGGCGACCAACCGCCAGTTATTGGCCGAGGCGATTCTACAGTATGCCCAGGCCAATCCACAGCGAGAATGGCTGATCGGTTCCCAGGTGCGCTACAGCGCCTTTGAGGGGCTGCCGCTGGATCGCCACTTTCTCGACGCACTCGTGCCGGATCGCCCGCTCTATCTGGTCGCCTTTGACGGGCATACCGTTTGGGTCAACAGCGAGGCGCTGCGCCGGGCCAATTTGCTGCAAGGCCGTGAACTCCCGCCCGGTCATGAAATTGTCATGGACCCAGCCACCGGTCTTGCTACCGGTGAATTGCGCGAGCCGGAAGCGTTCACCCCGGTGCGCAACCTGATCCCGCTCAAGAGTGACGCCGAAAAGCGCGCCCTGTTGCACAAAGGGCTGGCCCTCGCCGCCCAGCATGGTCTCACCAGCGTCCAGAATATGGACGGCTGGGAGCAGAGTATCAATCTCTATGCTGCGCTCGAAGCCGACAACGAAATGACCCTGCGCGTCTATGTACCCTATGATGTTAAGCCGGAGACGCCGGTGGCAGCACTGCAAGAGGCAGTGGCGCAGTGTCAGAAATATCAGGGCAACTTTGTGCGCGGCAGCGGCATCAAGCTCTTTATGGATGGCGTGTTGGAATCGTACACGGCCCTGATGCTGGCCGATTATGCTGACCAGCCGGGCAACCAGGGCAGCGCCCTCTTTACCGCTGAGATGTTCAATCGCATTGCGCTGGAGGCCGACCGATTGGGCCTGCAAATTGCCGTTCACTGCTGTGGGGATGGCGCTGTGCAACGCACCCTGGATGGCATCGAACTAGCGCAGCGCCAAAACGGTACACAGAATCGTCGCCACCGCATTGAGCATATCGAAACCATCGCTCCGACCGACATTTCCCGTTTTGCGCAACTCGGTGTCATCGCGTCCATGCAGCCCTACCACTGTCCGCCAACGCTTCATGCTGGGGATGTCTGGCCGGCGCGCGCGGGGGAACAGCGCTGGCCCTACAGCTTTGCCTGGCAGACGCTGCGCAACGCCGGCGCCCATCTCGCCTTTGGCAGCGACTGGCCAGTGGTGAGCATGAATCCCTTGCTTGGCTTTCACGCCGCCCTCAATCGTCAACCCTGGCAAGCGGGCGATCCCGACCAACGGCAGACCCTGGCGCAGATCATCCGGGGCTATACCCGTGATGCCGCCTACGTCGAATTTCAAGAACAGGAAAAGGGCAGGGTCCGCACCGGCATGTTAGCCGATCTAGTGCTGCTCTCGACCGATCTTTTCGCCGCCCCAGCGGAATCGTTTGACCAAATTCAGCCGGTGCTAACTATCTGTGATGGTCGCATCGTCTACCAACAATAAACCATTGACCTACCCCGTAGGTCACATTTTGCCGTCCCGTAGGGACGCTTGAGTTGAGGAGAATAAGGGTTAGAAAGAATGAGATTTTCTATTGACCCTCTTCCTAAATTCATGCGTCCCTACGGGACGGTCTTCACATTAACAACAAAGAAGAATCGCTAGAAAATTGATTATGAACGCTTCCAAACAATTAAAACTGGCTCTCGTTGGCTGTGGCGGCATTGCCCAGGCGCATTGGCGCGGCATCCAGGCGCACAGCGATCAACTCGTTGTTACCGCTGTAGTGGACACTGACCCGGCTCGCGCCGCAGCAATGGCGGAGCAAACCGGCAGCCAACCCTTTACCTCGCTCGAAAGTGCGCTGGCGCAAGGGGATTTCGACGCCGTCGATATTATGTTGCCCCACAATCAACATGAAGCTGCCGCCGTCGCCGCCTTTGCCGCCGGCAAACATGTGGTGTTAGAAAAGCCCATGTCCACCAACATTGCCAGTTGCGATCGCATTTTGGCCGCGGCCCAACAAGCCGGCACCGTCTTTATGGTGGCCGAACAAGCCCAGTACTGGCCCGATGCGTGCAAAGTGCAAGAACTGATCCAAGCCGGCGCCATCGGCGAGATCATTACGGCGCGCGCCTTCTTTGGCAACCCGGCGCCGGCGCCCCTCAACGGCCCCAAGCCCTGGCGCTATGAACTAGCGGTGGCTGGCGGCGGCATTACCATTGACGGCGGCGCCCACTGGCTTCGTCCGCTACGCATGTGGTTGGGCGAAGTGGACGAAGTGATTGCCGTTACCGGGCGCCTGCTACCGGAAATGGAAGGGGAATCCTTAATGCGGTCACTGTTGCGCTTTCAATCGGGCGTGGTGGCAGCCTTTGATGCGGTTTATGGCGGCGCATTGATCGGCGCCAGCGAAGAATTTCGCATCACTGGTACGCTGGGGGAACTGGTCGTCGAACGGGGCCTACAAGGGCGTCTGTTGATCTTCAACAAAGCGTACCCGGAAGGTGACGTGCTTTTGGCTAATAAGTGGGATGGTCGCCACGCTGCCTTTGGCTATGAACTGGTCGATTTTGCCAACGCCGTCATGCATGGCATGTCTTTGGCCGCTGGGCCGGAATATTCACTGGGTGAATTACGCACGGCGCTTGCCATCTACCGTTCCGTCGAGAGCCGGCAGTGGGAAAAGGTTTGGGCGTGAGCGAGCGGAGCAGTTCTACCCTGAGCATAGGGGCGCGGATTCAGGACGCACGGATCTTTACAGGCCAGGCCGACAATCCGCGCCACCTGAATCCGCGTCCCTACCCATTTTCATGACGATAGAAAGAACTCGAGGAAACACGATGGCGCTCTCCTTTTCATTACCCAACTTTGGTCTAGGTTGCGCACCGCTGGGCGGCAACGGCGGCGTCTTCGGCATGGCGACGGAAACAGCCGCCGATACGCTGGTGCAACACTGCCTGGCCTACGGCGTGACCTTTTTTGATACAGCCCCGCTCTATGGCAGCGGTCTTAGTGAAGTGCGGTTGGGGCGGGCCTTGGCGGGCGTGCCGCGTGACCAATATCAGATTGCCACCAAGATCGGTGTGGTGATCAATGGTGATGGCAGCACCACACGCAGCTACCGGCGCGACGCCGTGAAGCGCAGCATTGAGGATAGTCTACAACGGCTGCGCGTCGACTTTGTCGAGATCGCCCACATTCATGACGCTGATCCGGAAGCGGATTTTCGCATTGCGCTGGACGAAGCCTATCCGGTTCTAGCGGACTTCAAAGCAAAAGGGGTGATTGGCGCCATTGGCGCCGGCATGAACTATTGGCAACCAGAAGCCGAATTGGCGCGCAACGCCGACTTTGATTGTTTCTTGCTGGCGGGGCGCTATACGCTGCTAGAGCAGGAGCCGATCCACGAATATCTACCCTTGTGTTTGGAGAAAGGGATCAGCGTCTTTCTCGGTGGCGTCTTCAATACTGGGATTTTGGCGACGGGTAGCATCCCCACGGCACAGTACCAGTACCGCCCAGCGCCGCCGGAGATCATGGCAAAGACCCGCCGGATCGAAGCCGTCTGCGCCGACTATGGCGTACCCCTCAAGGCCGCGGCGTTGCAATTTCCGCTGGCACACCCCGCTGTGCGTAGTTTGGTGGTGGGGATGATCGCGCCGGCGGAGGTCGATCAAAATCTGGCGGCGTTACATACTCCTGTTCCTGCCGCTTTCTGGACTGCTTTGCATGATCAACATTTGATTGATGCGGCAGCGCCGACGCCTGTATAATTGGATGGTGTGGATAATATTCCTCTTGGAACGGCATAATTACCTTGAAAAATGTTTGCTTTTTCACCATTTTTCAAGGTAATCCGCAAAATCGGCAGCTTCTGGCCAAAGGTGTGATTGCTCACGATGTTGTCCTCGTTGTGACTCCTATAGCATTCCTATGAAATATGCTATAATCGATTTCTATGAAATTGACCGTGAGTTGCTCTGACGAATGTGAACAGGACTGACCAATAACCCAACCCCTGCCACCCAAACGGATCCCCTATGGTGTTGCCGACTATGGTCGGCTGCGGCGGGAGAACGCCTATTATGTGGACAAAACCCGCTTTATCCCGCTGATCGAGGCGGCGCCTTTTTATCTCTTCTGTATTCGTCCGCGCCGGTTTGGCAAAACGCTCTGGTTGTCGGTTTTGCAGCATTACTACGATGTAAATCAGACTGATCACTTTGACGAACTTTTTGGCGATACCGATATTGGTCAACAGCCGACGGCGGAACGCAACAGCTACCTGATCCTCTTTTTGAATTTTGCAATGCAGTTGTGCTTCGGTGTGCGACTCTCTCTGCCACTTGTCCAACCCGAACACTCGTGCTAGAATGATGACCCGAAGGGGCGCATCATTCATGACTGAACCAGCGATTGTTCTCGATCAATTAAGCAAAACCTATCTTGTGGCCGAACGTGACGCCGGCGTGATGGCGGCGGCGCGTAGCCTGGTAAAGCGACGGCAACGGGAGATCAAAGCCGTTGACCGCGTCAGCTTTGCCGTCGAAGCGGGCGAGATTGTCGGTTTCCTCGGCCCGAATGGCGCCGGCAAGACGACAACGCTCAAAATGTTGGCCGGATTACTCCATCCAACGGCCGGGGTTGGACGGGTGTTAAATTTTGAGCCGTGGCAACGCAAACGGGAGTTTCTCCGGGCTATCACTTTGGTGATGGGGCAGCGCAACCAACTGAATTGGGACATTCCCGCTAGCGACTCGTTTGAGTTGAACCGCGTGATCTATCGCGTGCCGCTGGACCAATTTCGCCAAACGCTGGGCGAGTTGACCGAACTGTTGGAACTCGGCCCGCTGGTCAGTAAACCGGTGCGTAATCTATCGTTAGGCGAGCGTATGAAGTGCGAGATCGCCGCCGCGCTCTTGCACCGGCCCCGCGTTCTCTTTCTCGATGAGCCAACGATTGGGCTGGATGTTACCGCCCAGCGGCGCATCCGCGAGTTTGTCCGCGAATACAACCAGCGCCACAACGCTACCATCCTCCTGACCAGCCACTACATGGCCGATGTCGAGGCACTCTGTCAGCGGGTGGTGGTCATTCATCATGGCCGCATCCTCTTTGATGGCCCACTGCCCGATCTGATCACCCGCTTTTCGCCCAACAAAACCATTACGGTTGACCTGGAGAGCCCAGTTGCATCCGCCAACTATGCTGCCTTTGGCGAAGTGGTGAGCCAGAGTGATGGTCGTGTCACGCTGCGCGTGCCGAAAAGCGACACAGCCAAAGTGGCCGGTCGTCTGCTGGCCGAATTGCCGGTCAGCGACCTGACCATTGAAGACCCACCGATTGAAGCGGTGATTGAGCAGGTCTTTGCGCAAGAGGCGGCATAAACTTGTTATTATTTAACGGAATACCCAATATCTAATATCTAATACCCAATACCTAATATTAGATATTAGATATTGGGTATTATAACTTTTTCATCAGTATAAGCGCTTATGATCAAACCCATCTTAGAAGTCTACGCCGCCCAATTAAAAACTTCGCTGGCGGTCCAGTTTCAATATCGTGTGGCGATGATGATCTGGATGATTGGCCGCATTATCCAACCGCTCATCTTCCTGGTGGTCTGGACAACGGTTTCCCGTGCTCGCGGCGGGGAAGTCAACGGGTATACCGAAGAGGACTTTGCCGCCTATTTCATCTTGCAGATGATTGTCTCGCAAGCCACCTTTAGCTGGATCATGTGGGAGTATGATTACGTCATCCGCACCGGCCAATTTAGTTTTCGACTGCTGCGCCCCATTCATCCGATCCATGCTGATATTGCCGACAACCTGGCCTATAAAACCCTGACGCTGGTGATTCTGATCCCGGCGGCGCTCTTGTTGGCTTGGCTTTTTCCGCCGAACTTTTACTGGCAAGTCTGGAGTGTGGTGGCTGGTGTCTTAGCCGTGGCGCTGGCCTTTGTCATGCGCTTTACCCTGGAATGGACGCTGGCCCTGGCGGCCTTCTGGACGACCCGTATCAATGCCATTAACCAAACCTATGATGTCATCCTGATCTTTCTTTCGGGCTTTTTCGCGCCCCTGGCCGTGATGCCCCAGGCCGTGCAAACTCTGGCCAGCATTCTGCCCTTTCGCTGGATGCTGGCCTTCCCCATTGAGCTACTCCTGGGGCGCCTCACTGTACAGGAAACGGTATTGGGCTTTGCCATGCAACTATTCTGGCTCCTGGCCGCGCTCACCCTCCTTTCGGTCGTCTGGCGCGCCGGGGTGAAACAATATTCAGCCGTCGGATCGTAACCCGTAATTCGTAATTCTTAATTCGTAACTCACCATGAACCAACTACGCATCCTCTGGACCTTCTTCCGCCTCGGCGCCATGAACGAAATGGCCTACCGGGCGAATTTTTTTACCCAAATCTTCCAGGCCGTGATCTCGCTGACCCTGGCGCTGGGCGGGCTGGCGGTGGTCTTTAGCCAGACCGATACGCTGGCCGGCTGGCGGCCGACTGAGTTGACGGCGCTGGTCGGGATCTATCTGCTGGTCGGTGGCTTGATCAACTTGATGATCCAGCCCAGTATGCAGCGCTTTATGGAAGACATTCGTCTGGGGACACTCGACTTTCTAATCCTCAAGCCGGAAGATGTCCAGTTTCTGGTCAGCGTGCGCCAGATCGAGATCTGGAAGATCGTCGATGTGCTGTTGGGCGCCGGCGTGCTGGTGGTGGCGTTGATCCGCCTGGGTGAGCAGATCGGCTTGCGCCAGGCGGCTGCTTTTGGCGTGGCGCTGCTGGCCGGTGGCACGATTGTCTATAGCTTCTGGATGATCCTGGCAACCTCCGCCTTTTGGTTTGTCAAGACCGAGAATATTCTGGTCATTTTTCAGGCCATGTACAACGCCGGACGCTGGCCGGTGACGATCTACCCCGGCTGGCTCCAGATGATCCTGACTTTTCTCGTGCCGATCACCTTTGCCGTCACCGTCCCCGCCGAAGCCTTGACTGGCCGGTTGACGCTACAAACCTTGCTGCTGGCGATCGCACTGGCGTTTGTGCTATTCTTCATCGCCCGCCGCTTCTGGCAATATGGCATCCGCTTCTACTCTGGCGCTTCGGCATAGACGTTATGCTTTGATATTGGGTATTGGATACTGTGGATTAGCTGATCTATACTATCCAATATCCAATACCCAATACCAAGTCTCAAGCCACGGAGGCAAGATGAACATTCTCATTGTCGGTGCGTCCGGCCATGTCGGTACGCTGGTGAATCCATTTCTGAAACAGCAGCATACGTTGCGCATTTATGATGTCAAACCGCCGGCAGACGCCGCTTTGGACTACTGGCCCGGTGATGTCACCGATTATGACAACCTCAAGCGGGCGCTGACGGGCATGGATCGGCTGCTCTATATGGCCATGAATATTCAGCGGGGCGAGGAGCTGGCGATTGAACATTCTTCCTTTGATGTCAATGTCAAAGGCGTTTACCTGGCGCTCAAGGCGGCGCATGAGGTGGGCATTTCGCACGCCGTCTATTGCAGCACCATGTCGGTCTATGACGGTGCGCTGGAGGTGCGGTACTTCTTTGATGAAGAGATGACGCCCGATGCCCGTGGCACCTACGGTTTTACCAAACGACTGGGCGAGGAAGTTTGTCGCAATGCCTGGGTGCGCTATGGCTTGAGTGTCAACGCTCTGCGCATGTGCCACCCGATCGCTCGCGAAAAATTTCTGGAACAGGCGCGCTTGGGGACGCCCTCCATCCCCACCGACGCCGAAGATGTCGCCCGGCTGATGTTGGCCGCGCTGGCGTACAGCAATGGTTTTCAAGCCTTTCTTACCAGCGGCGATTATGAAAACAAGATTATGAATATGAGCAAGGCTAAACGGTTGCTGGGCTGGGAGCCGTTGGCGCGACCGGTGCAATGATGGGGCTAGAGGCGCGGATTTAGAACAACGCGGATTACCAACCTGAACGGCAACGATCCGCTCTGTCCTGAATCCGCGCCCCTAGCCCTTTGTTCTTTCCTACCCGTGTAATCATTTGGCTGCTCTTATCCTATGACGATTGAATCCCATCTTACTGTCCCCGTAACGAATGCGTACCTGGCCGCGGAAACGACCGAGGCCGAAGCGTATGGGTTGACCTGGCCCGGTAAGCGTGCGGCTGGTCGTCTGGTCGCCATACCCAGCACGGGGGTGTTGTTGCCGGCACCGGGGGAAGGGGTAGACGAGGCGACCACCCAAAATCTCTTTATCGAAGGCGACAACCTGGATGCCCTCAAATTGCTGCAAACCAGTTATGCCGGTCGTGTGAAGCTGATTTACATCGATCCACCCTATAACACGGGCAATGATTTTGTCTACAAGGACGATTTCAAAGAGTCGTTGACCGCCTATCGCAAGCGGACGGGGCAGCATGGTGCGACCGAGGAGCGATTAACGGCCAACCGCCAGATGAGTGATCGCCTGCACGCCAACTGGTTGAGCATGATCTACCCGCGCTTGTGCCTGGCCAGGGAATTGCTGCGCCCGGATGGCTTGATCATGGTGAGCATTGATGACCGTGAGGTGGCGCCGTTGCGGTTGTTGTTGGACGAAATCTTTGGCGAGCAGAACTTTGTCACTCAGTTTGTCTGGCACTCCTCCACAGCGGGCGGGATTCGCAGCAAGCATGTCAACAAAAACCATGAGTATGTTCTCACCTACGCCCGTAGCATTGACGATCTACCCATGCTCTTTGCCCCTTTATCGCCCGAAGCGGTGGCCCAATATAAACGTCAGGATGAACAGGGTCTCTACCGCGAAAAAGATTTTGCCTGGCGCAACCGGTCGGACAATCAAAACCAGAAATATCTCGTGCAATGTCCCGATGGGCAACGGGTGCAGCCGCCGCCAGGATACATATTCCGCTTTGTCAAAGCGACCTTTGACGACGCCCTGGCGCAAGGGCTGGTCGTCTTCAAACCCAGTAATACCACGCCACTGGTGGATGAAAACGGTCAACGCGCCCGCTGGAATATCTATATCAAGAAGTATCTAGCCGACGGCACCGGCGCCCCGTCGTCGTTATTGCCCAAAAGTCTGGTAGGCATCTCCAATGCCGGTACACAGGAGCTAAAGGAACTCTTTGGCGCTGTCCTCTTTAACAACCCGAAACCGATCGCCTTGCTCACTTACCTGCTGGCCGTGGGAACGACGCGTGACACCGAGGATCTTGTGCTGGATTTTTTCGCCGGCACGGGTAGCACCGCCCATGCTGTTCTCCAAAAGAACCGGGAGGATGGGGGCAATCGCCGCTTTATCCTCGTTCAATTATCGGAGGCGACCAGCCACCCAGTATTTCCTACGATTGCCGAGATCGGGAAGGAGCGCATCCGCCGCGTGAGCCAACGGCTGCGGACCGACGGCAACGGTCATCGCGAAGACCTGGGGTTCAAGGTTTTCAAGATTGGCGTTGCCCCTCAACGATAGCCGGCTGCAACTGTGATTCGTAGTGATATTCTGGGGCGCTCATCTATTACACCGGCTGATTATGCATCATCTGCGTGGCGCGATGGCCATCCAGATGCTCCATGACAAAGGCGACAGGTTGGTGGCGGCCATGAACCCGGTAACAAATGGCTCAGGTCACTTGCAGCCCTCCCCTGCCTATGGTAGAGTAGCAACCAGCAACTTTCAAGCTTCCCAGGCAAAGCAGGCTCTCTTGCACCTTCCCTTCAAGCGACTTAGTGAATCGATTGAACGCACCTTTAGCGAACCACTGGCGCCGCTGGTACGGCGTAACATGTACATCGAATTATGGGCGTCGGTGGCTTATGGCATCTTCTATGCCGGGGCCATTCAGTACATTCCGGTTGTCCTGCGCCGGTTGGGCGCTTCCTCAGAATTGTTGGCGCTTTACACCGCCCAGACCTATCTCGGTTCGATCCTCACGTCGCTCAGTATTGTGTTGATGCGTCGTCGGCGCCCCAAACATGTGATCGTTCTCTTTTGGGTGGTGTCGCGCAGCCTCTTTTTGCTCTTTGCTTTTGTCACCGATGCCTATTGGCTGCTGGTGATCATGGCGATCTTCTGGTTGTTGGAAAGCTTTCCCTCGCCCGGCTACACCCGCATCATCCAGGTGATCTACCCAGAGCGGGTGCGCGGCCAGGTGATTTCTGTCGTGCGGCTGGGCATGGTGGTGGCGATCCTGCTGGCGACGCCGGTGGCCGGTTGGGCGCTCGATTGGGTGGGTTATCGCGTCCTTTTTCCACTGGCTGGGTTGATGGGCGTTGCCGCCATGTGGATCTTCCACCAGTTGCAGGTGGACGAAGGTCCGTTGCCGCCACGGGAAACCAAATCGGTGGGCCGCCTGTGGGAAATTGTGCGCCACAACCGTCCCTTTGCCATTCACTTGCTCTCCTTTACCGTCTATGGGCTGGGCGGTTTGATCGGCTACCCGCTCTACGCCATTGTCCAAGTGGATCGGCTGCAACTTTCCTACACCGACATTGGCTTGTTGGGCGTAGCGCAATCGGCGGCGTGGTTGGTCGGCTTTTTGATTTGGGGGCGGCTGGTGGATCGCAAGGGGGGCTTGCCGGTCTTGAGCATCAACCAATTGATCTCGGTGGTCGTTCCGCTCTCCTACCTCTGGGCCACCGACGGCTGGATGTTGCTGCCCGCCTTTATCGTGCAAGGGTTGATCAACGCCGGGGTCGATGTTGGCTTGATCAGCACTTGCATCCAACTGGCCGAGCGGGACAAAGTGGTGGAATATGCGGCGGTGCAAGCAACCGCGGTGGGGGCGCGCGGGCTGGTGACACCCTTCATCGGGGCTGGGTTGGTGCGGCTGGGGGTGGCCGATACCCAGATTTTTGCCCTGGGCGCCGGGTTGATCTTTCTTTCCTGGCTGATCCTGCTTGGCGTACATGGTCCGCCGGCGACCCCCCAAAACTTGCCGCTGCGTCGTTCACTACGCGCCCGTTGGCCCTTGCGTTGGCGCTTTCCACGTCAGTAACAACACAAAGCAGGAAAAGTTCGGCGCTTTCCATCCGCCGCCGATCTCTTGCAAGAACTTGATCGTGCGGATGACGCCTAATGTTCTGTTGACATTTCGTTTTTGCCGGGTTAAAACCCGCTGTCAGCAGGCCAATTCCATTGGTCGTTTTAGCAAATGTCAACAGAACCTAGTGTTCACCCTCGTCACCACCGACGATTTTCTGCGCCGTGCGCACAAATTTTTCAAGAAACACCCAGATTTGTGCGCCCGTTTTGCGCAGGTAACTAAAGATTTACAACAAGATCCTTTTGCACCCCACTTAGATTATCACCACCTCCAGGGCAAGCTCAAAGGGATGCCGGCTGTCCGGCTGACCGACAGCTATCGCATTACATTGACAATTGTCATTGCCGAAGAAGAGATCATCCTCCTTGACATCAGCAGTCATGATGACTTATACCGTTAAGGGTCCAAAAATATGCGTCACTGCTCATGGCGAGTCCGTGACTCGCAACCAGCTTGGGCGAGTCACGGACTCGCCATGAGTAGTGTACCAAGTTGTATTTTTTCAATACCCCAGCGTGCGCTCTACCAGATTCAACAGTGGTTCACCAGCCCGGTAGCGCCGCAAATTTTCGGCAAAGAGATCCACCACGTTGTCAAAGTGATGTTCAATATGGCCGGCCAAATGGGGCGTGACGATGACGTTCTCCTGTCGCCACAAGGCGTGATCGGGTGGCAGCGGCTCTGGCGTCGTCACATCAAGCACGGCGCCGCCAATGCGTTTCTCTTGCAAGGCAACCAGCAGCGCTTCCTGGTCGATCAATCGGCCGCGCCCAATGTTGATCAACAGGGCGTGCGGCTGCATGGCGGCCAGTTCTGCTGCGCCAATCAAGTGGTGCGTTTGCGGCAGAAGCGGCACGCCAAGCACCACGTAGTCGCTTTGGCGTAGCAACGCCGGCAATTCAGCAAGGGTGAACCAGGCTTCTGGCAGGACGCCATCCGGGTCGCCCAGACCGGCGGGGCTATAGCCGTCATAGCGCGGTGAGCCGCCAGGGCGCCGCGTCGCTAGAATCCGCATCCCCACTGCCTTCGCCATACGGGCAATTTCGCGACCAATGGCGCCGTAGCCAACAATGCCGATGGTGCGCCCATAGACCGGGCGCGGCCAGAGTTGGTGAATATCCTTCCCAGGAAACCAATAGCCTTGGGCTTGATGGGCCAGCAATTCGGGTAGACGATGCGCCCAAGCCAGTAACATCGTCAGCACATATTCAGGCAGATGGGGCAAGTGGGCGCCATTGGCGCTGGCAATGGGGAGACTTGTGTGCCAAAGGGGCGTGTCATGGATGTGATCGATGCCGGCGTTTTCCATTTGCACCCAGCGCAGACCGGCTGCATTCGCAAAAGAATAGTCGCCACGTCCGGTGAAAAGAACTTCGGTGGCGGGGGTCAGGGCTTGTTCAATTTCGCTGCCGCTTTTGGCCCAGAAGTGGATAATATTCGCGTCCGGCGCAACGGCGTACAGGCTGGCAAGCTGTTTGACGGTGAGTTCACGAGTGGATAGGATTTTGATGGGCATGGTTGGGTACATTCTTTCTATTATGGTTGCAATAGGGTACAATAGTACCCGAATTTTCTTGATCCATCAACCATAGGATCTATCAACCAACAATGATGACAGAGGAGAAGTGCCATGAAAGCCATCCGTGTTCATGAAACTGGTGATGTCAGCGTCCTGCGCTATGAAGAGGCGCCCATGCCCGAACCCAAAGAGGGCGAAGTGCGCATCAAGGTCGCAGCCGCCGGTCTAAATTTTATTGATACCTATCATCGTATGGGCTGGTATCCCTTGCCCCGCCCGTTTATCCTTGGGCAGGAAGCCGCTGGCGTAGTTGAGAGCGTCGGCGCCGGCGTCACTGAGTTCAAGCCGGGTGATCCGGTCGCTTATTGTATGGCGCAGGGGGGCTATGCCGACTATGCGGTGGCGCCGGCTCGCCTGGTTGTCAAAGTGCCAACTGCGGTGAGCAGCCAGCAGGCGGCGGCGGTCATGCTCCAGGGCATGACCGCCCACTACCTGACCCACAGCACCTATGCGCTCAAGTCAGGAGATATTGCTTTGATTCATGCGGCGGCCGGCGGTACGGGCGCCTTGGTGGTGCAAATGGCGAAGAAGTTAGGCGCCCATGTCATCGCTACGGTTGGCAGTGAAGAGAAAGCGGCTGTTGCGCGCGCTTCCGGGGCCGATGATGTGATTGTCTACACCCAACAAGATTTCGAGGCAGAGACTAAACGGTTGACCGGCGGCAAGGGCTGTCATGTGGTCTATGATTCGGTGGGCAAGGCGACCTTTGAGAAGAGCCTGAATTGTCTGCGCCCGCGTGGCTACATGGTCCTCTTTGGGCAGGCCAGCGGGCAAGTCGAGCCGTTGAATCCGCAAGTGTTGAACCAGAAGGGGTCCATCTATTTGACCCGTCCCTCCTTGGGCGCGTACATTGCCACGCGTGATGAACTGCTCTGGCGCGCCAATGATCTGTTCAATTGGATGGCTGCCGGCCAGTTGGAAGTACGCATCGACAAAAGCTTCTCCCTGGCCGAAGCCGCCGCTGCTCATACCTATTTGGAGGGACGAAATACCAAAGGGAAAGTGTTGTTGATTCCGTGATCGGCAAAATCGTGTTATACTAAACCGTAAAGATTTTTACAGGTGCTGAATTGCCAAATTCAGCACCCTATTGATCGGCTTTACTTGAATCGCCCAGGTGTTATCAACCTACGCCGTGTTTTACGTAAAGTGGGAGAACATCCCTAAGCTCAAGGCGTATAGTTCTATGGATTCTGTATTAAAGGTTAAATTGCTGGGCGCGCCTCAGACCCTGCGTGATGATACGCCGATCGCCGGTTTTATCACCCGCAAGGCGGAAGCGCTCTTTTATTATCTTGCCGTCACCCAGCGCACCCACACACGGGACACTCTGGCTGCGCTCTTATGGCCGGAGGATGACCAGCAACGCGCACGCAAAAATCTGCGCGATATCACGTCGAATTTACGTGAACTATTGGGTGATTACCTGTTGATTACGCGTAGTACCCTTGCTTTTGATCACAGCCGTCCCTACTGGTTGGACTGTGAACGGTTCCAGACCCATCTACAACAAGCCACGCCCGCCCTTGCCATTGAGGAAACCTTGCGCGCAATGGACCTCTATCGCGGTGAATTTTTGGAAGGGTTTCATGTGCGGGGTGCGCCCAACTTTGAAGAGTGGATGCTCTTTGAGCGGGAACATCTGCATAAAGCTTATATTCAGGGGCAATATACGCTGGCCACCCGTTACCTTGACAACTACGATTACCATGCTGCCGTATTGGCGACGCAACGCCTCCTGGCGATTGAACCGTGGCAGGAACGCGCCCATCGTCAACTAATGATTGGTCTGGCCGGCAGCGGGCGCATAAACGAAGCGTTGGCGCAATATGCCGTCTGTTGCCGTGTCTTGGCCGATGAATTGGGGCTTGAGCCGATGGCCGAGACCACCACGCTCTATCAGCAAATCCGGAGCGGCGCCTATGACAAGGTGACAAGTGACAAGGTGACAAGTGACAAGGCAATCTCAGATCACCCGATCATCCGGTCCCCAAATTACCTTGTCGCTCAGTCACCCAGCCATCCTTACAGGACAAGTCTTGTCACCCGCCCCCCCCACAACCTGCCGCGCCAGCTTACCCCCTTCTTTGGCCGCACGGTTGAAATTGCTGCGGTGAGTGCTAAATTGCAACAACCGGATTGTTTCTGGTTGACCTTGATCGGTGTGGGCGGTGTGGGTAAGACACGGTTGGCGCTAAAGATTGGGGAAAGCTTACTTCCCTATTTTCGCGATGGCGTCTGGTTTGTTTCCCTATTGGATATTGCACCGGGGAAAACATTGGAAGAGCAACTGGTGGCCGCCATCGGCAAGGCGCTGCAGCTTCCCTTTACCGGCGCTGAATCGTTGAAACCACAACTGCTCGCTTATTTACGCGAAAAGCAGTTGTTGTTGATTCTGGATAATTTTGAGCATCTAAACAGCGAAGAATGGCTTGAAAAGACGAATGAGCAAGCGCTTGGTCAGGCATTGCCGCGCTCCGCCGCTGATACAGTCTATCATCTGCTCCAAGAAACCCGTCAACTCAAGGTATTGATCACTTCGCGCCATCGGCTCAACTACCAGGCGGAGCATCTCTTCACCCTGGATGGTTTGCCCTTGCCCGAAGCCGAGGATGTGGATGCATTGCTGGTAGGAGAGTTGGCGCTGACTACATTGCTCCAATATGACAGCGTTGCACTCTTTGCCCAACGCGCCGCCCAGAGCAGCAGCACCTTTGCGCTCAATCAAGAGAATGTTACGGCGATTGTGCAGATTTGTCGCCTTTTAGAAGGGTTGCCGCTCGGTATTGAACTGGCTGCAACGCTCATCCAGCGCTATAGCTGTCCACAGATTGCCCATCTTTTGGAAAAGCATTATGCGATCCTGGCGACCACCTTTCACGATCTGCCGGCGCGTCATCGCACCATTGAGGCGACGCTGGCCTACTCCTGGCAACTCCTTGGACCGGCTGACGCCCTGATTCTGGCCCAGTGCGCCATCTTCCGCGATAGTTTTACCCATGCCGCCGCCACGGCCATCACCGGGGCAACAGCCGATCAATTACAACGACTGGAAGATCACTTGCTCTTGCATCCCTTGGGTGTAAAACGGTACACGATGCACCGCTTGATGCGGCAGTATGCCCTCCAACAATTGCAGGCGACGCCCGCTGTGGAACAGGCGGTGCGCGAACGCCACTGTCGCTACTTTGTCCACTTTCTCAAAGGGATCATCGAAGAACGCACGCCGCTTGATGCGCAGGCATTCAGTACGGTGCAGGAAGAGATGGGCAATATCTATAGCGGTTGGGAATGGGCGGTGGAACAAGGGCGCTTTGCGCTCTTACATCAGCTCTTGCCGCCGCTGACGCGTATATGGACCCTGGCCGGCTCTCATCGCGAAATTGCCGCCATCTTGTTGCAGGCCGTCATTGCACTCAAAGAGCGCTTTGCCCCGCAACTGGCCGGCACGACGGAAGCGCAACAATTGCTGGCGCAGTTGTTGCTGGAACAAGCCTATTTTTACAATACAACGGCGCGCATTGAGGAAGCCAAAACCGTAACCGAGGAAGCCTTGCACCTGGCCCACGCCCTGGGCGACCGCACGCTGACCACGCTGGCCTACCAGCGCTTGGGCGACATGGCCTGGGCGCAAGGTGACTACCAACAGCACCGGTCGGCCTATGAACAGGCGCTGACCCTGGCGCGCACCATCAGCCGCCCCCAAAGTGAAGTGCAAAGCCTTTCCAATCTGGGTATGAATCATGACATGCGCGGCGAATATAGCCGCGCCATTCACTACTATCAAGCTGCCCTGGTGTTGACACGCGCCCAAGGTGATCGCGCCACAGAAAATGTCATTTATAATAATTTGGGGGTCAGTAGCGCCCTCTTGGGTGATTATACCGAAGCCTTACGCTATTACCAGGAAACACTACAGATTAGCCGCCAACTGGGCGATCAAGAAGGTAGCGGTTTTGCCAATCTTAACCTAGGGTTACTGCATAATAGTTTGGGCGAATGGCAACAAGCGCACTACTACGGTGATCGGGCGCTCAAAATCTTCCGCATGATTGACAATCAGCGCCTGGAGGCGCGCACCCTGGCGCAGTTAAGCCTGACCTTACACCAAGTGGGGGAAACCGGCCACGCCGCCAGCCATGCCCAACAAGCGCTGCAAATCGCCCGCAACGGCGGCTATCAAGCTGTGCAAGCGGAGGCATTAACGGTTTGGGGGCAGTTGCTCCTTGATCATGAACAGCCCGCCAAAGCTTCCTCACTGCTTCGAGAAGCGTCTACCCTTTGGCAGAGTTTAGGCCGTCCGCGGCGTGCATTGGTTGCGCAAGGCGCACTGGTCGATAGCCTGCGTCTGCTGGACGACGAAGCCGCCGCGTTGCAGCTTGTCGAGGAGATTCTGCTACGCCTGCCCCAGCCTTCCAACGATGAAGCGCCGCCGCCGGAAGGAGTGCTGTTAGCCTGTTTTCACCTTCTCCGGCAGAAGAATGACGCGCGGGCCTTGCCGATTCTCCAACGTGCGCATCAAGCGCTCATTACCAAAGCGACCAGAATTCGCGATGAAACGTTACGTCACTCGTTTTTGCAAGCGATCAAAACCCATCGTGAGTTGCTTACCATCTATAACCAGTACAACCAGTAGTCAGGACAATGGATACTGCAATCGCTCATAGATGATAAGGCGCTTTCAAAAAATGTAACTACTCAGTCCGCTCCTAGCCAGTCCGTGACTGGCGCCAGTCACGGACTGGCTAGGAGCGGGTGGCCTGAGCAGTTACCAAAAAATAAAATATCCCATACCGTAGGCGCATCCCCTTGCGGGCGCCCCGGTGTGGGTACCGAGGCCGGAGTGCCCGCAAGGGGTGGTTGCCTTCTAGGCGCCTACTGGTAATTATTTCTTTGTATATGCCTTATCGCCTTCATCTGTTTTCGTGTCTCGCTCCTTACCTTACTGGCAGTGAGTGTAACCGTGTCCTGGGCGATGTTCACCATCATCACTGGTGTTACTGTTATTGGTGTTGCAAACCCCCAAAGCTACGCATTTACAGTGTGACATATTTTTCTCCTTATGATAAGTTACTACATACACAAGATGCGAACACTAGATGCTCGACAAATTTATGTAAACTTAGGGGCGGCAATTGTAAAGTGATTTACGTAATTTGTTCGACTATGGTAAGCCTGCTCAGTCTAGCTAATAAGCGTGGGAAAAACGTGGGGTAAACGTGGAAAAAGCACCTGAAAATCAGCTAATTCATCAACAACTTCGTATTAATTGCTTTGGCGCACCAATCATCCTCAATGGCGATGAGTTCATTGAATCACTTACTGGTAAAGCGCAGGCGCTTTTTATCTACCTCGTTGTGACAGGACGCAGCCATGCGCGTGATTTATTAGCCAACCTTTTATGGAGTGAACAAAATAATCAACAAGCGCGTAATAATCTACGTTATCTACTACCTGAACTGCGTAAAGCGCTTGGTGATTACCTGATCATCAACGCACAAACTATTAGCTTCAATGCACAACTGCCCTACTGGCTGGATGTCGAAATTTTGCGAACAACCTTGACGGCATTACCGGATCACTTCAATCCGCAAGAAGTGCAACAGGCGCTCAATCTTTATCAAGGCCCCTTTCTAGCCGGCTTTACCATTCGCACCGCCCCCGTCTTTGATGAATGGGTGGCGCAACAACGCACCGAGTATCAGCTCTTGGCGGTGCAAGGTTTCTATCAGTTGGCCGAATCTTACTGGCGGCAGGGGGCCATAAATGCCGGGCTGACGGCCACCCAGCGCCTATTACAAATCGAGCCGCATCACGAGGCTGGTTTCCGTTTGCACATGCGCTTATTGGTGCAAAGTGGTCAATCCCATCTCGCACTCGAACAATATCAGCAGTTGCAACAGTTGCTCCAGGAAAAATTTCAATTGCCGCCGGAAGCCGAAACGCGCCAACTTTATGAACAGCTTCGCACTGGTGAACTCACCACCCTGTTGCCCGTTTCACCGTCAACAACTATAGCGTCAAACGACACACTTACATCTATTGACGACAAAACCGTAGAAGAAGATACGGTCTCATTGAAACATAATTTGCCGAGCGAATTGACCCCCTTTATCGGACGTGCGGAAGAAGTGGCGACGATCAAAAACACACTGTTAACCCCCAGCCAACGCTTGATTACGCTGGTTGGCGAAGGCGGCATCGGCAAAACACGGTTAGCCCTGGCCGTGGCGCAACAGGTGCAGGAGCATTTCCCCGATGGGATTTGGTTTGCGCCCCTGGCCGGATTGGCCGCCGCCGAGAATCTGCCCGATCGTCTGGCCGGCGCCATTGCCGAAGCCATGCACCTAACCTTTGGCGGGCAGAACAGTCTGGCCGAACAGCTATTTCGTTACTTACGCACCAAGCAGAGCTTACTTATCCTTGATAGCTTTGAACATCTGCTGGATGCCGCCGATTTTATTTTAGAACTCCTGCGCCACACCAATGCACTGAAAATTCTCATTACCTCTCGTCATATTTTGAACTTTCAGGCTGAGTATAGTTGGCGCGTCGAAGGACTTTCCGTGCCTGAAAGCAACCAATTAGAGACCATCTCGCCTGAATTGCTTCTGCGCTATGAGAGTGTCGCCCTCTTTGTCGAACGCGCCCAACGGGTGATGCGCGGCTTTACGCTCACCGATGATAATCAACGCGAGATCGCACGGATTTGCCAATTCGTGGGTGGCTTGCCTTTGGGTGCTGAATTAGCGGCGGCTTTGACCCGTCACTACACTTGCGCCGAAATTGTCGAAGCGCTCAACCAAAACTATACGATCCTGGCGACGGCTCAACGGGATATGCCGCCACGCCATCGCAGCATCCAAGCAACTCTGGCTTACTCTTGGAGCTTTCTCACCCCCCAAGAGGCGCGCATTGCCGCAGCCTGTTCGGTCTTCCGTGGCGGCTTTACCATTCAGGCCGCCGAACAAATCATGGGTGCAAATCGCGTTCTCCTCAACGCGTTGGAGGATCATTCGCTTTTACGCTTGGTGCGCCAGAATGGCAGCGGTCATCGCTATGAGATGCACGAACTCGTGCGCCAATATGCGGCCATGCAATTAGAGATGGCCCCTCATCTGGCCGAAGAAATCCGCAGCAAATTCTGCACCTATTACATCACCTTTATTCACAACCGTGAGGAAGCGCTGGTGCACAGCCGACAAGCGCAAGTCGAGCTGCATAGTGAATTAAATAACCTGCGGCAAAGCTGGCAATGGTTAATTGTGCGGACCGATGTGTCGGGGTTGGCCCGGAGCAGCGACGGTTTCTATCGTTTTTATTACTTTAAGGGCATGTTCCAGGAAGGCGAAGCCATCGCGCAAGCGGCTGTTAGTGCATTGCGCCAATTGCTGGCAACGCAACCGCCGACCGCACACACGGTTGAATATGAATTGGTGCGCGCCCTTCTGACGCAAGGGCGCTTCTGCGAACGGTTGGCTCGTCTGGTCGAAGCAGAGCAACTGATCCAAGAGGGGGTGGACCGGGCGCAGACGCTGGGGGCAACCGAGTTGGAAGTACGGGGCTATCTAGGATTGGCCGCCATAGCCCAAATCCGCCACGACAACGTCACCATGCGCGCCATGGGCGAAAAGATGATCACATTGTCGGCTATAAACACTTTTCCGGCGGTTGAAAGCGCCCGTATGAAGAGTTATGGTCTGAAATACCTGGGCATTTATGGCGTCTATACCTACAATTACCAACAAGCGGTGGCCTGTTTTAATCAAGGGCTGTTGCTGGCGCAACAGATCGAGGATCGGGAATTGGAGGCAATGCTGGTCAACAACTTAGGCGTCGTCTACAACATGGCGGGCAATTTTTCCCAGGCGCTCCACTGTTTTCAGCAAGCGCTGACCATTAGTGAAAGTCTGGGCGAACGCAACAGCACGGGGCTGGCGCTGATCAACCTCGCAGAAACCTATCATATCCTGGGTGATTGGGAGGAAGCCAAACTCCATATCGGCCAGGCGCTCACCCTTTACCATGAAGAGGGCTATCAACTCTATGAGGCGAAAGCGTGGGCGCGATTGGGGCGGATTGCCCACGCCGCCGGCAACGATGCCATGGCCCATTCCTACCTCAATCAGGCGTTACAAATTGCCCAGAATGCCGGGTTGGATACGGTGCAGGCTGAATTTTTGACAGATTTGGGCCATATTTTGCTGAGCATGCACCAACTGGTGGAAGCCGATCAGATCTATCGCCAGGCGTTGGCGGGCTGGCAACAAGTGGGCGCACGACAAGCGACCTGGCGGGTGCAAGCCGGGTTGGCGCAGATCGCCCTGCTGCAAAATCGACCGGCAACGGCTTTGGCGCATGTTCAGGCCATTCTCACCACGCTGGAAGGTGCGCCCATCAACGCCCTCTATGAGCCGATTACGGTCTATTGGCTCTGTTATCAAACATTAGCCGCCAATCATGATCCGTCGGCGACCGATCTGCTACGGCGCGGCTACGCCCTTCTCCAACAATTTGCCACGCAGCTTGATGATCCACGCCTCCATCGCTCTTTCTTTGAAAACAATCCGGTCAATCGCACGCTGCTCCTGACGGCACAACGGTTATCATGATCAGGTTATTCTTTTTCGGCGCACCACAAATCGAGCAAGCAACGGCGGCGCCCCCGCTGCATCTGACGCCCAAAGCCATGGCCCTCTTTGTCTATCTGGCCGTCACTGCCGCCCAAGGCCGCCCGCCGCAAAGTCGCGACCTGCTGGCGAATCTGCTCTGGAGCGAGACAAACAATGAGCAAGCGCGCACCAACTTACGTTACTTGCTGCCCGAATTGCGTCGGCCGTTGGCTGATTATTTGCTGATTACTGCTAGAACCATTGGCTTTAATACCCAATGCCCCTACTGGCTTGATGTCGAGCAAGTGCAAGCTGCCCTGACTACACCAGCGGAAAGCGTCAACGATCAGACCTTACAAGGCGCCTTGGATCTCTATCAAGGTGAATTTTTGGCCGGCTTTACCGTGCGCCACGCCCCTGTCTTTGATGAGTGGCTGCGGCAAGAACGAGAGAATTTACACACACTCGTCGTCCAGGGCGCTTGCCGGCTGGCTGAGCGTTACTGGCATCAGCTTGACTATCCCAATGCGCTGGCGACAACACGCCGTTTGTTAAGCTGGGAGCCCTGGCACGAAGCCGGTCACCGTTTACAAATGCAACTCCTGACGGCGACCGGTCAACGGGCGGCAGCGCTGGCCCAATATGAACTGTGCTGCACGATTCTGGCCGACGAACTAGGGGCGCCACCGGAGGTCGCCACCACAGCGCTCTATGAGCAGATTCGGCGCAGTGCGTCCGACAAGGCGACCAGTGACAAGGCGACCAGTGACAAGGCGACCAGTGACAAGGCGACCAGTGACAAGGTGACCAGCAACAAGGTGACCAGCAACAAGGTGACGCCCAATCACCCTGTCACCCCCTCACCCCCTCACCCTGTCACCCTGTCATCCCCTCACAACTTGCCGCACCAGCCGACCTCCTTCATCGGGCGGGCAAGCGAAGTCGCCGATCTTTGCGCCAAAGTGTTGGCGCCGGACTGCCGCTTGCTGACCCTGGTCGGCGAAGGGGGCATTGGCAAGACCCGCCTGGCGCTGGCCGTGGCTCAGGCAATTTTAGATTTTAGATCCTTCCAGGACGGCATCTGGTTCATCCCTTTGGCTGATCTCACCGCTGGCAGCAGCAACCTGATCGATCAGCTTGCCACGGTTGTGGCGAAGACCATGGGACTGCAATTCGGCGGTAATCAGCCATTACTGACGCAAATCGTGGCCCAATTACGCCACAAAGCGCTGCTCTTACTCTTTGACAATGTCGAACATCTTTTGCCCGCTGTGGTAGATTTCTTGCTGGCGATCCTGCAAAATTGCCCCCGTGTTACTATCCTGCTAACATCGCGCCATGTTCTCAACCTGCAAGTGGAAAACATCTGGCGCGTTCACGGCTTGACCATCCCTCCGCCCCTCAACGCAGTGTCATTGGCGCCGAGCAGCTTGCTGGACTATAGCAGTGTCGCTCTTTTTGTCGAACGCGCCCAGCGTAGTAACCCGAACTTTCAGCTTACGCCAGCGAATCAGGCCGCTATCGTTGCGATCTGCCAGTTGTTTGAAGGCTTGCCATTGGCGCTGGAACTGGCGGCTGTCCACACCAAAAGCTATCATTGCGCTGACCTCTATCGGGTGTTGCAACACGATTACACCATGCTTGTCAGCACGGAGGAGCAACGTTTACCCCAGCAGCGCAGCATCCAAGCCATGTTGGCCTATTCCTGGCGTTTCCTCAGCGCCGAGGAAGGGCGCGCCCTGGCGGCCTGCGCCATCTTTGCCGGCGGCTTTACCCGTGCTGCGATGTTGACCATCACAGGTACGGCGCCCGCCCACCTGGCGACGCTCCTCGACCAATCGCTGCTACAGATGAGCGAGGGTCGTTTCACCATGCACGCGTTGGTGCGCCACTATGCCGCAACGCAGTTGGCCGCTGTGCCGGCGCATCAAGTGCGCATTGCCGCGGCCCATGCCACCTATTACATCGACTTGCTCCACAGCCTGGAAGGCGCACTCTTGGTGGACATTGCGGCACAGCAGAGCCTGCAGTGCGAAAGCGAAAATATACGCGCCGCCTGGCATTGGGCCGTGGCGCAACCGAATTTGGCGCTGCTGGCAAAAGGATTGGAAAGCCTCTACTCCTTCTATCGCTTGACCGGCATGTATCGGGAAGCCATTCATCTCTTGGAAATAGCCCAGAACGCTGTGCGCACAACCCTTGCGGCTGTACCGACAGACCCCCAAGCGCTGTCGTTGCTAGCACGTTTGTTGTGTCATACAGCGGAATTTTACCGCCGCATGGGTGGAGGGGAGACAGGTGTACACCTGGCCCAAGAAGCGCTCACCCTGAGCCGGCAGTTGGCCGACCCGACTTTGCAAGGGGTAGCGTATCATCAGTTGGCCCGACTGGCCTTGACGCAGAATCAATTTCTGCTTATGCGCGATCTGGCAGAAGAAGGTGTGCGGCAGGCGCGACAAGCTGGCTCACCCCATCTGCTGGCGGAGTGTTTGAATGATCTCGGTCTTGCCACCGGCAGTTCCACTGGTCCGCTGACGGCCTTACCTTACTTTCAGCAAGCATTGACGGTGGTGCAAGGCGCGGCCAATCGTATCCTGGAGGCTTTTGTCCTGGTTAACCTAGGCTACGTCTCGCTTGTCAGTTGCGACTATCAGGCCGCTTATCGTTACTTAGCACAAGGACTTGCTTTACAGCGTCTGCTGCAAGATCGGGGGGGCCGCTTGCCGCCTTTGGTTCACCTACTGAACTTACGAATCGCCTTAGGCGACTATGCCGCTGTGCCACCGCTTTATGAAGAGGCATTGGCGATCGTACAAACAACTGGTTCCGCTACATGGGAAAGCCGCCTCTATAGCACTTATGGGCACTGGCAACAGCTTTGCGGTGATCCTGCATCTGCCGCTATTTCTTGTACCTATGCCCAGCAGATCGCCCAACGGTGTGGTGCCCGTTTACACGAACAATGGGCGCTGGTCTATCTCGGTCATGCGCTTACCGACCTGGGCGAGGTTGAAGCTGCTTTTCATCGTTATCAACAAGCCATTGCCATCCACCAGCAGGACAATTGGCTCTATCGCACAGCCGAGGCATACGCGGGATTGGCGGCACTTTTGGTATCGCAAAAACAGGTGGCAGCGGCCATACCCCACGTGGAAGCGGCGTTAACGCTCCTCGCACAACATGGTCTGGCTGCCGCAACCGAACCCTTTGTCGTCTACTGGGCGGCAGTGCGTGTCTTTAGGGCAGCCGGCGACCCACGCACCACCACCATCTTACAGACCGCCTATGAGCAGTTACAGACGATTGCCGCGCAGTTGACCGATGAATGGTTGCGGCGTGCTTTTTGTGAGGAAGTTGTCGTCAACCGGCAGTTAATCGCCGCCGCCCAAGCGGCAGGAGTCACCCGATGAAGCCATTGTTAAAGCTCACCCTCTTCGGCGCCCCAACGATCACGCTGGGTGATCAGCCATTGACTGGCGCCCTCACCGGCAAGCTGTTGGTGCTCTTTCTCTACCTGGCTGTGACTGCCGCCAAAGGGGAGCCGCCCCACCAACGTGAGGCATTGGCCGATCTCTTCTGGAGCGAGCTACCGCAAAGTCAGCGGCGCAGCAATCTACGCTATCTCTTGTCCGATCTCCGTAGGATTGTCGGCGACTACTTGCGCATCACGCCGCAGATAGTCAGCTTTAATCGCCAAGCGTCCTACTGGCTGGATGTGGAAGTGGTTTATCATACACTTGGCGCAGCAGCGCAAGGCGCTACCCCCGCTGCCATTGAAGCAGCGTTGGCGCTCTATCAGGGGGAATTTCTGGCGGGAGTGCGGGTGCGCAATGCCCCGGTTTTTATGCAGTGGGTGGCGGCGCAACGGACAGAACTCCATGCCCTGCTTGTTCAGACGCCAGGGCCAGGGAAGCGTCAACCGATCAGCCACAACCTGCCCAGCCAGCTTACCCCCTTCTTTGGTCGGGAAGCTGAGATTGCTGATATTCTCACCCATCTTACCCAGGATAATTACCGTCTCCTCACCATCATCGGCGAAGGCGGCGTGGGTAAGACGCGGCTGGCCCTGGCGGTGGCTCAGGCGATTGTAGATTGTCGATTTCTGGTTTTAGATTCCTCGTCAAGCTACACCGAAAATCAAAAGCTTGTCCTGGAAGGATCAAAAATCAAAAATTGTTCGACTGCGCAGGCGCCTTCTGGGCGCGAAGGTCTAAAATTCCCCGATGGCGTCTGGTTTATCGCCCTGGCTGAACTGACGGACACCGCTGATTTTCCTGATAGATTGGCAACTGCCATTGCCAAAGCGCTCGATTTTCCCTTGGGAGGACAGGGTGCGCCAACTGTGCAAATTGTCCACTACCTGGCGCGGAAAGCGCTGTTGCTGATTTTGGATAATTTTGAACAACTTACCGCACATACAGCTTTTCTGCTGACCTTGTTACAAGAATGCGCGGGGGTGCGCCTGCTCATCACATCACGCCGTCGTCTCAATGGGCAGGCTGAATATCCCTGGCGGCTCACGGGCCTGCCGCTGCCGCCGTTGGAGCAAGCCGGGGCGCTAACGCCAACTGAACTCTTATCCTACGCCGGTGTGACACTCTTTGTCGAGCGGGCGCGCCGCGCCGATCCCCATTTTCAACTAGATCCGACGAACCAGGCCGCCGTGGTGGCAATCTGCCACTTGCTCGAAGGCTTGCCGTTGGGACTCGAATTGGCCGCGGCCCTCTGTCGTGTCTACGCTTGCACGGCGTTGCTGGCGGCCTTACAGGCAAACTATGCCATTTTGCAGGCCGAATTGGCCGATCTGCCGGCCCGTCAGCGCAACATCACCCTGGTGCTTGACCATTCTTGGCGCCTGCTCACGCGGGCCGATGCCGAGCTTTTGGCCGCCTGCACCATCTTTCAGGGCAGCTTTACCCTGTCCGCCGCGGCAGTCATCACCGGTGCAACGGCGGCGGCTTTACAACGGCTGGTCGATCACTCGCTTCTACGCGCGCATCGTAACGCGAGCTCAGAAGGGCGCTATGATCTCCATGAATTAGTGCGCCACTATGCACGGGAACAGTTGGCGCAGAACCCGGCGCGTTATCAGCAGGTGCAGGCGCACCATGCTGCTTACTATCTAGCCCAATTGCAGGAGCTCGCCCCCCGCCTTGTCCAGGAAGGAACGGCGCAAACGCTGGTGCAACGCGAGAGCGCAAACATGAGTGCAGCTTGGCAATATGGCGTCGCCGAACAGTGGATCGACCGTCTGTTGCAAGGGGTCGAAGGCTTAGCCACCTTTTACCGGTTGATCGGCTTGCATAACACCGCATACCAGATCTTCCAACCAGCCTTAGTCATGGTGCGGCAGGCAGCGGCGCAAAGGCCGGCGCCCCAATTGTTGGCCGCCTTGCTGCTCAATCTGAGCGAATTTTGCCGCTATCTGGATCGTCTGGTAGAAGCCGAGGCGTTGGCGCAAGAAGCGCTCACGCTGGGGCGTCAGTGTAACGACGCCATCATCCAATGTCGCGCTTGCTACGAATTGGCGCGCTTGGCCCAGGGCCGGGCGCAATACGCCTTGATGCGCAATCTGGCCACACAAGCCTATCACCAAGCGCGCCAAAGCGGGGGCGCACGGCTGTGCGCCTTGAGTCGCCACGCTTTAGGGGTTTCACACCTCTTGGTCGGCGAGCTTGTCACAGCCATTCAGCACTATCAGGCGGTGCTGGACTATCTACGGCAGGAACATGATCGAAAGTTGGAAGCAATGACGCTCAGCCACCTGGGCAGCGTCTACTTGCGTCAACGCGCCTACACAACGGCGATTGATTACTTGTCGCAAGCCACTACCCTGGCCCACGCCCGTAATGATCGCTATAGCGCGGCGATTGCCAATGCCTTATTAGGTATGCTCTGGTTGGATCTGGGGACGTTCGATCGGTCGCACGCCGCTTATACGGCTGCCTTGCAGACCTTTACGGAAGTGCGCGAACTATATTGGGAGAGCTGGGTTCATGTGGGGCAAGCGTATCTATGGTGGTTAGCGGGTCAGTACGATGCCTCCGCCCAAGCCGCGCTGCGCGCGCTGGCCTTGGCGCAAGATAAAATGCCCTTGTTTGAACATCAAGCGCTCACCTATTTAGCTCATGCCCGCTGGGCGCAGGGCGATGTGGCGGCGGCGGAAGCGTTATTCCGTCGCGCCCTGACCTTGCAGCAGACAGCGCGTCTGCAATTCCGGTTAGCGGAACCGAGCTTCCGACTGGCGCTCCTCGTATTACAAGAGTATAATGATGGATTAGCTGCCCAGAACTTGCTGGAGGAGACCCTACAACAAATGGTGACCCAAGGCTATGCCGTCGTTGCTGAGCCATTTGGGGTTTATTATGCCGGGTACTGCGTCCTTCAGGCGAATGACGATCCGCGTGCGGGCGTGATTTTGCAACAAGCGCATCGGTTGTTGCAGGATGCTTTAGCCAATATCGCGGATGCTACATTGCATCACGCCTTCCTAACGAATATTCCCTGGCGCCGCGAGTTGTGGACATTGGCGCAAACACATAGCGCCGCCACAGATAAGGGTAGAAACCCCAAGTAATAGAATCCCTCTGTCGGCGCCTAGAAGGCAACCGACCCTTGCCGTCGCCCAAGCCGTGGTGATGGCAAGGGTACGCCCCGACAGCAGACCGTTTCGCCCTGGGGGACTTGTTTTCTTGGAATGGCCTAAATCCACTGTAGTACTGCACGGCAGCACATAAAGTAGCCTATTTACACCTGAAGAAGTGCTACTTTATGGCGCCGTTGAGTATATCTGGCGCCTGAATAGGTATAATACTGACTGCTCTGTTGTCAACGAAACCGGCAATGCGATATGTTACGAATCTTCTGTCTGGGGGCGCCCCAGATTGTGTCATCACATGAAACTACCCCCTTGGCCCTCACCCCCAAAGCGCTGGCGCTCTTTGTCTACCTGGCTGTCATTGCGGCCAAAGGCGAACCGTCGCCCAGTCGCGACCAATTGGCCGACTTGCTTTGGAGCGAGACAAACAATCAGCAGGCGCGCGACAACTTGCGTTACCTGTTGCCGGAAGTACGCGGGCCGTTGGGGGATTATTTGCGCATCAACAACAGAACTATCAGCTTTAATCGACAAGCACCTGTCTGGTTGGATGTGGCGCAGTTGTGCGCTGTGCTGACATCGCACCCGACAACGATCACAGCGCCGGCTTTGCAAGCCGCCCTGGATCTCTACCAGGGGGAGTTTCTGGCCGGCTTCACGGTGCGCAACGCACCGGTCTTTGAAGCATGGGTCGTGCGCCAGCGCGAGGAATTACACGCCCTGGCGGTACAAGGCGGTTACGCCTTGGCCGAATGGTACTGGCAACAGGCTGCCTACCAGCCCGGCCTGACCGCCACCCAACGGCTCTTGCAGTGGGAGCCGTGGCACGAAGCCGGTCATCGCCTCCAGATGCAACTCCTCGCCGCCAGTGGGCAGCGGGCTGCCGCGTTGACCCACTATGAACGCTGCCGCACCATCCTGGCCGATGAACTGGGTATCGCGCCGGAAGCCGCCACGGTGGCGCTCTATGAACAGATTCGCGACGGTGTTTATGACAAGGTGACAAGTGACAAGGTGACAAGTGACAAGGTGACAAGTGACAAGGTGACTGAGCTTGTCGAAGTCCCCCTGTCACCCCCTCCCCCTGTCCCCCCGCGGGAACCCCCTGCGGCTCCTCACAACCTACCTGGTCAACTGACGCCGTTTTTCGGGCGCGAGATGGACATTGGGCAGATCAGTGCGCTCTTGGCCGATGGCCGCTACCGCCTGGTTACGCTGGTGGGCGAAGGGGGCAGCGGGAAGACGCGCCTGGCGCTGACCGTGGCCCAAAATCTAAAATTCCCCGACGGCGTCTGGTTTGTGGCCTTGAATGCCCTGACGACGACCGGCAACCTGGCCGATCAACTGGCGGCGGCGGTGGCGCAAGCGATTGGGTTCTCCTTTAGTGGTCAGCAACCACTCTTCACCCAATTGTTGACCTATCTACGCCAGAAAGCGCTCCTCTTGCTCTTGGATAACGCCGAGCATCTGCTGCCGGAAGTGGCCGACCCCCTGGTGCAGATCCTGCAAGCGTGTCCGGCGATCACAGCGCTGGTTACCTCGCGTCATCTCCTGGGGTTACAAGCCGAGTTTGTCTGGCGAGTGACCGGCTTGGCTGTCCCGCTGCAGGACGACCTGCCGCCGTCGGCATTGCTGGCCTACAGCAGCATTGCACTCTTTGTGGAACGGGCCAAGCGCCGCGCCCAGGACTTTACCCTCACTGGGGCGAATCAGGCTGCCATTGTGGCGATCTGTCGCCTGGTCGAAGGGTTGCCATTGGCCGTTGAGTTGGCCGCCGCCCTGACGAAAGAGTACAGCAGTGCCGAGCTATATGCCGCCTTGCAACAGGACTATACGATTCTTGCCACGCGCTACCAGGATCTGTCGCCCAGACATCGCAGTATCCAGGCCATGCTCGATTACTCCTGGCACTTTCTCACGCCGACAGAAGCCGACGCGCTGGCGGCCTGTGCGATCTTTGCCGGCGGCTTTACCCGTGCCGCAGCGCTGGCGGTCACAGACGCCACACCCGCGCTGTTGATCAAGCTGGTCGATCAATCATTGTTGCAAGTCCACGCCGGGCGTTTCTTCCTGCACGAGTTAGTGCGCCAATATGCCGCGGCAAAGTTGGCGCAGACCCCGGAGCGCTATCACGCCACCGCCGCCCGCCATGCCGCCTATACCATGCAGCAATTAGAAGAATTGGCCGCAACACTTTTGGTCGAGCCGAATGCACGCACCATCTTCCAGGCCGAACTGGACAATGTGCGTCTGGCTTGGCGCTGGAGTGCGCAACAGGGCGATCTGACCTTGCTTGCGCAAGGGGTGGCGGGGCTGGAAAACGGCTACCGGTTAACCGGTTTTTACAGCGAAGCCATTCAATTCTTGGCAATGGCCCTGGCCGCGACGCGTCAGTTCTTGGCGGCGGCGCCTACCCACCAGTTGGGTAATCACTTGCTGGCGTCTTTGCTCTATCGTCTAGCGCAGTTTTATCGCCGCACCGGCCAAGTCGAAAGCGGCGAATGCGCCGCCAGCGAAGCCTTGGCGCTGGCGTGGCAACAGGATGATCTGGTGCTGCAAGGCTGGGCTTATCATGAATTAACTCGGCTGGCGCAAGCGCGTGGCGATTTTGCCGCAATGATCACATTGGCCGAACAGAGTGTGGCCCAGGCGCGTCGCGTCGCCGCTCCCTTATTGCTGGCTGAGTGTTTGAATGACCTGGGCGTCGCCCACGCCCTCTGTATCACGCCCCTTGCTGCTATTCCCCATTTCCACGAGGCGCGCCAGTACCTGCAAGGTGGGGCGAATCGCCTCCTGGAAGGGACGCTGGTTAGCAACCTGGGTTTCTTCTCGTTCGCCGGTCACGAATATCAAACCGCTTATGATTTTTTGCAGCAAGCATTGGCGCTACGGCGCTTGCTGCGCGATGAGGAAAGCACAGCGCTGGTTCATCTGCACTTGGGCGATCTTGGATTAAGTTTAGGTCTCTATGAGAAAGCGCGTCAGGACTATGAGCAGGCTGCGACTATCATGCAAGCGATCCACGTCCCCTATTGGGCGAGTTGGCTCCACATTAGTATAGGGCGTTTGCACCACCTGTGCGGCGATCTGGCAAGCGCTCACGCCGCTTGTGAAGTTGGCCGCCAACTGGTCACAACACATCGATTGCCTATGCAAGAGCAGTGGGCGCAGCTTAATCTTGGCCGTATCTTGGCCGAGCAGGGTGATTACGCCGCGGCGCACCACTACTATCGGCCACTCCTTACCTCGCCGCAATCACGCCATTGGGCCTATCGTCCGGCGGATGCCTATGCCGCGCTGGCCGATCTTTTGTATCAAACCAACGACCTGGCGGGCGCCGTCACGCACAGCGAAACCGCCCTGGCCCTTCTGGCGCAACTAGGGCTAGCCGGGGCGAACGAACCATTTCTGGTCTACTGGACCGCCGTGCGTGTCTTTACCGCCGCCGGAGATGCGCGCTTCACGGGTGTGTTGCGGACGGCCTATGAGCAGCTACAAGCCATCGCCGGAAAGCTGGAAAATCCGGCGATGCGTCATGCCTTTCTCGAAGCTGTGACCGTCAACCGCCAGTTGATGGCAGCGGCGCAAGAAGCAGGAATCCCCTAGGCGTGTTCATCCCTGCCCCGAATAAAAAGCCAAGTCAGGACTTACGCAACATACAAAAGGCGGACTTTGCCAGCGCGTTGCCCGCCATACGTAAGCCCTGCAAGTAAAACGATATTCATACTCAGTAGACCGCAACAGCCCGCTCCTAGCCACACCCCCGCAAGGGTTCCCGGCGATTGGCGCAGGTCACGGACCTGCTGAGAGCGTTGCGGTCTATTGATTATGTTAACCTTAAGTTTTTTAAAAGTATTTTTAATCTGATACTATAATTATAATTAATCGTTTGATGCACTACGACCAATTGGATGGCAACTCAATTCATGTTACAGCTATTCTGTTTGGGTGCTCCTCAACTTACCCTATCCACCACAGCTTTCCAGCCGACTTTCACGCCCAAAGCGCTGGCCCTTTTTATCTATTTGGCTGTTACCCAACAAGCCCACAGCCGTGATACCGTAGCCGACCTGCTCTGGAGCGAGACAAACAACCAGCAAGCGCGCAATAACCTCCGTTATCTGTTGCCCGAAGTGCGGCATCAGTTGGACGACTATCTGGTCATTACCCCAAAAACCATCGCCTTTCGACGCCAAGCACCCTACTGGTTGGATGTGGAGCAGTTGCGCACCACCCTGACGGCTCGACCGGAGACCATCGCGACACCGGCTCTTCAGGCCGCGTTGGATCTCTACCAGGGAGAGTTTCTGGCCGGCTTCACCGTGCGCAACACACCGGTCTTTGAAACATGGGTGGTGCGCCAACGGGAAGCATTGCATACGCTGGTCGTGCAAGGCGGGTACACCTTGGCCGAACGCTACTGGCAACAGGCTGCTTACCAGCCCGGCCTGGCAGCCACCCAACGCCTCTTACAATGGGAGCCGTGGCACGAAGCCGGCCATCGGCTCCAAATGCAACTCCTAGTCGCCATCGGCCAACGGGCGGCTGCGCTAACCCAATACGATCGCTGCCGTGCGCTCCTGGCTGAGGAACTGGGCGTCGTACCGGAAGCGGCTACCACGGCGCTCTATGAACAGCTTCGCGACGGGGTCTATGACAAGATGACAAGATGGCAAGGTGACAGGATGACAAGTGACACGGTGACTTCGCGCCCAGAGGCGGGTGCCCACAGGGCGCGCTCAGTCACCGTGTTGCCCAATCGTCCTGTCACCTTGCCACTCGCGCACAACTTACCGGGCCAACTCACCCCCTTTTTCGGGCGGGAGACGGAAATTGCGCAGATCAGTACACTCCTGCTCGACGACCATTACCGTCTAGTTACGCTGGTGGGGGAGGGGGGCAGTGGGAAGACGCGCCTGGCGCTGGCTGTGGCCCAAAAGATTTTAGATTTGGCGGAACCATCGTCGTCGCACGATGAAAATCCAAAGCTCATCTTGGAAGGATCTAAAATCCAAAATCGTTCGACTGAGCGGGGGCCTGGGGGGCGCGAACGTCTAAAATTCCCCGACGGCGTCTGGTTTGTGGCCTTACATGCACTAACGGCTACCGACAATCTGGCCGATCAATTGGCGGCGGCGGTGGCGCAGGCCATCGGGCTATCGTTCAGCGGTCGGCAACCGCTCTTCATGCAGTTGTTGACCTATCTACGCAAGAAGGCGCTCCTCTTGCTCTTGGATAACGCCGAACATCTGTTGCCGTCTATGGCCGATCACTTGGTGCAGATCGTGCAAGCTTGCCCTGCGCTCACGGCCCTGGTCACCTCCCGTCACCTTCTGGGGCTACAAGCCGAGTTCATCTGGCGAGTGAACGGCTTGGCTGTCCCGCCGCGTGACGACCTGCCGCCGACAGCATTGCTGGCCTACAGCAGCATTGCGCTCTTTGTGGAACGGGCCAAGCGCCGCGACCAACACTTCAAACTCACCGGAGCGAATCAAGCCGCCATTGGGGCGATCTGCCGTCTAGTCGGGGGCTTGCCGTTGGCCGTTGAACTAGCCGCTGCCCTGACCAAAGCGTACAGCAGCGCGGCGTTGTACGCGACCTTGCAACAGGATTACACCGTTCTGGCGACGAACCTCAGCGATCTACTGCCCAGACATCGCAGTATCCAAACCATGCTTGACCATTCCTGGCGCTTGCTCACGCCAGCGGAAGCAGCGGCGCTGGCGGCTTGTTCAAGCTTTGCCGGCGGCTTTAGCCGTGCGGCAGCGCTGTCCGTAGGGGCTACTACGCCCACCCTGTTGAGCCATCTGGTCGATCAATCCTTGTTACAAGTGCATGAAGGGCGATTCACCATGCACGAGTTGGTGCGGCAGTATGCGGCGGCAAAGTTGGCCCAACAACCTGAACAGCAGCACGCCACCGCGGCCCGTCATGCCGCCTATTACATAGAACAGTTAGAAGAATTGGCCGCAACACTCCTGATCACAGCAGATGCACGGGAGGTCTTCTTGTGCGAATTGGGCAATATACGTTTGGCCTGGCGCTGGTATACAGAGCAGGGCGATCTGACTTTACTGGCTCAAGGTATGGCCGGCCTGGAAAGTGGCTGCCGCCTAACGGGCCTCTATGACGAAGCCATTCACCTCTTTGGCAGCGCCCTCACGGCAGCCCGACAGGTGCTGTCCGCCGCGCCTGCCAACCCGCAGGGCAATGCCTTACTGGCGCGCTTGCTTTGCCATATCGCCCACTTTTATCGTCGCACCGGCAACGTAGAGGGGGGCACGCACGCCGCCACCGAAGCCCTGGCCTTGGCCCAGCAACTGGACGACCCGGCGCTGCAAGGGTGGGCTTATCATGAACTGACGCGGCTGGCACAAATGCGCAACGATTTCGCAACCATGGTCACATTGGCTGAACAAGGGGTGGCCCAGGCGCGCCGCACCGCCGCCGCTTTTTTGCAGGCCGAGTGTTTGAACGACCTGGGGGTTGCCCTCGCCTTCTGCACCTTGCCGCTCGTCGTCATTCCCCATTTTCAGGAAGCGCGCCAACACCTGCGGGGCGGGGTAAATCATCTCCTGGAAGGGACGTTGGTTAGCAACTTGGGTTTCTCCTCGTTAGGCGGGCACGAATATCAAGCCGCCTATGATTTTTTGCATCAAGGGCTGACCCTGCGTCGCTTGCTGCGCGATGAGGAAGGGACAGCCATTGCCCATCTGCACTTAGGTGATCTTTGGCTGGCGTTAGGCCAATATGAGAAAGCGCGCCAGGGGTACGAACAGGCCGCGGCCATCATGCAAGCACTCCACATCCCCTATTGGGAGAGTTGGTTACAGGCCAACACTGCGCGTTTGCACCATCTGCGTGGCGATCTGACTGCTGCCCACGCGGCCTGTGAAGTTAGTCTCCGGCTGGCAACAGCCAATGGGTTTCAGATGCAAGAACAGTGGGTGCGCATCAATTGCGGTCGGCTCCTGGCTGACCAGGGCGATTACGCTGCGGCCCACCGCTGCTACCAACCAATCCTTACGACGCCGCAATCACGCCACTGGGTCTATCGCCCGGCGGATGCGTATGCTGCGCAGACCGATCTGTTGCGCCAAACCAATGATCTGGCAGGCGCAGTCACTCACATTGAAGCCGCGCTTGCCCTCTTTTTACAACTGGGGTTGGCGGCGGCCAACGAGCCATTTACCGTCTACTGGACCGCTGTGCGTGTCTTTACCGCCGCCAACGATGCCCGCGCCAGCGAAGTGTTACAGACAGCCAACCAACAGTTGCTGAAAATCGCTGCCACCTTGCAAGATCCGATCCTCCGCCGCTCGTTTCTGGAAGATGTGGCCGTTAATCGCGCCCTCATCAATGCGGCACAAAGCGCATACGTGAGCGGAACGTCTTAGGCGCTTGCAAACAATAAAACCCTCCGTAGGGGCGTACCCTTGCGGTCGCCCTCGTCCAGGGCGTTGGAGTAGTCTTTGACGTCACTTGTTGTACGCACCCAACGCCTGCAATGCGGTTTGTTGCGCCGGCGTCAAGCCGGTGGCGCCGGTGATGTTCATCTCTTGGTAGGGTTGCGCCAGCGCTAGGGTCGCCAATGAAACGCCACTGTCCAACTGCCAGAACTTGATCGTTTCATCGGCGCTGCCGCTGATGATCGTCTCTCCATCGGGGGTGATACAGAGGGCGCGCACGCTGCGGTGGTGTTCCTGCCGCAGGTAGCGGAGTTGCGCAGCGCCTGTCTGCGGATCAATGGCCCAGCAAGCGAGGGCGCCATTGCCGCTGCCGCTGATCAAAGCCAACCGGTCGCCGGTTCGCTTTGGGTTGAACGCCAGGGTATAAACGGTGGAGTAAACCGGCATAGGGATGGTGGCGAGCAACGCGGCATCCGCCATCCGCCAGAGAAAAATCGTATGATCCGGCCCGGCGCCGGCCAACAGCGCGCCATCGGGGCTAAAGGCCAGGGTGCTGATCCCGCCAGGAATTTCACCAAGTAGGGTTGGCGCCCACGCTCCTTCCGCTTCCGCCGTTGGCTGCCAGCCGAAGAGTTGACCGCCATCGTCTCCGCTGACCAACCAGCGACCATCCGGGCTGAAGGCGACCGTCTCCACCATGCGGCGATGGGCTGTCAGCACCTGGCGTAGACCGCCGGTGGCATAGTCCCAGAGGTGCAGGGCGCCATCCCGGCTGCCGCTGACTAGCAGCGCTCCGGCGGGGTGAAAGGCCACGGCGCTAATCGCCGCCGTATGACCGCGCAAGGATTGGCGCAAGGTCAACTGATCCGCCGCCAACGTCCACAGGTATAGCGCCTGCTCACCGCCGGCAGCTAGCGTCTGTCCGTTGGGGTGAAAGGCCAGGGCCAGCGCGCTCCCCACTGAATGTTCCTGGATCGCCGTCAATTGGCCGGTGGGTAGCTGCCAGCGCGCCAAGGTGGCGTCGGTTGTGGCGCTGATCAGTGTGCGCCCATCCGGGCTGAGGGCCAGGGCTGTCACTTCGTTGGTGTATCCTTGCCAAGTGCGCAGGCCATCGCCGCTGGGAAGTTGCCAGTAGCGGATGCTCTGATCCCAGGCGCCGCTGACCAGCCGTTGCCCGTCGGGGCTAAAGGCCAACGCCTGCACCGTGGCGCTGTGACCAACCAGCGTGCGTAGCAGCGTCCCCGTGGCGCGCTGCCAAAGGCGAATGGTGGCGTCGGGGCCATTGGCGGCAATCGTTTCCCCGTCGCGGCTCAGGGCCAGCGCTACAATTTCGGTTGGCTCCGGCCCGATCTGGTGGTGGAATTGGAGCTGAAGGGTGTCCGTTTGCGCCTCTCCTTGCACCTGCCAGACACAGATGACGCCATCCACACTGCTGCTGACCAACCAGGCGCCATCGCTACTAAAACAGATCTGGGTGATCAGGGCCTGGTGGTGCGCCACGATCTGCCGACATTCGCCGGTCGCTAACGCCCACAGGCGGATCGTCTGATCGCGCCCGGCGCTGACCAGGAACGCGCCAGCGGGGTGGTAGGCCACGGCATAGACCGCAGCCGTATGGCCCAACAGTGTCCGGTGTAGCGCTTTCCGCGTGAGATCCCAAAGCCTAATGGTCTGATCCGCACTGGCGCTGGCTAATTCCGGCTGCATCGGGTGAAAAGCCAGCCCGAAAATGGCATCCGTATGACCGCTCAGGGTCACGGCCCAGGGTGACGCCCCGGTCAGATCGGTGATCGACCAGAGCAGAATGATGCCACCGGCAGTGCCACTTGCCACCGCTGCGCCGTCCGGGCTAAAGGCCACGGTCCAGAGCCAACGGCCATGACCGGGGCCAAGCGCCAGCCGTTGACCATCTCGTAGCCGCCATAGATAGAGATCGCCACTGGCGCCACCAGCCGCAATCAGTTCGCCACGCGGGCAAACGGCAACAGCCAGGATGGCTTGAAATTTCTCCAGCCAGGCGGTTTGCACAAAATCGGCCTGAGCAAAGTTCACCGCCGGCAGACGGCGGTTGCGTAGATCGGCCTGGCGGATGGTCAGGTGCGAAAAATCCCACCCGGTCACCGGTATCCCTAGGTGAAAAGCCAGATGGAGCAGATTGGCGGCGCCATAGCCCGTCGGTTCGGGCGCCACCGCCCGTAATGTTTGCAACACCTGGGCCAGTTTGCGCATGATCCCCGTCTTGCCATAGCTTGCGGCTAACGTCTGGGCCAGGGGCTGTAAAATCAACTGCACCTGCGCAGCGCGCACATAGTCGAGCGTTTGCGCCTGGACCAGGGCAAAGTGCAAAAAGTCGTGTAGCGTCCCGTGGGTCAATTCCTTGTACAGGGTTTCCCGTAGTCGGTCGGTCAGATAGTCCAGCACCACATTTTGCAAGCCAAAGTGAATTGTGGCCGCGGCGCTGCCAGGCTGGTAGACTAGTGTCTGTTCGACCAGCGAACGCCGGTGCAGGGCGCGGAGCGCGCTCAAGAGGGCGCTGTGGGCCGGGGGTTGAACAAAATTTTGTTGCAGCCGCGCGCTAGTGACCGGTGTCCGTTCAATGGCCAACCAGCGCAGGATCGCCCATTCCAGCGGTGAGACGCGCTCCGTCTGTTGATCCAACACCTGGCGAATGTCGTCGAAAATGGCGCTTTCCGTTTGCAAAAAGGCGGCGCTATCGCCCTGGTAGTAGGTCAGCACCGTCTCGGCCACCAATTTCAGCGCCAGCGGATTGCCCGAATAGCGTTGCACCAGCGCCGCCAGCGCCGCTTCGTAGCATTTCAACCCCGCTGCTTGCAAAATGGCCATACCGTCCGCCACCGGCACACCGGGCAAGGCCAACGTGCGTACCGCTGGCGTATCGCGCACCAGGCGAGCCATGGCCAGGTTGGTTTCCCGGCTGGTCAAGAGCAGGCTACCCGGCTGTGGCTGTGCGCTGAACCGTTGCAGCAACAGACCATAATCCTCATAGCCAGGTAGATAGCCGCCGGTCGCGTCGCCGGTTGACAGAATACTCTCCCAGTTGTCAAGCACCAGCAGACAGCGCGTGCGACGGAGATGGGTAAAGAGCAGGTCAAGCTGTTCATCGACCGTGTCGGGCCATGCGGTCAACTGGTGATCGGCGAGCGCCTGGAGCCAGATGCGCAAGATGGCGGTGAGGGGCGGCGCATTGCGCAGTGAACGCCAGATGAGCCGGCTAAAGGGTGGGGGGGTGGTCGCTTCAGCCGCAGTGGCCGCCTGCACGATCTGTTGCACCCAATGGGCGGCCAGGGTCGTCTTGCCAACGCCGCCGACACCCAGGAGCATAACCAGCGGACGGCGTTCGGCGATCAACCATTGGGTTAACTGGCGCAGTTCCGCTTCCCGCCCATAAAAGGCGGTCGTCTGGGGGAATTCGTCCCAATCCACTTGGAAAGCGCGATCAGCGCTTGTGGGCGTGGCATTGGGTGTTGCGTGCGAGGCGGGCAACAACTGATCACGCCCAGCGCTTGGCGGCGGCGTGCGTTGCGCCACAATGAGTTCACCAGGCTTGCCCATGCTACGCTGGAGAATGGCTTGCACGGCGGCGGCATAGGCGTCGGTCTTAAGCTGTTCATAGAAGGCCGTCAGCAGTGGCAGCGGTTGGGCGCCAAACTCCGTGGCCAGCAGGGTGCGACATTGTTCATATTGGGCCAACGCCGCTGCCCGTTGGCCGGTCTGCGCCAATAGCACCATCTGTTGAAAGTGGGCTGCTTCCGACCAGGGTTCAAGGGTTAACAGTTGTTGGGTGGCGGCTAAACCGGCGCTGTGGTCGCCCTGCGCAATGTAGCAATCGGCCAGGGCGCTCAGACCGCGCAGCGCCAGGAGGCGAAGCTGTTCGCGCTGGGCCAGCACCCACTCCTCAAAGGCGGGCGCGGCGCGGACATAAAAACCCGCTAAGAACTCCCCCTGATAGAGCGTCAAGGCTCGCGCCAGTTGTGGAACATCGAGCGCTGCCAATGGCGCCGCCTGGGCCAAGGGGGTGAGGGTTGTAGTAAAGTGTTCCACGTCCAGCCAATAGGCAGCCTGCCGATCAAAGGCGACGATCTGCCGGTCAATGCGAAGATGGTCGCCAATCAGGGCGCGCAACCGGGGCAAGACGCGGCGCAAATTGTTCCTGGCATCGGCCTCACCCACCTCCGGCCAGAAGATCCCCGCCAACGCCGTGCGCGTATAGGGGCGTTGGTTGACGGCCAGATAGAAGAGTAAGGCTTCCGCTTTGCGCATCCCGATGTCATTTAAAGGGACACCAGACAGACTAATCTGTGGCGTACCCAACAGCTTTAATTCAAGTCGGCTCATGCCCGATGGCTTTCCGGTTGCTTGTAGCGTTTTTGTAGCGTTTTTTTGCTAAACTGAGGGAAAAGCGTCGCGTGGTCGCGTGGTCGCACAGTCGCGTAGTCTAGACCACGCGACCAAACGACCAAACGACTAAACGACTGTACGACTGTGCGACTATACGCCTGCTTTTCATCGCACTTCCCCTGTCGGCAATAGTAACAGATGGCGTTCCGAAAAACAATTAAGCGTTATGTCGAACCGATGCGGCCTGTCTTGATCCAGTCGCTTGATTTCGCGGCGCACCAGTGGTTATGGGAAAGGTGGAATGATGATGGACGGAACAGTCCGCCTGCGTTTGCAATGTTTTGGTACACCTCAGATCGCGCTTGGTGCGGCGCCGGTGACGGGCCTGAGCAATAAAGCGCTGGCGCTTTTCGCCTATCTTGCCGTCACCGGGCGCCCCCAGCACCGCGATCAATTGGGGGATCTGCTTTGGAGCGAATGCAATAATCAACAAGCGCGCAACAATCTACGCTACCTATTGCCCGAATTGCGCAAAGCGTTGGGTGATTATCTGGTGATCACGCCGCAGACCATTGCCTTTGATCGCAGCCGGCCCTATCACTTGGACAGTGAATATTTTTATCAGGCCATGATGGGCGTGCCGGAGAGTGTGCCGACCCGTGTGTTACAGGCGACGCTTGATTGCTATCAAGCCGAATTTCTAGCCGGGTTTCGCGTGCGCAATGCGCCGGTTTTTGAGCAGTGGTTGACAACCCAACAAGAGACGTACCATCGGTTAGCGGTGCAAGGGTTCCAACAACTGATGGAACGGTATGATCAGCAGGGTGACTACCGGGCCGGCCTGGTTGCCGGGCAACGGCTGCTGACGCTGGAACCCTGGCATGAAGCTGGTCATCGTCGCCAGATGACCTTGTTGGCGCGCGACGGCCAGCGGGGCGCCGCCTTGAACCAGTATCAACAATTAGTGCAAATTCTGGCGGATGAGTTGGCCGTCGAACCGGAGCCGGTCACGACTGCGCTCTATGAAGCGATCCGCCGTGGGGATTATGACAAGGTGACAGGTGACAAGGTGACAGGTGACAAGGTGACAGGTGACAAGGTGACAGGTGACAAGGTGACAGGTGACAAGGTGACAGGTG
>JAPKMW010000067.1 GCA_026645575.1 Caldilineaceae bacterium
GAGCGCCGCCACCACTGCCCCAGCCGCACCCGTCACGCTGCTAATCACAATCGACACCACCGGCGAGACTGACAGCCCCGCCAGCCAGCCAATGCCAAACCCAGTCACCACCAGGGCGGTGATGACGCCAAGACGCGCTTTCGTGGCTTCGGAGAGACCCATGCGAATGCTCTTTTCACTACTCGATTTGTTACGTTGCGATTTGGTACGTTGCTTGGATCGACGCACCGTCATGGTGCCAGAGGAACGTTGCCAACCAGCGATGATCGGTTGATGATGGGTTGGCTTAGGTTAATGGTATTGCTGTTAATGGCTATTATAGAGATCTGGAGAATCGTTGTCAACTCCAACTTTCTTGAAAAACGGTTTTGTGATAAAATCAACATAACCATATCGTAAACGGTGGGGTTGTGACAAAAAGCGAGGGTTCTTATGCATACAATCGAAAAAACACCAGATTCACCGGTTGTCACCGGCGCTCTTGGGTGGCCGTCTCAGGGAGCGTGGACCTATGCTGATTATCTACGCTTGCCCGAGGATGATAAGCGTTATGAAATCATTGAAGGAGTGCTCTACGTGGCCAACGCCCCGACACCAGAACACCAGTTTACCGTGACGGAATTAATCTTTCACCTCCGGCAACATGTCAGCACCCACAATCTTGGCATTGTTCTACCAGCGCCGGTCGAAGTACACCTAGCGGAAACAACAAAGCCCGTGCAACCCGATCTCATTTTTGTTCCCAGAGAGCGCCAACCGGCGCGGGGTGTTCGTTTTATTGAAGGCGCGCCAGCGTTAGTGATTGAAGTCGTCTCTCCTACTTCGATTCAGCGTGATCGCAAGGTGAAATATGATCTTTACGAGCGGTATGGCGTAGCTGAGTATTGGATTGTTGATCCACGAACCCGTTCGGTGGAAGTCTACACTTGGTCGAATGGTGAATATGCTCTTTTTGGGCAGTTTGTTGGTGGGGAAATTATAGAATCAAAGGTGCTGAGCGGGTTGCGTATTCAGACCGATCTGCTCTTTTACACTGGCTAACTTTGCTGATCTACAATAAATCCCAAGTAGATTATTATAATCGGCATGGTGCTTATTTGCTGGCTACGCGCCAACCATCAACCATTCTTACAACCCCAGTTCCTTCACCGTCGTCCGCAGAAAGAAACGCCGATAGGCCCGCACCTCTGCCAGTTGTTCATCCAGTTCCGATTGCAACAACTCGCGATTTTCCCGCTGCTCGCTGCCACTGCCGGACGCAATATGCACCGTATCGGCTGGCGTGCCTTCCGGGTCCCAGTCGATCAGGCGGACTTGCCCGCGGCTGTCCAACCAGAGCAGGCTCTGACGAATCACCGCTTCGGTGGTGCCCAGGCGCGCCGCCATGCGATTGATTTGGAGCAAGCCATCGCGTTGCAACGCATACTTACACATGCCGGCCACATTGCGCAGGATGCCGGGCAGCGAATCGTCACTGGTTTGCTGCCCACACAGGTAGATGACGGCTGGTTTGGTTGTCTCGGCTAACCAGTGCAGCAACTCCGGCGACGGGGGGATGCTCCATAGCACAAGGGCTTGCCCTGGTTGTGTTTGCAGTAGATTCATGCGTGCGCTGTACGCAATGGTGCTGCCTTGATAGCCCAAGTTGACCCCCTCGGCATACCAAAGCGCTTGGGCTGGTTGTGGTAATGCGGCCAGCGTAAGCGGCTGGTTGCGCAAATCCTCAATGCGCCACTGGGGTCCCAGCCCTGGTCGCACAACGACGGTGGCTTCCTGTGCCGGTCGAATGGCGACAAAGCTCAGTTGGAGATTGCGTTCGCCCCGGTATTCGTTAATGCCGATCGTATAGACCAGATCGACCGGCCCTGCCGGCAACTCAACATCGGCGCCATTAAACCAGATAACCGGCGCTTTGGCTCCGTCGGCGCTCTGGACGGTCAGCTTGCGATGGGTGCCTTCGCGCCCTAAGCGGCGATCTTCAATCACGGTCAACCCGCTGCTCAAAAATTGGGGTGTGGGGTTGCCATTGCCAAAGGGGCCAAGGCGTTGCAACTCTTCGGCCAGGGTCAAACTGACTTGGTTGAGTGGCGCTTCGGCATCAATTTGTAGACCGGTGGGGATGCTGTCGTCGCGATGCAACTCGATCTGGCGGCTCAACTCGCGACGAAAAGCGTCAATATTTTCCGGCAACAACCCCAACCCTGCCGCCCCCGGATGACCGCCGTGATGGAGCAGTAGATGGCTACAAGCAGCAATCGACCCGCCAATATCAACACCGGTAATGCTGCGGGCGCTCCCGCGCGCGGCTTCTCCTGGCGGCGTCAAAAGAAGAACCGTTGGCTTGCCAAATTCTTCCACCAACCGTGACGCCACAATGCCGACAATCCCGGCGTGCCAGTTGGGGTGGGCCAACACCAGCCCATTGTAGTCGAGCAATTTCGGGTCACGGTCGATCATGTCCATCGCTGCCGCCGTGATCTGGCTGGTGAGGACGCGCCGCTCCTGGTTGAGCCGTTCCATCTTGCCGGCCAAAGTTTGGGCGCGGATAATGTCGCGCGTGGTCAGGAGTTCGACGGCGACGGTGGCATCTTCCAAACGGCCCAGGGCATTCATGCGCGGCCCTAGTTGAAAACCGATGCTGTCGGCGTCTACCGTTTCCGGGTTCAGCCGCGCCGTCTCCATGAGGACACGCAAGCCAATGCGCTTGGTGTTGCGCAGCTTTTCCAGCCCCAGTTGTAACAGATACCGCGCATCATTGACCTGTTCCGCCACGTCGGCCACAATACCGAGCGCCACCAGATCGAGAAATTCGCTCTCTTCGCCACCGCGCCCAGCGAGGTGGTAAAGCTGCTGCATCAACTTGTAGGCCACACCCACACCAGGCAGCGTGCGCAACGGGTCACCAAGCGGTTGGAATTTGGGATTGACGATAGCGTCAGCGAAACGGACAGAGACGTGTTGCGTGTTGCGGGTTGCGTGTTGCGGGTTGCGTAATTCGTAATTCGTAATTCGTAATTCTTGATTTTTAATTCCCCATAGTTGATCAACGCCAGGGGTTAGACCATCAAATTCAGCGGTGAGGTCGTGGTGGTCGGTGATGACGACGGTGAGGCCGTGGGCTTTGGCCAGGGTGACGCCTTCGGTATCGGCGATGCCGGTGTCACAGGTGAGCAGCAGGTCAATAGGGAAGGTAGGGTCGGCCAGCTTTTCCTGGAGCTTGGGGGGACGGATGCCGTGACCTTCGGTGAAGCGGTTGGGAACATGAAAGCGCACCCGGTCAACACCAGCCAATTTTTGCAAGGCGGCCACCAGCAGTGACGTACTCGTCTGCCCGTCAACATCAAAATCGCCCCAGACAAAAATATTTTTGCCGGCCTGGATGGTATCATGAAGAATTTGCGCCGCTTGGTTTACACCTACCAGGGCAGTTGGCGGCGCGGGTGCATAGTGACCAGGATTGAGAAAGGCGCGCGCTTTTTCCGGTGTATCAATGCCCCGTTGCGCCAACAGTTGGGCGACCAAGGGATGACCGCCGACCAGGGACACTAATTCCGGGGAAGGCGTGGTTGGTGGAACAATTGTCCAAGACCGCTTCAAAGTCACATTTCCTGATAAAATAGCGTTTTGTAAACCGCGTCTTGCTCGAGTGACTCGTCCCGTAGGGACGCTTGAGTTTAGGGACGGATATGAGCTTTTCCCTTCCTAAACTCAGCCGTCTCTACGGGACGAGTTGGCTATCTATCTCAAGTCCGCTTTACAAACTAAAATGCCAGTTCCTCTACATCGGCCAGGGTAAATTCCAGCGCGCTTTCAATGTCCACGGCAAAAAACTCTTCGGTATCCACCAATTCGTTCAAATCCCCGGCGGCGACGCCACGGTTGCATCGGCTGCGATAGATGCAATAGCTACAAAAGCGTTTCCGGTTGATCTCGGTATCGGGCGTTTTGGGGAAGTCGGCCTCGGTGCGACCGGCCAGAATGGCGCTTACAAGCTCTTGCAATTGAGCTTCGGTGGCCTCATGCTGGGCGCGATCGTAGCGAAAAACCACCGGCTGACCAGGCGCAGCGGTGAACCAATAGCGCATCTCCACCTGTTCCGGCTGCACCGGTCCCCACGGCAAGCCGGCGCTGGCTTCCACCAACACATAGGGGTAGACCAGCGTCTGCATTCGGCGGCGGAGGATGTGCGGTTCGGTGCGCTGGCGCGAGGTTTTCCAGTCTACAATCACTACCCGACCATCGCTGTCAGCAGTAATCAAGTCAAACTTGGCCGCCAGCCGGTAGCCACCCAGCGGAATGGTGAGGACACGCTCGGTCTCGATAAAGCTTTTGGGCAGGTCGGTGGGGCGATGACGCAAATAGGCGTCAAACCAACCTGCCAGCGGTTGTTCCAGCCCATAGGCCAGGTATTCGGCATCAATGCCAATTTCGGCGCGCTGGATGAGCAGATGCAAGTTGGCGCCCAGCCGCATCAATTGCTCATACTCCTGCACCGGTGACGCTTCGACCGCCGGCCAGGGCAATTGCTCGGCATAGGCCAGCCAGAAGCGTCGCGGGCAATCTTCAAACGCCTGCAAGCTGGATTGGCTAAAGGCAAAAGTATCGGGTAGAGGTGAATTGCGCGTAGTCATGAATTGATTGATCATGGCTCTATTATAAGGGGCATTGGTAAATTCTTCAATTTGTTGGCGATCAAGTATACTCATGGGGTTGGGTATTGGCTATTAGGTATTGGGTATGTTACGAATTGCCTTTGTTGCCCCCTTTGGGTTAGGACAGAAAACAACGGTGTGGGCGCGCACGTTGCCATTGGCGCGCTTTTTGGCGCGACAAGGACACGCCGTCGCTGTTTTGATCCCGCCGTGGGATACGCCTGCGGATGCCGGGAAAGTTTGGACGGATGAAGACGTACAGGTGGTTAATGTTAGCTTGGGGGGTGGGATTCCCCTGACCGTTGGCCGGTTGCTGCGCCGGCTTGACGCCTTTCAACCCCACGTTGTGCATATTGTGAAGCCGCGCGCTCATGCCGGGTTGGTTCAGTGGTTCCTCTGGCAGCGGCGACACATGATAGGCAGCAGACCGCGCCTCTTGCTCGATGTCGATGATTGGGAACAGGCATGGGCGGCCATCAATCATTACAACCCGTTTGTGGCGCGTTTCCTGGCCTGGCAGGAAGAGTGGGGGATTCGTCACGCTGATGGGATTACAGCGGCCAGTCATTGGCTGGTTGACCGTGTGCAGCACTACGCCCCACAGACGCCGGTCTGTTATTTGCCCAATGGGGTAGTGGCGCCGGCTACCTCCCCTGGAACGGTGGCAAGCCCAGCCGAAGGCGAGAACGTGTTATTTTTCAGTCGCTATGTTGAGGTGCAGCCGACATGGTTGGCCGAATTTTGGTGCGCTTTGGTGCAGATGCGCCCCCAAGCCCGGCTTACAGTTTTTGGTGATCCGCTAACGCCGGGGCGCTCTAGCCTTTTTCAGACGAGCATGACAACTCACTGTCAGACCGCAGCTCAACATGTCACCTGGTTGCCCTATGAGGCAAAGATGATGCCCCGGCTAATCGCGGAGAGCGGCTGTGTCATTTTCCCCTCGGAGAAAACGCCCTTGCATGAAGCCAAGTGCAGCGTGCGATTGGCGACAACCTTGTTGCAGGGCGCCCCTGTTGTTGCCAGCGCCGTGGGGGAACAAGCGCACTATGGCGCTGCCAGCGCCGCTCATTTGGTTGCTGCCACCGCAACCCCAACTGAATTTGCTGCGGCTGTCGCCCAAGTACTTGCTGATCCTGCCCGTCAGTCTGATTTACGTCAACAAGGGCGACAACGTTTGTTGGAAACCTATGATTGGGCCAGGTTGGGGGCAACGCTGGAACAGTTTTATGGCAAAATGGCAAAATCGTGAGGTAGGGTCGTTGCTCACCCCGGCAACGGCAGGCGCGGGTACTTCTTGCCGTCCGGATTGCCTTCAACCGCGCGCCGTTCCGCTTCTGCCGCCACCTCGGCTTCAAATTGCTTGCGGGCGCGATAGCGTTGCCGCTCTTTGGCCAGCCAGAGCGTAGCGTCAACGCTTTTGGTCACTGGGCGGGCAAAGACCAAATAGCCGGTGTGCGCTGTCATGGTGTCAACGGGGCGCAAGCGATCCGGCACTGGTTTGTAGCCGCGCACAAGCACCTCGTCAATGCTAATGTCCATAAAATGTTCCCGTTCCAGCCCATAAAGCAATTCGCTCACCTGGTTGGTGGTGGGCAGCAGGCTGGCAAAGAAGCCACCAGGGCGCAGCGAGGCGCGCACTTGCTCTAAGAAGCGCCAAGGCTCGCGCAGATCCAGCACCAGGGCATCGACATCGGTTTGCTGGAAACCATCCTCGACCGACCCGTGAAAGCACTGAACATAAGGGCGCATCCCCACCCGTTCCAGGTTGCGCTGCGCCAGTTGATAGTTGTCAATGCGCGATTCATAGGTGTAGACAATGCCTGTCGGCGCAACAGCCCAGGCCAGGGCGACCGTCAGGCCGCCGCTGCCTGTTCCTGCTTCGATCACCCGGCAGCCGGCGCGTAGACCCATGCGATGCACCAGATAGGCGGCATCTTTGGGATAGATAATCTGGGTGCCGCGCCGGAGGTGGCTCATTAGATCATGGAGGCCAGGCACCAGCAGCAACGCCGAATGGCCTAATTGACTGCGCACTTCGTCCCCCCAAGCGCGGCCAATGAGATCATCATGGACATAGATCCCTTGGTGGGTGTGGTGTTCCTGGCGTGGTTGCAGGGTGATCAGATAGCGCTTCTCGTCGGAAGTCACCAATAGGACTAAATCGCCAGCCGCAAGCTGATTGCTATGGGGGCGAAACCAACTGGACAGTTCAGATTGGGCAGGTATGGAATGTTCGGTCAAGGTTGTCTTCGCAATCGTTTTATAAACAGTAGGACAGTTAGGACAGTAGATCAGTAGGACAGTGCGTCGGTAAAGACTGTCCTACTGCTTCACTGTCTTACTGACCGACTGTCTACTCTATCTTCAAGCGTACCATTATACTGCGTTTGCCGCAGAAAAGAAATTTTGGAATTGACACAAGTCATAAGCCCGTGTAGAATGGCCTCATCCCGATCAAGGGCGAAGATAAACTTTTACCTCGTTAGCTTCGCTTGTACCACCACGGATTATCCAAAATTACCTTAATCGCACATTGATCAGCTTTTATGGATTGCTAAATCGAAGGAGGATGATTTCATGCTCAGAAATAGACTGACTTTGGGCCTGTCGCTGTTACTGACGGCAACGCTGGGTGTTACGGCGTGCGCGCCACGAACTGGCGGCGGCGCGACTGCTACCGCTGGCGCCGATGCCCCATTGCTGGTTGACTTGCCCGCTATCGTGCTTGATTTTGACGCCGAAGGTAAAGCGTCGTTAGCCGGCGTACCTGTTGCCGATCTGAATCCTAGTCTGGCGGCGTTGGATGACGCCATTGGCCCCGAAACAGTTGCCATGTTCACCGAAGACAATATCCAGCACATTCAAATTTCCACTACGCCAACTGGTATCGACATGCTGGTCAATGGGCAAGCGATTCCCTCGTTGGCCTGGGATGGCGAAAGTTTAGCCAATGCCCAACAACTCCTGACAGCCATGGACGATGCGAGTCTGGCAATGGTGCAGAGCCTGCTGCCCCAGATCGCCAATGTGGGCATCGGCGTCACCATGCGCTTCCCACCCAGCCAGGGCGCTGAATTGATTCCCCTCAGTGTGACCGGCGAAGGCAGCGCGGCTGAGAGTGCTGCCGCAGCGCAAGAAGCTTATTTGGCCCAAGCCGGCTCCCCTGCCCGCATCAACATCCCCATCACCTATGCCGCTGACGGTACTTTTAGCGTCGGCAACTTAACTGCCGAGCAGTTGACCGTCCTTGCTGGTGCGCCCATTGAAGGACTAACGCTCACCCCGGATCGCATTGCGCGCTACCAAAGCTGGGGCATCCAAACCTTTGGCGTGGCAACCGACAGTGACGGGATTCACCTGACCCTGAACGGCACACCCTTGCCCCACATCAGTTGGGGTGATGGTAAACTGGCCTATGGCTTGACCCTCGCCCTCCAAACTGGCCTGGTGGGCAGTGGCGATGCCGGCGGTGATCTGATCGCTCTGATCGAAAGATTGCTCCCCATTATCCAAACATCCGAGGTCAATATCCTGATCACCTTCCCTGAGTAAGGGAGAGCGTCTTCTCTGACAAGGTGAAGGGGTGACACGGTGATTGAACTTGTCGAAATCACCGTGTCACCCCTTCACCTTGTCAAAGATTATTGATACAAAGCCGCGCGACCAATCGCGCGGATGGTGGTAATCAGCGCCGGGATCTCTTCCGGGGGCAGGTGGGTGGCACGCACCACAATTTCAATCTCTGGATTCGTGTCGGCTTGGACTGCCACCTTTTCCAGGTAGGAGCCAAAACGGGTTTGGAGATCGGTGAAGCTGTGGACAATTGCGCCGGTGTTGACGCCACGCGTGGCATATTCATGGGGCAGAAAATCCATGCGCCGTTGCACCCATAGCGCCGGGTTGCGCACACGACTGAGCGCCCGTGCTGGGATGCGACCACGCACCCACAGCAATTCAGCCCGTGGTCGTTCCCGCAGTTGGCCCTGAATCACCAGGCGCGCCTGGCGCCCGCCAACGCTGTACAACAACCATTCCAGCGGATTAGGTAGCGTGTGATAAGCGATGCTAAAACGCCAAAATGGATCGGGCGCAGGCTCTACCTGGGCAAAAAAACCACGGGGGCCTGGTGTCTGGACGAAGACGACTTCACCGCGTGTACTGTCGTTTAAGCCGCCGGCAATGGCGTAGCCGCGGCGGGCATAGTAGATAGCGGTAACGATCCAAACGATCAGCAGCAAGAGACCAAGTAGCAGCGCACCTAGCAGCCAACCGTGATCACTGGCGCGTGCGAGCCATGTTTCAACCATAGAAGGGGCGCCGGATGGAATTCAAAAATAATGTAACCCGTTTTTTAGATAGCAAACGCGTCTCCTATCAAGCTTTTACGTATCATTATGACGCCGGCATTCAATCGGCGGTGGAAGTTGCCACGGCCATCGGTCTACCGGCAGACCAAGTCTATAAAACCCTTGTCACCGTCGCCGACGACGCCAAACGCAAACCAATGTTGGTCGTCGTCCCTGGCCCGGCGACACTGGACTTAAAACTCTTTGCCAAAGCCACCAACCAAAAAAAGGTCAAAATGGCGACCCACGACCAGGCCGAAAGTCTCACCGGCCTGCAAACTGGCGGCATCAGCCCCCTGGCCTTGATCAACAAAGGCTTTGATGTCTACCTCGATGACCGCGCCCTCCGCTTCGACGCCATCGCCGTCAGCGCCGGTGAACGGGGCGCCAACCTGCTTGTTCCCGTCAAAGATCTGATCAAACTCACCCGCGCCCGGTTGGTGCGGCTGACGGAGGATTAGGTGAGAATTACGAATTACGAGTTACGATGCTAAGTGTCGTAACTCGTAATTCGTAATTCTTTATCCCTCAATCAACCCCCGCTCCAACTCCACCCCCAACCCCGGCCCTTGGGGGACGGCGACGCAGCCTTCGCTGTCGATGACGGGTGGGTTGGCGAGAATGGAGAAGCCATGTTGATACTCGCCGTAGGGCGGGTCGTGGAGAACTTCCAGATAGGGGGAGTGGCGCCAGGAGGCGACCAGGTGGAGATGGGCGATGGTGCCAAGGTTGCGTCCGCCGTGGTGGGGGATGACCGGTTTATGGAATGCTTCACCCAGGACGCCGATTTTGCGCAGGGTGGTGATGCCTTCGCAGACCATGCTCTCCGGTTGCAAAATATCGTAGACATCTTCCTGCACCATCTCTACAAATTCGTGGAAGTTACGGTTGTTTTCGCCACCAGCAATCGGCATAGCGACGGCGGCGTTGATCTTCGCTAACTCCTTGAAGGCAAAGCGGGGTAGCGGCTCTTCCAGCCAGTAGACGCCCAGCCGATCCAACTCGATTGCGGTTTCCAGCGCCCGCCGGAAATCCCAGCGGATGCCCGGTTGCCAGTTGCCGCTCGACTGGGCTTGGTTGGCATCCACCATAATCTTCATACGATCACCAACGGCGTCGCACACACTCTCCACCAGCCGCACATCTTCCTGGAGGGTCGGATAGTGAATACGCAGCTTCATCGCCTGCCACCCTTCATCGGCCAGGCGCACGGCTAATTCGGCACGTTCGGCTGGTGTGGAGAGACGCACCATGCTGGCGTAGGCCGGCACCTTGTCCTTGCCACCGCCCCATAACTTATAGAGCGGTTGCCCGCACGCCTTGCCGATAATATCCCAGAGGGCAATGTCGATGCCCGCCGACCCGCGATAGGGCAGCCCAGTCGCGTAGTAGCGCAGGGTGGCGACATGTTGTTCCGTGTCAAAAGGGTCTTGCCCGATGAGGCGTGCTTTGGCTGCTTCGACAATTTCCGGGTGAACGCCAGGGCCGATGCCGTTGATGCCCTGATCCGTGAAAACTTCGACGACGGTGCCGCCGCCACGGGTAAAGGTCATTTTGCCGCCCAAATCCCAGGCCGGTTCCATGTCGCCCACATACTCGATGGTGCGCAGGCGATGGAGTTTGATGTCAGTGATGCGTAGGCGTGATTGGGTTGTCAAGAGTCGGCTCCTCTCCTACAATGAATGATCAAAGATTGCTCTTACTTATGGTATTGTACCTGTACACCTGTGGGGATGCAACCTGGATGTAAGGGAAGGATCGGGAGTGCGTTGCACGGAGCAAACTGTGCCCTGTGCAACGCACTCCCGCCGGCAATTGGATGCTTTGTGCCTAACAAACAACCCAAAGTGCGCGACAATCGCTGATTGAATCATGAACCGGCTCAGATAGTAGGTGCGGTTTGCTGTAAATGCACTTAATTTTTTTTTGAAACGCTAGTGGCTCGCCTGTCACCCTGAAAGGGTCTCCAGGTCACAGTACACTTGTCGTTGCGAAAAATCGTTAGGGTATTGTAGCACAGAGACCCTTTCAGGGTGACAGATAAGCTCTCTTGTTACAGCGGCAAATCCTTCGCTCTATGCCGATGAATTGCAAACCATCCCTACGACTTTAGAACAGGACTACTCTTGAATAGTTTAGAAGCGCGCGACGTCAGCAAGATTTATACCATTGATAATCGTGAAATCTGTGTTCTTGATCAAATTTCGCTCACGATCCGGCAAGGCGAATTTGTCGTGATCATGGGTAGCAGCGGCAGCGGTAAGACCACGTTACTGAGTCTGCTCTCCGGGTTGGACAATCCAACGCATGGCCGCATCTTGGTGGAAGAGCAGGACATCACCGAGTGGAGCGAAGATCAACTGGCGCCGTTACGCAATGAAACCATCGGCTTTGTCTTTCAATCGTTTCATCTAGTACCCTCTCTTTCGGCGTTGGAGAATGTGATGTTCCCGGCGGAACTGCGTGGCGACCGGCAGGCGCGCGCCAAAGCGGAGGCGTTGCTAACCCGCATTGGTCTGGGACACCGCAAAAGCAACTTTCCCCATCAATTGTCCGGCGGCGAGAAGCAGCGCGTGGCGATCTGCCGCGCCTTGATCAACCGCCCGCAAATTCTCTTTGCCGATGAGCCAACCGGCAATCTCGACTCGAAAAATGGTGCGGCGATTCTCGATCTGTTGGTTGACCTGCACGCCGAACAGCAGACAACCCTGGTGTTGGTAACACACAGCCCGGAGATTGCGGCTCGCGCCGAACGGGTCATTTTTTTGCAAGATGGCCGGCTGGTCGATGACCGGCGACAAAGCGGTAGTAAAGACTTTAGTCTTCCGCCCGCTCCGAGAAAGACTGAAGTCTTGACTACGGTTTAGGTGAACTTTATGCGCAATACTCTGGCTCTGCTCCACCCAACCTTCATTCGACGCCAATTAACCAGCACCGGCAAGCAATCCATTGTCCTGATCCTCTGTGTGATGCTCTCGATGATCACCCTGGTCGCGCTGCGTGGGTTCGGCGACAGTGTGAATCGCGCCTTGTTACGGGATGCCCGTTCGCTGCAAGCGGCTGATATTGTTGTTGATTCTAATTTCCCACTCTCTACGCCTTTGGTAAATGAAATCCAAAGCTTGACGACCAGCGGGGCAGCAGCGGCGGCGCGCCTATATGAATTTATTTCGGTCGTGCGGGTTGCCACTGGTGAAGAAACCTTGCTGGCCAATCTCAAAGTGGTAGAGCCAGGCTATCCCTTTTATGGCGTTGTCACCCTTGCCTCCGGTCGCCCCTTTCACGAGGTGTTGCAACCGGGAACCGTGGTCGTTGCCCAAGAGCTACTGGAACGGCTCCAACTGAACATTGGCGATGCGCTACAAGTCGGACAGGCCACGTTGACCATCGGGGATGTCGTCACCTTTGAACCGGATCGCCCGGTCAATTTCTTTACGCTGGGACCACGTATCTTTATCGGCAGTCGCGATCTGGCGGCCATCGATCTGGTCAAAGAGGGCAGTCGCGTCAACTATACAGTGCTACTCAAACTGAGCGATGAAACGCAACTCGATTCCGTTGCGAATCGCTTGCGGGCGGTGATGGAGCCGCAAGAGGATGTGGAGACCTACCGGTCCGCTCGTTCGGGGGTGCAGCGCTTTTTTGATAACCTGTTGCTCTTTCTCAGTCTGGTCGCAATCTTCACCCTGTTGCTGGCCGGGGTTGGCATTCAGTCGGCGCTGACGGCTCTGCTACGGGAGCGGAACAATACGATTGCGGTGATCAAAACGGTGGGCGCTAGCAGCCGCTTTGTTACCGTTAACTTTCTAGCGGTGATTACGCTGTTGGGGCTAGTCGGTACAGTGCTGGGCATCGGCGCCGGCTTGCTGTTAGAACGGCTCTTTCCGCTGCTGCTGGGCAATCTGCTGCCGCCCAATATCGAATTGACCATCTCGCTGCGCACCCTGGCCGAGGGGGTGGCGTTGGGGCTGATTGTTGTCACCTGTTTCACCTTTCTGCCGATCTATCAACTAGACGAACTCAAGCCCAATTTCATCTTTCGCAAAGAGAACCCACCGCTGGTCTGGCGGCTGCCCTATGTGATCGTGCTGCTCATCCTGGCGAGTTTCTTTGTTGGCATGGTACTTTGGCAGTTGCAGCGGCTCTCGCTGGGATTGTACTTTGTCGGCGGCGTTCTGGGGTTGTTATTACTGGCGGCGCTTTTGACCTATGGCGCGCTCTGGCTGTTGCGTCGCACCCCCTTTCAATCGATGGTGTTGCGCCAAGCCATGCGCGGCCTTTTCCGCCCCCGCAATGCCACCTATTCGATCATTGTCACCCTGTCAGCGGCGCTGGCCGTCATCTTCTGTATCTACTTGTTGGAACGAAATCTCAACGCCGCCTTTGTCGAGGCGTACCCGGAAGATGCGCCCAATGTGATTTTTATCGACCTACAACCAGATCAATTGACCACGTTCGGCGAACTGTTGGGGCAGGAGGTCGAATACTATCCATCCGTGCGGGCAAACATTCTTGCCATCAACGGGCAACCAATTGATGTGACCCAAGAGGAGCAGCGCCGTGGCGACAATCTAGCGCGACCCTTCAACTTAACCTACCGCGATTACTTGTTGGAAGATGAAGCGGTGCAAAGTGGTGGTACACTCTTCCCAACCGCCGCCGCAACCGAGACGACTGGCATCGCTTCGGTGTCGATTCTGGATGATCTGTTAGAAATGCGCTCCTTTGCCCTGGGCGACCGGATTACCTTTCGCATTCAGGGCGTGCCGCTGGAAGCGACTGTCACCAGCATCCGCACGCGCACGGCGGAAGAGGATTTTCGCCCCTTTTTCCTCTTTGTCTTTCCACCGGATGTTTTGCGTAGCGCCCCTCAATCGATCTTTACGGCGATCCGCCTGCCACCTGCCGAGATTCCCCCCTTGCGCAATCGCATTGTGGCGGCCCTGCCCAATGTAACCGTCATTGACATCACCGAAACGGTGGCAAATGCGGCGGCGGTGGCGGATCGCCTGGTGCAGATCATTCGCTTCTTTACGCTTTTTAGTGTGCTGGCTGGTGTCTTGATTGTCATCAGCTCCGTCTTCGCCACCCGTCAGGCACGGATTCAGGAAGCGGTGTACTACAAGGTGCTGGGGGCCAAACGCAGCTTTGTGCGCCAGGTTTTTACCGTGGAAAATTTGTTGCTGGGCTTGATCAGCGCCCTGCTTGCGCTCTTGATGGCGCAGGTGGGCAGTTGGGCGCTCTGTCGCTACCTTTTTGAAATTAATTATCAACCAGCGGTCGGCGCTAGTTTCCTCCTGGTGGCGGTGACAATGGCATTGGTGACAGGCGTGGGTATGGCCGCCTCCGGTTCGATTCTGCGCAGCAAGCCCATTCTCATTTTACGTGAATTGACTTCGACTGAGTAGGAAAAACTTTAGTCTTCACCGTTCCCAAAGAGTGATGAGCGTTGTTTATTTATTTGGGTAATGAGGAGTCAGGCACGCCCCGTGCCGACCCACTTCCACTTACCGAAACAATTTTCTAACGCTCATCTACTGTTCGTGACAGCAAGTGGTGGTTAGCAGGTGTATAGTGAAAATTCGCTTATTGTCTTTATGGGTTATACTGCTATTTTGGTTGACGGCGTGTGCCAATGAGCCGTCAACGCCGGTGCCAACCGTAACCCCACTCCCCACCACCGCACCACCGGCAGAGGCCAGTGTGGGCATCATCGTGGCAATGGGTGATAGCTTAACCGAAGGCTTAGGCGTCAACATGGACCAAGCCTACCCGGCTCAACTGGAGCGCAAATTGCGCGCTGACGGCTATAACTACACCGTCATTAATGCTGGTGTCAGTGGTGAGACAACGACCGGCGCCCTCGCTCGCGTTGATTGGGTGCTGACCTTGAAACCCGACCTGGTGATTCTCGCCACCGGTGGTAATGACAGCCTGCGCGCCGTTGACCCGACCCTCACAAAGGAGAATATTCGCAAGCTGGTGCAGACATTTCAGCAAGCCAATGTCCCCGTGATCCTTGCCGGGATGCAAACAGTGCAGAATTTGGGCGAAGAATACACTAACGCCTTCCGCACGATCTATCCTGCCGTAGCCGAAGAGTACAAACTGCCGCTCATCCCCTTCTTTTTGGAAGGCGTGGCCGGCGATGCCAAACTCAATCAACCCGATTTTATCCACCCCACAGCAGAAGGGTATACCATTGTCGTTGAAACGGTCTATCCCTATGTGGTGGATGCGCTGGAACAGCTAGAACCATAATGATGTTAACACCGCTTGAACTCCAACAATTTCATCGTGATGGCTATTTGCTTCTAGAAGATGTGCTGACGGATGGGCAACTCGCGCCGCTCATCGCTGAGTACGAAATGTATATCGATCGGCGTGCTGGCGAGCTGTACGCTGCCGGTCAACTGACGCAAACCTACGCAACCGAACCCTTTCAACGGCGTCTGGCCTGTATCTGCCGGGAGACGGGTGTGCTTTACCCTGAGCTAGATATTCGCCACTTGCGTGGGCCAGCCACCTTTGCTTTCTTGCGCAATGAGAGGCTATTGGACATTGCCGAAAGTTTGATCGGGCCGGAGATCATTTGCAGCCCCATTCAGCATTTGCGCCCCAAGTTGCCCAGCGGCTTGACCCCACGCGGCAGCGACCCCCATGTCGTTCACTGGCATCAGGATGCCGGCGTCACCTGGCCGGAGGCGGATCCCTATTTTATTCTCACCTTCTGGATTCCGCTGGTCGATGCCACGCCGGAGAATGGCTGTTTACGGCTGATTCCCGGTCTGCACAAGGCTGGATTGCTGCCCCATCGCACCAAACCGGGGCTGGGCACGGCCATTCACGGCGATCTGCTGGCCCATCGCCCAATTGTTACGCTGCCCATGCGCAAAGGTAGCGTACTGCTGATGCACAAACATACGCCGCACAGTTCCAGCCGTAACAGCACTGACACCGTGCGCTGGAGCATCGATCTGCGCTACCAGGCCACCGGAACAGCCACTGGGCGCCCCTTCTATCCAGCCTTTGTTGTGCGCAGTCGCATCACGCCGTCGGCGGTGATGACAGATTACACTACTTGGGCCGAGCAATGGGCTGCCGCCGTCGCGCAAAACCACGGTACGCGCGTACACCGCTGGTCGTAAGCTGCCTCTCCTCCACAAAAATTTGGTCAAGCCTGCCGCTTGGGTGATTGGTTATGCGTGGGTTACAATCTCTCATATAAAAATAACGATTTCACGAGATACTGTTTTGTCAAAGAAGTTCTGATCGTTTCATCCGTCCCGTAGGGACGCTTGAATTTAGAAAGAAAAGGAATCTGTATGCAGAGTCTTTGGAATGACGAAACCGCTGCCAGCCTCAGCGCCGACCCGCTGGCCCTGCGAGTCTATAGCTCACGGTTGCTGGGGGGCGACCCGGCGTTGGTTTTGCATGGCGGCGGCAATACGTCGGTGAAAGCAAAAGCCAGCGATATTTTTGGTGATCAGATTGATGTTCTCTATGTCAAAGGCAGCGGGTGGGATTTAGGGACGATTGAAAAGCCCGGCTTTGCCCCCGTGCGGCTGGATGTGGCGCGACGGCTGGCTGATTTTGAAACCCTGAGCGATGGCGATATGGTCAAGACCCTGCGCAGCGCATTGCTCGATCCCGGTGCGCCGACCCCTTCGGTCGAGACCATTCTCCACGCCATCATTCCCTTCAACTTTGTCGATCACAGCCATGCCGATGCGGTCGTCACCATCATGGATACGGCTGATGGCGCCATGCGGATTCGCGATCTCTATGGCCCCAACATGTTGATTGTCCCCTATGTCATGCCCGGTTTCATCCTGGCGCGCACGGTCTACCAGATGACACGCGATGTCAACTGGCAGCAGCTTGACGGCATCTTGTTGATGAACCACGGCGTCTTCACCTTTGCTGACGACGCCAAAAGCAGTTATGAACGCCACATTGCCATTGTCAACCAGGCGGAAGAGTATCTGGCGCGTCAAGTCAAGATCTTTACCCCGCCGGCCACCCGCAAAGCGGAAAAGCTGGAAACGCTGGCCCAATTGCGTCAGGCTGTCTCTAAAGCGCGTGGTGAGGCGGTGGTGGCGCGGCTCGATAGCAGCGATGCTACTGTGAGCTTTTCCAATGTTGCCAACATCAATTCCGTTGCCACGCGTGGCTTGCTGACACCGGATCATGTCTTGCGCACGCGGCGCATCCCGGTCGTTCTGGGCGAGGATGTGGTCGGGGATGTGCAACGCTATGTTGGTGAATACGATGCCTACTTTGCCCGCAACCTCATGACCTATCAACGCATCTTTGGCAACAAGCCGCTTAAGAAGCTGGAACCGGCCCCCCGTTGGGCCGTCTGGCCGGGACATGGCACGGTGGCCTTTGCGCCATCGGTCAAAGAAGCGGCGATCATCAACGACATCAACGTCCACACCATTGAGGCGATCCAGAAAGCGGAAGGCTTGGGCGGCTGGCGCACCCTGGGCGAATTTGAGATTTTTGAAGTCGAGTATTGGGAATTGGAACAGGCCAAAGCCAGCCGGCAGAGCAAGAGCGGCCCCAGCTTGCAGGGCAAAGTCGCCATTGTCACCGGTGCGGCCAGTGGCATCGGCAGGGCTTGTGTGGAGGCACTGGTGGCGCAGGGCGCATGTGTTGCTGCCTTGGACATTAACCCGACGATTGGCACACTCTTTGGAACGAGCAGTGTGTTGGGTCAGCAATGTGATGTCACCGACAGCGGTCAACTCAACGACGCGGTCGAGGCGGCGGTGCGCACCTTTGGTGGGTTGGACATTGTGATCTGCAACGCTGGCATGTTCCCCAAAAGCCAGACCATTGCCGACATGGATAGCGTCGCCTGGTCGCGCAGCATGGAATTGAATCTGACTAGCCATCAACGACTGCTTCAGGCCAGCATTCCCTATCTGAAGCTGGGTCTTGACCCCGCCGTTGTCATCATTGCCTCGAAAAATGTGCCGGCTCCCGGCCCTGGCGCTGGCGCTTACTCGGTGGCCAAGGCGGGGTTGACCCAACTGGCGCGTGTTGCTGCCCTGGAGTTGGGTCAATTTGGCATTCGCGTCAATGTTCTCCATCCCAATCAAGTCTTCGACACCGGCATCTGGACACCCGAAGTGCTAGAGAGCCGCGCTCGCAGCTATGGCTTGAGCGTGGAAGAGTACAAGCGCAACAATGTGCTGAAGACCGAAATCACTTCCAAAGATGTCGCTGCGTTGGCCTGCACCATGGCCGGGCCACTCTTTGCCAAAACTACCGGCGCACAGTTGCCGATTGATGGCGGGAACGAGCGGGTAATTTGATAAAATCTATGTAGCCCGCCTAGATGCTAAGGCGGGCTACATAGATTTTATGCTTTCTTGAATTTGACAACATGTGTAGGCTGCGCTATACTACTCGTCGCTAACACAAATGTGCAGCAACTGACTGGCGGTTGTTCCTCTCAGCCACCATCCATGAAGGGATGCTTGTGGAGGGATGGCCGAGTGGACTATGGCGGTTGTCTTGAAAACAACTGTGGCAGTGATGTCACCGGGGGTTCGAATCCCTCTCCCTCCGCCACGTGATACCATAGCGGTTTCACTACGCTGTACTATACTGGACACACGATGTTTGTGACTGGTTGTTAGGTCGCTAGACATGGGGAGGTCGCATAGCCCGGTCGAGTGCGCCCGCCTGCTAAGTGGGTAGGGGTAGCAATATCCCTCGAGGGTTCAAATCCCTCCCTCCCCGCCATTGGTTTTCGGTCGTCTTGCTGGTTGGTTAAGCGACACTGCCAGAGAAAACCTACATTTGTTCCCGTAGCTCAGCGGATTAGAGCGCTTGGTTGCGGTCCAAGAGGTCTGGGGTTCGAATCCCTACGGGAACGCCAAAAAAGCCAAAGGGTTTGCAAAACAACGATAGTTGTTTTGCAAACCCTTTGGCTTTTTTAATGATTGGGTACGCTTCTTTCAATACTTGTGAATTATTGCGCAGACGATCTGGTAAATTGCCCGGACGCCAAGGGTGTGGTAAACTGTTTGTGAATCAATCAACAAGTACGCTCAAGAACGCGCGTATCTGATGTACTATTGTCATGGTTGTGATTCCGTAAACAAAATAATTTGTTACCCTGCCCTTAAAAAATATCAGTAGTAAAGATTAAAGAGCTTAAGTGCCTGTGGAGGTATGGATGAATTCCCTTGCACCCTGTCGTCGGATTGCGGTGATTGCAGGTTGTCTGTTGGTCAGTGTGATGCTGATCGTGGTTGGTTGTGCGCCGGATGCAGATGGTGAAATTATTTCGCCCGATCTGGGGTCGCGCTTAGTCCTTGCTCGCTCTGAAGGGGATGTTGCAGTTGCGCCGACGCCGGTTCCGCCGAAATTGGCGGAGCTGACGCCCGATCAAGTTTATGCCGGTCTACCGGATGATGTGCGGCAAGCCATAGAAGGTGCTGATGTCGGCGCTGCCGAAACTGCAGCTCTGAAATACGGCTGTCTTGGCTGTCATGCACTTGACCCGAACGAAGTGAAAACCGGCCCCACTTGGCACAATGCCGGTGATCATGCCGTTGTCCGTGTCGCTGGCGAAAGTCCGGCTTTCTATTTATACGAAAGCATCGTCAACCCTGGCGCGCATATCGTTGAAGGTTATCCAGGTAATATCATGCCGGCAAATTTCAATGATCAAATGACGCCCCAAGAAATTGCCGATATGGTAGCCTATTTGTTACAACAAAATGGGCAACCTTAACTTGCGGTTGTTCAATTGCCTAGTTGGTTCGCATCAAACGTTTCCTCTTCCTATTTGGCTTGGCGGATGATTCCTGAAAGGTGGGTGTATTAAAAGCACTCACCTTTTTTGTTTGACTGGAATGCGGCCGCCATCTGCGCAAGTTTCCGGATTTGATCAAATGTGGTACGGCGCAAATGTTACACTGAGCGGCGGTAACTTTCCGTTTGCGTATGGCCTGATGCTATAATAATCCTATGGCACGTGAACAACTATCCCCGGCGATTGTAGAACGGCGTTGTCCGAATTGTGGCACGCGTGTCGCCCGTGATGCCGAAAGCTGCTTTATGTGCGGGCATGACCTGCGTATTTCACCGCGCCGTGCGCGTGGCATCTCGCTGATCGATGCCCTGCTTGTCTTGGCGGTTGTTGCCGTGTTGGTGCTGTGGTGGCAAATGGGCAGCCGCCCTGGCCCCGAAAGTGTAACAACGACCGGCGTTGGTCCGCCTTCCGCCAATGTGCCATTGCTCGATACGACGCTTACACCTATCGCCACACCGGAGCCGACGCCAACAACCGCCCCCGCTACAACAACTAGCTCTGTGCGTCATCAAGTGATTACCGGTGAAACATTATTGTCCATTGCCAGCCAATATGGCGTTTCTGTCGCTGACATTCAGGTTGCCAATAATCTAACCAATGAGTTGATTCGTGCCGGCGATGTGTTGATCATCCCCATTGTTGGCCCGGCGGCGGAAACGACATTGAACCGAACGCCGGCGGCGCGGTTCCAGTACACGGTGCAGTCTGGTGATACCATTGTGTCGATTGCCGTCAACTTTGGCAGCACCGTAGAAGATATTTTAGCCGTTAACAATCGATCAGCCAATGATATTATTCGTCCCGGCGATGTTTTGGTGATCCCTTTGCGCCAGACACCGACCGAGGTGATCGAAAGTGCGGCGCCCCCACCGTCACCGGCCCAAAGCGCTATTACCCAAACCCAATCGGCGCTGCCAGCCAATGTGGAAGCGATCTATGTGGAACCACGCTTGATGGGGCCGTCCAACGAAGAGGTGGTTTTGCGCGAAGAAGCGGTTCTCTTCCGCTGGATTAGTGTTGACGTGCTGGCGCCGAATGAGTGGTATGTCCTGTTGATCTATCCGAGCGGTAATGCTTCCCAGCCGATCCCCAGCGTGTGGACCAAGGCGACCAGCTACCGGCTTGGCCCTGAGTTTGCCCCCGATGCCGGCCAAAGCGCTGCCTATGCCTGGCAAATCTCTGTTGTCCGGGTTAAAACCGATAATAATGGACAGATGATTTTAGAAGCCGCCAGCCCCCCCAGTGAGGTGCGCCGCTTTACTTGGCAGTAACTGCTACCTTGCTCATTTCCCCTTCTGTGTTGTACAAGGAATGAGGTCATGCACCCAAACCCAAGAAAGTTTGTCGTTGCCTTGGTTGCCATTGCTCGACCAACCTTTGATGTCCCTTTTGCACAGGCGATGACCGATGCTGCGTTGCAACAGTTAGAGATGGTCGGCTATACAATTGTGGGGCCGCGCGGGACGTTGCTGATGGATAGCGCAGCTACCGCACATGCCATTGAACAATTGACTGCCACTCGCTTTGATCTCCTGATCCTCTTGCAAGCTAGCTTTGCCGATAGCTCAATGGCGGTGCAACTGGCGGAAGCGTTACAGGCAAAGGGCGCACCGCTGTTGCTGTGGGCGACACCGGACGCACGGGACGGTGGCCGTTTGCGTTTAAATAGTTTGTGTGGCATAAATCTAGCCGGCCACGCTTTGCATTTGCGTGGAATACCTTACGACTATCTATTGGCCCTACCAACCGCTGCAACCGTTTTACCGAAAATTGCCCATTTGGCGCGTGTGGGCTACGCCCGTCGCCAGTTGTCAACGGCGCGGGTTGGGGTGATCGGTGAACACCCGGCTGGTTTTGACACCTGTATCTACGATGCCGGTCACTTGTCTGAACTGTTTGGTGTTCAGGTAACGCCGCTTCCCCTGGCCGATACGCTACAGCGGGCCGCAGTGGTTGATGCAGCCACACAGCAGGCGTTTGTTGACCGCGTGGGCGAACATGCCCATAATCTAGCGGAACTCGAACAAACGGCACTGGTCGGTACGGCTAGTGTCTATGGTGCGCTGCGGGGGCTAGTAGACGAGCAGCGTTTGCAAGGGGTCGCCGTGCGTTGCTGGCCCGAATTCTTTACCGAATTGGGCTGCGCCGCTTGTGGCGCTATGAGTGTTCTCAACGAGGAGCAATGCCCGGCTAGTTGTGAAGCCGATGTCAACGGCACTGTAACTTCGTTGCTCCTGCAAGCCTTGAGTGGCGAGCCGGCCTTTATCACCGATCTGGTCTCGATTGATGCCGAAAGTGACACTGGCGTTCTCTGGCACTGTGGTCTTGCCCCTGTCAGCATGGCCGACCCCGAAGCCCCTATTTTGGGTACGATTCACAGCAACCGCAAACTCCCGTTGCTCTTTGAATTTCCCCTAAAACCTGGACGCGTCACCATTGCCCGCCTGCACCGGGTAACAACACGAATCACGAATCACGCAACACGCAACACGTATCAACTGGTTATCGGCGGTGGCGAAATGGTGCGGGCGCCCAAAAGTTTTAGTGGCACAAGTGGCGTTGTGCGCTTTGACCAGCCGGCGACTACCGTCTTTGACACCGTGATGCGACAGGGCTTGGAACACCATTTTTGTATCACCTATGGCGACTATCGCGCCGAACTGCGCACCTTTGCCGGACTGGTGGGGTTGCCAATCCTAGAATTGACCTAAACCATGAGTATGTTGAACCCGCTTGTCACTCAACTTGGCTATCCGCCGGATGCCCGTTTGGTCATCTTTCATGCCGATGATGTGGGCATGTGTCATGGCAGCAACCAGGCGTACCTGGAGCTGTGCGCCGCCGGTATTTTGCAAACTGGCTCCGTCATGATCCCTTGTCCCTGGTCGCCGGAACTGGTGCAGGCTTGTCAGCGGAATTCAGCACTTGACATCGGCGTTCACTTGACCTTGACCAGTGAATGGGCTGGTTATCGTTGGGGGCCAATCTCAACCCGTGATCCCACCAGCGGCTTGGTGGATGAGGAAGGCTATTTCTGGCATCGTGTAGAAGGAGTGCAGCACCATTTGCAGCCGGCTGCCGCAGTGCAGGAGATGCGGGCGCAGATCGAGCGCGTGCGCCAGGCCGGCGTTGACTTTACCCATCTCGATACCCACATGGGGGCGGCGACCATTCCCGGTCTGGTTGAACAGTATGTCGCCTTAGGGTTTGAATATGGCGTGCCGGTTCTTCTACCACGACGGATCGATGACTACATTCGCACGCTGGGGCTGGCCGGGCCGGATGAGTCTAGCTGGCTCACCTTTGCCGGTACGGTGGAAGCGCGTGGGATGCCGCTGGTGGACTGGTTCCGCATCACGCCGGCCTATCATACCCATGAAAACGGCGAAGCGCGCATAGAATTATACGAAAGCATCTTACAGGAATTGCCGCCGGGCGTGACTTATTTCAGTCTCCATCCCAATGCCCCCGGCGATATTGAAACCATTGTGCCGGAGCGCGCCTATTGGCGCACGTTTGAATATCGTTACTTCCAATCTGATCGTCTGCGTACTTTCTTGCAAAGTGAGCAAATCATACCCATTGGTTATCGCGCCATTCGCAACGCCATGCGTACTAATCTTGCCAGGATGACCGCCTAGCCAATGCCCCAATCATCCAATGACCGAATTGTTTAACCAGGAGGAACTATGAATCAACCCAGCAAGCAACTATCCCGCCGCCGATTTCTTCAGCTTTCCGGCACAGGCGTGGCCGCCACTCTGTTGCTGACCGCCTGCCCCACACCGGTCGCCAACCCTGGCGCTCCGGCTGCCGGTGGCGAGACAGCGGGGAGCGCACCGGCGGCTGAAGGCGCTACGCTGACTGTGATGGCCTTTGGCGAAGCCGACCAGAAAGGCTTTGCTGCCCTGGCCGATGCCTACATGCAGCAAAATCCTGATACCAAAGTCGAGGCGATTTTCCTGCCCAATGACGAGAGCTATTACGCCGCGCTGCAAACCCAGTATGCCGGCGGTAGCAACCCCAGCATCGCTTCCATGCAAGGCTGGGGTTATCAACTCTTTGCCGACAATGGCGTCATTGCTGGTGTGAACGCCCTGCGCGAACGCGATGATTTCAACTACGCCTGGGCCGATAGCGAAGCGGTGCGCCAATATACTGAACGCAAGGGAGACACCTTCCTCATCCCAACCCAGATGGCGACGATGGTCATGTTCTATTCCAAGAAACTCTTTGACGAAGCGGGCATTGCCTATCCGACCGATGAGTGGACCTTTGAAGAGTTCCTGGACATTGCCCAAAAGCTGACCAAGACCGACGGTGACAAGAAACAGTGGGGCTACCAGGCCAACGGCAACTGGTTCCGCGACATTCACTGGATTCGCGGCACCGGTATGCAGGAATTTGATTCGTTGGTTGACCCCAAGAAATCCCAATTCAACCAGCCGGAAATTGCCGAAATTGTGCAGATGGTCGCCAGCGATTTCTATCACACCATGGGGATCAGCCCGAAACCGGCTGATCTGGATGCCGGCTCCGGTGGCATTGAAGCCGGTCAATCCGCCATGAAATATGAAGGCCCCTGGTGGTTCCCGCGCATGGTGACACAGGAACTGCGCGACAAGGGCGCCGCTGTGGACTTTGATGTGGTCTTGATGCCCAAGCAAGCTGATGGCGAACGCCCCCATCGCGGCTGGTCGGAAGGCGTGGTTATCTTCAGCAACGCGCCGGTTGACCCTGCTTGGGAATTGGTGAAATTTATGTGCGGTGAAGAAGGCCAGAAGATCTTCTCCGAAGTCACTGGTCGCGTGCCGAACAACGTCGGCCTGATCGAGAGCTTCTGGGCGCCCAAGGTGCAAGAGAATCATGGACTGACCAACACGGCAGCCTTTGTCACCGCCTTTAACAAGGGCGAAGCCGATGTGATCAGCGGGCTGCCCCGTGCGCAATACTGGAACGAAGTGGTGAAACCTGTGGGTTGGGACCCGCTGGTGGCCGGCACGGCGTCCGCTGCCGATGTGCTACCGCTGGTCGATGAAGGCGTGCAGAAGATTCTGGATGATTACTGGGCCAGTCAAGCGTAAGGTGACAGGGTGATGGGGTGGCAGGGTGCGTTTACACCCTGTCACCGACATAAATGACAAACCTTGGTTGAGCAATGCATATCATTACCAGAAAAGCATTACAACAGTTTTGGGAAAGACATCCTGCTGCTGAAAGTCCTCTGCGTAATTGGTTCACACGGGTAAGTCAAGCCCAGTGGAATAATTTTGCCGAAGTGCGCTACGATTATCCTTCAGCCGATTTGGTTGGACGGTTGACTGTGTTTAATATAGGTGGCAACAACTACCGATTAGTTGTGCGTATTGAATATAGACTAAGACGTGTCTACGTGCGTCATGTATTGACCCATGCGGAGTATGACAATGAGCAATGGAAAGATGATGAATGGTACACATAGTTACCAGGAACTTCTACAAAAGTTTGCGCCGCGTCCTATTACGAATGAGGAACAATATGATGTCGTCATTACCCAAATGAATGCCCTCATCGATAAACAGATGTTAACGGCTGCTGAACAAGATATATTGACCTTGCTTGGTACATTAGTGATGGCTTACGAAGATGAGCACTACCCTGATACAAACTTCATGCTGTATGGGCTGGATTTGTTGCGTTCTTTAATGGCAGAGGCTAAATTGCAGGCTGAAGATCTATTACCGGTTTTTGAGACAAAAGCCGTAGTGGTTGATGTCTTGCGTGGTTCACGAATCCCTAACGCCGAGCAAGTTGCTAAACTGTCTACCTTTTTCGGTTTACCTGAGTCATTATTTACCTTTACTGACAACAGAGCATTTGCATGAGTACAATCCCTGCCACCCGACCCCATACCTCCCCCTTTCGTCGGCGCGAGATGATCGAAGGCTATCTCTTTGCCGCGCCGTTTTTACTTGGCTTTCTGGTCTTTGTGGCCTTTCCTATGGGGTGGGCGTTGGTGCTGAACTTCCAAAGCTACAACCTGTTATCGCCACCGCGTTGGATTGGCATGGATAATGTCAACAACTTGGTGGCTGATCCTAAGGTCTGGTTGTCGTTGTGGAACACGGCCTATTATGCGTTCACCAGCGTGCCGTTGCAGTTAGCGCTCGCCTTTGGCTGTGCGGTGCTGCTCAATCAACCGCTGCGGGGGCGCAATTTCTACCGCACCGCGCTCTATATGCCGGTCATTGTGCCGATTGTGGTCAGTGCCTTTGTCTGGCAGCGCGCCTACCATCCCGATTTTGGGATTATCAATGAGGTAATTGGCTGGTTTGGCTTTGCCCCGCGCGCCTGGCTCTTTGAACCGGCGCTGGCAATCCCGGCCTTTGTCTTTATGCGCATCTGGGTCATGGGGACGCAGATGGTCATCTTTCTGGCCGGCCTGCAAAATGTGCCGACTGCGCTGCTGGAAGCTGCGTCATTGGACGGCGCCGGCGCCTGGCGGAAATTCTGGCATGTCACCGTGCCGATTATGACGCCGGTGATCTTTTTTAATTTGATTGTGGGCATCATCGGCAACTTCCAGGTCTTTGCTCCGGCGCTCATCATGACCAAAGGTGGGCCGCAAGACGCCACTCTCTTTATGGTGCTGTACATTTACCGCAATGCTTTTGAATATAGCAAAATTGGCTATGCCGCAGCGGTTTCGTGGGTGCTGTTTGTAGTGATTATTTTGCTGACGATTTTACAGTTCCGTTTCTCTAGCAACTGGGTTTATTATGAAACCAAAGATTGAATTTGACTGGGAGCCAAGCCCATGACCACCAGCGAATTGCAGCTACAACTACAGCAGACCGCCACGACGCAGAAACGCCGCCGTCATCAACTTGCGCTCTTGAGCCGGTTGGGCGCCCATCTGGTCTTGCTGCTTCTGTCCATCATGGCGATTGTCCCGGTGTTGTGGATGATCTCGTCTTCACTCAAGGCATCGACCGAAATCTTTGTGACGCCGATTGAGTGGCTACCGCGCACGCCCCGGTGGGAGAATTATGCGGCGGCCTTTGCCCGTGCGCCGATTATGCTTTACTTCTGGAACACGATGATCGTCTGTGTCTTTTCGGTGTTGGGCGTATTGATCTCCTCCTCGTTGGTGGCCTTTAGCTTTAGCCGGTTACGGTGGCCGGGGCGCAATTTTTTCTTTGGCCTACTGTTGGCGACGATGATGTTGCCGAGTATCATTCTGATTGTTCCGCGCTTTCTCATGTTCAGCTATGTCTTCCGCTGGCCGGGGCCGTGGATCGGCACCTTTTTCCCGTTGATTATCCCGGCCTTCTTTGCCACGCACGGGCTGTATGTCTTTCTCATCCGCCAATTTTTCCTGGGCATCCCGGTGGAGTTGGAAGATGCCGCTCGCATGGATGGCGCCAGTAGCTTCCGCATTCTCTGGCAAATTTTTATCCCCCTGAGCAAGCCGGTCATGATTACAGTCGTCATTCTGACCTTTATGCAGTTTTACAATGAATTTCTCGAAGCGCTCATCTACCTCAAGCCGGCAACCTGGACGTTGGCGGTGGGCATTCGCGCCATGAATGATTCGGCCTATGCCACCAACTGGGAGCTGGTCTTTGCCACCGGCACCTTTATGTTGGCGCCGATGGTGATTATTTTCTTTGCGGCGCAGCGCTACTTTGTGGAAGGTGTCACCCTCAGTGGTTTTGGCGGACGCTAATGGCTTTGCATGATTGCCCTTGATGAGTTTCTGCCCCAGCTTTTGGCCGATGACCCGTATGGTTTGACCCCCGCCTTTCGGCAATGGCTGACGGCATCCCGCCGCTTTCGTGCCTTTGCCGAAAGTTACCAGACCAAGATTTGCGCCAAGCTACGCACTGCCGGTGGTGAAGCGACGTTGCAGGATCTCTTATTTGAACTGACAATCGCCCGCTGGTTTTTGCAAGAAAAACGCCTGCAAGTTGCCTACGAGCTACAACCGGTGCGTACAGCCTCCGGCCCTGATTTTACTGTTACCTTTACAACCAAAACTATCTTTCATGTCGAGGTCACGCGCATTCGTCCATCCGCTCCAACTGAGCACGCAACCGCTTCTTCAGCGGCACTTGACCCACATAAATTGCTTCATGTGATTTTGGGCAAGCTGATGCAGATCAAGCCCGGCGCCGCCAACGTCTTGCTCATTGGTCTACCGTCGGATGCTGTTACTGACATCAACCTGGATGAGTTAACGAAACAGATGAAACAGCGGATTACAGGGAACGATACAACTTTCCTAGCGCGTAGTCGCCTGCGAACGTCAGGTGAATTCTTTAAGCAATATCATGCCCTCAGCGGCATTCTTTTATACGGGGGTGCGCCACCGATATCTGTTGTCCCAACCGCACCCTTGCTCTGGCTCAACAAAGACGCCAAATATCCGTTGATCGCCCAGGTGCAAACGTGCCTGCGCCAACTGCCCCCGCTTCAATAGGAACACTTATGACAAAGATTGTTGTTATCGGGGCCGGCAGCGCCATCTTCGGCACCGGCGCCCTCGCTACTTTGCTTCGTTCCCCCAAACTGAAGGGCGCAACCCTGGGCCTTTGTGATCTCAATGCCGAAACTTTGGCCACCATGCACCGGTTGGCCGAACGGATGAATGAGGAGTGGGGCGCTGGTATGACCATTCGCGCCAGCACTGACCGCCGCACGCTCTTGCCCAATGCCGATTATGTGATTGTCTGCATTCAGGTTGGCCCGCGCGAGGTGGTCTGGCGACAGGATTGGGAGATCCCACTGCGGCACGGTGTACGCCAGCCCTATGCCGAGAACAGCGGCCCTGGCGGTTTTGCCCACACCTGCCGCAATGTGCCGGAAATGCTGGCGATTGCCCGTGACATGGAGGAACTCTGCCCCAACGCCTGGATGCTTAACTTCACCAACCCGTTGAGTCGGCTGGGCATGGCCGTGACCCGCTACAGTACCGTGAATTGCATTGGCCTCTGCCATCAATACCGCTGGGCCTACGCCATTGTCGCCGCTGTGCTGGCTGCGGATTATGGCATCACGGTGCCCAATGGCGACACCTTTCATGTCCACACTGATGCCCCCAATGTACCGGCAATTCTCACCATGATTGCCGAGGGCGAACGCCGTTTCAACATTCTCTCCGCCGGCATCAACCACTTTGCCTGGATCTATGGCATCACCGACCGGCAGACCGGCGAAGATCTCTACCCCCGTTTCCGCCAGCAATATCTACAAAACTTCCGTCACGATTTTGAGCCGATGACGCGCGAACTCTTTGAAATCTTCGGCCTTTGTCCCACAGCCGGCGACACGCACATGGTCGAATACCTGGCCTGGACCCATGACCCGCTTACCAAGCCGTGGGAGAAGTACGATCTCAAGTTGCAAAGCTGGACGGGCAACATTGCGCGGCGCGCGACTGTACGCGCCCGCGCCGAACGGATGGCCGCTGGGGAAGAGTCGATCACACCGCTGCTTCAGGTGCATAGCGAAGGAGCGGTCGAGATTATTGAAGCGCGGGAAACCGATGCCAACGCGTACATGGCAGCGCTCAACCTGCCCAATCGCGGCTGCTTGCCTGGCCTGCCTGATTGGGCAATTGTCGAAGTGCCGGCGATTGTGAATCGTCATGGCGTGCAAGGCGTAAGTATGCCTGCCTTGCCGCCGGCCATTACCGAAATCTGCCGGCGCGAGGCGGAACTAGCCGCACTGGTCATCGAAGCGGCCAAAACGGGCAATCGCAATCTCGCCTTGCAAGCACTGCTCATGGACCCGATGATGAACGACATCGACCGGGCACGCGCCATTCTGGCCGACTTTCTCCATTCCTTTGCTGAATGGTTACCACAATTTGGATCTACAAGAAGTTAGTTGGCGGCGAACAAACCAACTAACCAACCACCAATACAATCTAGAAAGTGACAATCATGCCACAACGTCAGATCATCGCAATGGGCGGTGGTGGATTTTCGATGGAGCCTGATAACCTGGCGCTGGATCGCTATGTACTGGCCCAAGTCGGTAACAAAGCGCGCCCCAAGGTTTGCTTTATCCCAACCGCCAGTGGGGAAGCGCAGGAATATATTCTTAACTTTTACAAAGCCTTTACCTCGCTCGGTTGTGAACCGACCTATCTTTCCCTTTTCCGCTTGCCAACGGCGGATCTGGAAGGCTATCTCTTGGAAAAAGATGTGATCTATGTCGGCGGCGGCAACACGCGCAGCATGATCGCTCTCTGGCGTGAGTGGGGGCTGGATCTTATTTTGCGCAAAGCCTGGGAACAGGGTGTGGTGATGGCCGGGATCAGCGCTGGGGCCAACTGTTGGTTTGAGCAATGCAGCACTGACTCTGTGCCGGGTGAATTGCGTGTGTTGCCCTGTTTGGGCTTTGCCGCCGGTAGCTTTTGTCCACACTATGATGGCGAAGCGCAACGCCGCCCAAGCCTGCACAAGATGGTAGTTGAGGATCGCATTATGGCTGGCTACGCTGCCGATGATGGCGCCGCCGTTCGCCTGGTGGATGGACAGTTGGCCGACGCGGTGAGTTCTCGTCCCCAAGCCAAAGTGTATCGGGTGGAGAAGCAAGGCAACGCGGTGGTCGAAACGCCATTGGCGACACGCTATCTTTTGTGAAGATCATCCTGAGCCGCAAGGGCTTTGACGCTAGCGCCGGCGGTGTCGCCAGTCCACTCTTTCCCGATGGCACGCTCCTGTCGCTGCCCATTCCCGATCAGACCGGCACGGTGACTTATGCCGAGCTTTGTTGGCGTGACCATCAGCTTGGCGACCTGATCGAGTCATTAACCCATGGCCGCATTCACCGCCAGACCCGCGCCCATCTCGACCCGGATCTCTATCCTGCCATTTGTGCGCGCCCGCCGGCTTGGCGTCCGCTCTTTGGGCAAGATGGCGCCGCGCAAAGTCACTTGGTGAATCAGGGCGTTGGCGTTGGGGATTTGTTTCTCTTTTTCGGCTGGTTTCGGGCCGTGGAATTGGTTAGCGGTCAGTACCGCTTTGTGAAAAAGGCACCTGACCTGCACTTGCTTTATGGCTGGTTACAGGTGGATACCATTCTCACGGGCGTCCAACTAGCCGAAGAAGCGCCAGTTTGGGCTGTGGGGCATCCACACTGTGTCGGTGGACGCGGTGCGCGCAATACGTTGTATGTTGCCACTGAACGGTTAACACTTGATGGTCAAGTCACCGCGTTACCCGGCGCCGGTTATTTCCCATGGTATCAAGACGACCGCTGTCTCACCACACCGGGACGACTGCGCACTCACTGGCGCTTGCCCCGTTGGTTCTATCCGATGGAAGACAAGCCGCTACTGAGCTATCATACGGATCGCACCCGCTGGTCTTGTGATGATGACTATGCCTACTTGCGTAGCGCCATGCGAGGGCAGGAGTTTGTGCTGGATACAAGGCACTATCCGGAAGCAGTGACCTGGGTTAATTCGTTGTTGTATTGGTCTAACCAGTAGAACAGTAAGTCAGTAAGACAGCAACTCAGTGAACTGTAACTGTCTTACTGGCTCACTGTCCTACTGATTGACTGTCCCACTCTCCTACGCCGCCAGGCTACGCAACTCTTGCTGGGCGGACTCCCAGGCCAGCATGGCCTTTTTGCGTGTCGGCCCCCAGCGATATTCCTGGATCACCCCGCTCTTGCGGATCACGCGGTGACAAGGGATGAGATAACCAATCGGGTTGGCTCCCACGGCGCCGCCAACAGCTCTGGCCGCACTCGGTTGCCCGATGGCCTGGGCCACATCTTCGTATGACCAGGCGGCGCCTTGCGGAATCTGAAGCAGCGCCTTCCAGACCTTAAGTTGAAAATTTGTCCCTTTGAGCAACAGCGTGATGGTGCGTTGGCCCTGCTGCCCGTTGACTGGGAAAATCTGGTCGGTATAAGGCTGCGTTTGGGCCGTATCCTCGGCCAGATTCGCTTCGCGCCATTGTTCACGCAATTCGGCCACGGCCTGATCCCACCCACCTTCCGTCAAGAAAAGTAGCTGACAGATACCCCGCGTCGTGGCCGCCAACAGACAGTCGCCAAAGGGCGTTTCATGGCGACCATAGGCGATCTGTAAACCGGCGCCCCGCTGCTTGAATTCACCCGGCGTCACTGCTTCCGTCGCGATGAGCAAGTCATGCAGGCGACCAGGACCAGAAAGACCCGTTTCATAAGCCGCGTCAAGCACACTATGCGCATGGGTGAGCAGATGTTTGGCATGTTCCGCCGTCAGATATTGGACAAAGCGTTTCGGGCTGACGCCGGCCCATTGGGTGAAGAGCCGTTGTAAATGGAAAGGACTCAACGCCAATTGGGTCGCTAACTCGTCGAGCGATGGTTGGGTCTGGTAGTTTTGCTCTAAATATTGGATCGCTTGGGCAACCCGTTGATAATCGGTTGTCATCGTTTTCATCTCCTCACAATCTGAATTATCGATAGCCTGATTATAAAAGCAAATCAGTGCAGCGACCACCCGTTTCTTGCGCAACAACGAAACCTCCCCAACCACTGGCAACATTGCATTTTTGACCGAAAGACAGGTACAATAGCTATTGCGAAATCAAGCGCAGATGTCAACCATTCAATCTTTTTGTGGAAAAGGGATGATGATGAGTGCTGTTAGCGAATTATCCAACGCACCGGTGCAAGAACTCTCGTATGAAGAAGCGTTGGCTCAACTGGAACTGATTCTGTCCACCCTGGAACGGGATGACCTCCCGCTGGAAAGCTCCTTGAACCTTTACGAACGGGGCGTGGTTTTATCGGATCACTGCACGACCTTACTGAACGCTGCCGAATTACGCGTGCGCAAATGGCAGTCCGATGGACAGACTCCCCTCTTTACCGGCTGGCAGGAAGGCTAGGTGTAGATGGCTGCCCTCTGGTCTAATAGTGCGCTCTGGGTGCCGGTCAGCATTGCGTTATTGGTGCAGTTGTTCAAGGTCGTGTGGGAATGGTCGCGCACCGGTAAACTCGACTGGCGGGTCTTCAGCCGCGCCGGCGGGATGCCCAGCAGCCACACGGCGCTTGTCTGTAGTTTAGCAACGGTCTTGGCCATCCAATATGGTCTGGATAGCCCTTTCTTTGCCATTTCTGCTGTACTCGCCTTCATTGTCATGTATGATGCCACCGGCGTGCGCCAGCAGAGCGGCAAACATGCACGCATTCTTAATCAGATCCTACGCGAACTTTTTAGCGGTCAACCCATTAGCGAAGAAGAGTTGAAAGAGTTGCTCGGCCACACTGGCTTTGAAGTGATCATGGGGCTGGCGGTCAGCGTCCTCTACTCGATTTTTATGATGCTCTATGTTGTCTAAATCCCTTTACCCGTAGGGGCGTCCCCTTGCAGGCGCCCGCAAGGGGACGCCCCTACGGGAATTTTTATGAAACTTTTTAGATTAATTTCTTGGTATCACGAACGAATTGTGGTATGATTTACCCATTATTCTGATTGTTCTCTTCTCAGCAGCGCTTTACGCGGAGGTACTATGCGTCGTGTCGTCCTGATACAGCCCAAACGTGATGGTCGCGTCTTTGGCAAAGCCCCCGGTTCACCCTATACGTTGATGCGCCTGGCTTCGCTGGTGCCGAATGAGATGCCGGTGGAGATCTGGGACGAAAATGTGCGCGATCTGCCGCTCGATACGTTGCGCGAGGGTGATCTGGTCGGCATCACCTCCATGACGGTGACGATTGAGCGGGCTGAACAAATTGCCCGCCGCGCCATGAAGCAAGGGGCTGGTGTCGTGCTTGGCGGCGTCCATGCCACCCTGGTGCAGGAACACAGCAAAACATTTTCGCATAGTATTATGGTTGGCGAAGGCTATTTTACCTGGCAGCAACTGCTCCAAGACTTTGCGGCTGACGGCATCAAGGGAATGCAGCCGGTCTACGAAGATGAACGCTGGGCCAATCTCGACGGGCTGGCGATCATTAGCGACCGGGTGATCAAGATGGTGGATGAACATAATCATTACTGGACGCCCTATCTGGAAATCACCCGCGGCTGTCCACGCAACTGCTCCTTCTGCACTGCCATCCGGGTAAGCGGTCGGAAGATGCGGTTGCGCCCAATTGACGAAGTGGTGGATGAGATCCAACGCCGGGGCATCAAGCGCTTTTTCCTGACCGATGACAACTTTGGCTTGAATTTCAGCACCGATCCCGATTATTGCGCCAATCTCTTTGAAGCGTTGAGTAAACTTGATCTCCACGGTTGGACCTGCCAATCGGAGATGAGCATTGCCAAGTATCCTGATCTGCTGGAGATGAGTGTCGCTGCCCATTTGGATAAGCACTTCATCGGCTTTGAAAGTGTCAACCCGGACAATCGCAGTGAATTGGGCGGCAAGTCTAAGGGTGTTGCCACCCAAGCAAAGGATGCAATCCGCACCATCCGCAATGCGGGCGTTGGCGTTGTGGGCTTGTTTGTCATGGGCTTTGACGAAGATACGCCGGCCACCTTCCAGGCTATGTGGGACTTTGTGCGTAACAGCGAACTAGATAGTGTCAGCGCCACGATGTTGACCCCCTACCCTGGCACCCCCTTCCGCGCCCAAGTGGAGGCGGAAAACCGGTTGCTTGATGTGCCGTGGAGCCACTACGACACTGCTCATGTCACCTTTATCCCCAAGAATTTTACCGTGGATGAATTGCGTGGCGCTTACGACTGGCTCTGTCGCAAGCTCTACAGCCCCAGCCAAATTGCCCGGCGCGGTCTGCGTTCTATGGGGCGCTATCCCTTGGCGAAGGCCGGCAAGAAGCTCTTTGGCAGCTTTAGCACTGACTACGGCTACCGGCGCACCTACGCCTATCGGAATGTATTGTAACCCTATTGCTTGACCAGCGTTGGATTAGCAGTTGATGTTGTCTTGCAAGCCGGGTTATCCATAACCCGGCTTTTTCTACCCCTATACTACGGCTAATATGGATTTGGGGTAAACGAACAAGGACGTAAGTCCGATCACAGAAGTCGACCAAGTAGCTAGAGTAAGCTGTAGAAATATTGTCTACGATCTGTCCGAGCATTCGGCTACTAAAATGGACAGTTGTATTTGGTGATACTGTGAAGGAATGGCGTAGTGGGTGGGGAACATTTATTGAATGGGCAGAGCGAGCAGCCATCGCTTGCCATTTATGTGAGCGCACATTGTCCTGTCTGCGAATACGCGCATGACGTGGCTGAACTTATCCGGCGTAATTTTGCCCAGGTTCAAGTGCGTTTGGTTGATATTCACGGGGTGCAAGAGATCATCCCGGAAGCTGTCTTTGCGACGCCGACCTATCTGCTCAATGGTCGTCTTTGGTCATTAGGCAACCCGTCGCTGGAAAAAATTTATGAAACATTTCAAAACTTTGTTTGAATCTAAAGTAAAATGATTGCGTAAAGATCAGCGATGACATGGCCAATTTTGCTATGATCTATCGTAACAGATTCTACGTCATCAGTGCAGAAGCTATTTCCGTATAAATTGACCTGAATCAGGGATCGGCTGCCAACCCTGAAGCATAAGGAGCATGGACAACGTGAAAACTGACGAGCGAACCTTATTGCAACCGGCTGAGAAGATGCGTTATCTTTCAGAATTGACGGTCTTTCGTGATCTATCGCCCCGCGAGATGGAAGAACTCAACCGAATCACCACCATGAGCACCGTCCCCAAAGGGCGCGTCTTCTACCGCCCGGAAGAACCGGGTGAAGTTTTATTCATTCTCAAAGAAGGGCGGGTTCAACTTTATCGCATCAGCCCGGAAGGCAAAAAGCTGGTCATCACCACCTTAGGCCCCCATACGCTCTTTGGTGAAATGGCGCTACTGGGGACCAAGATGCACAACACCTTTGCCGAAGCGATTGAAGATTGTCTCATTTGTGTCATGAGTCGCACCGACCTGGAGCGGCTGATCCTCAACAAGCCGCAGGTAGCCTTGCGTATCCTTGAAATCACTGGCAAACGGCTGCGTGAGGCCGAGGAGCGCTTGGAAAATATGGCCTTCAAAGGCATTCCTGCCCGTCTAGCGAGCCTTCTGCTGCGTTTGGCCGAAGAACAGGGAAGCGACAACATTGCTGGCCTGACCCACCAGGATCTGGCCGAGAGTGTCGGCACCTATCGTGAAACCGCGACCCAAGTCCTCAACGATCTGAAAGCTGGCGGCTATATCGACATTGGCCGCAAACGCATCATTATCCTCGACCGCGAAGGGTTGGAAGAGGTGGCGGAGAATTAGTTTGACAGTAGACAGTAGGACAGTAAATCAGTGGACAGTGATACTGTCTTACTGTCCTACTGTCTACTGTCCTACTTCCAACCAATGCTTCTTTCTATAAAATTCTCTTTTTACCGCGCACAGTTGACATTTCCCGCAAAGCCAAGTAAAATCCACATCAACGATTGCTTTGTGCGCTTTTGAACAAACGCCCAAAGCCCACACCCTTTTGGCGGCCCTTACATAGTGGAATTTGTAAACTTTTGCCTGAAGGCAATTTGAATAAATCCTAAAGCACATGGCTGCTCATTCTTGAGGAGGTTTTGTTCTCATGACTCACGTAATCTTTGATCTGTGCATTCGCGACGGTGCATGTGCAGAGGTTTGTCCAGTGGAATGCATCATCCCCGGCTTCCCCGAAGAGGAATGGCCTTGGTACTATATCGACCCGGCCACCTGCATCGACTGTGGCGCATGCGTTCCCGAATGCCCGGTTGACGCCATTCGCCCCGCCGAAGATCTGGCGGAAGAATATGAATATACCACCGAATTGAACGCCCTCTTCTTCACCGAAGGCCCAGGCTACGATTCGAAGCCGGCGTAAGTAATTTCAGCTTCGTCAATTTTTGCTAAGAAACCTCTGTGTGAGCAGAGGTTTTTTTGTGGTTCATCAGGAACTCATGGGCTTGACAACCATCTTCCCGGAAGGTTTGACAGGATCGTTCGGTCGACAAAACCGACCTTCCGGGAAGATTTACATGTCAACTCCCTGAGTTCCTGATGAGCCTTTTTTGTTATTCCGTTGGTAACTACCCAGCCAGCTCCTAGCCGGTGCGTGACCGGCGACCCAACGCCGGTCACGCACCGGCTAGGAGCTGAGTAGTTACTTCCGTTGTTGTTATTCTTTTGTTGAAGCTAAATCAGGGTTTGATCAACGATGACCGAACAAACACAATTTATCAAGCCGGACTGGAACAACGTGAAGCGGGTGCTGGTGATCATGGCCCATCCGGATGATACAGAGTTTATCTGTGCCGGGACTGCGCTCCAAATGGCGCGTCAAGGGATTGAAGTCACTTATCTCATTCTCACCAATGGTGATAAAGGCAATCACAACCCAGAGATCACGCGTAACCAATTAATCGCGCTGCGAAAAATTGAACAGCGTAATGCGGCTGCCCTTTGTGGTGTAAAAGAAGTTCTCTTTATGGGCGAAGAAGATGGCTTTTTGCGACCCACGCGCCGCATCCGTGAACGGGTGACCCGCCAGATTCGCCGCATCAAGCCGGAGTTGATTATTTGCACCGACCCTGATCGCTATCTGGTGGGCGATGCCTATATCAACCACCCCGACCACCGCAACGCCGGCCTGATTGCCCTGGAAGCGATCTTCCCGGCAGCCGACAACCCCATGTTCTACCCGGAGATGGCCGACGAAGGCTACCATCCGCACAAAGTAACTCAGCTTTATGTCTTCGGCCACCCGCAAGCCAACATCCGCTTTGATATTACCGACGACATCAACACCAAAATTCAGGCCATTCTCTGTCACAAAACCCAAATCGAAGACCCAGAAAATGCTCCGACGCGTTGGTTGGATCGGTGGGGTGAGGTGCAGGCGGATGGAAGTAAACGCTATTTTGAACAGTTTAAAGCAATGCGCTTTGAATAAGAAAGTAGTCCTTTTGAGACAGTTTTGGGACACCCATGATGTACATGACATTAATGCGCACTTCGGTGCTAGAAAAATTGTACTATGCTGAAATGATTCGGCGCGCATGACAGGAATTTCAGGTCGCATCTTAACGCTTACTAGCTTTTGTTACCCCTGTGACGCAAAAAATTCAAGCTCGCTGCCATCGCCAAAATAGAGTTGCAAATGTTTGGCGTTCAGGCGAAATTGGTGAATCGCCTGACTACAGCCATCCGCCATGCTGTCAGCCGCCGACGCCCTAGCCCACCGGTTGGCGCGGCTGCTGTGTTCAAAGAGCAGGCGACTGTCATCCGTAAAGACCAAAATGGCTTGGGTAAAGCCGGGGTTGGCGACATAGCGCACCACCTGCGGTTGGATCGTCTGTGCCTGCGTGGTCACGGCTGTACTCCATAGTGATAGACCCCATTCTCTTCCCACATAACGACGGCTTTCTCTGCTACCAACAAATCGAGGTAGCCAACGAGCATTCCCAACGCACTAAAGCGGTCGGCATAGGGGTGTTGCCCATACATGGCCGTAAAGAATTCAGGGAAGGTCTGTAATCCGTTGCGAATCAACGTCAGGCACTCCTCTTTCCGCTGATGAATGCGGGCGCGTTGGCGTTGAATCAACGCCCGATGGTCGGTAAAAAGATCGCCGTGACCAGGGTAGACCTGATCAATGTCAAGTGTTTCCACCAACGCCAGCGATTCGAGAAAAAGTGGCAAACCAGGAATCCGCTCATCGCTGCCGTCTAATGGCTCCTCGATCACGGGCGTTGGCGTGACGGGCAGGAGCATATCGGCGGCGAGAAATTGGCGACTCGCAGGTTGATAGAAACAGGTTTGGGTATTGCTATGACCGGGTGTGTAAATAACCTGCCACGGTTGACCACCAATCTCGATCCGTCCATCCACCGGAAAAGTGACGACCCGCTCTGCTGGTACAACATCCCACAGGATCGGCGTGCGCGCCATGCCGCCTAAGATGGCCTGTTGTTGTTCTGCGGATAAGCCAAAGCGCCGAATCACGCTCCCCATAAAATCCATGCGCCGTTGCCACTTTTGGGGCAAGTGAACGGCCCAGTCGTAATTCATGGCCGCCACCCAAATTTGCGCCGGACTATGCGCGACGATTTTGCCGGCCATCCCCATATGATCGACATGGGCATGGGTGATAATCACCCGCCGAATATCAGCAATCGTGAGTTGGTGCTGGGCGAGCGCTGTGGTCAGAGCCTTCCAACTATCGTCACTGCTGACGCCACAATCAATTAACGTCGGTTCAGGTTCAATAAAAAGATAGCTATTGACCGGGCCAACAGCATAGGGAATCGGTAACGGAATTTGAATCGGATATGACATGAAAAATCCTATACTGCGTGCAGCGTGTTGCGTGAACGATTCAACTTGTTGTCGTTGATTGAGCTGGGCCGAAGGCAATCCGGGGAATGGCGCGCCCACCATCCAGGACAAGGGTCTGGCCGGTCATCATGGCAAAGGCCGGCGTGCAGAGTAAACAGACCATCTGCGCAACTTCGGCGCGGGTCACGAGGCGTCCCATTGGTGTGCCGCCAATTGAGCGTGCCGTAAACTCGGCGCTCATCTCTTCGTTGTCGGCGATCAGATCAGGCGCCAGGGCATTGAGCCGTACTTCGGGGGCCAGTTCCAGCGCCATCGCTTCCGTTAGGTGGACAACGCCCTGTTTCGCCAGACCATAGATCGAGTGGCTGCGATGAAAAATATCAGTGGCGGCAACGTTGATGATGTTGCCACTACCTCGCCCCTTCATTAATCGTCCCACCGCTTGAGTCAGCAGAAAGGTCGCCCGCACATTGCCGGCCAAGATGCGATCAAAGTCCGTCAGCGACAGATCAAGAAAAGGCGTATCTACATAGGGGCCAACGTTGTTGACCAAAATATCAATCGCGCCCAAGTGTGCCTCTGTCGCCGTAATCAACTGTGCCACTTGGGTCGGATCAGTCACATCTGCACCAATAGCGACGCTCTTGACACCCATTGCGATTAATTCAGCACAAAGTGCGTCCGCTGCCGCGCCTGACTGATGGTAATTAACCGCAACCTGGGCGCCATTGATCGCCATTGCACGGGCAATGGTTGCGCCGAGGGTGCGGGAAGCGCCGGTGATCAGACAGACCTTGCCCCGCAACACTTCTGCGGTTGAGGCGGACGGCAGGGTGGGGAAGGGTGCGTTAGGATTGGTCATGTTGTAACATATCTCGTATGGTAGCGACGACGATGACAACCTCTTCGTGATCGGCAATGCGCACGCAATGGGCCAGAGAGCCGGACAGGAAATTGAGCCGGATTTGGCGTAGGCGTTGCGCAAAGTTACCGCCCAGAAACGCTTGGTTGGTATAGCCTTCCTGCACCCAAGCCAATTCCTCTGGCGAACAGTCGAGGCTCAGACGGGCAAAATCGACGATAGGCAGCCCGCCTTGAAATTCTCCAAAATCAATAACGCCGGTCAGCGTCAGGTTGGCATCAACGAAAATGTGATCCTGCCCCAAATCACCATGACAAAGCACGGGTTGGCGATCAAGCGGTGGGTTATCGGCCAAGGTGATCGAAAAGATGGCGTCGATTTCGTCTGCACGCAGGCCCGCTTCCAGCAATTGTGATCGCTCCGCTGTGCGATCGCGCCGGTTGGCGTGGTCAATGCTCGCCCAATCGGGAAAATCCCACACACCACTGGGGTTGAGTTTATAAAAACCACCCACCGGGATGCTATGCAGCTTGCTCAACAACCCGCCGACCTGGCGAAAGATATGCGCCCGTTCCTCCGAAGAAAGCGTTGCATAGATCTCAGACAGCGGTCGCCATCTTTCTCGTTCATTGCAAAGACACCCCTACTTATTATATTCCGGCTTGTCACCCTGTAAGGGTCTTCGGGTAGAGCAGATGGAAGACCCTTACAGGGTGACAAAGCTACACCCTTCGCGATTGTTGTTCTGGGTGTATTGGGTTAAAAGGTCGTCCGCAAGCTCTGCGCCTGCCCGCTTTGGGCGGAGCGATAGGCCGCGTCGAAGATTTCGATCACATGGCGGGCATGTTCGGCGGTGGAAATGGTTGGTTTGCCCTCGCGGATCCAGTCGACCAGTTGCATAATGTCTTCGTAGACATGCGCCTCTTCCTGTTCGCGATGGGGGCCAACCACATGGGGCAGCGAACCATTGGCGCCATACTTCTCATCCAAGTCGCGACCAGGGTAATCAATCGGCTCATTGTTGAGTTTGCCACTGCGCAGCGTCCCCTTGGTTCCCAGGAACATGGGTCCCCAGGTGTCGGGGATGCCACCGGCGGCGGCGCCATAGACAAAGGCGAAGAGGTTGTCACCAAAGTCTAGCACCATAAAGGTGTTGTCGTCCATATCGGTCGGCAGCATCTCGCCACGGAATTCGCGTTCATGGATGCGGACGCCGGACATGGCGGTGACGCGGCGGGCCGGCCCCAGGATGCCGGTCAAGGCGTGCATGCCATAAACCGTCATATCATAGAGTGGACCGCCCCCCGGTCGGCGGTAGTACCAAGCGGGATTGATGTTGGAGAGCGGGTCATTGCCGTGGCGCACCGACTCCTTTTCGTGATAGGTGCCAAAGGCCGAGCCGGTGGTGGCCCAGGTCAGCGTACCGAGGGCGCCTTCCTGGATCAATTCACGATAGCGTTGGAACATGGGGCGTAGCATCTGGCCGGGGCAGGAGACCAACTTCACATTTTTGCGTTGGGCGCGTGCGATCAAGTCGTCGGCTTCGTCCACGGTGGTGGTCATCGACTTGTTGAAGTGGACATGCAACCCGGCTTCAATCGCTGCCTTGCCCTGCTCATAATGCAGACCAATGGGCGAGGCGATGGTGACGGCGTCACAGCGCCCATCGGCCAGCAATTCTTCATAGCTTTCATATGCGTATGGAATGTGAAAGCGCTCGGCTGCCGCTTTGGCCCGCCCCGGTGCTGGATCGCAGACGGCCGTCAGGCGCACACGATCCTTCACGTCATCCATATCCAGATGGGGCAGAATCCCCCGCACAGAGATGCTCCCTGCGCCCACAACCCCAAGACGAACAATGTCACTCATAGTTGGTTCTCTTTCTGTAGATGTTGAAAATTGTAGAGTTTGCGTGTTGCGTGTTGCGTGTTGCGTGTTGCGTGATCGTGATAGCTGCGGATTACAACAAAAGTAATGTTGTTGATTTACTTTTTGTCGCCATTCAGCAGGTATACGCAACACGCAACACGGTTTACGCTAAATATTCTCGCCAGTTGGTCTTATGTTGCCAGCCGACGGCGGCTTTTAGTTTGTTGCAATTGAGAAATGAATCATGACCTTGTAACCCCTGCACCAGCGGCAGGAGATCGGGGCGATAGCGTTCGACCAATTCCACGGAGGGTTCCAGACAGGTGGTGTCATCGCCATTGAGGAAATAAACATCGTGCGGGGGTAAGGTGTCGGCCTTTTCCATGAGCAAGCGATGGGCGTCGGCGACATCTTCGCTGCCAACCCAGCACCAGAGCCATTCGCTCCAGGTCGTCACTGGTTTGGCGTTGGCGGCAATGGCCTGGCGCCGCTCTAGCGGGCAGATGCCGGCAATGCGGGTGACGTAGGTACGAATCCCATAAGCGCGGGTGTAGCTGGCAAGATGATCTTCCCCAGCCCGTTTGGTAAAGCTGTAGGAATCTTCGGGCCAGGTGGGGTGCGTCTCGTCGATTGGTAAGCGCTCAATCGGGAAGGGGGTGTTGCTGATGCGAAAACCGTGGCCCAATGCGCAATTACTGCCGGCCATCACCACCGTTTTGACCCCCGCTTCGACCGCCGCTTGCATCAAATAGTAGTTACCCATCATATTGGTCTTAAAGGTGGCGTCGAAGGGGTAGCCTTGCTCCGCCGCACGGGCGCGCAGTTGAGGGTGATCGACCGGCCACGGTTGTGCGCCAATGTGTTGGATGGCGTCAACGCCTTCCACAGCCTGTTTGCACGCCTCGTAATCAGTCAGGTCGCCCTGAATCCAGGGGTAGTGCGCAAATTCTGCCCCCGGTTGCTTGCGGGAAAACAGCACCAACTCGTGGTCAGCCGCCAGCGCCCGAATCACATAGGCGGCCAATTTACCGTTGGCGCCGGTAATGAGAACTTTCATCGTTGCTTATCTTCCATTTTGGTTTGGTAAAAAAGGATCTGCTAGAAAAATTGTACCCCCTTTTCAATTTTGCAACAACTCCCAACCGTCCGAGTCACCCCTTAATCTTTGACAGTCGTTTAGGCTAATGTTATCATAACCAGCATACTCACATTGTTGTAAGGCCCTGGCGAGCCAGGTATGGTGGTTGTGTTCTCCCCAGTAGAAACCTCGTACATTGGCATTTCGCTTTGGGGTAAAGCTCAAATGGCGTCAACAATAGAAAGCATTCGCTCGGACATTTACTTAAAAGCTTGCTATTGCTCGTCTACAAACCATTCTTGTATTTTATCATCAGTTTAAGGAGAATCATTGTATGAAGCTCAATTCGGTGAGTCGCCGCGATTTTCTCAAGTGGAGCGCGATGACCGGCAGCGCGTTAGCATTGGCCGCTTGCGCCCCGCCGGCAGCCGCACCAGCCGGCGGCAGCGGTGAACAAACTGCCGGTAGCGGCGAAGCGGCGCCGGCGGCGGAAGGCGCTACGGTCAGTTACTGGGCGGGTTGGGGGCAGTTGGAACCGGCCATTGAGAGCATGAAGGCGACGGAAGAATGGCAGAGCCACATGGCCGGCATCACGCTGGAATATCGCGGTTCGGTCAACAGTGAAGCGATCCTCACTGCGGTGGCCGGCGGCACCCCGCCTGATTGTCACTCCAATCATGACTACCCCAACCTCTACACCCGTGGCGCTGTTTTGCCAGTGCAAGATATGGTTGAGGCAAGCGATATTGTCAAGAAAGAAGTGATGTTGGAATGGACCTGGGACTATGCCTTCTTTGGCGGCGACATGATTGGCGTGCCTGGCATTGAAAGCTATGTGCAATGGGGCCTCAACATCAACAGTGACGGCGCGCAGAAGGCCGGGTTGGACATCAATGCCCTGCCGGTGACCTGGGAAGAGACGCTGGAATGGCACAAGGCGCTCACCTTGAAGGATGATGCCGGCAACCTCCTGCAATTGGGTCTCGATCCCCATGATGCGATGGGCGGCGATGTTGACTTCCAGACCTCCTCCTTTGGCATCAAGTGGTATGATGAAGCCACCAAGGAATTTGACCTGGACAACGAACGCATGGTCGAAATCTTCCGTATCACCTCGGAATTTGCCCGTTTTGCCGGGCCGGAGCAACTGGCCGGTATGCGCCAGGTGCAGGGCAACGGCAACTGGGGCGCTGCCGTGGAAGCTGGGGTGCAGATGATGATTATCGAAGGCTACTGGCATCCTGGCGAAACCCAGATTGTCAAGCCGGAAATTGCCCAACACAATCGCGCCAGTTGGGCGCCGGTCTCTGATGATCGCCGCAATGTTAAGATGCAAGCGGTCAACGCCCACTTTGTGCAAATCTTCAAAGAAGCCAAGAATCCCACCGGCGCCTTTAAGTTGGGCGAATTCTTCAACACGGTGAAGGCTTGTGACATTATTTTCAAGGAAGTCGGCTGGATCCACCCGGTAAAAGAATTTATCCCCATGATCGATGCTAACGCCTTCCCCGGTCTCGATTTCTATGTAAAGTCCGAAGCGGAAGCCACCGAATGGCACCTGTTGCGCCGCTGCCCCATCCACTGGTTTGTGAAAGATCAATGGGATGCTCTGCGCGATCAGGTTGCCCGCGATCAGATCACACCAGAGGAAGCGGCGGCTGAATTAAGCAAGCGCGCGCTGGAAGAGTTCGATGCCCAGGGCTTGAATGCGTAGAATTTTAGCTTTTGGCTTTGCCCCTATACTTCTTTCTTTACCCGCTCCAGCCAGTCCGTGGTCGGCGACGATACCGCCGGTCACGGACCGGCTGGAAGCGAAGTAAGTAACGGCAGGCCAAAAGCTGAAATTGGTAGATGGAGGCAATAATGGCGGTAGCAATGGCTCCCCGCAAAGGAGCGCAGCGACAGTTGATGACGAAACAAGAACGGCGCAACCAACTTCTGGGGCTGCTCTTTATTTCGCCCTGGTTGATTGGCTTTTTCACCCTGGCCTTAGTCCCCTTGATCATGTCGTTCTATTACGGGTTAACCCGCTACGACCTGATTGGCGACCCCAGATTTATCGGGTTGGAAAATTATGAACGGCTCTTTACTTCCGACCCCGATTTTTGGACAGTGATCTATAACACCTTTTACTATGTCCTCCTGGGCGTGCCTGTCGGCGCCTTTGTCGCCTTTTTGATTGCCAATCTGCTGAACACCAATATCAAAGGGCGGGCCATCTTTCGGTCGATTATCTATATTCCGGCGATTGTCCCTGCTGTTTGCACTGCTATGGTCTGGCTCTTTCTCTTAAATACCCAATTTGGCGCCATCAACGGCGTCCTCAAGGCGCTGGAATGGCCCACGGTCCCTTTTCTCTCCAGCACATCGCTCTCGAAGCCAACCTTAGTGCTAATCTATATTTGGGCGCAGGGGTCAGCCGTGGTGATCTATCTGGCGGCCTTGCAAGATGTACCCCGGTCGCTCTACGAAGCGGCGACGGTCGATGGCGCCAATGCCTGGAACAAGTTCTGGAATGTGACCATCCCGCTTTGTACGCCAGTGATTCTCTTTAATACGGTGCTGGGCTTTATTGGCGCCTTCCAAGAATTTACCTTGCCCTGGCTGCTGACGGGTGGCGGGCCGGCCAAGTCAACCGAGTTGTTCGTCATGAATCTCTATCGCAATGCCTTTGTCCAGTTGAGTATGGGTAAAGCATCGGCCATGGCTTGGGTGTTGTTGGTGATTATTGTGGTCTTTACCGCGATCCTCTTCTCGACATCCGGTCGCTGGGTCTATTATGGAGGTGAAAAATGACCACGGTCAGCCAAACGGCGCCTAATACGCGCATTGAGATCGGCCCAGCCCCCGTACTATCACGGCTGGAACGGGCAGCCGGCATTGCCAAATATGCCGTTTTGTTCTTTCTGGCCTTTACCTGGCTCTTTCCCCTCTACTGGATGGTCTCCACCGCTCTGAAAGATGATTCGCAAATCCGCACCGTGCCGCCTGTCTTAATTCCCTCACCCATGTACTGGGAAAATTTTGTCGGCGGTTGGATGCGTTACAATTTCAACCTGGCCGCTTTTAACTCGATCTTCCGCTATGCCCTGCCGGTGGTCGTCTTTACGGTCATTGCGTCGCTGATCGTGGCCTATGGTTTTGCCAAAATTCGCTGGCGTGGGCGCGAATTCTTCTTTGGCATCTGTATCGCCACCATGATGCTGCCCTGGCAAGTGACGATGGTGCCGCTCTTTATCATCTTTAAGAATTTGGGCTGGATCAATAGCTACCTACCGCTGGTGGTGCCGGCGCTCTTTGGCCATCCCTATTTCATCTTCCTGCTGCGCCAGTTCTTTCTCACCATTCCCGAAGAATTGTCGGAAGCGGCGCGGATTGAGGGGGCGAGTGAGTGGGGCATTCTGTGGCGCATTCTGTTGCCACTGACCAAACCCGCGATTGCGGTGGTGGTTCTCTTCCGCTTTCTATGGACTTGGAATGATTTCCTGGGACCGCTCATCTACCTGCGTGATGAAGCCATGTACCCGCTGGCCATGATGATCTACCGTTTACAGCAAACCGCTACCAGCATGGGCAACACGGCGATGGCCTACCCCCATTTGATGGCCGTCAGTACGATTGTGGCGTTGCCGATTATTATCATCTTCATCTTCGCCCAACGCAGCTTTATTGAGGGCATTAGCATGACGGGAATTAAAGGGTAATAACAATTAATGGAGAATGGACAATCATTAACCATTAATGATTGTCCATTCTCCATTAATTATTCACCCGCCACTTATTCATCAAGAACACATGCCCCGCCGCCAGTAGACAGACCATCTCAATTGCATTCCACCAAAAGTGAACATCCAATCGAATAGCTGTTGTCAGGCCAGGGATACTACGCACAAAGGCTAGCTGTTCAATGGAGCAGCGCGCCAGCCAACCATCGCGCCCGACAATGCCGGCCAGTCCTTGGGCGGTGACATTGTCCACGCCCAGTTCGCGCAGTTCGGCCAGCACCGCTAGATAGCGCACAAAAAGATAGGTGTGTTCAACGGCGTGGAGCAGTGTAACCGCCAGCAGCAGATAGCCCCAGAAGTTGCGCATCCCGCCGGCAACGAGTGCAATCACCACCAGCAGCACAAGCCAGTTCCAGATGAAATGTACCCATTCCGCATTAGCCGGTGAGAGCAGACCGTTCGCTTGACGCATGGGCAAGTAGAACAGGTGATATTGTACCCATTGCACGAGATGCTCAATGGTGTGTAAACCCTGCGTGGTTAACACAATACTCAAGAGCATAATGGTTGCGCCGTACCGTTGATAATCAACCCGCCACTTGAGAACGCCTACCGGCAACAGGACTGCCAGCGTCACAAAAGTTGACATCCATAATGGCGCGCCAAACCGCCAGGTTGCCCACCAGCCGGCAATGAGACCCACGATCAACGAAATGACAACGGCGCGGGTATACCGACCAGGGTTCAGTAACTGGAAAAGTGGAAACGAAAATGGGGGAAGAAGCAGGGTTGGTTGTGTTGCCAGTTGACTCATCGGGTGACCTCCACTAATTGTCCAGCCGGTGGCGTTTCTATTTGCGAACGGGCGCCATCGGGCCACAGAATCTCAATTGCTTCGAGTTTGGTAGCTTCGGGAAAGCCAAAATGCACCCGCACCGGGTCGCCAGCCAGATAACTGCTAATGACCCGCACCTCGCGTTGCATGGTTCCCATGCTGGTTTGTAAGCGCACTTGGGCGCCAATGCCAAACGGATTGGCGCTCTCTGGCCAGCGCACAGCCACTTGCAGACTGGCGCCGGTACAAAGCTGATTTTCAAAGAGTTGGGCAGACTGGCGCAAGTTATTGACGACAATATCCAGATCGCCGTCATTATCCAGATCGGCCATACTCATGCCGCGACCACTGTACTTGGAACCAAGCTGCCAAGCAGGCATGGGCTGAAAGCTACCGTCGCCTTGATTGCGCAAGGCTTGATTCTCTTCCACCAATTCGCCATTGGGCAGATGTTTAAACAGATTCTGGGCAATCATCCCGTTGACCACATAGAGATCCTGGTAGCCATCCTGATCCAGATCGCCAAACTTGCTCGCCCAACTCCAACCGGTGGCATCCACCCCACGGGCATTGCCTTGCTCGCGCCAACTGTTTTTGTCCTCAGCGATCTGGAGCGTATTTGCCATCACTTGCGGGTCGCCCCATTCATGCTGTTGATGGATTTCCAGATCGGCGATCACCGGCAGCCAGGCAGCCAGGGTCTCAGTGGATGTATCATACGGATTCATGTCGGTGGTGTAGAAAGCCCAAGTGCCATCATTGGCGATGTCGGCCCAATCAATGCTCATGGTACTATAAGATGTCTGGGCAAAAGGCTTGGCGGGGTGCCAATCGCCATCTTGACGCAACCAGATGCGGTCTTGCAAAGCAAAATCGTTGGCAACCCAGATATCGCGCTTTTGGTCGCCATTGAGATCGATCAGGGCAATACTCAACGCCTGTGTATTGGGCGCTAGTGGTTGGGCAAGAAACCCATCACCCTGCCGTTCGTAAAAGAAAAGACCGGCGCGGGCATCCGTTTCCGGTTTTTCGATACCTTGGTGCTTGAGTTCAATGTTATAGGAACCCGTGACCAGATCGAGCAAGCCGTCACCAGTCAGGTCGGCCCAGGCCATGGTATAGGCGTAACTATCAACACCGGGCAGCGGTGTCTCGACAAAGCGTGCACCGGCAGTCGGCCCCTGATTGCGCCAGTAGGAGAGGCTCTTTAGCCCGCGATGGGTGAAGACCAGATCAAGCGCGCCGTCAGCATCGACATCCACCGTTGCCACGCCACGAGTGAAGCGGGCGGGCAACGTTTCTTCCGTAAACTTGCGGTTGCCCTCATTCCAGAGAATCGCACTTTGGTCATCAATGCTGGCAAAGACCAGATCGAGGTTGCCATCGCCATCCAGGTCATTAATGGCGAGACCAGCGCCGTTGCTTTCGTAGGTGTTGATTTCCCGCAGCCGAGTACCAGTGGCAAAGGGTAACGTGTGGGTGATAAAATGACCGGCGCAGGCAGTTGATTGGTCAAAGGCGCGCTGAGTGACAGTGACGGGCAACAGGTCAGTGCCGGCTTGCACTGTCGGACGTGTTGTTGGTTGCACCCCACAAGCTGGGAGCAACAATAGGCAAAGCAAGAAAAAGTATCGGCTCACCCTTGACTCGCATACAAAGAACGAAGCCGAGCAATTTCTGCTTCGGCTGCATCAGCCCGTTGGCGTTCTGCCATTAGCACTCCATTGGTGGCAGCCAACGCCTCAGTCGTTTCTTGGAGCGCATCGCTGACATCTTCATAGTTCAGCAGGCGTTTGCCAGTGGTGGCATCAACCAAGAATAAATTTCGCTTCTTTTGATCTAATTCAAACCAAACATTTGTTGTTCGACTCAGAAGACGCCCTTGCGGATCAGGCCGTATAAGGCGATAGCGACCATTAACCAAACGGTAGCCAGTTAATTCGATTTCGCTCTCATCTTCTGCGAAGTTGGCATCAATGATGATATATTCTTCAATGCCGACGCGTTCATAAATATCAACTTTGGTTGTATCATCGCCTGGATAGTGGGGCGACACTACTTCGACAACCAGACAAGGCCGTGTACCTTCTTCCTGCACATCAAAACTGGGCCGATGTTTCTTTTTATCCGTAATATTTGGCACAACCGCTAAATCGGGCGCCGGTTCTTTTTCTTTAGAAATTCCCCAGAGCATTTTTAAGTCGCTAAAAACGCCAACCGTTGGATCATGACGATAATGAGCAGAAAAGCGATTGAACAGGGAAACGACAAACTGGAAATGTTGATCAGATTGAACCAAGTGATCACCTACCTGGGGATCGAGAAAGTCGGCTTGGGTTAAGGGAAGGTAAACATACTTTGTGCTGCCATCGGATTGCACCTCGGCAACTGTACGATAGCCATAAGGAAAGCGATCTACATACGGCTTTTCCACCCCATTGGCATGATGACCATTGAGAAAGGTCGCTGGTTTGGTCTGTTCAAGAAGCGTTGTCATAGGCATCTCCATGCAATCGTCGCCTAGCAGCACTTTACAGAGTCGTGCTGTCTCCTGTATCATAACGTGAGCAGACAATTTTGTCAATGGCAACCTGATTTTTGTAACTACTGAGCCTGCTCCTAGCCGGTCCGTGACCGGCGTCCTATTCGCCGGTCACGGACCGGCTAGGAGCTTAGGAGTTACTGATTTTCTACGCTAGAACCGGTCAACCTTATGTACAAACGCATCGTCGTCAAACTTGGCACCAGCGTCTTAACCGGCGGCACCCGCAACCTCGATCACCCGCGCATGGTGGAGTTGGTGCGTCAGTGCGCCGAATTGTATCACCAAGGCCATGAAATGGTCATTTGCACCTCCGGGGCAGTGGCCGTGGGGCGGGCGCGCTTGGGCTTTCCCGCCTTGCCGCCGACGATTGTCAGCAAACAATTGCTGGCCGCCGTGGGACAGAGCCGCTTGATGCTTACTTGGGAGCGCTTTTTTGAGATTTACGGCATCCATGTCGGGCAGATTTTGTTGACGCGGGCCGATGTCGAAAATCGTCACCGCTTCTTGAATGCGCGCGATGCCTTTTCGGCGCTATTAGAACACCGGATTGTACCGATTGTCAACGAAAACGACGCTGTGGCCACCGAAGAGATCAAGGTTGGCGACAATGATAACCTGTCGGCGCTGGTGGCGACGTTGGTGAGCGCCGATCTGTTGCTTATCCTCACCGACCAACCGGGGCTGTTTACGGCTGATCCGCGCAAAGATCCCAACGCCCAGTTGATCCCAGAGGTGCATAAGATCGACGAAACGTTGCGCCATCTGGCCGGCGGCAGTGTTTCGGGTTTGGGCGTCGGCGGTATGTATACCAAGCTGCAAGCGGTTGACGTGGCCCGACGCGCTGGCGCCGATGTGGTGATCACCTCTGGTCAATTGCCGAATGTCATTTTGCGCGTGGCTGGTGGCGAAGCGTTAGGCACACGTTTTCCGGCGGAAGGTAGTCGGTTGGATGGTCGCCGTCAGTGGATTGGCGTCGGGCCGCGACCGGCGGGCAAGCTCTATATCGATGAAGGCGCTGTGCGCGCCATCGCTCAACAGGGCAAAAGTTTGTTACCCGCCGGCATCCGTCGCATCGAGGGTGATTTCCAGCGTGGCGATCCGGTTGCCATCCTCACGCTGGAAGGGCGCGAAGTGGCGCGCGGGTTGGCGGCCTATGGCAACCAGGATATGGCGAAGATTGCCGGCTGCAAATCAACCCAGATTATTGAACAACTCGGCTACGCCTATGGGGATGTGGCCGTTCATCGCAATGATATGATTTTGCTAGGGGATTAAATTGACAGCCTGATCCCTGCATGGTACAATCCGCTCTGCATCCTATGAAAAGCTTTTCACATTCTTTCCCGGCAACTAGGTAGCCATCCCGGTTGTCCGCTCTTTTCATAGCTTGACCAACGCATAAAACCATGAAATCGTTTGCAGATCGCTAAACTTAGCTATGGTTGTCACGATCAAAGATGTTGCTAATCGCGCCGGATTATCGCCGGCCACTGTTTCACGCGTCTTAAATAAGAGTGGCTATGTTAGCGAAGAGAATATCAGGCGCGTTCAGCAAGCCACGGCGGAGTTGGGCTATCAACCGAATTGGATGGCGCGTGGCCTGCATGGCAAATCATCGAATCTGATCGGATTAATTGTGCCGGAGGTAATGAGCCTTTATGACAATTCGGTCATTCAGGTGATTGCCAGGGAGTTGCACCAACACGGCTACGGCCTGTTGCTTTGTCTCAATAACGAGGATAGCGAACTCGACCACAGTTATCTGCGCCATCTTCAGGAAAAGCAGGTCGCTGGGATCATTTACACCCACCCATTGCATGGCGACAACTCGGCCTTTGTGCGGCAGTTGGCAGAGCAGATCCCCGTGATCGAACTCAACCGCCGCCGCGAGAAAGATGCGCTTGATGCCGTATTGGCCGATAACATTCAAGGGGCTTATCAGATCACCCAATATCTGCTTGGCCTGGGGCATCGCCGTATCGCACTGATCATGGGGGAAAATAAGCTGACGACGGGGCAAAATCGGCTCAACGGCTATCGTCTGGCTTTGGGTGACGCTGGGGTTGCTGTCGATCCGACCTTGATCCACATCGGCAGCTTTAGCCGTCAACATGGCGAAGCCGCAACGGCGGCCTTGCTTGAGGCTGTGGCGCCGCCGACGGCCATTTTGGCCGGCAGCAATCGAATTTTAATGGGCGTTTTGCAAGTGTTAACGGCGCGCAAAGTGGCAATCCCGGCGATGCTTTCGGTAGCGGCCTTTAATGATACCGAATGGCTGCAAATTTGGGATCCGCCGATCACGACAGTGGATATTGATGTGGAAGAGATGGCGCGGATGGCCGTTGAATTACTGCTACAACGGATCGCCGCGCCGAAAAAGAAGGTAAAACCACGTGAGTATCTGCTTGGCGCTTCGTTGTTGATCCGTTCTTCTTGTAAGGCTATTGAGTAAGGTATGACTATGACAGGGGAAGCACGCATTCTCGTCACCGGGGCAACCGGCAAGGTCGGTCAGGCTTTTATCCAGCAATTGCTTGCCGATCCACGCTTTACGAACTTCCGCGTACGCGCGCTCTGTCACAATCGGCTCTTGAGGCCGGCAGAACGGTTGGAAGTCGTTCGTGGTTCGATTGACAATCAGGACGTTGTCACCTCGATCATGCAGGATGTCACCCATGTGTTGCACCTGGCAACCAGCAAAGAGACGCCGGCGACCATCATCGATGTGGCGATCAAAGGGCTTTTTTGGCTACTGGAAGCCTGTCGCACCAGCCCCACCTTTCGCCAGTTTATCCTGGTCGGCGGCGATGCCGGGATGGGACACTTTGTTTACCCCCACCCCATTCCCGTCACCGAAACACAGAAACATAGCGCCTATCCCGGCTGTTATGCCCTCTCCAAGGTGCTGGAAGAGGTGATGCTGGAGCAATATTATATTCAATATGACCTCAACGGTTGCTGCCTGCGTGCCCCGTGGATCATGGAAAAGGATGATTTCAAATATACCCTATCCTTTGGCAATGATGTCTTTGGCGGGCCGCGCTGGGGTGAATTGGTCGATGCCGCCAAGGCGCAAGCCTATCAGCAAAGCCAGACAACACCTATTATGGTCGATGCCAACGGACAGCCAGTGAAGCGCAATTTTGTCCATGTCGACGATTTGGTCAGTGCAATCCTGCTAGCCATCGATCATCCCAAAGCACGCCAGCAACTTTTTAATATCTGCATGGATGAGCCGGTGGACTACGGCGAATTGGCCGCTTATCTTTATGAGACCCGCCGACACCCATCGGTGATCATTCCGACTCTCTATCACTCAACGTGGCTCGACAATAGCAAGGCAAAATTTCTGTTGAATTGGCGGCCCCAATATGACCTGCGCCGTCTGGTCGATAGCGCCTGGGCCTATCAACGGGCAGCAGGGGATGAACGCGTGATTTGGTATCCAGGATAGCGACTGGGAACGATGGGTGTTCAAACCCGTGACTGTCGGGTTGCAGAGTAAAAGCGGTGCGCGGTAGAATGTAAAGTGGAATCCAATCCCCGAATGTTTGTAGCAATGACAACATGAGCAATTACCATATTGGCGATCGACCACTCCGGTGTAGGCAACAGCTTCTGTCGTGAATGGAGTAGCAACTTGGCTTGCCGTTACAACCTCCATGCTTTCCCCGCGGCCAATGCTTCCCAAACACACGATCGATGCGAACCTTCCTGTGTGTTATAAGCCGATTGGTAACCTTACCATTTATCACAACAAAGGAAAGCGATTATGAGCCAACAAGAACAAAGCGCAAAATTGTCAACGGTTGTCAACGAGGAATTGGGCCGCCGTGGTTTTCTCCAGGGCATGATGGGATTGATGGCCGGTGGTCTGCTGGCCGGGTGCGCCATGCCTGTGCAACAAGGCGCGGCGCCGGCAGCCCAAGGGGGCGGTCATGCCTATCCCTTTGGTAAGCCGCTCAAGGCCGCCTTCTCCAATGCCGGTCTGGGCGCCACCTGGTGTGCGCAGGGCAAAGAGACCGCCGAATATTGGGGCAAGTGGATGGGCGTCGAAGTGACCTGGTTTGACGGCGGCTTGAGCATCGACACCCAACGCAAGGCCATCGACGACATGGCGACCCGTGATTGGGACTTTGTCGCCATCCAAGCTTTCGGCATTGACACGCTGGTTGACCCCATCTCCCAGATGATCGCCAAGGGCATCCCCGTCATCCAGATGGACACCACCATCAGCAAAGACGACATCGGCATCACCACCTTCCTCGAACCGGATAATATCTACATGGGTTCGGTGGTGGCTGAAGCGATCTTCCAACAGATTGGCGGCAAGGGCAAGGTGATCATGACCCAAGGCGCGCTCGGCCACACGGGCGCGCAGGGGCGTGCTGCCGGCTTCAATCAAGCGTTAGCCAAATATCCCGACATTGAAGTGTTAGCCGAAGACCCCGCCGACTGGGATGTCAACAAAGTGGCGACGCTCTGGGAAGATTATCTGGTGCAATTCCCCGACATTCAGGCTGGTTTCTTCCACAATGACGACATGGCCTTGGCCGCCTACAACGTGATCCGCAATGCTGGGCGTGAAAAGGACATTGTGCTAGGCGGTGTCGATGCCATGCCGCCGGCGCTCGATGCCGTGTTGGATGGCCGTCTGCTCACCTCCGTGCGCAACCCCTCCTGCCGCATCCACTGGGGCGCGCTGGTCATTGGCGCGCTGGCCGCCACCGGCACGACGGACATTCCCAAGTACATCCTCACCGATGGTCCGCTGGTGACGCCGAAGAATGCCGCCGGGCAGAAGTTTATGCAAGCGCAGTTTTTGATGTAGTTACATGGGTATTGGATATTAGATATTGGGTATTGATCGCTTGTTTTGTCTATATCCAATACCTAATACCTAATACCCAATACCCAATATCCAATGACTATTCAATCCAATTCAATTCTGGAATTACACAACATCTCCAAACGCTATGGCGGCGCGACGGCGCTGGCCGAGGTCGATTTTGATCTGCACGCTGGCGAAGTGCATGGCTTGGTGGGCGAAAATGGCGCCGGCAAAAGCACAATGATGAAGCTGCTGGCCGGCGTCTTTAATGATTACAGCGGCGAGATGCGGCTTAATGGCCAGTCTGTGCGCTTCGCCTCGCCGGCGGATGCCCAGGCGCGCGGCATCGGCATGGTCTACCAGGAGTTAAGCACCTTTCAACACCTCACCGTCGCTGAGAATCTCTTTAGCCGTAAAGTGCCGACCAGCGGTGGTATTGTGCGCTGGGGACAGATGAACCGGGAAGCGCAACGCCTTTTGCATGAACTGGGGCTGGAGATTAACGTCACCTACCGCATGGGGCAACTTTCGGTCGGGTCGCAGCAACTGGTCGAGATTGCACGGGTGATCTTTAGCGGCGCGCAGATTATTATTCTAGATGAGCCAACCTCGGCCCTCTCGGCGCCGGAGACACAGCGCCTGTTCCAATTTATTGCCCGCCTGAAGGAACAGGGGAAGACGATTATCTTTATTTCGCACTTTCTGGAAGATATTCTCGCCATCACCGACCGCATTACCGTATTAAAGAACAGTCGCAAGGTGGCGACACTCAACACCGCTGACGCCGACAAACATCAACTGGTCGAGCTGATGATCGGCAGTGACGCCAAGCTTTTGCACCAGATGTATGAAGAAGAAAAGGTGAGTGGGCAGGAGGTCGTTGCACGGCAGGCGCGCAGCCGTGGCGCAGTCGCGCTGACGGTGACAGGGTTAACCCAACCAGGCGCTTTTGACGATGTCAATTTTACCGTTCATAAAGGCGAAATTCTCGGCCTATTTGGCTTCATGGGCGCCGGGCAGATTCAACTGGCGCGCTGCCTCTTTGGCGCCGAACAGCCAAGCAAGGGGACATTAGCCTTGGACAGTCGCCCGCTAAAATTGAGCAATACCAGCATCGCCCGCGACGCTGGTATTGCCTATGTGCCGGAGAATCGGCGCAATAGCTTGATGTTGCAACAAGAGATCTTCAAAAATGTCACCCTGGCCCACCTGGGCAAACTGGCGCCGGGGTTGCTGCGTCAACGGAGCGAAGTTGGCATTACCCAGAAACAGATTGACGCCGTGGGGGTGCGCCCGCCGCGGCCATTGTTAGCCGCCGGGGCGCTTTCGGGCGGCAACCAACAGAAGGTGGTGCTGGCGAAATGGTTGACCCAACAACCCCGCGTGTTGATTCTCAATGAACCAACCCGTGGCATGGATGTCGGCGCCAAAGATGAGGTGCTGACTATCGTACAAACCCTGCGTGACCAGGGTGTCGCGATTTTGCTCATTACGACGGAACCAGAAACCATTGTGCGGATTGCCGACCGCAGTCTCGTCATGAGCAAGGGCAAACTCACTGCTGAACTGAGCGGTGACACCCTGACCAAAGAAAATTTAATGCGCAACGCATAATTTTTTATTGTAGTAAAGACTTTAGTCTTCCTCTTTTCGCACAAAGACTAAAGTCTTCACTCCAGTTTTATCATCAACCAAAAACAAGAGTAAATTCTTATGGCTGAAACAGCTCGTCTTTCGCAACCGGCAACCCGGCGGGGGATACCCACCTGGGTGCGCCAGCGCGCCCGTGATCTGGCGCCCTTTCTCACTTTGTTGGTGCTGGTGATCTTCTTTAGTCTCACCACCGATAGCTTTTTACGCATTGTCAATCTACGCAACATCCTGGCACAGGTTTCTACCCTGGCGGTCGTTGCCACTGGCATTACCTTTGTCTTGCTTTGCGGCGAGATCGATTTGAGTGTGGCCGCTGTGGCGACCATGACTGGCGTGGTGGCCGCCGCGCTCTTTGGGGAAGGGTTGCGGTTAAGTAATACCCTCTATCTTGGTGGCGGTTGGGAGTTTGCTGGCGGCATCGTTGCGGTTGGGGTTGGCGCGCTCTTTGCCACAGGGTTGGGGTTACTCAACGGTTGGAGTACAACCCGCATCGGGCTACCGTCATTTATGGCCACATTGGCGACAATGCAGATTGCGACCGGGTTGGGTCAGTTCTTTACCAAAGGGCAGATTGTCTATACGCTGGCGCCCACGCTCACCTTCCTGGGTGGCGAATATCTTGGTGAGACAGACCCCTGGCGGCTGCCGGTGGTGATTCTCGTTGGGGCAAGCGCCTTACTCATCGGCCACTTTGTGCTGACCTATACACGGTTTGGCCGCTATGTCTACATGACCGGCAGCAATCGCGAGGCAGCGCGCTTGAGCGGTATCAATACCCAAAAAATCGTTGCCTCCTGTCTGGCAATCTCGGCCTTTTCGGCAGGGGTGGCGGGGATGCTGAACACGGGGCGGTTGGGCAGCGCACAAGGCTATGGCTTGGAAGATATGTTGCTCGACAGCATTTCGGCGGTGGTGCTGGGCGGCACCAGTCTCTTTGGCGGCGAAGGCGGCGTGAAAAATACGCTGGTCGGGCTGCTGATCTTTGGCGTGTTGAGCAATGGCCTAAATCAGTTGCAACTCGATATTTATGTGCGCCTGTGGGTGCGCGGGTTGATTTTGCTGATCGCATTGATTATCAATATCTATGCGCTGCGGTTGCGCGACCGCGAAGCACAATAACAGGATTTCGTAAGTCAGTAAGACAGTTTGTACTGATCCACTGTTTTACTGACTCACTGTTTTACTGACTCACTGTTTTACTGTATAGGGGTTTGGTATGGCTTATCAGGAACTTAATGAAACGACCATCATTGACTATGTGAAAACACGACCGGCATTGAACGCCCTTTTCTCATCCAATGCGCGCGTGACAGCCAAAGAGGTGGGCGATGGCAATCTCAATACAGTTTACATTTTGCAGAATGTCGATGACCCCAAAGAAGCGTTAGTGATCAAGCAGGCGTTACCCTATCTCCGTATTTTGGGCGAAGGGTGGAAGTTGACACGGGAGCGGATTCGTTTTGAGACCGAGTCGCTGCGCCTCTACAACCAATATGCCCCTGGTCTGGCGCCGACGATCTACGATTATGACGACGAAATGTCGCTGGTGGGGATGGAGTATTTGGGCAACCATCTGATCATGCGCAAGGCGTTGGTGGCGCGCCAACGGTTGCCGTTGTTTGCCGACCATATCTCCACCTTTATGGCGAATACGCTCTTTTATACCTCTGATTTGTACCTCACCGGCTTGGAAAAGAAGACGTTGCAAGCCCGGTTTATCAATCCCCACTTAAACAAAATTCAAGAAGATTTTGTCTTTACCAACCCGCTCATGGAGTCGCCGGAGAACCAGTGGAACCCGCTGGTTGATGACGAGGTGCAACGGGTGCGCAGCAATGGCGCTCTGAAGATTGCTGCCGCCGAGATGAAAGCCAGCTACATGACCCACGCCCAGGCGCTCATCCACAGCGACCTGCACACCGGCAGCATTATGCTCAACCCGGAGGACACCCGCGTCATCGATTCGGAGTTTGCCTTCTACGGGCCGATGGGTTTTGATGTGGGGGCGGTCTTGGAGAATCTGGTTCTCAACTGTCTGTCCCACTATGGCCATACCGACGACCCAGCCGTGCGGGAGGAATATCAAGCCTATATCCTAACGATGGTACGTGACGTTTGGAATAGCTTTGCCGCCAAGTTTGATACTCTTTGGCTTGCCAACAACAAAGGTGAACTAGCCCCGCCCCAATACTGGAACTGGCCCGGTGGTGAGGAAGCCTTTGCCGACTTCCGTCAGCGCTACATCCTCGGTATTCTGCGTGATGCTGCCGGTCATGGCGGCTGCAAAATGTTACGCCGCATGATGGGCGTGGTGAGCGTCTGGGATATTTCGAGCATCGCCGATACGAGCAAACGGGCGATTGCGGAACGCAAGGCGATTCGCATCGGGGCGCGGTGGTTGCTGGAACGGGGTAGCTTTACTACGGTGGATGATCTTCTTGCCATTGTGCGGGAAGAGATGGCGCAAGAAGTCCGTTAGCCCCTTAATTGACCAAACCGCATTCGCATTTCAGTGCGATTTAGGTCGAACGCCACCGCTTGTGTCAATGCCTGCTCCATAACAACCGCTAATTTGGCGCGTTCGATAACACCCTGATGTAGCAAGAATTCGATGTCCTGTACGTCAGTGGGCAAGCCACGGTCCAGTTTGCTAAGCGCGATGCTATAGGGGTCAAAAACGAAGACCCGTAGTGCGCCAAATTGACCGATCAAATGATGACGGACATGGGCATCCAGGGGTAAGGGAATAAATTGCTCAAGCGGGACAGCTTCGACCTCAATCTGTAATTCATTCGCCAATGTTTCTAGTTCACCCCGCAACGTGCCAAGCGCTCGTTCAGCGACTGTGGGCAAATCATTGCCGACAAAATCGAGATCCAAGGTGGTACGTGCATTGCCCAACAGACAGAGCGCAGCGCCACCGATCAAGTAGAGTTCGGCAGGTTGCGGGTAGCGCTGGCCTAATTGTTGCAGAAAAGCGACAATCTCCGCTTTGGTTAATGTGACCATTGTATCTCCAAGCGACGACGACGTAATAAACGCTGAAAGGCATGTTCATATGCGCCTAACCAGTTGGTTGCGTCTTGGCAAAGCTGTTGTTGACGTAGCGCCAGCGCTCGGAGTGCTAGGGTGCAATCGTCTTGCATGGAAATGTCTAATGTGGAGGTAAACCAATCTGGCAAAGGATGGGTCGGCAATTGCATGGTTTGGAGTGCAGCAGTTTCTCTTCGTTGCAGATAGACTGCTGCGGTGTAGTAACAGCAAAAGAGAATGTGCGCATGACCTTGTAATTGCTCTGCTGCTACAGGCGCTTCCTGGGCATACGTTGGCTGTACCAACAGCAGCGGAATCAGCGCTAGCTGCACTCGTGCATCACTGGAAGCTGCCAAACCTGTTAACAAGGTGGTTTGTGGAAGCCGGGGTTGCTGCCGACCATCACCACCGTTAAGAAAGTGGATGCCAAGCGCGCTCAATTCGCTCACTAACGCTTCGTCAGAAAGTTGTTGAAAAGATGCGGTAATTAGTACTTGATTTGCCAACATTGCATTGTGTATGAGCAGTTTAGTAGAGAAACAAACGATTATCTTGCGGATTTTGGGCCAATTGTGGCGTCCTGCATAAATCACCAATGCTCACTATAGCAGAGAACCTTCTGTCAATCAATTTCCAACTCATCACGCAACAACTGATCAGTTGTGACGCCAAAATAGTCAGCCAGTTTCAGCAAGAGTTCGAGTGAAGGCAGACTGCGGCCACTTTCCATGTCGCTGATGTGACTGTGTGACTTCATCTCTAGAAGGCTGGCGAGTTGACGCACCGTTAACTCGCGTGCTTGCCGAAGTCGCCGTAGTTTTTCCCCAAATCGTTTCATCCTACGTTTCCTACACTAGTTTTGGTACGAATTTTGGTCGATTTCAACGAACTGACTTAACAGGCAGAAAATAATGTGATACACTTTGGTCGACTAAAACGTACAGTTTTGTTTTGCATGTTTTGTCTACCTACTGAAAGGATTGTTTACGAGTACCATGACGCCAGCAGAACTATTGAAATTATGGACGCGAGACAACATCCCGCCGGAAATGGCAGTCGGTCACGTTGTGCAGAACTTGGTCAAATACCAAACTACGCTGGAAACCTTACGCCAGGCGCTGTCTGCTCTGCGCGTGGGCGTCGATCGCTTGCTGGCCCAATCTGGAGTGTCTGCTAGCGAAAGAAGCAAGAAATCTACCCAAGCAAGTTGAAGCCAGACCTGAACAAGCGCATAAACACCCAATCCCTATGCCATCCCGTTCATGGCGTAGGGATTTTATCTTACCTTGATTTGTTGGCTAAGGCAATCTCTTGTACTGGCAATCTACTCTGGTAGCACTTACGGAATTACTAATGGGTTTAATGTTACTCAATTCGGGCCATGTATCAGGGTCGCCTGTAACAGATTTTAATGTCCCATATTTCCATGAGCGAGCGTTTTCTTGGTTCCACAAAGCTGACCTTAGAAATTTGCTACCAAGCAGAGCATCTAATTTGGTTGATGCCTGTGTGAATTTTTCCCTGTCATTTGATGGATGAGGAAATTGACCGTCTTTTCTTAACCGCTCACATGGTACGATAATTGCAGTGGATGCAACAACCAGGAGCAAAGTAACCTCACGCACCTGATGATTGGTTCGTGATTCAGCAAGCTCTAAAACATCTTTGCAGCGCGTCGGAAAGTCTTGAACAAAATTTTTGTACGCAGTCGTAGGTGTACTCCTTAAATCTCACTACGGTTCTAGCCTTGGATTAAACCGACGTTGATTATCCAACGGCACACATGTTTTCCCTACTCACTTGACTGTTTCCTTGCTTCCTTATCTATCATTGACGATAATAACTGTGAAAAGATACGCTTTGCTTTCGCTTTAATTAAGCTGCTTGTTCTGCGGAGCAGCACGATTCCCATTTCCCTTTATCGCCGATTTCGTAAGGTGGCGTAATTTCAACCTTTGCTCTATAATGCACAATCAGAATCGGTTCGGGCTGTTTTTCGGCATGAAGCTGTGCGCCGCCTCCTACTCATTGAGATCGTAGGTGGCAACCGCCCAAGTTTATGCCCTTTTTGCTCTGGCTAGAATGAATGGACTGCCATGCTACGACTCTTTACCTTCCTCCTCCCCCACAAGCGGTTGCTGATTCAACTCAGCATCGTTAATGTCTTGTTGTCGGCGATGTTGGCGTTGGCGCCGTTGGTGATCAAGGCAATTGTTGATGATGTCATCACCGCTCAGCAATATCGCCTGCTCATGCCCTACCTGGGAGTACTGCTGGCGGTGACGGCCGTGCGTGTGACGGCGACCTATTTCTACACCTACGGCCAGCACAAACTCGGCCAGGGGGTGATGACCGATGTACGCGCGGCCCTGTATCGCAAGCTGCTGGCGCTGCCCTTTAGCTTCTATGACAAGGAGCAGACCGGTCGCCTCATGAGCCGGGTCAGCAGCGATGTCGAGAGTACGCGTATCTTCCTCTCGCAGATCCTGATCGATGCCATGAGCCATTTCCTGACCATCATCCTGGCCTCAATCGCCTTTCTGCAACAGGATCTCACCCTGACCTTGATCGCTGTCGTGCCGGTCTTGCTCTCCGGCGCGGCCATGTACTATGCCCACCACGAGTTGACCGATCCCTGGGCGTCACAGCATGAGCGGATGGCGAGCATGTCAGCCACCTTGCAAGACAACCTCTCCGGCATCAAGGTGTTGAAGGCCTTTGCCCAAGAAGAACAGGCCGAGGGGCGTTTTCAAGAGGTGCAGGGCGCGGTGCGCACCGGTAGCCTGAGCATTTCCGACCTCTGGAGCAAACGTTGGGCGCTTATCGGCAGCATTGGGCGGTTTATGCAATTGGGCTTGCTCTTTGTCGGCGGCTACCGCGTAATGGAAGGCGACTTGACCTTGGGATCACTGGTCGCCGTCCTCAGCTTGAGTCTGCTCTTGTTGGGCGCGGTCAACGCCCTGGGGACGCAGATGAACAGCGTCAGCCAAACGGCCACTGCCGCCGTGCGCATTTTTGAGTTGCTGGACGAACCGGTGACCATCGAATCGCCGGCTCCTTCCGTCGATCCGGTTGCTGCCCAACATGTTCCCATTCCCCGGCATCCTGACGAGTGGCGCGGCGAAATTGAGTACAAGGATGTGAGCTTTATCTACCCGACCGCCAAAGCCAAAACGTTAATTGACATCAATCTGCGGATTCCGGCCGGTTCATCGCTGGCTGTGGTGGGCGCAACCGGCAGCGGCAAGAGTACGCTCATCCACCTTATCGGGCGCTTCTATGACCCCACCTCCGGTCATGTGCAAGTGGATGGGCGCGATGTACGCAGCCTTAACCTGGCCAATCTGCGGCGGCAGATTGGTATGGTCGCCCAGGATACGCTGCTCTTTAGCGCCACCATTGCGGAAAATATCGCCTTTGGCCGTCCCAGCGCGAGTCAGGCCGAGATCGAACGGGTTGCCAAACTGGCCCAGGCCCACGACTTTATCACCGCCATGCCGGAGGGCTACCAAACCCGCATCGGCGAACGCGGGGCCGGTCTCTCTGGTGGGCAACGTCAGCGTATTGCCATCGCCCGCGCCATGCTGCTCGACCCAAAGATTCTGATCCTGGACGATTCCATGTCCGCCGTCGATGCCGAGACGGAGCGGCTGTTGCAGGCGGCCATCGCCACCGTCATGCAAGGACGCACGACCATCCTGGTTGCGCACCGGCTGGCGACAGCCCAACACGCTGACCACATTATCGTCCTGCGCGATGGGCAGATTGTCGAGCAGGGTACACACGCTCAACTCGACGCCGCCGGCGGCCATTATCACCATGTACTGGAGATGCAACAGATGAGCGCCCGCGAATCGGTGCCGGATCTGTTGATTCCGCAGCCGGCCTGAACGGGGCGACAAGGTGAGGGGGTGACAAGGTGACTGAGCTTGTCGAAGTCACCTTGTCGCCCCCTCACCTTGTCATCTTGTCATCTGCTTTTATTAGAAACAGAGATACCTTATGCTTCGCGGACTTGTCAAACCCATCACCCTCAAAGATATCGACGCCCCGCCGCCTATGTGGCAAACAATGCGTCGGCTCTTTACCTATTTGCGCCCCTACCACCGGCGCATGGCAATCACGCTGTCGATCTATGTGGTTTGTGTGGTGATCACGCAGCTTTACCCCTTTATCGACCGCAAGTTGATCGATGAGCATATTGCCGTGGGCAACCCGGATGGCTTCCTACCCTTGCTGGGGGTGGCGACGGTTTTGCACGCGCTGGCCTGGATGGGGGTGTTGATCCGCTCACTGCTCATCCAGCGGGTCAGCCTGGGCATTCTGGTCGATCTGCGGCGGCAACTCTTTCACCATGTGGTTGAGTTGTCCTTTACCTTCCACGAGAAGGAGCCGGTCGGCAAGACGATGACTCGCTTTATTGGCGACGCCAACACGATCAACGACTTTCTGACCAACCAAATGGCAAACGTGGTCAATGATGTCATGTCGGGGATCATCGTGCTGGCGCTTATGTTTGCTATCAACCCGGCGCTGACCGTGATCGCGCTCTTTATGTTGCCAATTTTGACCGTGATCGGCCTCTATATGCGTCCTCGCTTGTATGACGGCTGGGAACGGGTGCGTGAAAACTCGACCCGCTTCAACATCTTCCTGGCCGAAAACATTGCCGGGATGCGGGTGATCCAAGCCTTTACCCGTGAACAGACCAACTTGGGCCACTTCAACGAGGCCAACAACCGCGTTGTCACCGAGTGGATGAAGGTGATCCAGTTACAAGCGTGGTTCTCGCCGTTGGTCGAAATCACCCGCAACTTCGCCCTGGTGATCGTCCTCTTTGTCGCCGCCAACCAACTGGGGCTGGGTGGGTCGGCGTTGACGGTCGGCACGCTGGTCGCCTTTATGGCCTACATCAACAACCTGTGGACGCCGATTAGCACGCTGACCAACATGTATGTGGTGCTACAGGCCACCCTCGCCTCCGCCGGCAAGGTCTTCCAACTGCTCGACACCCGCCCGACCATCACCGATGCGCCGGATGCTGTCACCATGCCGCGGGTGAAGGGGGAGATTGTTTTTGACCATGTCCATTTCAGTTATGACAACACTCGCCCCGTCCTCAAGGATGTGGACTTTACAATTCAGCCGGGGCAGTTGGTGGCGTTGGTGGGGCAAACCGGCAGCGGCAAAACGACCATCGCCTCGCTGCTCTGTCGCTTCTATGATGTGACTGGCGGGCGAATTCTGGTCGATGGCTATGATGTGCGCAGCGTAACCCAGCGCTCATTGCGTTCGCAGATCGGCGTGGTCTTGCAAGAGCCATTCATCTTCACCGACACCATCGCCAACAACATCCGCTACGGTCGCCCCGGCGCGTCGATGGAGGAAGTGATGGCCGCCGCTAAACTGGCGAACTGTCACGACTTTATCATGAAGCTCAGTGACGGTTACGAAACGGTGGCACAGGAGCGCGGGTCACAATTTAGCATTGGGCAACGCCAACTACTCTCCATCGCCCGTGCCATCCTCTCCGACCCGCGCATTCTGGTGCTGGACGAAGCCACCTCCGCTGTCGATACCGAAACCGAAGCGTTGATCCAGGACGCCTTTGCCCGCTTGATGACCAACCGCACCGCCATCGTCGTCGCCCATCGCCTCTCGACCATTCGTAAGGCCGATCAGATTGTGGTGTTGAAGGCCGGACAAATTATGGAACTGGGCAATCATGAGACGCTGGTCGCCAAGGCCGATGGCTACTATGCTGCACTAGTGCGGGCGCAGGCGAGTGGCGGGCATTGAGTACGCTGTAAACTAAATAGTTCGATATTTGCCGTAGGGGCATGAAGTGTGGCACGACCAATGGGTTTCGGTGTGACCAATTTGTTTGCCACACTTCGTGCCCGACGCC
>JAPKMW010000068.1 GCA_026645575.1 Caldilineaceae bacterium
TTACTTGGCTCCGGCAAGCTCGCTCAGGCCATTCGCACACCTTGATTACCGATTTTGATTCTTAAATTTCATTAGAGTGGGTAAGAGCGCCCAATTCGTTAGCAATTGCTATATCACGTGTTGTCAAGAGGAAGCGACAGTGGGGACCACCAACCAAAAACATTTTGGCATGGCTGGGTTTCCAGACATCATCCAAAATGAGTAGGCATGTACGCTTTTTAAGCAAAATCGCTAGTGTGTTTTTTAGCAAGTCAAGCGAGGGCACACGTTCACTGATATGGCCACCTAGCACAACGATCCAGTCACGTAGAAGTTTGAGTAAGTCGGGCGTTTGGCCCAATGTTACCCAAAGAATGCCATTAGGAAAAGCGGCTTGTATTTCTGGTTCATCGCAGAGAGTGCGGGCAATTACACTCTTACCAGTACCGCCCATACCATGTAGAGCATTGATCTGGATCGTCGAAGTATGCGCAAGTTCATTAGGGTTTGCCAATAGAGCATTGCGGATAGCCGCCATTAACTCCGGTCGAGCTATAGGAGGCCGAGGCAATGATACATTTTCATAAAAATCACAGCGTTGAGGCTTTGTTTGCGACAAATCATAGCTGGGTATTTGGGTAATCAGCGCGGCAACTTCATCAACAGTATAACCGATAGTGATCTTGTTTCCTCCGACAAAATCACCTCTACCTACATTTACATCACCAGCAATATAAGCGCCGCCTTCTGTATTTACCTCAGCCATCGTCACTGTCCTCTAACTTTGTACTAAGACTTACGATAACTCTTTGTGATACTGACGAATGATCGCTATTATAACATCAAGGATGGGAAGTAGCTATACTGAAATCAAATTGAGAACCGGAATTTTTGTAGGGGCGTCCCCTTGCAGGCGCCCGCAAGGGGACGCCCCTACAAAAATCCGCTTTTCATTCTGACTTGAGTATAGATTGTTTACTCTAGATGATTTTACAAGGAATGAACACCTTTTGTACACCTTAAAGAGAAAAGCCGAACAAGACGATATGGTATGGCTGGCTTACCTCCTTGATGCATAAGTTTCATATTAAGATAGTAGATGTCAAGGTTAGGCATATAGAATAGTCATCATGAGGCTGGTAATCCTTCATTGCTGTTACGAAGAAAAAAATCAAGCACACTGACTACAAGGTAAAAACTACCTTTAGCCAACCCTACATCTCTCCTTCCCAGCAACCTCTTGCGCCTGCACAAGAATTCCCTGCACCATCGCACTCTTAATTTTGCGTATACTGTCATCCTTGACTTGCTAACTCTCTCTTGGTGCGTTCATACAGTTCGCGATCCGCCGGATGGCTGCGCAACCAAATTGGTATGAACATCGTCTCTTCAAGGGGCCGGACACGGACAGTAATCGGCACGTCTTTTCGTTGGGCGGCGAAGCGGTCGATCAGCTATTGCTCTTTCGCGATCGGTTGACAAGCGAAATAATGAAGCCCACTCCTCACCGGTTGCCTTTGCGAAAGGCAACCGGTGAGGAGTGGGCTTTCTGGTTACAACGCCAGGTAGACGAGGGATGAAGCGTCGTTACAGCACCGGAATATCGACCGGCTGACCAAAGACGATGTTGTGTCCAGCGTTACTGCAACAACTTCTTTGGCAAGCTGGGACTCAGCAGTCGCAATCAGGCGTTGGTGCGCGGGCGCTAGCTTGACTTTTTATGACCACACGAATAAAACCTCGTCAATCAACCAAAATCAATCGACCGACTCTAGACTACTGAAGATCAACCAGTAGATTCAACTTTAGGAGAATGTCATACACCCCAGTTGCGCGGTAAACTGTTGCGCATAACTAATAACCGCCATTCTTAACCACAAGGAGAAGATGATGCGCAACCGCCCAATTACCTTTGCGTGCAAGCACACGATGGCCGTTGCCCCCACCACGATCACGGCTGCCATTGCTGATGTCACGCGTTGGCGCGACTTCAAAGGGTATGGCTTTCTACCCGGCATTGCCCGCGCCGAGTACGAAGTGCAGACCAGTAACCTGATCGGTTCACGCATCCGCGTCCACAACACCGATGGCTCGTCCCATTGCGAAGAGATTTATGCGTGGGTGGCTGACAAACGAGTGGCAATGAAATTCTGCGATTTTTCGCCGCCTGTGCAAGCATTGGCAACCCACTTTTTGGAAGAGTGGGACATTGCGACCCTGGGCAAAGAGACGCTTGTCACCCGGATGTTTTCGCTCTTTCCGAAAAGTGGGCTGACCCATCCCGTTCTCTGGTTTATTTCATTTTTTCTGAAACGCGCCATTGATCGTCAGCTTGTGGAGATGGCGCAAGCAGCGACCAACCGTGAGGAGTCCAATTGATGTCCCGCCAACATGCACTCTTTCAACAATTTCCCCTCAATGGCAAGGCAACGCTTTCCACCGGCCAGATTCCCACGCCGTATCAGATCTACGACGGCTACGGCGCCTTTATCGGCGGCACGGCAGATCTGACGGCGGTGCAACGGCTGCTCCAACCCGAAACAGTCACGCCCATGCAGACCGTCGATGGGCGGGCGCTCATGGGCATCTGGCTCTGCGACTTCACCGACGCCAGCCTGGGGGCGCATCATGAGTTGCAATTCTCGGTCTTTGTCAGCCGCCGACCGGTGGCGCCGATTGCGGCTCATCGTGTGAGTTTGCTCGCCGCGATGCTAACTAATCCTGATCTGCAAATGCTCTGTCATGGGCTGTGGAACAATACGCCGACTGTCGTCGCCTACAACCGTGAATTGCTCAGTCTGAATGCCAGGTTGTCAACCAGCAAAATCAGCCGTGATCGCCAGCAACTGTGCGCCGAAGTAAGCGACAGCGCCAGCGGCGATCCGCTGCTGGCGGCCACCTTGCACAAACCGACTCAGCCGGCGTTGGGGGCCAGCTTCGCCTTGGCCGGTCAACTGGGCTTCCGTCGCACCATGCAGATCAACCGTCAGCCCTGGGTGTCGATGTCCGTTGTCAATCCGGTAGGCGTGGTCTTACCGCATAATGCGACCGCCCAAGCCATGACCAAAAATGCAACCAACAATGTGCGCTATTTTGACCCGGCTCGCGACCGCCTGACCCTTAGCGCGTCGCCTTACCGCGAACTGGGCTTTCAGCCGCATGTTGTCCAGCACATGAACGGCTTCAAGTTTGTCTATCTGAATCCCGCATAATTCTTTCTTTCTCCCCAGAACAAACCCAAACCTTTAGGGTCTCGCAGACCCTAAAGGTATAGCGGTGTCGCCCCAATCCACAATCAACCACCCTACTCACCTTTGGATACATGACACGCCCCCTGGTTGAGGCATAGAGTGTTGAGCAACGCTCACGATCATCGATATGCTTCATCCGCAGGAGGAACTATGCTCAATATTGCAACCGTCGCGACCCGTTCATCGGGTTGGCTCACCCTGTTGCGCACCAGGGTTGTGCGCGCATCAACCACCTACAAACGCGCACACCAGGAGCAGGAGCCACGCTTGCATCTGGCCTTTCACCAGACATACAAACGCTTTGCCACCGCGCACCCAACCTGGGTCGCACGCCGGGTTGATGCCGACTTTCTCCGCCAGGCGATCAGCCAACACGCAATGGTAGAGGGGACGGGGCGACAGGCCCAACTCATCCTGCCTAGCAGTGAAGCGCTGGCTTGGGCCTGGGCGCACCAAAGTGGTGCGCTCTATCCGCCCGCCGAACGGATCAACCAGGTTGCTGCGTTGGCGCCGGTTTTAACCCACTTTCTCGCCCAGCTTCGCAAAGAGTTTTTGCAATCCACACTATAAGTACGACCGCTGCCGCCGCTGCCCGCCAGTATGCTGGCGGGCTTTTTTATGTGGTTGATCCAGCGATCAACCACCAATTCACCCAATGATCCGTAGACCGCAATGCAACCAAAGTAGTATCGGCCGACGCTGGACTACGCGCTTCCCCTTGTAAGGATGAAACGACTGCGGACTACTGATGATCAACCAGCGAATGTGCCTTTGGATGATTCACACCCCCCTGGTTGACCCCTACACTATGGGTCAACCAAACCAAATGAAGCATAGCAAAAGGAACGAACCATGAACGGCTATCTACCCAACCCAACGCAACTCTACGAACTGGAACGCCAGCGCCATCAAGAGCTAATCGCCAAAGCGGCCACCGAACGATTAGCCCGTAGCCTCATCGCCCAGCAGAGTCGCAACCAGCGTCCACTCACCATGCTCTGGCAAGCCCTGCCCACTATCACTGGCAGCGCGCAGTTGATCGGCTGGTGGCGAGGTCAACCAGCGATGACTGCGCCGCAATCCTGACACGGTGACCGGGTGACACGGTGACTTCGACAAGCTCAGTCACCGTGTCACCCGGTCATGTTTTACTTTATTCAACTAAGGAGAGAAAAAATGTTTCGCAAAACCCTATTCACCCTACTGATTCTACTTTCGACCCTAACGGGCCGACAACCGCTTTTTGCGCAAGAGGCTGCACCCACTAATGTCTATCTGCCACTGGTGGCAACAGCCCAAGGCCCTGTGGTTGGCACGGGGATCGCCAATGGTGATTTTGAAGCGGGGCGCACGGCTTGGACAGAAATTCCGAATGGGGGCATTGTCGGCTTGATTCGCGAGATCAGCCCCAGCGCCTTCACCCAACCGCACAGCGGCAGATGGTTAGCCTTTCTCGGCGGTGACTATGACCAGACCGATGCGATTGAACAGGTGATCACCGTGCCGGCTAGTGCGTCGAAGTTGATCTATTGGCACCACATCTCTTCGTCCGATAGTTGTAACGGACCGGATAAAGGCACTGTCTTGATCAACGGCGTTGCGCTGGTCACACGTGACCTTTGCGCCGGTAAGCAAACCAATGGCTGGGAGATGCAGACCCTCGATCTGAGCGCACACGCCGGGCAGACCATCACGCTTCGCTTCGAGGTCGTCTCGGACAGCAATTTTCCCAGCCGTCTGTATATCGATGATGTCGGCTTCACCGCCCCCTAAGGAGCGCATCATGGACGAACCAACCACCTACTGTATTCACATCAAAGGCCACCTCGATCCCAAATGGTCTGATTGGTTCGACGGCATGACTATCACCTGGACGGCAGAAGGCGAGACCAATCTGGTTGGCCCCGTCCTTGACCAGGCGGCGCTACATGGTCTGCTGGCCAAGGTGCGGGATCTCGGCTTGATTTTGCTCGATGTCACCCGCTGTGCATGACAGGGTGAGGGGGTGAAGGGGTGACAAGGTGAAATTGACGACTAAGTCACCCTGTTACCTTCTCATTGCGGTTCGGCTTGTTTTTATTGAAATTGGAGTTATCCCGATGTACTTTTCATCCACGCTGGGACACCCAGCCCAATCATTCGACCAGAAGCAGCGATTGTTGCGCTTGCTGATCATCCTGAGTTTGTTGCTACAATCAATTGTAGCCATTGCACCGCCTGTTGCGTTGCCGATCAAGCTTGATACGGCAGATGACGGCGTAACCACGACTATCAACGAGCTGGCGCGACCACCGTTGCCGCTACCGTTGCCCGTTGAGTTGATTGGCAAAGCGGAAGTGACTACACTGCGCACCCTCGACAGCGCCACCTTCGACCTGGGCAACGGGCAATTCGCCCGTTTTCAGGAGACCATACCACTCCATTATCAAGATCGCGCCGGCACCTGGCAGCGCATCAACCCGGCCTATCAACGCCAGGCTGGGCGCTGGGTCAACAATACCAACACCGTGCGCACCGCCCTCGACCGCCAAAGCAGCGCCGCCACCATCAACGCCGCTGGCATTGCCATCCGCTGGCAGCCCCAGGCATTGGAACTGGTGAGCGCGTCCGGCGCCAGTCACACCGTTGTGCGACCGGCAGAGGCAGCAACGGCCACCCCCAATGCAACGAACGATGCTGTGCGCTACCAGGCCGGCTGGACGGCATCACCCATTGATCTGCCGTGGCTCAACCTCGGCGTCGCCGATACCATTGACGACCAATGGCAAAGCCGCCCCGGCAGCGCCGAATACACCATGCGCTTGACCGAATTACCGGCGATTCGTTGGTGGCAAGCCAGACCGGAATTTCTCGATCTGCATGTCCAAATTGACCTGCAACCCGGCACAACCCTAAAAATCGACGGCAGCCCCGTTGACTTTGCCAACGACACGCCCCTCGCCACGCGCAACCCGTTGATCTTTGTCGATGCCAACGGCGAAGAGTTGCTGCTGCAACCACCCGTCACCTACGAACAACACAACCGCCACAACGCCGTCCAAGCCGAATATATCATCACACCCGTTCGTAACTCGCAATTCGTAACTCGTAACGCTTTTGAGTTGCGCGTCCGCACCCCCTGGCCCTGGTTGGCCGCGCCGGAACGCCAATTCCCGGTGATCATCGACCCGGTCTTCCAGATGCGTGCACCCTATTTGGCGGCAGAGGCGATCTACAACCCTGACAACCGAGCTTACACAGGGCTGGCCTACACTAGCAGCGAAATCTGGCTTGGGCGCACAGAAGGTCGCACTACCCGCGCCGCCTTGCGCTTTGACTTGCCGGTCATGCCACAGGGCACACAGATTAACAAAGCCTGGCTCTACGCCGTCCCCAGCGATTTTCAGTTTGTCAACCGGGAGTTGCAGAAAGTGGTCAACGGCAAGATCGACACCATCTCCGCCTACGCCATCCAAAACGACAACTGGATCAACGGCGCTGAACCGGCCGTCGATCTCAATGCGCCCATTCAGCCGAGTGAGCAACGCATCTACTACAGCGCCGGTCAAAAGCAGCACCCCGGCGTCCAATGGGATGTGACGGCGTTGGCGCAACAGTGGCTGTCAATCGATGATGTGATTCAGCCCGAAAACAAGAACCACGGCATCCTGTTGCGTTTGAAAAATGAGTTCTGCGATCCGAGCAACTGGCTTTTGGCGCTGGCGACCTTCTGCGGCACTTTACACTTTGACATCAGCAAAGACGCCTGGGCCGTCACGCCGGATTTGGCAACAACGCAAACCGAAGGCTACGATGTTGAGCCACACCTGCTGCCCAGCGAGACCGGCGGCATTCGGCTGGTGGTCTTCTACAGCAACAGCCAGACCCTGGTTGAAGGTGCGGCGCCCATTTTCATTGACCGACCGGGCAACGGGTTGCCCCAATCGGGTGACAAAAATGCGCCCTACTATGCTTTTGAACATCGCTTCAACGTCGCCAATCCACCGGCGCGCTGGCAAGCGGTGGTAGCGCGCAGCTTTGCCAAGCCGGTGGGCGTCCTACCACCGGTGCAGGCTGGCGTAGAAAACAGCTATCGCCTGCCGCTGACTGGCACCATGCAACTCGACCTGCGCTCCACCACCAGCGAATTTCTCGCCACCTCCTTGAGCAACGCCACCGGTGAGGCCGGCAAGGTAAGCTATCTGTTGATCAACGGACGCGGTACACCCTACCCGGATTCCCAAGTTTCGGGCATCCTTCCCCTGAATGTCGCCTATAGCCCGCCGGCCAATGCCCCGGCCAACAGCACCATCGGCTACGATATTCGGTTGCTGGGCGAGACGGGCAACATCAGTGTGACGACCGGCGTCAAGCAGACCATTGGCTACACTTTCGACAGCAGCGACCCGCTGGCCTTCTGGAATCTGCAACTGCCCGTGGGCAGCAACGCGGCCGTGCGCGTTCAGTTTACTGGCGATGGCACGCAGGCCCAACGCTATCGCACCCAATACGCCAACCAGTTCGAGGCCAAAATCATCCGCACCGACAGCCAGGGTGATGTACGCACCTCCAACGCCAGTGATAACACCATTGGTCAAAACGCCGTGGCGCTCGACCCCAATCGCGCCCTGTCGTTGGATTTGGACAATGTCCAGGCCAAACAGCACGCCCTGGCGATTCGTTACAACGGTCCGAAAATTGCCGCCTATGACGAAGAAGATTGCGGCGCTGAAATCTGCTCAGTCAAAGAGATTCCGATCAAATACCAATTACAGGTGGAAGTGCTGGCCTGTCCGGCGGGAACCTTCCCCACCAATAGCGGCAAATGCCAGAAAGTGGAATGTCCCAGCGCCGGTGATCTGGCGCTCTATTACCGTGACACCAGCGAATACGGCCTCTGGAGCCGCGATGGCTGGAACAGCGCCAATGAAAATAACCCGGTTGCCAGTACGGTTGGTGGTTCGGCGCCGCTGCTAGGACCGCTTAAGGCGGGCGCCCAATATCGCGCCATGACGGTGGCGGTGATCGGCGGCCAGATCACCTATAACCCCGACAACAGCATCAGCGTCGCCAGCGAAAGCAAACCGGAGGAGCCACCCAAAGTTCGCCTGCTGCAATGTCCGCCGCCGGGGAGTGCGGCCGTTGCCCTGCTCAAGACGTTCCCGGTCTTCAATGGCGCCCTGCTCCATAGTAACCTTGCCGGTCTGCGCCCCAATCCGGCTGGTAGCGGGCAAGCGGTCGCCGATCCGTGGCCCATTGCCGACCGCCAGGCTGGTGATTTTAACTTGGAGAGCTTTGTCGTCGAGCCGGCGATGAACGCACAGTCAGCAACGCCCTTTAGTAGCGCTACCGGCAGCGCTCGTGTGCGTCGGGTAGCGGGACAAACGGCCACCCGAACCCTCTACTTCCGCGCCAACTGGGCTTTCACTGCCGACGGCTGGCCGTCGTTGAGCAGTGAGGTGAAGTTGGATATTTTTGACGATCAACTCCCCGACCTGGCGAGCTTGATTGTGAAGCTGGGCGACCAGGTAGAACTGGACACTACGCCGGCCAATGGCGATGTCGCCCGTTCCTTTACGGCCATCCGCGCCAAGGCCGGCACGGTAACACAGCAAGCATCGCTCGGCGGCGCCAGCAAACCAGTACAGATCGTGATCCTGCCCCGTGGCGTGCCGATCCCGATCATCGATGTTCTCTGTCCCGCCAGTTGTGTTGACCTGCGCGGACCAAGCGATGTCGCCAACAGCCAACCGGATCGTGTCTGGGCCATGCCCGATGTGCATACCAATGTGGCCGCCAACACCATGATCATGCAGGCGGCGGGGGTGATGGAGGTCTACAGCACCGACCATCCCACCCTCATGAACGGCGCCAACGACGCCTTTAGCAAAGAGTTCAGCTTTGACGCCTACAAAGCGACCGTGACGGTGGACTATGCCCCCTGTGGCGGCGTCGGCCCGGAGGTGTTGATCATCAAAGGCGAGACGAGCATGGCGCTGCCCAACATCGGCAACACGGGAACGGGCGGCTTGATCGCAGCCGGCTTTACCCTCTGCGAAGCCTCGTTGCGCAGTGTCCGGTTCAACTTTGAATCGCCGATTGGCTTACCCATCGGCAGCAGCGGCCTCTTTATGACCGGCGTCCGTGGTGAAGTGAGCATCTTCCCCGAATACACGCAGATCAAGGTCGGCTTGAACTTTCAGGCGGCGCCCGGTGGTAACGGCGGGATCTTCAAAGCCTGGGGCGAAGTGACCATCGACACCCGTGGCCTCTTTGAATTTGGCGGCGGCGGCAAGGTGTTGGGCGTGGTCGATGCCGACGGCAAGCTGTGGGTTGCCTGGAATCCACTCGACACCGGCTTTGAGGTCAATGTCCGGTTGGGCAGTTGGTTCCGTGGCTTTGCCCGTGCCCATCTATGGCAAGGGCAAGGCTGGCAGAATCGCTACGCTTGGCTGCCCGACAACGACGAAATGCACTTTGCCGGCGAGATCGGCGCTACCATCACCATCGAAGAGAGCGCCGTGATGTGGCTGGTGCCGCCCGGTGATATTGACATCGGCATTGAGGTGGCCTTTGGGCAATTCTGCACCAATGGTAGTTGCACCACTTACGAATGGGGTATCAAAGGCAAGGTGGTCGTCGCTGGCTTCGATGTAGGCGTCTACTACGGTTTTGACGAAGGGCTTGATTTCATCCTGGGTAACGATGATCACCTGTTGATCGATGAATATGGCGGTCAGATAGTCAGTGCGGCGGCATTGAATGGCTTGAAGACCATGAATGCACCGCAGAAGCTCAACGGCACGGCCATGATCCCCTTCACTGTCTCACCTAGCGCTGAACAGATCCTGGTCGGTCTCAGTTGGCAAGCAGGATCGCCGGCGCTGAGTCTGATCAATCCCGATGGAGCGGAGATCACTGTGGGCAACATCGCCAGCTTTAACGGCCAGACAGATGGCAACGCCAACATTACGCTGCTCACGCTGCAACAGCCGAAAGCGGGCGCCTGGCAGGCCAAACTGAGCAACCTAAGCGAAGCCGGGGTGGAGCATTACCGCTTCCTCTACTTTGCCAACAAAGGTGCGCCCGGCCCGGTGGGCAATCATGGCAAATTCTTGACGCCGGTCAACGCCAACGAAGCTGGCACGAACAGCTACACCATCACCTGGGAAGCGCCCGCCGACGCGACTGACAAGGCGACCATCAGCCTCTTCTACGAACGCACCTTGAGCGACGCTGCCGCCATTGCACAGACCGGCTATATCACCGGCAATCTGCTGGAAGGCGCGCCGATTGTGCAGAACCTGCCCTTCAAAACCGGCAGCTTCCAGTGGAATACGGTCGGGCTGCTGGATGGTGAATATCGTATCCGGGCGGTGGTTGATGATGGCGTCAATGCCTTGCCAAGTGGTCAGGTCAGTGTACCGCTGGACATGTGCCAGCCGCAACCCAACGGTCTGCCCACCGCCCGCGCCTTTGACCCAGAGCGCTTCCCCGGCACTGTGGTCTTCACCAGCACGGGCACAATCCGGCTGGACGATGTCACCCCACCCGCCATGCCCACCGGCCTGACGTTGACGCCAGCCGATGGCGCCCTGCTAGCAAAGTGGGATGCCGTGAGCGATCCCGATGTCAGCGCCTATCTGGTGCGCTGGGGCTTGCGTTCCTTCAATAACCCGCAAATCTTCTTCGTGAAGAACCAGAAGGTGGTGGCGGCGCCGAATGGGCAACCACCGCAACTTTATATCGGCGCCGTGGACAACGGCAAACAATATGGCGTTGATGTGACGGCGCTTGACATCAATGGCAATGCCAGCGCCCAAACCGCGCCGGTCTTTGCCACACCCGATGGCGCCAGTCTGCCCGTCCCCTTCCAGCCGATCAGTCTGACGCTGGCGAGCAAGGATTCGACCAGCGCCACTTTCACCTGGCAACCGAACCCTATCGGTCCGACGCCGGCGAGTTACCACTTGCGCTTTGTCAAGGTGGACAACAGTGGGCCAGTCGGTTCACTCGATGTCAGTGGCACCAGCGCTACGATCCCGAATCTGCAAACCGGCGCCACCTACGACGTGCAGGTGGTGGCCCGCAACAGCGACGGCTGGAGCAGCGTCGCCAGCGAACGAGTGCGCGTGGTGGTCAGCAACGGCAGCGACGGCAACGGCGACGGTCTGCCCGATGACTGGGCCACCGCTAACAACGTCAGCAACAGCGCGACGGATAGCGATGGCGATGGTCTGAACAATGCTGAGGAGTATGTACAAGGTAGCGACCCGAACAACCAAGATAGCGACGGCGACAACGCCAGTGACGGCGAAGAGAAGACAGCGCAGAGCGACCCGCTCGACAGCAGCGACTTTGGTCTCGCCTATACCCAGCCCCGGTTGGCGCTCGAACGCAATACCTTGCACTTCACAGCCAAGTTGCAGGCCGGTGGCGAAGCGGCGCCCAAGTTGGTCGGCTGGCGGAATGTCGGCGGTGGCAATCTCCAACTGCAAGCTGGCAGCGCCGAAAGCTGGATCATGCCGAGTATCGTCAACGACAAGGTGCAGGTGACGCTCAACAGCAGCGGCTTGACCCCCGGCTTCTACTCTGGCGTCGTGCGGCTCAATGCCGCCCCCGGTAGTGATTCGCTCATCGGCGCCGATGCACTAGGAGGCCGCTGTATTCGGGTCAACACTTGGGTGCTGCCGGCGGACAATGACACAACGCCCCAGCCGAATCTCGCTGGTCGGCTCTATCTACCGCTTATTCAGCGCTAGTTCTCCTCTCCTGTAGGGACAACTGAGTTTAGGCAAGCAACAAAATCACACCTCAATTCAGTTGCCCCTACGGAACGGGTTAAGTTGTAGCTACTTCCGGCAAAACGCCTAGGTTCTGTTGACATTTGCTAAAACGACCAATGGAATTGGCCTGCTGAGGCGGCTTTTCGCTGTCAGCAGCGGGTTTTAACCCGGCAAAAACGAAATGTCAACAGAACCTAGTCATCAGCCAAAAACAACTTGTAGATTTGCGCTGTGCGCGTGAAGTTATTTTTGGCTGAGTACTTACCGTTGAATCAAGGGCAGGTAGACATTGGTCGATACCTTTAGATCCGTCGGCGTGAAGGTCTTGGCCGTGTGGGGACGTGCGGTAGGTAGCAGATTCACCACGGTTTCGTCCGCTGGGCTGTTGGTCGCCCCGTCGTTGACCACCAGTTGGAAACGCAGCGCGGTTGCCGTCGCTACCGGTGTCACTGTAAAGGTGGGCATGGCGCTGTTAGCGCCAGCCAACGTGACGGTGGGGCCGGCGACTTGCGTCCAACTATAGGTGAGGGTGTTGCCGTCAGGATCAACGCTGCTGCTGCCATCGAGGCCGATGGTTTTGGTGACGGCAACGTTTTCATAGAGATCGTCCCCGGCAATGGCGACTGGCGCCTGGTTGGCCGGCGCGGCCGGCGTACCGAGATAGGCCGCAGCCCAGGTCGCCGGTTGGGTGCGGTTGCCCGTTTCCGGCCAGAGACCATTGGCGGCGGCGGCATCGGCGGCCAGCAGCGCATCCACCCCAGCGTGGCTGAAGAGAATGCGTACACCATGATTCCAGCCGCCCAACAACGCTTCCGTCAGGGCCAGTTCAGCGCTCCAACCATTGGCATTGCGTTCAACCACGGCGCTATAACCCAACTGGGGCGTGAGCGTCACTGGTAGGGCGCCGTTCGCCGCTGTCAGTTGATAGGGGGCGCCATTCTGGTCAACGCCAAAGCCTAGATCACCGGTCTGGATGGCGCTGCCGCCACTGTTGTCAACATCAAAACGCAGGGTCAGCGTCATCGTCGGCGCATTGGCTGCGGCCAGTTGGAGATCAACGAAACAGACGTAGAGTTTGCCGCCGGCATGGAGCAGCCAGCCGCGCGGCGCCTGTCCACTGGGCATGGCAATACTCACAGACGCGGCATTGGCGTAACCGGCATCGGCGCAGACGCCATCCAGCGTCGGCTCGGCGCGATCAGCGACCACCAGTGGTAGGACTTCAAAGTGGCGAGTGGTTGTACCGCTTTGGTTGTCTTTGTCGGTGGCGGTCAGGGTGGCGGTGTAGCTGCCGGGCGCCAGGCGGGTCAGATCAAGCTGTGTACCCGTTCCGCTGGCGGTGGTCGGGCCGCTGATCGCCCAGCTTAGTTTGTCCGCTGGAATGCCGCCATCTTCGGCGTCCAGACCCAACCCCAGCAAGGTGATGGTCTTGGTGTAGGGAATGCGTTCGTCTTCGATTACGCCGTCGATGACGGGGACTGGCGCATGTTTGGCCAGGGCAAAGGGCGCCGAGGTGGCAATCGTCGTATTAAAGCCGTCCGTCGCCAGCACCCGAATCAACGCCTGGGCGCCGCCGGGCAGCAGATCAGTCTCCACGGTCGCCGCCAGCCAGGGGTATTGCACCAACAGCGTGTACCAGGTGGCGCCATTGTCCGGGCTGTATTGCACGGTGAAGAAAAGCACATCGGTAAAGCCGCCGTTGAGCGTGTTGTCATTGTCATAGGCCAGCCACTGAAGCGCCATCGTCTGGGTGGCGGGGTCAACGACTGGCGCTTGCAGGGTGAGGGCTGGTGCGTTGGCGCTGGCGTTCTTTTCCGCCAACACCTTGTTGCTCTGCACCAGTTGCACCCGCTTCGTCTGGGCGTTAAAGGGGATATATTGAACAAAGGGGGAAGCGGGGCCGACGTCATCGTGGGCCGTATCAATGACAAGTTGCGTATCTGCGAGCGTGGCGCCATTGGCGTCCAGTTGGCGGATCAGATAGGGATCGGCGCTGGTGGCGGCCGCTTGGAGTACGGCACTCAATTGTTTGAGAACTTCTGCTTGGGGCGCCACGCCGTCGGGCAGCAGGTAGAAGGTGTCCAAATGTCCAGTCGCCTGTGTCGGCGTCACCATGCCGGTGACAAGGAGCATGGCAGCGGTCGGAACTTGTAGCGTCGCCGCCTGTACATCTGTGGATGAGGCGACCACCTCGTCCAGAATAGCGTCCCAGGTGTACTTTGATGTCCAGCGGGTGGTGGCATAGCTCATGAGATCGCCGGCTGTGGTGGGCAGCACCAAGGTTTGCGTTTGCGTGTCAAAGCCGTTGTAGGTGTTAGCCGCGCCAATGGTGCAGGTATCGTAGGGGTAATCGCTATCTATGCCGTCTGGCGTTTGTGTACCACAATTGAGGGAGGATGCCATTTGATTGACATGGTTGCGGCCATAGTTGTGACCCAATTCGTGGGCCAGCGTGCGACCGCCCCAGGGCGTGTTGATCGCCACTGGATTACCGCTCTGGTCAAATACGGGACCCGGTTCCATGCGCACGATGAGATCATTCGAGAAGGCCGTTAACCCCTTCCCATTGAAAGTCGGTTCACTGGGATGAACCATGCCGACCAGATGTGAGTCGCTGCAAGCGCCAAAGTCTGAATGGAACGTGTCCCACATCGTGAGCAATGCGAGCGCCCAGCTACTGTCATTGGCCATGACAAAAGGTTCCTGGGCAATGTAGGGAACGGGGATACAGAGGGAACCCCAACATTCGTCCTTAAAGCGGAAGACCGGCTTGGAGATGCGCGTATTCGAGGTGCGCACCTGGAATTCCTGCACCGGTAAGAGGGTCTTGGCACGCGCAACAATGGCGCCTAGACTATCGGGATTGGCTGAAATAGTGGTTGCTGTGTGCATCCGCACAAAGTCGAGACAAGAGTCTTCCTTCTTGACAATGGTCGCCGCTGCTTTCAGGCCGATTTTGTTGTCCGCAGTACTGGCCGTTTCGGGCAACGTGCCCATGGGATCGACCTTGAACTCTACCGTCAGCGCACCGGCATTTTTGACCCAACTATCAGGCAGGCGGAAGAGATAGCTGCGGGTCAGGCTGTTGCGCAGGACATTGATGTCGCTGGTGGTGTCGAGATTGACGCTGTTGAGCGCGGTCAAGGGCGAACCGGGCAATTCTGTGCCATTGAGGAAGCCGCGCAAGGTGGCCTGGGGCAACCAGTCGTTCTTGCCGGTGGTATTTTTTACCAGATGGGCATAGCCGCGGGCAAAGGTTGGCTTGTTCGCCACCAGCTTGACATCTTGATTTAAGCTCTGCACCACCTGGACGATTTCTACGCCATCAGCTTTGATATCCAGTTCCAGCGCCGGGGCATCGGTCTTGATGCGTTCGATCTGTCTGGCGCTGCCGGCGACATAGTAGAGCCATTGGTTATCACTGCGCAGGCCACGACCCACACCACTGGCGACAATCAATTGCCAACCGCTGGTATTGGCCGGCAACGCATGACGGTAGATGGCGGTGTTGCCAATCGTACAGAAGATGTCACCGCAACCGACACCGGCAACGGCAATGTAGATATTGCGCGTTGGGGTATTTACACCAGAGTTGCTGTCTGTCCCCACAGCCAACACCTGATCGTGACCGGTTGCATTGTAGACGGTGCTTTGGTTGCCGCTGTCAATGTTGATCTGCAACACTTTGCCCGCTGCCGTGTTGGGGGAAACGTTCTCGGTGCCAATCGCCGCATAGATCGAGGTGGTTGACCCAAAGAGAACAACACTGGTATGAATCGTGAAATCGGCCACACCGGTGGTCAGTTCTTGGGGCACGCCAGCGCTGCCAATACGAAAGCGGAAGAGACGGGCATCGTCGGTGAGCCAGACCAGCGCTTCCTGGGATTGGCTGTTGCTGTCGGTATAACGGCGCCAGACCAATTTGGTGATGCGCCGTTGCGCCGTGGTGATATTGATCGGCGCCTGGCTGCCATCAGTGGGCATGCGCAAGATGGCCGAGTTGTTGTTCTGGCTGTTGAAAACCGACCAGTAGAGCTGCCCTTCGACCAACACCAGATTGGCGCTGTTGGCATTCGCTGGCAAGGCGGCTGCTTGCGCCAACGGCTGGGCGGCGTCCTGCTCGGTGGCATTGAGTGCTTTGCGACTCAGTTGCCCATTCTGGAAGAAGTAGACATAGCTGCCATCACGCACCAAATTATCGACCGGACGGGGTAAAGCGTTGCAATCGCGATGCAGATTTTTATTGCTGCCGGCGATGGTGTTGCGTAGCCGAATGGTGGCATCGTGCGGGAACTCGCCCCCGCAGCGACCGGACGCACTCCACCAATAAAGGCCATTCTGGTATAACTCAAACCCACTGACGCCATCATCATCGGTGATGATCGTCTCAGCGAAGGCAACCCCGGTCAGGGTGCAGAGGGCAGCCAACACTAGAAACATACTCCATGTAAACCTTTGCCAACGTTTCATCGTAATCCTTCCCTTTGTTAAGAAAATTGATAAAAACCTTTTTGTATTGTAATTTATGCGCGTCCGAAGCGCGTCCGAAAATGGCATACTGCGCTTCTGCAAGCTGTTTTCTTGCCTACCTGTAACAATAGCGAATGAGCGTCCGAGCCGCGTCCGCTAAGCGAGCGGCAAAAACAAGTGCCCGATCTGCACTGTGTGTGGAAACGAGTGTGGAAACGATTGGTCGACGACCGCCACCTGTCTGCAATTGCATGGAACATTCCTGATCAGCCGCCCGTCCAATCGCACGATGGTTGTTGAACGATGGTTGTTGAACGATGGTTGTTGAACGATGGTTGTTGAACGATGGTTGTTGAACGATGGTTGTTAAAGAGTACTATGGAAAAAAGTAACCGATTTAGAAAGAACTGACGATGAAGCAACATCACCCTAGCTGCCGCCGATGTTATCTGGCGGTTTGCCTTGCCTTGCTCGCCCTGTTGGCAGCTTGCACCCCAATGATCCGCCCGGCAGATGGGCAAGCGACACCGGAAGAAAACATGGCCGTGGCCAATGTGCGCCAGGTGTTGACCCAACAGCTACAGGCCGATGCGACGGCTGTCGCTGTCGTATCGGCTGTTAAAGAAGAATGGTCGGATGTTTGTCTGGGCGCCGGTCGCGCCAACGAATCCTGTGCGCAGGTGCAGACCCCCGGCTACCAGATCACCCTGGATGTCGCCGGCAAGGAGTACCGCTATCACACCAACGCGGATGGTAGCGATTTCCGTCTTGTCGAAGCGCCAGCGCCGGCCATCGGTACACGCATTCTCACCTGGACAGACGACAGTGAACGCGGCTGCCAAAGCCTGGAGGCTGGGACTGATGGCGTCGCCTTTGGCCCTTGCTTTGGCACCTTGTTGGGGGCGCCCTATAGCTTTGACACCCGTCAGGCCGATCTAATTGCTTTTGCCGACGAATATCAATCCTTTACGGCGGCGACAGTGGCCGGCGCCGTGGACTTTGTCGGCAATGGCGACAAGATCGCCACCGCCGCCGAACAGCGTATGATTGCCGAGTGGGCGCGCCTGGTGGCGTTAGAAGCGCAAGGGGGCCGCTCTGGGGCAAGCTGGGGGCTGGTCTTTGCCTGGCATCGCGAGGGGGGCATTGCCGGCTTTTGCGACGATGTCACGGTATATGTGAGCGGCGACGCCTATGTCACTTCTTGCCAGGGGGACGAGCCGCAGGATTTGGGGCGACTGCGCCTCTCACCAAATCAATTGCAGGTGATCTACGATTGGGTCGATACGTTACAACCCTTTGAAGTGGAGCAAAGCGATCCTGCCACCGCTGACGCCATGACCACGCGTATTGTCTTCTCCGGCGCCGGCAATACAGCGGCGGATGAAGCGACGTACCGGGCCATCAGCGACCTGGCACTGGCCTTGATCTACCAGGTGACAACCGCGGTCCCCGTCACCAACCCGGAGCCACTGCCGATCCCCGCCGCCAGCGCTGTAATCTCGACAGAGGTGCAGTTGCTGCAAGCGGCGGTGAATGTCAACATCCGCAGCGGCCCCGGCACGACCTATGGGATTGTGGGCAAAGTCTTTGCCGGCCAGTCGGCCCAAGTGACCGGGGCGATGCCCGACAACAGTTGGTGGCGCGTCCTCTGCCCTGATGGTAGCGTTGGCAGTTGTTTTGTGGTCAATGACCCCCGCTTTGTACAACCGTCCACCACGACCATCGATAGTAGTGACGGCAAGGCGACTGATAACACAACTGACAACGCGGCTGACAACCCGCCGGTGACAACGCCGATCACCGACACAGGCGAGGCGATCATTGAACGTGTTGAAGTTCGTATCCTGGCGTCCAACCCGGTGCAGATCGAAGCTGTGATCCGCGGTCAATTGCCTGATGTGTGCAGCTTTATCCAAGATACCAGTGTAGCGGTTGAGGGGAATGTCTTCAACATCCGCTTGACCACCGCTCGTCAACTCGCCCAACGCTGCATCCAGGTGCTTACCCCTTTTGAACAGGTTGTCCGTCTCGGTTCACCCGAACCGGCCACCGGCAGCTATGAGGTGCGTATTGGGGAAGTCGTCGAAAACTTTACGCTGGGCGAGTAAGACGCGATTCCAATGAAAAATCTGTAAAAGTAGAACACCATACGCCGCTCTTTATGAGTCGGTGACGCGCAGACAACTTGGGCGTGTCACCGACTCGCAAAGAGCAGCAACATAACTTTGTTGACAGAACAGGCAACCTGTCTTGCGACACCGATAGCCATGAAGATTTTCGGATGCGGATGAACGCTGATTTTGTTTTTGTCCACGTAAATCTGCGTCCTGCTTTCACATCGGCAGTTTAAATGGACGTAAGCTGCTGGGCTATAAATTGCCCAGGGCGAGTGGAGTGTGGTAAGATCGCTCGTCGGCAAGCCGTTAGCATCGATTGATGCAACCGTAGGAAGAAAGAAGGGAATGATGAAACAAAACCGATTCTATCCGCACCGGATAGGCGCCATCGTTGCAGTGGGTCTGCTTTGGCTGCTGGTGGCCTGCGTCCCTGTGATTCAGCCGCCGGCAGAAGATTCACGGCAGAGCGATGCGTCACCAGATGTGCCACCGGCTGTGCAGGCAGCACAAGCTAATTTAGCGCAAGAACGCCAAGTCGATGCCGCTGCCATTACGGTGGTGAGCGTGGAAGCGGTGGAATGGCCGGATGCCTGTCTTGGCGCGCCAACGGCTGAGGAAATGTGCGGCCAGGTACTCACCCCCGGTTATCTGATCACCCTGGCGGTGGATGGCGCCGAGTACCGTTATCATACCAATGTGGATGGCAGCATGGTTCGTCAACCGGCGGCGGAGGATGATATGGGCAGCGGTGACACGGGTAGCAGTGACACAGACAGTGGTGAAATGACCTTTTTTGTCGAGAGCATCGAGGTGCGCCTCCTCGAATCAAACCCGGTACAGGTAGAAGCGGTGGTGCGTGGTCAACTGGCAGACGCCTGCACCACCATTGCGGGCGCCACGGTTGAGGCGCAGGGCCAAACTTTTGCCATCACCCTGCAAACCACCCGCCCCGCCGACCAGATGTGCGCCCAGGTACTCACGCCGTTTGAGCAAGTGGTCCCTATCGAGACGCCGGACCCGGCCACCGGAACTTATGAAGTGCAGGCAGGGGATGTGGTGCAAAGCTTTACGCTGGGAGAATGAGGCAGTAGCAAAAAGGCGCGCCCCGCAGTTCCTACATTCGCCCCCTACACGTTGTCCGTTTTGTGAGTTGAAGTATCCAGAAAAGACGCAATGCACAGATTCCCAACCTTGCCCCCGCTTCACCAGTTGCCACCTACCCCCGGCTTGGATCTGCGCGGCCAAGGCTTAACCACGCTGCCGCCGCTGGCTCATTGGCGTCAACACACCGACCTCTTACTGGATGGCAATCAATTGACAGCGTTACCAGCAGCGATTGGCGCGTTGACGCAATTGACGACACTGAGTCTCTACGACAATAAATTAACGGCGCTACCGGCCGAAGTGTGGCAACTGACGGCGCTACGCACGCTCAATCTCAGCGCCAACCGCCTGACAGCCATTGACCCGGCCATTGGTCAGTTGACCAATCTGCAAATGTTGGATTTGGGGCATAATGCGTTGACCGCCCTACCGACGGCTTTAGGAGAGTTGCACGAATTACGCTTTCTCTATCTCAGCAACAATCGCCTGACTGAACTGCCAGCAACCCTGGCGGTGCTGTCGAAGTTATGCTACCTCAACTTCACCGACAATGGCATGACGCGGTTTCCGGTCTGGATTGGGGCGTTGACCAACCTGGTTGAGTTACGTGCCTACCACAATCAGTTCACCACGTTACCTGTTTCGCTGGGCCATCTGGCGCAGTTGCAGGAACTACACCTACGCAATAATCGCTTGACGACATTGCCGGAGACCATCGGCGGGTTGACGGCGCTCAAACTGCTCAGTTTGCAGGAGAATGGGTTGACAACATTGCCGGCTACAATTGGGGATCTTGTCAACCTGGCTGAACTGGATCTGCGGAACAATCGTTTGACGGCGCTGCCAACCACGATGGGACGCTTGTTGAAACTGCGTACACTGGATCTACGAGGCAACCGCTTGACAACCCTGCCCGCAACCTTGGGTGAATTGCCCTGCCTGGAAAAGTTAGATTTACGCTGGAATGGCTTAACAGCGCAACCAGCCTGGCTGCACCAGCTTGGCGAGCGGGGGTGTACTATACTTCTTTAAGAGAACGCCTAAAAATAAGCGCTCGATCTCTTATACTATTGCAATACGCAAGCTTATCGTAAGCAGATGGCAAGGCAAAGTATGTTACAATAACAGCTATTGATTCTTTACGAAAACTCAGTAGGCTGCAATTACAGACCAAGGCTCTTTTAGAGACCTAGTCTGTGGCGCACGACATTGCGGTCTACAAAGCCAAGCCATTGTTAAGATCACATGTTACAAATCTATCTGTTTGGGCCGTTGCGTTTACGCTATCAAGAGCAGCTACTGAAATTTGCCGCCCTGCCCAAGACCTTGCCGCTCCTGGCCGATCTACTACTCAACCGCGCCAAGCCCATCCCGCGCACAACGCTGGCCTTTACCCATTGGCCCGATTGCAGTGAAGCCGAAGCGCGCAGCAATTTACGTCGGCACCTGTATGAACTGCGGCGCGTCCTGCCCACGCCGGACGATGCGCGCCCCTGGCTACTGGTCGATAACAATACCGTGCAGTGGAATAGCCAGGCCGACTACTGGTGTGATGTGGTGGCCTTTGAGGAGGCGAGCGCCGATTTGCCTGGTCTGGCGCAAACGGTGCAACTCTATGCGGGGGATCTGCTCCCTGAATTGTATGAAGATTGGCTCTTTGGCGTGCGCGAACGGCTGCGTAATCGCTTTTTTGCCATACTCGGCCAGTTGCTGACCAGCGCCCACAGCGCCAATGATTACCCTACCGCCATCAACTATGCGCAACAAATCTTACAACATGATCCCCTGCGCGAGGACATTGTGCGCGAGTTGATGACCTTGCGCCATGCCAACGGTGATCGCGCCGGTGCGCTGCAAGAGTACCAACGCTTTGCCCAACGACTGCGGACCGAACTGGATATTGCCCCCATGGTAGAGACCAGCGCACTTTATGATACACTGGCGCGTCAGGCCGCCACCCCGGTAACAGTCATAGCGCCCCCGCTGGCAACCGCGTCAGCCGCTGCAATGCCCCCATCACCACCGGCAGTGGCGACAGTCGAAGCCCAGCCGGCGCATAACCTCGCGGCGCCGTTGACCAGTTTCATTGGACGCGAGGCGGAAGTCGCGGGCATTCGCGCTCTCCTGACGCAACGCAAGAACCGGCTCCGGCTCTTAACACTGACGGGGCCAGGTGGCAGCGGCAAGACACGGCTGGCCATTGAAGTGGGCTTACAACTGGCCAATCTACAACCGCCTCCGTTTGCCCAGGGCATCTACCTTGTTCATTTAGCCGCCGTGACCGATCCGGCCCTGGTCTTGCCCACCATTGCCACCACCCTCGGTGTCAAGGAACAGGGACAGACCCCGCTGATCGAAGCGCTCAACAATTGGCTGCGGGCGCGCGATCTACTCCTGATCCTGGACAACTTTGAGCAGGTGACAGCCGCAGCAGCAGGGTTGACCGAACTCCTCCTGGCCGCCCCGCGCTTGACGCTGCTGGTCACCAGCCGCAAATTGCTCTCGATCTATGGCGAACATGAATTTCCGGTGCCGCCGTTGGCGCTGCCCGACCCCGAAGCGGGGCGCCAACCGGAACAACTGGTGCAGTCGGCGGCGGTCAGTCTCTTTATTACCCGCAGCCGCGCCAACAATCCAACCTTCACCTTGACGCGCGAGAATGGGGCGGCGGTGGCCGAAGTTTGCACCCGGCTGGATGGGCTGCCGCTGGCGCTCGAACTAGCGGCAGCACGCAGCAAGCTATTTACACCACAAGCGCTTCTGGCAAAGTTGACCCGCAAGCTGGATCTGCTGGTGGGCGCCCAACATGGTCTGGCCGAACGCCAACGCACCTTGCGCCAAACCATTGATTGGAGCTACCGTCTGCTTGAGCCGGCAGCGCAACAACGCTTTGCCCGGTTGAGTGTCTTTGTCGGAGAATTTACCCTGGCGGCAGCGGAAGCAATTACCCCAACCAACGACCAGGATCGTGCGTTGGTTTTGGAAGAGTTGCTCGACCTGCTTAACCAAAGCATGGTGCAACGGGTGGAGCCGGCCAACCCGGATGAGACCACGTTGCGCTTTCGGTTGTTGCTCACGTTGCGCGACTATGCGTGGGAACAGTTGCAGGCCAGCGGAACAGCCGACCAGTTGTGCGAACGTCATGCCCGCTACTATCTGGCGCAGATGGAGCAAGCTTCGTCAGTACAGGAGTTAGCCAACGAAGGTCATTGGCTGGATCAGATCGCCGCCGAACTGGACAATTTGCGTGCAGCCTTTGCCTGGGCCTGTCAGCAGAAAGAACAGGCAGAGCTGGCCGTGCGGATGGCGGTTGCGGCGGCCAGTTTCTGGCTCAAACGGGGCTACTTGGTCGAAGGGCGGCGCTGGTTGGAGCAGGCGCTGGGGAACAGTCAACCCATCGCCGCCGCTTTACACGCCAAAGCGCACAGCGCCAACGGGACGCTTGCCTGGTACCAAGAAGAGTATAGCGCTGCGCAGGAACAGTTCCAGCGCAGCCTTGCCCTCTGGCAGACGCTGGGCGCAGCGGCGGATCAAGGAGAGATGGCGCGTATCTATCTCTCGCTGGGGGGTATTGCCCGCCAACATAGCAATTATGCCGCAGCGATCGAGTATCACACAGCGGCGCTGACGATTCAACGGCAATTAGATAACAAGCAAGGGATGGCCGATGCCTTGCACAATCTGGGGGTGGCGGAAACCTTTCTCGGCCACTATGCAGCAGCACAGCAATGCTTTGCCGAATGTTATGCCATTGACTGTGCGCTGGGCGACCAATGGGGCATGTTCCTCGATTTGAATTCCTGGGGCGTCCTGGAGTATATGCAGGGGGATTATGCATCTGCCCGACGCCGGCTGACGGAAGGCGTAGCGATTGCCCGGCGCTTGGGGGCCAAAACGCGATTGGCTCTGTTGCTGACCCATCTGGGCAAAGTAGCGCTGGCCGAAGCGCACTGGGGCGAGGCGCAGCGTTATTTTCATGAAGCGTTGACCATTGCTGACGAAGTCGGTATTAAGAGTCAACGCTTTGGCGCCCACCTTGGTCTGGCGCTCCTATGTCTATACCAGGAAGATGATGCGGGCGCCTGCAACCATTTGACCCACTGTTTGACAATCTGGCAGGCTGATCGCAAACCCAAAGAACTGCTCTCTTTGCTCGATGCGTTGACGCTCTACTGGGTGCGGCAGCCGGCGCCCCAACCGGCACAAACGATGAAGGCGGTGCAGTTGCTTGGCTTTGCCCAGGCGCTCCGCACGCAACAAGCCTTGCCGGCGCCGGAAGCCATCTACCAGCCCCTTTATGAAAAGACGCTGACTTATGCCCATCAGCGCCTCACCCCTGAACAATTTACCCTTGCCCATGCCGAGGGTTGCCGGCAGACGCTGGAGAAGATTGTGGCGTTGGTTGGATAGGAAGTTGAGTGGTTTCGCCAAGCTCAACCAACGTTGGTTGAGCTTGGCGAAACCACTCAACTTCAACTTTCGGACGCATTTCGGACGCACGCCTGCTATCCTGTTGTTACAACGCAATCGATTGCAGGAAGGAACATGTCCGATGCCAACAACCGCCCACATTGCGCCAATGGCGCCACAGGAACAGCGCAGTCAACATCTCTTTATTGTCCGTCTATGGCAGGAAGCCGATGCCGTCACCGCCACGGTGCAATGGCGCGGTTTAGTCAAACATGTGTTGAGCGAGCAAAATCATTATTTTACCCACCTGCCCGATCTGCTTGCTTTTATCAACGCCATTACCCATCCGGCTATGGTTAGCCTGCCGACGCCATCACTCGGCGCGCAATTGCAACCAGAGCAACGGCAACAACATGCCGATGAAGACGACCACGGCCGCCCCCCAGACGCGCAAAGTTTCGCGGAGAAAGCCAACCCCTGGTAGAATGCCCAGACCGTAGAGGATATAGGCGCTCAGCCCAAAGATGGCCGCCCAGAGCATATTTTGCATCAACATGGAGCGGGGCAAAATATGAATTTGGAGAATAAGCAGGAAGCTGAGGGTGACGAGAATGGTCAAGAACGCGACAATCAGCGTCCGTGGATTCACACTTGGTTCTGCCATTTGATCCGTGGCGAGAGGGGTGTTGGCGGGGTTCGCGGCGACCGGCGCCGTCACCGGCGCCGTCACGGCAACAGCAACAGGTGGCGTATTCTGGACAGTTGTCGTGACCGCGGCTGTCGGCACGCCATTGGCGGCGACAGGTGCGCTGGCCGGCTCTTGAATCCGCACTGCAAGCGGCGGCATGGTTTTTGCCTCGCCAACGCTGACCGAGATCAACAGGCGCCCTGGGGTTGTGATGATGACCTCTTGGTTGGCACTACCATTGCGCGTTGTCGTTGGAGCAACAGGAATGGTAATATTGCGCGCCTCATCCACCAGTTCAAATTCGACCGGGAGACCGTCAGGAACCGGATGCCCGTTATAGTCCAAAATATTGCTCACGGCCAAGCGCAAGGTATCTCCCAGCCCAATGACCGGATCAGCGCCGTCGGCCATGACGGGCAAAGGGGTTGCATTCTCGCCCACTGCCAATGTCAGGGTTGGCAGGCGTTGCGGGTCAGCCCGTAAGCGCGCCGCCAGGTTATCAAAGCGCGTTCCTGGCACGTTGACGGGCGGGGCGCCTGGTGGTGTTGCGCTACGAAAAAGGGCGCGAATTGCGCTTTCCAAAAAGGGTTGTGTTTTGCTATAAACGCCAAAATAAGCGGTCAATTTGCTGATTTCGGTGGCGTCGAGAAAGTAGGGGACATTGAGCGCCAGGACAATCACCTGCTTGTCGCCTAACTGTTCACTCTGTTGGCGGAGAAAGCGTTTGACCACATCGCTGCCACTCTGCTTTTCGGGATCAACATCCAACATGGCAAAGATAATCCAGTTTGATTCATTGATTAAGCGCTGTAAGCGCTCATTGGGGGTAAGGGTTTCCTCCGGCGCCACGGCGCCATCGTCAGCCAGGGCATCGTTCACCGGAGTAGAGCCGCTTTGCATTGTGGTCAGCGTGTTGGTGGCTGTGATTGCGGCACTGTTCGGGGCAACTGTACTTGCGGCATCCAAGAGTACCGCCAATTCGACAAAGCTACGGCCATAGATGCGTTCAGGGTCGATCTGTCCGGTCGCGCCCGGTTCCGAGCCATATAAACGCGTAATGATCGCCTTTAACTCTTCGGGGCTAAGGGTGGTTTCAGCAATACAGCCCTCACATTCCCGAAAGAGTCGGCTATCACTAAAGATTAAGAGTTGATCCTTGGCTTGGGGTGGATTGGCGATGACCTCGGAGAGATTTTCGACATTGGGGTAGAGCAGGGTAACGGCGGTGCGCGTCACCTGGCTAATGATATCGGCGGTAGCGGTGCGGTGTTCGCTCTCTTCGGCAAAGAGCGCTAGGTCGCTTGTCCGCCGCAAAACCAGCGCTGGCGGCACCAGCATTTGCGGCGTCAACGCCGGCACGGCGATTGCCTCACCGGATTGTTGCACTACGGGCGGCTGGTACAACCCCAATTTCAGCCGCAGGATACGTTGCACCGCCTGGTCAACCTGGACGCGGAATTCGGGGTCGCTTTCATAGCGATCCCGAAAAAACTGAAGCACTTCTTTTAAACGCGCTTTCTCCTCATTCCAGGAGTTACTTGCCCCTTGATGCGCCAAGTAGAGCAGATCATGGCCGGCCACAAAGGCGTCGAGCGCCACCCGTTTGTAAGAGAATTCGCCGAAAGTGGCTTCATAATAGCTCCGAATGGCCGGCAATCCCAGATTATTTGTCATCATTAGCCCGCCGGCATTGTACCACTCCCCCAGACCTTGGTTGGTAATAAAGCGTTTGAGATCGGGGTTCAAGCTAACGGGCGTTGTCCGTCCAGGAGTAAGCCCTTGGAGGGCGCTAAAGCGCATATGGCTGGTCATTAAGCCATCGGCAGCAGCCAGGTCGCCGCCGGCTGTCAAGAGCGGCGAGACCTGGCGGGTAACGGCCCGAAAGGGGGGTAGTGCCAGATCGTTCAGTTCGTCCAGGCTTTTTTGTACAGTCGCCACCTCCAGATCGGGAAAGCGATCAATATCGCCTTGGCCGGGGAAATGACGCGCAATCGCAGCCACGCGGTTGCCGCTGCCCGCATGGACGCCGGCAATGTAGGCGCGACCTAACTGGCTCACCCAATAGGGATCGCCGCCAAAGGAGCAAAGCCCCAGGGCGCCAACCGGATCAGTGCGCGGCTCGTCTACCACATCCAGATTCGGGCCTAACAACAAATTGATTCCCACTGCCTGCAATTCCTGTCCCACAATGGCGCCAACCGACTGCACCAAGGCGGGGTCCCAAGTCGCGCCTAGCGCCATTTGGGAAGGAAGTGTTGTAAAACCGCGACGGAGCGCACTTTTGGGATACCCATCCCCCAGTTGTTCGACCCCAATCAACAGAGGCACAGCCGGCGCCACAGTTGGCGACAGCACAACGCTACCGCTAAAGGGGATAGACGATGTCAAGGGCAGGCGCAAGGCTTGTTGCGGTTGCACCAAATTCCCATAGGCTAGCGCTTGCAATTGATTAGTCAACCGCGCCACCAGGGCGGGCGTGTCCTCGCCTTTGGTATTGGTGAAATTATATTTGACCGGGCTTAAGATTACACCGCCGATACGCTCTTCATAGATCAAGTCGACAATATCACTGTTGCGGCTAATCTGGTTGCCCTCAAAGGTGATGACAAAGAGTTGCCCGACGCGATCGGCTGGCGACATGGCGGCAAAGACGGCGGCAAGATGCTCATTCGTTGCCTGTTGAGCTAGTTGCGCGGCATCGGCAATGACACTTGGTGCTGTCGGCGTAACCGTTGACGCTAACAAAGGTGATGCCCCTTGCGCCCAAAGCGCTTGCGGCGCCAGCAGGTTTACTAACAACAAACTCAATAACAAGCAAGGGCGTGTACGGTTGCGATGAAAGCAATGGATAAAAGCGTTTCTGGTCAAGGTGATTCCAACTTTTCAACCTGAGCTAGTAGAGTAACCACTAGGACGAGAAGAACAAATGATTACATTCATGGGAAGTATATCACAAAACCGAATTAAAGCTGGAATCTGGACAGATTCGGGGGGTGTTTCTGCGTCAATTGATTACGTCAATTGATTACGTCAATTGATTACGACTCTGCTCTTCGCCAGTCCGTGACTCATAAAGAGCGGAGTCGCTACGTCAGTTGTAAGGTTGAGGAGAACTGTCAGCTTTCTGCAAAGCCCGTACATTGCACTGTCTAGGTGAAAATGTTATTATCTAAATGTTTGTGTATAGTATCAACCCAGCCGTCACTCGGCAGCCTTGTCCAACAGCGCAAATAGACCACCTACGGTAAGCTCATTTGGAAAAATGGTATAGAATCGGTATACTGGTAGCCAAGTTGTGTATTCTTTTTTCCAATGTCGCTACCTGCGTGCGCTACCCACATGCGCCTATGGCAGTGGCGGCAGCGGGATAAGGCGTTTTCAAAAAGTAAAATATCCATTGGTAGGGGCATTTCCTTGCGGGCGCCCGCCGGCTTCGGTCGCACACGAAAACCGAGGCCCCCGCAAGGGGCGGCGGCCTTCTAGGCGCCTACCCGATACTTATTTCTTTGAGAGTGCCTAAGTTGAGAGACCATGTTTTAGTTTCGTTTTGGATATTGTATGTACGATCAACAGGCTCATGTCGGTCATAGCCCCATTACCGGCTATCCAGAAGAACGTAGTCATGAACAAAGCCGTCCACTGGCCGGCGCTTCAGGCGCCGCCGGCGCAATCCCCAAGGTTGTCGCCACGCCCAAAGCAGCCGTCGGTTCGTCCGTTATTCGTGAAATTGTTCAAGTCTTATTTCCCGCCCTGATCTTGGCGTTGAGCATCCACCTCTTTTTAGCCCAAGCCACCATTGTCTTTGGCCGTAGCATGGAGCCTAGCCTCTTTGAACGGCAGCGACTTATTATCGACAAGATCACCTACTATTTTCGCGCCCCCAATCGCAATGACATTGTCGTCATCAAACGTCCGGAGATGCAGGAGTTGTTGGTGAAACGCATTATCGGGTTACCGGGTGAAAAGGTGGAGATTCGCGACGGTTACGTCTATATCGATAGTCGGCGCTTGCCGGAGCCATTCCCGCACGAACAGTATCCACAGAACATTCCGGCCTATACACTGGGACCGGTCGAGTATTATGTTTTGGGGGATAACCGGGGCAACAGCAATGATAGCCGCGCCTTTGGTCCCATCTTGCGGGAAGACATTCTGGGCCGGGTCTGGTTCCGTTATTGGCCGCTTAGTCAATTTCATTCGTTTTAATAAATTATGCCCTCCCGTCGGTGGAATACAGTCACAAAGGCAAGTGTGATCGCAGCGTTAGTGCTACTAGCGCTCTGGGCGGTGATCATGCTGCGGGTGATGATCCCTGCCACCATTATTGCCTTCCTCCTGGCGTTTGTCCTCGGTTATCCGGTCAACTGGATTCAACGACAGACCGGTTGGGCGCGCACCCCCGCCATCATTCTCCTCTACGTCATTATTATTCTGCTACTCATCCTCATGCCAATCCTGGTCTTTCCGCGCGCCGGTAGTCTGGCCGCATCGTTGCAACAGACCTTGATGGATTTAATTGACGACCTGCAAAGTGCGGTCATTCCCATTGGCGGCCAGCGCATTCCGGTTAACACCCTCTTCCAGCCGATCAGCGAAGCGTTGCAAAATCTCCTCAGCGTTGCCAGCATCAACCCGTGGTCGATCTTTCGGGGGTTGACCAACGGCCTGCTCTTTGGGCTTTACATTCTGGTGCTGAACTTTTGGCTGCTCAAAGATTTGCAAAAGTTGCAGCGGCTCATGTTGGAACAAATTCCCGCCGACTATCAGGAGGATGCCCGCCGACTGGCGCAGGAGATCACCCAGATTTGGGAAGGCTTTCTACGCGGCCAGATCGCGCTGGGCTTTGCCATTGGGATAGTGACCTGGGTAGTGCTGGTCATTCTGGGGATGCCGAATGCCGGCGGTTTGGCGTTGTTAGCCGGCGTCATGGAGTTGCTGCCGACCATCGGGCCGGCGATCAGCGGCACCATCGGCACCATGGTCGCGCTCTTCCAAGGCTCGACCTGGCTGCCGGTCAACAATCTCACCTTTGCCATCATTGTCGGCGCGGTCTATGCCATTATCGGGCAGGCAGAGAATATCTACTTTATTCCCCGGCTCGTCGGCGGCCGGGTCAAACTCCATCCAGCGGTGGCCTTTATTAGCGTGATTGCCGGCACGGTTGTCTTTGGGGCATTGGGCATTTTGCTCGCCACGCCGATGGTGGCCACCTTGCGCACCCTCCTGCTCTATACCTACCGCAAGTTGCTTGACCAGGAACCCTTTGAGCCACGCCAGGTTGCTTCTCCTATCCGCATTCGGGGGCTGGTTGGTGGTCGGAAGATTGAAGCTATCCTCTTTGATCTGGACGGCACACTGACCCCAATTGACTGGCGCGCCATGACTTGGGTAGAGCAGCACTCCACCTGGCTGGAACGCTTTGTGCCAATCGAAAGGCGCCGCCATTATACCCGTCGTTTGATGATCGCCGTCGAAGGCATGGTCAATTTTCTCATTAGCCAACTGGGGCGCGCCCAAGAGAAACGCACGCTGGAAAATAGTCTGCCTTTCTTCAATCTTGTGCGCGGCTATCCACCGCCGGAAAAGCTGGCTCTCCAGGAAGGCGTCGCCCTCACCCTCCACCGCCTGGCCTACACCTACCGCCTGGCCTTAATTTCGGCGCGCGACCGCCGCTCGGTACAGAGTTTCCTGGAAACGGCCGATCTCAACAACGGGCTTTTTGACGCCGTGATCGTCCGCGAAGATGTGCGCAACTTGCTCCCCCACAGCGAAGGGCTGATCGCCGTTAGCAGCCTGTTGCAAGTGCCGCCGGAGCAGATTCTCATTGTGAGCGACACCGACACCAATCTCCGGGCCGGTCGAGCCATGGGGATGGCGGTGGCCGGTGTACTGACCGGTCTGGGTGAAGCCATCGACATGGATGAAACCGACCTCACGCTCAACACGTTGCCGGAACTTGAAGAGTGGCTGTAGGGTACGGGAATTGGGTCACCCGTAAGGGAACGCCCCTACCAATGGCGTAAACCGACGCGCCTACAACTCAAACAAAGTATATATACCCCATCAATACAAATCAAATACTCCTCTGCTACACTAAGACCTAGATTGATAGGGAGTAGAGATGGAGGAAAGCATGGTCAAGGTCCATCACCAGACAACGGATGAGATTGTGGCCTGGCGCGTGCGCGATACGTTGGCGGCTCACCCGCTTCTGGGGGGCGCAACAGCCCAAATTCATATCATCGCCGGTTATGAAGAAGTACTCCTAATCGGCTGGGCTGTGGATGAAGCGGTGATTCAACTAGCGCTGCGGCTTACCCGGCGCGTAGCCGGGAAACGGAGCGTACAAGGTGAGCTACAACTTTGCCGCCAGGCCGCTAACAGAGCGCTGACAAAGCGCATATTTGATGATAACAAGTCACATGCGCTCGGCTAACAAAAGGGCGCTACACTGAAGAACCATAAGCGCTTGAACAAGCCAGGGAGTGGGCGAGTCAGTGATTTCGACGAGCGTTTGACTGAGCTTACACCGAAGTCTCAATCACCGACTCGCCCACTCCCTGGCAACCGAATTACACATTAACGATTCAGATGAAAGGATTAATAGTATATGCGAAACCAACCATACAACACCATGTTACGGGACTTTGCGACCATTGCGAATGCCATGAATCGGGCCTTGGAGCGTCCCTATGATTATGCCCGCAACGGCGGCCACAAAGGTGGTCACAATGGCGCTAATGGTGTGGACAAGGCGAATGGCGCCATTGAGGGGACTGGGGCCAAAGCCGCCACAATGCGCCTACCGCTGGATGTTGTTGGCACGGAAGAGGCGTTTGTGCTGACGGCCTATCTGCCCGGCGTCAATCCGGAGCAGGTGGAGATCACCTTCGAGGGGGAAGAGTTGAGCATTCGGGGCGAATTCCCGCAAGCCCAAGGCGAGTTCCTCAAGCGTGAACTCTATCATGGCCCCTTTGATCGCCGATTGACCTTCAACGTACCGGTCAATGCCGACGCCATTGAGGCCAGCTACGAACAAGGTGTGTTGACGTTACGCGTACCCAAGGCAGAAGCTGCTCGACCCAAGCAGATTAAAGTTGTCGCTCGGTAATAGGAATACAGACGCCGCTTCAAGTTGGAGCGGCGTTTTTTGTTTGCACTTTATACGCCAATCGGGGTAGTCAGCAGGGCAAGCGCTGGGTGTTCTGTCCGCCGTTGCGCCTCCGATTCATTAACAAGCAGTGGCGTTGGCGTAGCATGCGTTTTTGCAGACGCCCACCCTTCGCTTACGGCAAACCATTGGTCGAGTCGCTGGGTGCGCCCCGCCTCGCGATTGAGCAGAAATTGCACCAACCCGGGGTCTTGGTAACGGGCCAGCAAGGCAGCATGACGTTGGCGCAGCAGCGCTTCGTACTCCACAGCACTCAGATAACGGTGCGCCGATAAAGGTGTGCTGTCGATAGCGGTATCGGATCGCTTACGACACCCGCGGTAGAACCAAAGCAAACAGAGCAGATCGATCATAACGACGGCGCCAATGGTCAGCCAGGTTGCACCGTCTAGCGCACTGGTTGAGAGGGAAAGTCCTAGCCAGTGCCGGAAGAGGGCGGCAAGCGCTTGCCAAAACTCCTGCAACCAAGACGGGGTAGTCAACACCAACCCGAACAAGGTTACACAAGCCAAGGCGACGCCACTGCCCGCCAGGAACAAAAGCGGTTTCTGCCATTTCATACATTTCTTCCAATCAAATGCCGTAGAGAAAGTGTTATAGGCTGTGGTGTATGGTGCGGTTATAATAATAATAATCGTAAATCGGCGGAAAATCCTTTGCTCACAAAGCTTACAATTTAGAAATCACACCAACTTCCCTTGTAGGTTCTCCGCCATGCGTGGCCCGGCCGGCAGAGCGCCGGGGATAAACGGGTCCCCCGTCACCAGTTCATAGGTGCGGATATAGCGTTGGGCCGCCGCCACTCGTAGCGCATCGGGCATCGGGAACGGCTCGCCTTCGCCCCGGTAGCCGTGGGCAGCATAGTAGAGGCGGATAAACTCTTTGTCAAAGTTTTCCGGCTCTTCCCCCCTCGCGTGACGGTCAGCGTAGCTATCGGCCAGCCAGAAGCGACTGGAATCAGGGGTATGGACTTCGTCGATCAAGAAGACTTGCCCCGCTTCCGTCACACCAAATTCGTATTTGGTATCGACCAGAATCAAGCCGGCGCGTTGGGCAATGGCCTGGCCGCGCTGAAAAAGCGCAATGGCCGCCGCACAAATCTCTTCCCATTGGCGAGCTGGGACTAACCCCATCGCCACCACTTCGGCGCTGGTGATCCGTTCATCATGGCCGCCGTCACTCGCCTTGGTGGTCGGGGTAATGATCGGCGTTGGCAAGGGGTCATTTTTGTGTAAGCCATCGGGAAACGCAATGCCATAGATCGTGCGCTCGCCCTGGCTGTAGCGATACCAGAGCGCCGTCGAGGTGACGCCGGTAATATAGCCGCGCACAACGACTTCGACGGGCAGCGGTTGACAACGACGGGCAATGGTCACGTTGGGGTCGGGGACAGCAACCAAATGGTTTTGAATAATATCTTGGGTTTGGCGAAACCAGAACGCCGCTAGTTGATTGAGTACCTGTCCTTTGTAGGGAACCGATCCCAGAATGCGATCAAAGGCAGAGAGGCGGTCCGTCGTCACCAGGATCAGGTGGTCGGCTTGTTCATAAATATCGCGCACCTTCCCGCTCCGCTTGGGACCAAGAAAAGCGAGATCGGTTGTCGTCAGCGTCATTGCTAGGGCGGCGTGCAATTGTTCTTCGGTCAGCATCAAAGATTCCTTGTTCATTACGAAATAACTTACTCAGCCGGCTCCTAGCCACCCCTTCGGGGGTGGCTAGGAGCCGAGTAGTTACGTTACAAAAGCAATTCATTGTCTGTCATCTTACCGGATCGCCACCTGATTAACAACTTTGCCCACAAGTTTTTGCGCGCTGCCCGTAATTACCGGAAATCTGTAAGCAGTTTGGGCATCCCATCAACTTGATGTACAATGCCATCCAGCAATTTAACCCGACAACGAGATAGAATCCACCATGGCACAACCTGACTTGCGCGTTGACAGTCTGGTTCTTTACAAGAATCGACCGGCGCGTGTAACCACAACTGGCGATAAAAAAATCGATATTCAAACTGAAACCGGCCCTGTAAGTGTGCGTCCCAAGGATGTCACCTTGCTCCATCCTGGTCCCCTGCGCGCCCTGAGTGAATTGCGCCCCCTCCAAGGCGAAGTGCTGGCCGCTTGGGAGCTATTAGCCGGCGCCACCACTTCGGTTGCTGAACTGGCCGAACTGGCCTTTGGCAGCTATACACCACAAAGCGCCTGGGCAGCCTGGCAATTGGTGGAGGATGGCCTCTACTTCAACGGCGAACCGGACGCCATCACGGTTCACGACGCCGCCAAAGTGGCAACTATCCAGGCCCAGCGCGACGCCAAAGCCGCCGAAGAACGCGCCTGGCAAGCCTGTTTGACGCGGTTGAAAGCCAATACCTACGCGCCCGAAGATGAACGTTATTTAGGCGACGTCGTCGCCGTGGCGCTGGAACAACGGGAACAGAGCCGGGTGCTGCGCGCCCTGGGGCAGAGTGAAAACCGGGAACAGGCCCACACCTTGCTCCTCAATATCGGCTATTGGGATGAAACCTTCAACCCCTATCCTCAGCGGCTGGGCGCGCCGATTGGGCAACCGCTCTTTCCCTTACCCGCGCTGCCGGATGAACCCCGGCGTGATCTCACCCATCTCCCCGCCTTTGCCATTGATGACGCTGACGCCACCGACCCCGACGATGCCATCAGTTGGGAGAATGGTCGCCTCTGGGTGCATGTAGCCGATGTCGCCGCCCTAGCGCCACCCGGTAGCCCGATGGACGAAGAGGCGCGGGCGCGCGGCACCAACCTCTATCTCCCCGAAGGGACGATTCACATGCTGCCCATTGCGGCGACAGCAGTGCTGGGTCTTGGACTACACGAAATATCACCAGCGCTCTCCTTTGGCATTGACTTTGCCGAGGATGGGACCGTGGCGCAGGTGGAGATCACCCCCAGTTGGGTGCAGGTCACGCGGCTCAGCTATGACGAAGCGGAGAGCCGGCTGGCCGAAGCACCCTTTGATCAGCTTTATGCCTTGGCAGAACGCACCGTCACCCGCCGCTGGGCCAATGGCGCCATTGAACTGGAGTTGCCCGAAGTCAAGGTGCGCATCGTCGAGGGAGAGGTGATGATCAAGCCGTTACCGCCCTTGCGTAGCCGTACACTCGTGCGGGAAGCGATGTTACTAACTGGTGAAGCCGTGGCGCGCTATGCCCTCGACCACACGCTGCCGATCCCCTTTACGACACAAGAGGCCAGCGATGAAGCGCGTGCCCAAACGCCCAAGACGCTTGCCGACATGTTTGCCCTGCGCCGGTTGCTAAAGCCCAGTCAGCAGAAGAGCGCCCCCAGCCCTCATGCCGGGTTGGGCATGGCGCTATACTGCCAGGTCACCAGTCCGCTGCGCCGCTACACCGACCTACTGATTCATCAACAACTGCGCGCCCATTTGCGGCGCGCCGCAGTCGGCAGTGATGAGCAACCAGCCGACGCCAGCCCCTTGGATGCGCAGACGATGATGGAACGGTCCGCCGAGGCAAGCAACAGTGCGCGCGCGTTGCGGACGGTGGAACGGCTCTCAAATCAACACTGGAAGCTGGTCCATTTGCGGCGCAATCCGGCGTGGACCGGCGAGGGAATTGTCGTGGAAAAGAATGGCGCCCGTAATCTCGTCCTCCTCCCCGAATTGGATCTGGAGACTGAGATTTACGGGCGCCCGGATCTGACGCTTGATAGCGTTCTTCCCCTGACCGTGAGCGAAGTCAACTTGCCCCAGTTGGAAGCCCGCTTTCAGATTGTGCGATGATTTGTAGGGGCGTCCCCTTGCGGGCGCCCCTGGCGTTACGGAAAACGGGGCGCCCGCAAGGGGACGCCCCTACGGTTTATTTTGTCCGAATCAGCGGCAAGAAGGAGCGGATTGCGCCCGGCTCCGTGTTTGGTTCCAGACCGGTGCCGGTTTGGAAGATGCCGGCGTCCCAGCGTAGATCGGTGACAAAGCTGGGCAGGGCAAAGACGGCGGTGCGTTTGGTGTTCGGGTCGATGTCGCTATCCTTCTCATCGTCCGCCCCAGCGTTCTGCGGGCTGATAGTGAAGTTGGGCGGGATGACAAACTCAATATAGTAGTTGCCCGGATCAACCCCAGAGAAGAGATATTTGCCGTCAGAACCGGTTTGTGTCGTTCTGACCAGTGTGTTGGTATCAGCATTAAAGAGTCGCACCGTCACACCGGGGAAGCCATTCTCGCCGGCATCCTGAATCCCATTCTTGTTGAGATCAAACCAGACAAAATCACCCACGTTGGCCGAAGCGGTAGAGGTAAGACCCACCAGCCCAGCATCCCAATTCAGGTCCTCCTCACCGGAGTCAAGTACAAAGGATTCGGTCTTCTGCGCTTCGCCACGCGGATCAGTGAGGTTGGGGTCGGCAACCGGATCGCTGTCGATCTCATCATTATTGCCCACGTTCGGCAGCGTCCAAACACCTTCGGGGAAGGGATTGATAAAGACGATGTAATACTCGCCTGGCGGTAGATTGGTAAAGAGATAGTAGCCGCCATTGCTGGTCACAGTCTCGCTGATCAAGGTGTTGGTCGTGGCATCATAGAGTTGGACAATAATCCCATCAATGCCAATTTCCCCTGCATCTTGGATACCATCTCCCCCCGCGATCTCGGTAGGCGTCGCGCCATCGGGATCAATATCGCCAAAGACGCGGTTGCCGACCGAAGCCGGTCTATAGCCGAAGTAGTGGCTCGGATCCTTGCTGGTCACCGGCGGGCCAACCGGCGGCGTCCCAACCACTGTGCCAATATTTGCGTACTGGCCTTCCACTGCCACGCCGGCGCCAGTGCAGGTCATGCTCTCCTGCGCCAGGAGGACACTCTTAGGACAGGTGACAACCACCCCTTTGTCATCGGTGACGTTGACCTGGGAGAGGGTGACATTGCCGGTGTTGGTCACAATATAGGTCCAGGTGACGGCGCCGTCAATTGGGATCTTTGGCCCGGTGGGGGTGTCGGCATCTTCGCCATTGGTATACTTCTTGATCACAATGGCCGGCGCGGCGCCAAAGTAGTGGCTGGGATCGCGATCAGTTACTGGCGGGCCACCGTTTGGCGGGGTGCCAACCACGGTACCCATATTCGCATATTGACCGGCAACTGCCACACCATTGCCAGTACAAGTCATGCTTTCGGCAGGAATCAAGACTGTTTTTGGACAGGAAACGATAACGCCCTGATCATCCGTCACGGTGACATTGGTGAGGGTCGCTACACCGGTATTGACAACAACATAAGTCCAGGTAACCGGGTTGTTTACCAAGATGAACGGACCGGTCGGTGTATCCGCATCTTCGCCGTTGGTCGCTTTTTCAATGTCAATGGCAGGCGGCAGGCTATTGCAATAGTGGCTGGGGTCACTATCCGTGATCGGTGTGCCGCCGGACATGGGAGTGCCAATCACTGTGCCAATATTTTCATAAGTTGGCCCTGTCACAGTTGTTTGGCCTTTACCGCACCCCTGAACAATCGTCACACCCGTGGCGGTGGCGAGGTCAAGCGCTGTACCCGTTGCCTGATAGATCCAGGTTTCACCAGGGGCCAGCACATCATCCATGTTACCGAGCCGTTGCACAATTTGCGTAACCGGCCCGACGAGATCATCCGTTACCGCAATCTCACTTTCGACAAAGGGCAATGTGCCAATGTTAGAGACACGATAGGTCCAGGTCACGGGGGCGCCGGGGGTAATCACCGGGACATCCGTTCCATTCGGATCGTCAGCATCAAAGCCATTCGTCCACTTTTCAAGTTCAAGCTGTGGTGCTGGCGTTCGCAAAGTCAAGCCCGCTGCCAACCAAGTTAACGACGAAGGCAAATTACCGGTGTTGAGATCATCACGCGAGAAGAGTTGCACCGTAAGCGCGGTTACGCCGGCGGGAACGGTGACACTATTGGATTTGGTGTCCCACTCTTCGCCATCCCAACTATTCAATTCATTGGAAAAGATGGTTTTCTGGCCGGCAACAATGATTTCCAGTGACTCCGGTCGCGCGCCGCCGCCGGAAGTTGTGCCGGCGACACTGGAAGCAAAGAGCGTCAGGGTCGCCATGCGATCAACCGGCGCAGCAGGGAAGGTAAAGGTTTGGAGTACCGTCGATCGTTGTGGCTCTTGGAAAAAGGCAAAGGCCAGATCCAAACCATCGCGCAGGTCAACATGGGCAGCGCCCGAACCGTCTTCATAGATGACCAATAAACCGGCGCCATTTGTAATTTTACTGTAGACAATATCGTCAACCGTCAGCACATTATATCCGGGCTTAATCAGGTTGAGGTTGGTAATATCGGCTCGAAAAGCGGAGCTATAGGTGCCACTGAAAAAGAAGGTCGGCCCACCAATGAGCGTGCCATTGACAATCATAGACCCGTTTAACCGCGCCGTATTATCACCAGCGACATTTGTTTGCATCTGCCCTTCCCAATAGAGCAGGACTTGTTTGATTGTCACATTGGGTGGCAGAGTTAGATCAATCATCCCCTCACCATCCATCAACCCTGTCCCGGCAGCGATAAGGGCTGAACCGGAAGCAATGGCAATGGATGGTGGGCCTAATGTTTCAGTGCCATCAGCCTTTGCCCTCGGATGGGGCAGCAACAGCAACAATGCCAAAATCATGAACAGCATTAGCATGCGCACGCGAACTTTTTGCATCGTCTTTTCTCCTGTAAGATGCAGTAATGAGTGGTAGTGGAGCCTAGGGTGCTTATTCAGTGAGTCTTGTCATCTCCTTGTCAACTTCTTGTCAACTCTTGGGATTTGCCAATAAACTGGATAGCCAATACACCCAAAGCTCTGTTAATAAACGAAAAACGCTAGAAAATTGCCAAATTACTACTACTTTTATCACAATGAAGGAGTACAGAAAATAGAGTAAAAGTACTATAAATATAGCACACTATCCCTACAAGAACCATGACTAAATGCTGACAATCTTATTAACACTTTTTATTTCTGTCAATAGAACAACCATACTACTTCACTTTGTTGTAATTAAAAAGTGGTTGTGGCTGTTGACAACAGCCACAACCACTTTGGTTCCTCATCGACAAAGACGTTACGGGTCAAACCCACTTCTCAATATATTAGGACATAGTAGGACTTCTGCGCTTTGCGTAAGTCCCAATATCTTTAGATAGCCTACGCCACAACTTTTTCCACCACTTGCTCAATTTGACTGATCTGCACAGTCGTGCGCAGTACCGCGTCAGGGTTGAGGCTTAACGAATCAATCCCTTCGTCCACCAAGAAGCTGGCGAATTCGGGATAATCCGACGGCGCCTGGCCGCAGATGCCAACCTTACGTCCATAGCGATGGGCGACGCGAATCAATTCAGCACAAGAGCGGCGCACCGCTTCGTCCCGTTCGTCAAAGAGCGGCGCGATCTGTGAGGAATCGCGATCCACGCCCAGCGTTAATTGCGTCAGGTCATTCGAGCCAATTGAGAAGCCGTCAAACAACTCGGCAAAGCGGTCGGCCAGCACAATGTTAGACGGAATCTCGGCCATCACATAGACTTCCAGCCCATCTTGGCCACGCGGCAACCCCTCTTCGGCCATCACATCCAACACCCGCTGCCCCTCCGCCGGGGTGCGACAGAAGGGCACCATCACCACCAGGTTGGTCAGGCCAAAGTCTTCGCGTACCCGCTTGATGGCGCGCACTTCCAGAACAAAGCCTTCCTTGTAGTCGGGATGGTAGTAACGGCTGGCGCCGCGCCACCCTAACATCGGGTTCGCCTCAATCGGTTCAAAGGCGCCACCGCCCACCAGATGGGCATATTCGTTGGTCTTGAAGTCGGAGAGACGCAGAATCACCGGTTTCGGATAGAAGGCAGCGGCAATCGTGCCGATCCCTTGCGCCAGTTTATCGACAAAGAATTCCACTTTGTCAGCATAACCGGCAGTGATCGCATCAACCTGTTGCTGCACCTCCGGCGGCAGGGTGGCATAGCGGGTCAACGCCAGCGGGTGGACCTGCACCCAGTTGGCAAAGATAAATTCCATGCGCGCCAGACCAACGCCGTCATTTGGAATTGCGGCCTCTTTGAAGGCAATCTCCGGGTTGCCCACATTCATCATGATCTTGGTGTGGGGTCGGGTGGTTTCACTGACATCAACCTTCTCGACAACAAAAGGCAATTGACCAGCATAGACGCGCCCGGTCTCGCCTTCGGCGCAACAGACCGTCACCGGTTGGCCGGTGGTGAGCAGGTGGGTCGCCTCATTGGTGCCGACAATGGCGGGGATGCCCAGTTCACGGGCAACGATGGCAGCATGGCTGGTGCGCCCGCCGCGGTTGGTAATGATCGCCGACGCCTTCTTCATGATTGGCTCCCAGTCGGGGTCGGTGATGTCGGTAACGAGAACTTCGCCAGCCTGGAAATCGCGAATATGGGCGACGGTCGGGATGACACGCGCCATGCCAGCAGCAATCTTATCACCAACGGCCAGTCCTTCGACCAGCACCTTGCCATGTTCCTGTAAAATGTAGCTTTCAATGGCGGTCAGATGGTTCTGGCTGTGGACGGTTTCAGGGCGGGCTTGCACAATAAAGAGTTCGCCCGTGCGCCCATCCTTGGCCCATTCGACATCCATCGGGCAATCGACGCCCCGCTTGGCGCTATAATGTTCTTCGATCAGCATGGCCCATTCGGCCAGTTTGAGGACATCCGGTTCACTGACCGAGAAGCGCCGGCGTTCTCCATCCGAAACGGGAACGTTCTTCACCAATTTGTTGCCGGCCTCGTCATAGACCATGCGCAACTCTTTTGACCCCAGTCGCTTCCAGATCAATGGCTTGAAGCCCTGCCTGAGCGTCGGCTTGAAGACATAGAACTCATCGGGCGCCACCCGCCCCTGCACCACATTTTCGCCCAGACCATAGGCCGAGGTGACAAAGACCACATCGCGGAAGCCGGTTTCGGTGTCCAGCGTGAAGATCACACCGCTGGAGGCCAGGTCGGCGCGCACCATCTTTTGCACACCGACAGAGAGGCCCACTTCCAACTGTCCAAAGCCCATGTCGGCGCGATAGCTGGTGGCGCGTGGGGTGAAGAGGCTGGCAAAACATTTCTTGACCGATTCCAGCACCGTCGCTTCGCCGCGCACATTTAAATAGGTCTCTTGTTGACCGGCAAAGCTAGCAGTGGGCAGATCCTCGGCGGTGGCGGAAGAGCGCACAGCCACATCGGTCGAGCGGGCGCCATATTGTTGGCTCAGTTCATGATAACAGGTGAGAATTTCGCTGCGCATATCGTCGGGGAATTCACCGGTGAGGATCAAGCGCCGAATGTCGGCGGTGCGTTGGAGCAGATCATCGACATTATGGATGTCGAGGTCACGGAGCAACTGGCTAATTTCATTTTCCAATTCATTGTATTGCAAGAAGGCGCGATAGGCTTGCGCCGTAACGGCAAAGCCATTGGGAATTTGAATCCCCTTGGGCGTCAGCTCCCGCACCATTTCGCCCAGGCTGGCATTCTTCCCCCCCACCTGAGGCACATCCGCAATCGTCAGTTCATTGAACCAGCGAATCCATTGCATAGAATACCTCCTTGTATTCTCAGTAGTCCATAGTCGCTTGGTCGCGTAGTCCAGAGTCCGTAGTCCACAGTCCAGGGTCCGTAGTCCAGAGTCCGTAGTCCAGAGTCCATTGATGAGGCTAGGCGGCGTTGCGATCTACGGTTGCTTGATTGCGTGCGTTATTTAGTTTTCAGTAGACCACAACGTAGGCAGCGCGCCAAAACAACTGGCTAGCTCTACCGGTTAGCCATGATCTACTGAGTGTAGCGGCCTCCCCGTTGAAACCGCTACCCATAGCATACTGCTCGTTGATGTGAATGACGCTCCCCAAGTGGGGAGTTTGTTCCCTGGTTAACTGGGGGGTGAATGTCGTAAAAGCTTTGGTTCAGATGAAACTCGTCCCGTAGGGACGCATGAGTTTAGGGACCATCATTTTCTCATCCCTAAACTCAAACGTCCCTACGGGACAAAAGTACCTAGTGATTAGCATGAACCACGCTAGTAAGGCTTCGTTGATCAAACACTACTCGCGACCGACGACGCGATTGCCGTCGAGACGAAGGGCGCCGGGGAGGAATTGTTCGATGACCCAGGCGTTGGTGGTGATGTGGCCGGTGGTCTGGGCAAAGGTGTAGTGGCCGCCAAAAAGGGCGACCCAGACCATGAGGTTATCGGCCGTGTGGACATCCACGGTGCCGGCGGCGACCACTTCGGTTTGCAAGGCGGTGGCGGCTTCTTTGCCCACTTGTTCCGAGGATTTGTCCCGTTCGCCCAAAGCGTCGGCGCCTAAGCGGGTGTGGGCAAATTCGGCAATCGCCGTCACCGAAGAGCCGGGCGAGCGGGCATCGACATACTGCATCGCACTTTCTGGCAACGGTTTGGAAAAGATGCTGGTAAAGGCGGCGGCTTGACGCGTGGCCACCCGTTTTTCCCGCAACTGTTTGCCGGCAATCGATAGCACGCGCACCCGTTGCAACGGGCCACGTTCCGGTAATGCCAGGGGTGGAAAGCTCGTAACTTGCTTGCGCCAGCCGACCTGGTCAAAATGGGGCGTCACAGCCACCCGCACCCGTCCGCCACCGACGGGGTAAAAGCCATGTTGTTCAATGGTCAGGCTCAGTTCGGCGGCATAGGGGCGGAGAAAGGGCAACAACACCGCTTCCCAGAACTGGATGGTCATGGCGCCACGTACATCGGTGCCGCCGGTGACGGTAAAGGTGAGCGGCTTGCCTAGAAAGCAGGCCAGCGGTAACAAGGTTTGCAGAAAAAGGGGAATGGCGCCGGCCGTACCAATGTCGAATTGATAGGTGCCGCCCGCCAGTGGCGCCGGCGTAAAGCTGAGTTGGAAGGAACCGGCGGATGCACCTGCCACCGCCACTGGCCCCATCTGCTGTAAGGCTTGGATGATATGCAGATGTTGCGGCTTTAGCCCCGGATTGGGGCGACCGGCGCGAATCTTTTCGATCTGAAAGGGTTGGTCGGTTAAGAGACTGAGCAGCAGTGCCGTGCGCAGAATCTGCCCGCCCCCTTCCCCATAGGCGCCATCTAGAATGATCATCGCTTCTCCTCAATCACCGGTTTCGACGCGCCGCCGGTGCGCCGGCAACTTTAGATAGTCACGCCCAGACGAGGGTGTACGCAAATGCTTCTGGGCAAGGTAGAGAAAGTACGCAATGCCGGTCACCAAAGTCAGGGTAGCCGGGGCCAGAATGGCGCCAAAGGCAAAGGTGCGAAAGAGTGCCGTCCCAATCATCGCGCCACTGTAAAAGTGGACAAAAATAATGCTCAACAGCAGAAATTGACGACTGTCCACATGCCGTCGCGCCAGAAAATTACCAACGATTGACCCCAAATCCGAGACAACCCCGGTCATGTGCGTCGTGCGGATGGCGTTGCCGCTATAGGTGGCCACCATTGCATTTTGCAGGCCGCAAGCGGCCGAGGCAAAAAGTTCGCCCTCTTGAATATTATGGGTAAATAAATAGTAGGAAAGTAGGAGCAATCCACTTTCCAGAATTAAGGCCAACCCATAGCGACGCCCCAAGCGAAGATGTTCATTGCCAATGACAACCCCACTAATGATTGCGCCCGCGCCAAAAGCCATAATCAAACCAGTGCTGAGAAAGTAGCCGGTAAAATCACCGGAAGCAATGGCAATGGCGCTTTTGGTAACAGTGCCGGTCACATGGGTGACGGCATTATGCGAAAAGCCAGAGAACGCAACCGCATTGATCAACCCTGCCGAAAGCGCCAGCACCGCTGCGCCCACCCAAATCCAACCAGGAAGTTGTCGAATCATGAGTACAAATTTCTATACGGTCTTGCCGACAGATCGTTCATCCCTGTCGGTAAAAAAAGCGCCCGCATTGCAAGGTAACGATCGTTGGTGAGCGCAGCTTGATGCGTTGATTGTAACATAAGTTACAAGAGTGTCAAAGTTGTTGATTTCGGGTATTCTGGGGGAGTGCGTGGTACGGCGCAAGCATGGTTGTAATTCGTTGTCTACTGGTGAGCCGTGCGGCGCGCTTATTTGCTCCATTTATCACAATTGTGCATATTGTTCACTACTGGTTAACCAGTTTTGTAGATTGTCTCTAATGCAGGCCAAAACCTTTAGGCGTATGCTGAAGACGCAGCATGGCGCCACTGTGCAAATCACCCAATCCATCGAACAATAGACAAGGAGCTTTTGATTTGATGCCGTTGCAGCGGTTTATGTAGAAACAAAAGTTAGCGTTTACGTCAGGTGAATAGTCGGGCCGCTATTTGCCCCATCGCAAGATGGTAGGTGCAGGACGGACAGCAATGTACGATTTGCACAAAGGGTCGCTTTGATGTTATTTCAATCAAGCGAGGGTAAAGAAGGGAAATAGGAACAGAATATGGAAGAGTTAAAAACCAGCGTGGACGCATTGACCGTCAATGCGAATATTTTGTGGGTCTTACTGGCCGGCTTTCTGGTTTTCTTCATGCAAGCCGGCTTCGCCCTGGTCGAAGCCGGCTTCACACGCGCCAAGAATGTGGCGCACACTATGATGATGAACATGATGGTCTTCTGTATTGGGGCCATTGGCTACTGGATCTCCGGCTTTGCGTTTCAGTTCGGCGGTGTTAATTATACCTACGGTGAAACGGCCATTAGCGCCACGCAAGGATCACCGACCTGGGCTTTTTCGCCTATCACGTTGGGCGCTTGGGGTGACACGCTGACCAGTGGGTTGCGCATCGGCGAGCAATGGGGCATTTTGGGACTTTCCGGCTTTTTTCTGCAAGGGATTAATCTGAGCCTCAGCGGTATTTTTGCCTTTTTCATCTTCCAGATGGTCTTTATGGACACGGCGGCCACGATCCCGACTGGCTCCGGCGCCGAACGGATGCGTTTCACCGGCTTTATCTTTATGGGCTTCTGGGTCAGCATGTTTGTCTACCCCATCGTCGGCAATTGGGTCTGGGGTGGCGGTTGGTTAGCCAACCTGGGGCGTACGATTGGGCTAGGCAATGGCGTCGTTGACTTTGCCGGCTCCGGAGTAGTGCATACTACCGGCGGTGCGGTCGGCTTGGCGATTGCCATGGTGCTTGGGCCGCGGTTGGGCCGTTTTAATGATGACGGCACGGCCAACGCTATTCCCGGCCATGATATTCCCATGGGTGTATTGGGGACAATTATTCTCTTCTTTGGCTGGTTTGGCTTCAACCCCGGTTCGGCGTTGGGCATTCAGGGCATCTTCATGAATCTGGTTGCGCTGGCTGCCGTCAATACCTTGCTGGCCGGCGCCGCCGGTGGCATGAGCGCCATGTTCTACATGTGGTGGTTCGGCCCGGCGAAGAAGCCCGATCCTTCCATGTCGGTCAATGGGGTGTTGGCTGGTCTAGTGGCTGTCACAGCGCCCTGCGCCTTTATTTCACCCTGGGCCGCAGTGGTGATTGGGTTAATTGCCGGCGTGTTGGTCTGCATTGCCACCGTCGTGTTAGAGAAGGCCAAGATTGATGATCCGGTGGGTGCAGTGCCGGTTCACATGGTCAACGGCATCTGGGGCGTGATTGCGGTCGGGCTTTTTGCCAATGGTAATCCTGACACAGCAGCGTGGAATGGCATTGACACGGCAGTGACTGGTCTCTTCTATGGCGGCGGCGTTGGGCAATTGATCGCCCAGGTGGCCGAGGCGGCGTCGATCTTTGTCTTTGTCTTTGTTCTCTCCTACATTTTCTTCCGGGTATTGAATGGCTTTGGTCTGTTACGCAGTGACCCGGCTGCCGAAATTATTGGTCTGGACATTCCGGAGATGGGAGCGCGTGGCTACTGGCAGGGCGCCCATCCCAACATTCGCACGATGCTTTAAGCAGCAGTAAGACAGTGAGTCAGTGTTCAAGCGACTGTCCCACTGACTTACTGAATCACTGACTTACTGAATCACTGTCTTACTGAATCACTGGCGCTACAATACAGGTGTTACGAAAGAAGATCAGGGAGAGTAGACAATGACCAAGAAGATTGAAGCCTTTATTCGGGAAGAAAAGCTGGACGATGTCAAGAAAGCGCTCTACGACATTGGCATTATCGGCATGAATGTCTTTGAAGTGCATGGGCATGGCCGTCAGGGTGGCGTGACGTTGGCTTGGCGCACGGGGACGTACAAAGTGGATATGTTGCCCCGCTTCCAACTCAACATTGTGTTGAGCGACCATAACGTGGAGAAGACGGTCGAAACCATTCGCAAGGCCGCCTACACCGGTCAGGCCGGTGACGGGTTGATCTTTATCTACCCGGTGGAAGATGTCATCCGCATTCGCACCAACGAGCGGGGGAAAGAGGCGCTCACCTACGAAGGGGATATTGATACCCGCGTCAAAAACGGTAAAGCAAAATAACAGTCAACAAAGGTAACACAAAGCGAGGTCACAATAACAAGTAGGAAACTACATGGTTGCTGTGACCTCGCTTTGCATGATCAGCCTCGAACAATCTATTGATTGATAACTTTAAGAATAGTTGCCGGATCTTTTTGAATCAGGTTCAACAGGACTAAGGCGGAGCCGCGCGGAAGTCGATCCCCACGTTCCCAGTGTCGTAAAGTGCCAAGATTGATGCCAAAAGTTACAGCAAATTCTTCTTGTGTCATCCCCACCTTTGCCCGAATACTCTTTACGTCAACGGCAGTCGGTTTAAATACCCGGGCCTGTGTTGTATTACCTTCAGCAAACTCAATCGCTTCCTCTAATCCCCGCTTAATGCTTTCAAAAAGTTTACTCATAATTCTTACACCACCACTTTTGCCGCTGCCAGAGCGCGCCCAACGTAATTTGCGTACACCGCCAGTACCCTGAATGAGTACACCAGCGTTGGGCTGCATCGATAAGTAGGTAATTAGCTTCTCTTGTTCATCTTCGGCAAGTAGATCTTTTACCTGCCGCCTGAACTCAGCTAACTCGACAACTGTGATATTCATACTCATAGAGTAATCCAGTGGCTTACAATTGTCAAATTGAGTCTCATAGTACGACTCACACCATCATGTTCGGTTGTCTTTACCACACAAAAGTGATACCATTGCAGGTAACATATCCCCACTCAACTCGCCAAATGATTTACCTAGCAGGAGTCTGCAATGACCATAACCCAACAACCGACCGTACCGGTCGATACGACTGATGCCAGCATCTATGAAATTTATACCAAAGCCGCCGGCCCCGAAGGCGCGCTGCCGCTCGACCCAGAACTGTTGCTCAATGCCCCCAGCGGCGATCTCTTTGCCATGAGCCAGAATGTGGGCATGGGCTGGAACCCGGATATGCTCCGGCGCAAGGAGTTTCTGATCCTCAGCACCCAAGGTGGCATCCGCGCCCCCGACGGCACACCGATTGCCCTGGGCTACCATACCGGCCATTGGGAAGTGGGTCTGCTCATGCAAGCCGCGGCCAAAGAGTTTACCGCCGAAGGGGCCATCCCCTTTGCCGGCTTTGTCACCGACCCGTGCGATGGCCGCAGCCAGGGGACGACCGGCATGTTTGACAGCCTGCCCTATCGCAACGATGCGTCGCTGGTGCTGCGCCGCTTGGTGCGCTCCCTGCCCACCCGCAAAGGGGTGATGGGCGTTGCCACCTGTGACAAAGGTTTGCCGGCCATGTTGATCACCCTGGCCGCCCAACATGATATGCCAACCATCCTTGTTCCCGGCGGCGTCACCCTGCCCGCCGAAGATGGCGAAGATGCCGGCAAGGCGCAGACCATTGGTGTGCGCTATGCTCACGGCTTGATCACCCTTGAAGAAGCCGCCGAAATTGGCTGTCGGGCTTGTGGTTCGCCCGGCGGCGGCTGCCAATTTTTAGGCACAGCCGCCACCAGCCAGGTCGTGGCCGAAGCCTTTGGCATGACCCTGATGCACGCCGCGTTGGCCCCCTCCGGTCAACCCATTTGGCTGGATCTGGCGCGTCGTTCCGCCACGGCCTTGATGCAACTACAAGCCAACGGGCTAAAGACCAAAGATATTTTGACCGAAGATGCGCTGCACAACGCGATGGTGGTTCATGCGGCCTTTGGCGGCAGCACCAACCTGCTGCTCCATATCCCTGCCGTGGCCTACGCCGCCGGTCTGCCCCGCCCCACCGTCACCGACTGGCAGCAGATCAACGCCCTGGTGCCGCGCCTGGTCGATGCCCTGCCCAATGGCCCGGTCGGCCATCCCACGGTGCAGGTCTTTATGGCTGGCGGCGTGCCGGAGGTAATGCTCCATTTGCGCGAACTGGGGTTATTGCGCCTCAATGCGCTGACAGTTCACGGTCGCCACTTGGATGACCTGCTGGACGAATGGCAGAGCAGTGAACGGCGCAAACGGGTGCGCGACATTCTCTTCGAGCAAGATGGCGTCGATCCTGACAACGTGATCATGAACCCCAAAGCCGCGCGCGAACGAGGCTTGACCAGCACCGTCACCTTCCCCGTTGGCAACCTCTGCCCGGAAGGGTCGGTGATCAAAAGCACGGCGATCAATCCCAGCGTGATCGACCCCGATGGCGTCTACCGCAAGATTGGCCCGGCCCGTGTCTTCACCACGGAACGGGCGGCGATGGCGGCGGTCAAAGGCACTGGTCCCGACAAGAAGGTGCAACCGGGGGATATTATTGTCCTGGTCGGGCGCGGGCCAATGGGCAGTGGCATGGAGGAGACCTACCAGTTGACCGCCGCACTCAAACACATGGATTGGGGTAAAGAAGTGGCGCTGATCACCGATGCCCGTTTCAGCGGCGTTAGTACCGGCGCCTGTATCGGCCATATGGGGCCGGAAGGATTGGCCGGCGGCCCGATTGGTCGCGTGCGCGAGGGCGACACAATCCAGATCCTCATCGACACCGTCAACCTGACTGGCAGTGTCGATCTCATCGGTCATGATGGGCAACGCTATAGCCCCGCCGAGGGCGCCCAAGTCCTGGCCGACCGCACCCCACTCCCCACTATGCGCGCCGACGAAAAGCTGCCCAACGACACCCGCCTCTGGGCGGCGCTGCAAAACGCCAGCGGCGGCACCTGGGCGGGCTGCGTCTATGATGTGGATCGGATTATTGAACTGTTGGAAGCGGGGAAACGCGCGCTGGCAGCCGATCACCCCCATCCATGAAGACCAGTCACGGCGTGACGGCTGATGGTAGACCGGTCTTTCAAGCCGGTCTCCGGTTGCGGGCATCGGGGGCTGGATCGAGGGTTGAAACCCTCGGCTACCGTCAGTCGTCGCTACGCGACTGGCAATACACTTACAAGAAAGCAGATTTTCTCATGAATGGCGCGCACAGTCTGATCCAAACGCTCGTTAACGGCGGCGTAGACACCTGTTTTACCAACCCTGGCACTTCGGAAATGCACTTTGTCGCCGCCGTCGATAAGGTGCCGGCCATGCAGACAATTCTCTGTCTCTTCGAGGGGGTCTGCACCGGGGCGGCGGATGGCTATGCGCGCATGGCGGAGAAGCCGGCGGCGACGTTGCTCCACCTGGGGCCGGGGTTGGGCAATGCCTTTGCCAATCTCCACAATGCTCGCCGCGCCCACACGCCGATGATCAACATTGTCGGCGATCACGCCACCTATCACCTGCGCCACGACGCGCCGTTGACCAGTGACATTGTCTCAGTAGCGCAACCAGTGTCGGGCTGGGTGGAAGCGTGTCGGGATGCGGTCAGTGTACCAACCACCGCGGCAGCAGCCATTGCCGCCGCACACCAACCGCCTGGTCAAATCGCAACCCTGATTCTACCGGCGGATTGCGCCTGGGGTGAAAGCGTGGAGGCCGCCCCGGCGCCGCCAACGCCAGCACGGGCAACGGTTGATGCAGCACGGATTCAAGAAATCGCCGCTTTGCTCAGAAACGGCCAGCCGACGGTCTTTCTCATCGGTGGATTGGCGACAAGCCAAGAAGGATTGTGGACAGCCAGCCGCATCTGTCGGGCAACCGGGGCGCGGTTGATCAGCGAATGGTCCAATGCGCGGACACGGCTGGGGGCTGGTTCGCCGATCTTTGAAAGGGTGCCCTATGCGATTCCTCATGCCCGTAACCTGCTGGCAAACGCCAAACAGACCATCCTGGTCGGGTCGCGGCCACCGGTCGCCTTTTTCGCCTATCCCAACCAGCCTAGCACGATGCTGCCGGAGGATAGCCAAATCTATACCCTGGCGACACCAGCAGAAGATATTGTCGGCGCCCTTCACGCCCTGGCGGAAGAATTGAATGCGTCGCCCGAACCGGGTCCGGTGCAGCCATTCCTGCGCCCGCCGTTACCCAGCGGCGAACTCAAATCCGAAAAGGTCTGGGCGACGCTGGCGGCGCTCATGCCGGAAGATGCGATCATCGCCGACGAGTCGGTGACGGCCAGCTTTGGCGCGGGCAAGTGGATGGCCGGCGCGCCGCCCCATGATTGGTTGAGCAACCTGGGCGGCTCCATCGGCCAGGGGATGCCGGTGGCGACGGGCGCGGCGGTCGCCTGTCCGGGGCGCAAGGTGATCAACACCCAGGCCGATGGCTCGGCGATGTACACGATCCAGGCGCTCTGGACGCAAGCCCGCGAAAGGCTGGATGTAGTGACACTGCTCTTTGCCAATCGCGCCTATGCCATCCTGCAAGGCGAATTACAACGCGTCGGCGCCGACAGTAACAGTCGCAAAGCGCAAGAGATGCTCGACCTGAGCAACCCCACGTTGGATTGGGTGAAGATGGCGCAGGGCATGGGCGTCGAAGCGTCACGGGCGAAGACAGCAGAGGCGTTGGTGGATCAACTGGCGGCGGCGTTGAAGCGTAGTGGGCCGCATCTGATCGAAGTGGTGCTCTAAGCGTAACTCCACATTTTTGTCCCGTAGGGACGGTTGAGTTTAGGGAAAGAGCTACCCCTCTTGTCTAAAGTCAACTGTCCCTACGGGACGCTCCCTCTATTGACCACAGGTTGTTCGCGTAAATCTTCTCCACTATATCGCACGCAACACGAATCACGCAACAGGGCTGATTTGTATCCGCCGTTGTATACGCGCTTGCCCCATTTTGTATCCTTGATTCGCACCGCAAGGGATACAAAAACGGTCGTTGCGTATGATTTAATAGCAGCAATCCTCGACACCATCATCAAGCCCATCATCAACTGACAGACCGAGCCTTATGGGAGCCAATTGACAAAACCATGACAACCAATTACACTGCATCACAACTTGCACTGGATCCAATTCCCACTGTTTGGATGGTCGCGCCAATGAATGATTTAGATGATTTAGCCACATTGCTGCAACGCTGTCGCCAGGAACGTGAAGCGTTTATCAAAAGAGGGGAAAAAAGCTCGCCCGCCTGTGTTGAACTCTTTCGTCGGGCTTTTGCTGGCGAGGAAGTCGCGTGGGAGGCGATCTTTCGCCAGATCTTTCAAGCCGAGATCCGGCGTTGGGTCGAGGCCGCGGCCAGGGTGCGCAACTTGCGGGCCGACGATGTGGAAGAAGCGATCCAGGAGACCCATCTGGCCTTCTGGCGTTATGCCCCGCAAGCACCGACCCTGTTGCAGAGTGGCGATCTCGATCCGATCATTGCCTATCTCAAAAAATGTGTCATGAGCGCGGTGACAACCGTTACGCGCCGGCTACCACCCCCCGAAGAAGTGGCGCTGGCCGATCTGGCCGGCCATGAAGATGACACGCAACCCGACGATGGTGGGACCAAACCCAGGTGGCAACTTCCCAGCCAACGCTCGGCTACGGAAGAATGGGAGAAGGTGGATGAGATCGTAGAGGGGTTAAAAAAAATTCTGCAAAGCGACCTCGAACGGCTCATTGCCCAGGAATGTTTGCTCAACGGTACGCCCCCGCGTGAATTTTTGGCCGATTACGCCGAGCAGTTGCCGGGGGAAAGCGACAGCAAAAAGCTCGCCAATCTGAACCAAGCGCTCAAACGCATTCGCCTACGCGCCGAAAAAGCGCCAATGTTTCAACATCGACAAAGTGCGCGCCGAAAAACTGCCGACGCTGTCTTTCTTACCTATAGCGAATCGACTGTGACGGAAAGTGGTGAAAAGATGACGGCAGATGCTGCCCCCTGCGCCTTTGACGAGGCAACCCTACTAGAGTATGTCCAAGGCAACGCGTCGGCGGAGTTGTGCGCGGCAATTGAACGTTCGCCTCCTTGCATGGCCGCTGCGCGCCGGTTTGCCATCGAGATAAAAGCGTTATTGCCGCTCCTGCGTCAGGCACTTTGCCCGGATGTTGAAACCTTGATCGACTATTATGGCAAACGGTTGCCCAGCGCGCAACAGTTGGTGATCCATAAGCATGTCCAGCACTGTCGCCAGTGCCAGGAAGAGCTTGCCATGTTTGCCGCAATTGATGACGTGCCGTTACAGGCCGCACCATCTTTCCTGCAACGGCTCTTTGAGGCTGTCTTGCTACTGCCAACCCAGATGGCCGCGCCAGTGCGGGGGGCGCTGCCCAGTCTCCATTACCGCACCCAGATACGTACACCGGCTATTGACATTCTGCTCTTCACCCAAAAACAGAGTGGCAAAGCGCGCACCTGGACCATGCGCGGCGAGTTGCGCACGGAAGAAGGTCTGCACTTTACCCAGGTCGAAAAGATTGTGCTGCGCGCCGTTGACCCAACGACGCTCGAAGAAGCCGTTGAACTCACCACCACCCTGGATGCCGACGGCATGTTTGTCTTTCGCCGCCTGGAAGCCGGGGTTTACGCCCTGCAGGTTTTCACCGCCGACGAAGAGATCCTCATTCGCGCCTTACAGGTTGGAGAAGAGGGGTAAATGACGCCCGCACCCCCGACTGCATCCCCCCAGCCACTCCTCACCGATCTGATCGCCTGTCCGCCGGACGCGCTGCCCTCCTGGATCGAGCGTCACCGGTCACAGTTGGATCTCGCTTTTCTCCAAAGCCTAAAAGACAGCTACGCCGTCACATCCTATATCCTGGCTGAACCGATCACCGCCGAACGAGCGACACGCTACGCCCTGGCGATTGCCGGAGCGATGAGTGCTGAACCGCTTGCCTTGCCGCTGGTGCAGTGGGCGCGCGGGCTATGGGCCATGTTCCATGCGCCGGAGGAGGCCGTCACCTTCTTTCGTCAGGCGCAACTCGCTTATCAGGCGATTGGCGATACACTCAGTGTCGCTCGGTTGAATGCCAATCTTGTCGGTGTGCTGGCCGAGTGTGGTCGTTTTGCCGAGGCAGAGGTCGCGTATCAGGCGGCGCGGCCAACGTTTTTGGCGTGTGTAGCGGAAGCGCCGCTTTACCTGATTCGGTTGGATCAAAACTACGGTTGGTTATTGCATAGCCAGGGTCGCTATTTAGACGCTCTAGCTGTCTTAGATTCAGCCTTTGTTCTGGCAAAACACAACAATTCCACAACAAACATTATCGGTATTCAGGTCAACCGCAATTTAGCACTGGGCATGTTGGGTCGTCTGGCTGAAGTTGAAATTGGGTTTTTAGAAGAACGTACTACCGCGTTAGCCCATGAGCAGATGCTCACTGTAGCGCGCATTGATATGAATCTAGCGGATCTTTACACCTGGCAGGGTCGTGTGGCGACAGCATTGCATCGGTTTCAAATGGCCGAGCAGACATTTGCGAAGCTCAACAATACAATGGAAGTAGCGTCCGTCCTCTTTCGTCAAGCCGCCCTACTGAGTCGGATTGGCGCCCGCCGTGCCGCCATTCGACACTATGCGCAAGCCTTACCCCATTTTACCGAACGCCAGATGCTCCCTCAGGTTGGCGAATTATTGGTTGGCTATGCCGCTGTCCGTCGCCAAGAAGGCGAATATCGCCAGGCGCTGGCTCTACTGAAGCAAGCTACAGAAGTCTGGCAGACATTGCAAAACCCTTTGTGGCAGGCAGTGGTTGTGTTGGAACGCATGGCCCTGGCGTTAGAGGAAGAAGATTTCGCCACAGCCGAACAACTTTGCCAACAGATGCCGGCAGCAACCGAGAGCTTGCGACTACAGGCAGAATTTCACTTGTTGCAGGCCGATCTGTGGCGGCTGACCGCACAAACTGCTGATGAGCGCAACCGTGCGGCACAGGCGTATGCAGCAGCTTGCGCCTATGCTACAGCGCATGGCGAACGGTGGATCGAACGGCGGGCGCGTGTGGGGCTAGGCAAGCTCTGGCTGACGGATGATCCGATGCAGGCCGTTGCTTTTTTTGAAGAGGCGGCGACCATTGATACGGCCATGCGGCAAACATTGACAGTGGAAGAATTGAAGGCCAGTTTTCATGAACAGGCTAACGAACTCTTTGATGATCTGATATCCTTGTCAATTGATCGCAGCCAGGAGCAACAAGCGCTGGCCTATAGCTGGCGTGCCAAAGCCGGCGCCTTGCTTGACTTGCTCCAGGCATTGGACGAGCAAACCGCGTTACCGGCAACGAGCCAGACGATGCTGGAACAGACGCGCCAACAGATTGCGACCCTGCGCTGGCAACAGGCGATCCACGCCGATGCAGCCCAGCCGCAAGCGCTCCAAAATCAGCATACCGCGCAGATTGCCGCGTTGGAACAACAGTTGCTTGACTTACGGCGGCAGCGTAATGCCACGCGGGGGACAACACTGTTGCCATTGCCGCTGGCTGAACAGCACAATCCCGCAACCATTCTGCCCCTGATGGCAGCCGACCTGCTCCTGGAATATGTGCGCTGTGGCGATGAACTTTGGGGCATTGCGGCGAATCGAAGCGGGGTGTGCAAGGGCGTCTGCTTGGGCGATATTGAAACAATTGTCGATCTCAATGCCCGCTTACAACTGCGCTTTGGCAATGTGGTGGCCCAACCAGCGGAGCGGCGGCGCCAATGGAACGAGCGTTGGCTGGCAGAGTGCTTGCCGCTGTTGGGCCACTGTTATCAGACGCTGGTTGCACCCTTATTGGTCCAACATCCGGCGGGAGCAGCCACCAATATTCTGATTGCACCCTGTGACCCGCTCTTTCTGTTGCCCTTTGCCGCCTTTTGGGATGGGCGCCAATTCTGGGGGGAACGCGCCCAAATTGAACTGATCCCCAGTGGCGTCTTGTTGGGGGTGACGCCGCCACAGTCGCCAACCCATTCACCACCCCTCATCATTGCCGCCACGACGGGGCGAATGACAGCCGTGCGCGCCGAGGCTAATGCCGTTGCCGAAGCCTTGCCAGCGAGCATTACCTTGATTGACACTCCGGCGCTTGAGCATCTGCGTTCCTTAGCGGCACCGCCCAAAATCGTGCATATTGCCGCCCATAGTCTCCAGCGCGCCGATGCCCCACTCTTCACTGGTTTGCAATTAGCCGGTGAGGTCTTAACCGTTGAGCAGAGCTATGAACTGCCCCTGGCCGGCACAGAACTGGTGACACTCTCTGGTTGCACCACCGCCAGCGGACAGGAGAGCGAAAGCGCTGTGCTGGCCTTTCAGAGCGCCTTTCTGCTGGCCGGCGCCCATCGCGTGCTGACCACCCTTTGGCCGATTGCCGATGACGCCGCCACCACCTGGATGACCCTTTTCTACCGGGCGCTGGCCCGCGGGCTGACCGTTCCACAAGCGATCCAGCAGACCCAACAACAATGTCTCGCCGACCCGGCCTTATGTCACCCGGCCCTTTGGGCGCCCTTTGCCACAACCCGGCGTTAATTTCCGCCTTTTCCATGCCGATATTTTCTCACTACGCCCTTTCTATCCTATAGGAGCGCCGTTTCCACCCGGTTGCTCCCTAAAGTTGGATGCAAAGCAGCCTTTACATTGATAACCCACACAACAAAAGGAGGAAACATGTTTTATCGTTCGCTTCGTACAGTCACGGTGATGTTGCTCCATTTTGCTCTTCTCGCCGTTACTGGCGTCACCTTCATGAGCGGTTCGGGAGGATCGCTCTTCCTCACCCCTCTCTACGGTGCAGAACAAATAGCAACGGTCATCCCCCTACCACCCGGCTGTATTGATGGCACCCCCACCGGCGGTGACATCCCGGTCTGCTGCATCAAGGGCTTGGTCATGCTCAACGGCGAAGCCGTCAGCGGGGCGACGGTGACGATCCAAAGTAGCAGCGGTTCCTTGCAGCTCTTCACCCAGCGCCACACTGGTGATGAAGATCGTCCCTACTATCGCGCCCCCCTCAGCACGGCGCCGATCAGTGCAACCAAAGGGAGCATCATCACCGTAACGGTGCAATATGCCGGGTTGCGCAAGAGTGTGCAGCATCTGGTGCAAGATGGCAGCCAGCAGGTTGATCTGGTGCTGAATCCCACTGGGTTGTCAATCGGCGGAGGCGTGATCGAGCAGCCGACGCCCGGTCTGTTCAACGATCCGCACGATGTGGCGGTCTCCAGCCGCGGGAATCTTTATGTATTGGATCGGGGCAATCTGCGGGTGCAGGTCTATCAGCCCGACGGCACGCTGCTCAATTTCCCCAAATGGCAAAAACGCTTTGGCAACGAACCCGGCCAATGGAGCAACGAAGTGCTGGGCATTGCCATCGACCCGCGCACCGATACAGTCTACATTGCCGATCATGACAACAGGCGGATTGCCCGTTATACCGTCGAGGGCAATTTGCTGGGCCTTTGGGATGGCAGCCACACGGGGGATGGCTTCGCGATTGCGCCCTTTGATGTGGCGGTTGATGGCGCGGGGTATGTTTACACCACCGTCTACGCCACGACACCCGCCGGCGATGGCGTGGATCGACGGCTCTACCGTTTTGACCCGCAGACCAATACCGCCGTGCGTTGGGGGCAGACCGACCAAGAGTTTGTCACCTTTGGTACACCGATCCAGCTAACGGCATCGGCACAGGGGGAAGTTTATGTGGCCGACAGTGGGCAGAATCAGCTTTATCACTTTGCCGCCACTGGTCAACTGCAACCATTCACGATCACCTTTGCACCCGATCTCAGCAACAACACGCCCGTCAGCAACCCGACAGGGCTTGTCGTCACCCCCAACGGGCTGCTTTACATGGCAGATTTTTACCCCTTCGGGAATGGGAACCGGGCACGCGTTTTGCAAATTGCGGCCAACGGTCAAGTCAGTCAGGTGTTCACCGCCGACGAAACTTATCTGGCCTACCCACAAGGTATGGCGCTGGATGGGCAGATGCTCTATCTGGGTGATCGCAACGGCAATCGAGTGGATCGGCTGGATCTCACGACAGGATTTCTGGCGCCGTGGGACAGCACCGATATCGGCGTTGGACAACTGAATGATCCCCGCGGCATTGTCGTAGCGCCAACCGGGACACCCTTTGCCGGTCAGCTTTTGGTGGCGGATTGTGGGGTCGGCCAGATAGCGGCGATTCAGGGGACGACGATTACCCACCGTTGGGCCTATACGGATGTAAATCAGACTGGTCTTTGGTGTCCGCGGCAGGTGGCCTTTGACAGCCAAAACCGGCTGCTGGTCATGGATAACCGCGGCTTCTTCCTAACGCGCTACCAGATCAATGGCAACCAATTGGTGCAAGATGGCGGCCCGTGGCAAGGCAAGGTAGGTAACACGACTTTCTTTCAAGGCCATGTCGATTTTGCGGTCGATAGCCAGAATCGTCTTTACATCGCTGATGATGGCAACAAACGGCTGGTGATCTACACCCTACAGGATAACCAAGCACTCAGTCCGCTAGCCAGTTTTGATGGCATTGGTTCGTCCGGCGTCCTCACTGCGTCACAGGGGATCGCCATTGATGCCACAAACATCAACAGTGTGACCATCTACTTGTCGGATACCGGCAATAATCGGCTGCTTAAACTCAAGTTTGATGGCTCACGCATCGACGAACAGGTCACAACCTGGGGGAGCGTAACCTGTCCTAACACAGGTCCGACGAGCCTCAATAAACCGAAAGGGCTGCTTGCGGCGCCGGATGGTCATCTCTATGTGGCCGACCAGAATTTCCATCGGGTGCTGAAACTGACGCCAAACGGAGCCTGTGTGCAGATTTTGGGCGCGGGCAGTGGGCGCGCCGAGCCGGGCAAATTGAGCTTTCCCGAAGATGTGGCGATGGACGCGCAAGGCAGCCTCTATGTCAGCAACCGGAACTATGGCGGCATTGCCCGCTTTGCCCCGCCCCAATCGACACTGCCGCTTGCCACCATCACCCATGTTTCGGCCAATGCCATTGCCTTGCAAGCCGGCGACACGCTGGAAATTATCGGCCAGGGACAGGCCAGCTTGCTCACCGAGACGATCACGGCCTTTCTCTGGTCATCGACGCTGGATGGCGCACTCAATGCCCGGAATACATCGGCTATCTCCGCCACCTTGCGCCTTCCGGCGACAGCGCTGCAACCGGGGCTGCACCAGATCAGCCTAGTGGTGACGGATAACAAGGGGCGCCAATCGCCGCCGGTTGCAGTGCAGGTGCGACGCATTCCCGATCTACCGCCGGCGCCGGTGGGCGACTGTCAAGGGGAAAGCTGGGCCTTCTTGCTCTACTTGGTGGGCGATTTCTCCGATGGCGGGGCGTTACGGGGTCTGTATGACCGGGAGATCAACCGTTTGAGTCAGATCCGTAACCCTTGTGTGCGGGTCGCCATTCAGGTCGATGGGCCGGCGGATGGCGTCCAGCCCACCAACTTCACCCAGCGGGTGGCGATTACGCCCGGCGCGCCTTTGGTTGTCACGGAGATGAACGAGTTGCCCATGGATCAGGGGCAAACGCTCAATGACTTTGTCCGCTGGGGGCAAACGCAGTTCCCTACCCAGCGCACCTACCTAGCCATTGCGAATCATGGTCAAGGCATTCGGGGCATTGGCTGGGACAAGACCAGCGGCGCCAACGAGTTTTTGACGCCGCGCGAAATTGCCGACGCGCTGACCGATCCCCGCATTGTGCCGGTGGACATCCTGCATCTGGATGCATGTAGCATGGGCTTGCTCGATGTGGTTTACGAGTTGCGCCACAGCACCCGCCGGTTGATCACTTCGCAATATATCGGTTGGAGTTTCTTTGCCTACAGCGATTACCTGCGCCATGTCCAGACGACGCAACCCACCGGGGTAGATGCTTTGGGCAGTGCGATTCTGGCGGAATATGCCCGGTTGGGCGATCAAGAGGGGGTTCCGTATACGTTGTCGCTGCTGAATCCAGCGCGCGCCGAAGTGGTCAAGAGCGGTCTTTCCGTCCTCTCCGCGGCCATGATCGGCTGGGCGCGACAAGGGGGAAATAGAGCGGTATTACGTGCGCTACGGCAACAACTCGATACCCTCGATAGCAATGGCGATCTACGCAACGAAAAGCTCACCGATGCCTATGTGGATCTCCAGGATTTCCTGCTCAAGGTCATGGCGAATGCACAAACGATCAACGATCCGGCCCTTATCGGGGCTACAGAGCAGTTGATGCGTGAGCTAACCGGCATCCAGGCGCTTGAGGAGCGTCTGGTCATCGCGCATCGCTTTGCCAGCCGATCGCTCTATGGCTTCTATGGCGGTCACTTTATCCAAGCCGACATTGACCTGGCGCATACACACGGCGTTTCGGTCTACTTCCCGCCAGAAACGCTTGTCCCGGCCAACCAGGCGCAAGCGGCCGCTGTCAGCGGTTATAGCACCGCCTACAATGACTATCTGCGACTGGAAACGCCCTACCAGGATCTCACACGCGATACCCGGTGGGAGGATCTGCTCTACACGCTGCTGGGCGAGCCGCAGCGCGGTGAAACGCTGGTCGATGCCACGCCGCCGCTGGCGCCGGTCAAGCCGTCGGCGCGGCTCTTCTTACCGCTGATTAGACGGTAGATTGGCTGGGTTGCTTGTGAATTAAAGAGCGGGGCGCCACGATACTGGCGCCCCGCTCTTATTTGTTTAGCCTTCTTCAGTCAGGGGGCGGATGGCGATGATCTTGATGGTGAGCGTCTCCTCCGATACCTCATAGTAGACAGCGTGATCGGCAACTTCCCAACTGAGCATCCCCGGCAGGACTTCACTGATGGCGGGTGGGTAGGGGCTGGGCATAAAGGCTAAGTCTTGAATCGCAATCAGAACAGCTTCATTGTAAGGGAGTGAGTCGAGAGCGTAATTACTGGCCTCCCGACTGTACTCAAGGCGCCACTGCATGGAGGACAGCTTTCTTTTCGGCCAGGCGACGTTGTAGTTCCTCATGGGAGACGACGCTGGTCGGGTCGGCTTCCATGTGCGTCTTGATGCGCTTGAGTTCGACCCGCTGCACACGCAGCGCGCGCAAGGCAAGGCGCACGCCTTCGCTGCGGTTGCCGTTACTTACTTCATCAAGTAGGGCCAGGTCTTCGGCGGCGATGGTGATCGTGATACACTGGGCAGCTTCGCCAGCGCTGAGAAGTGGACGACTAGCTTTGGGTTCATTATGAACACCGTTGGTTGCTTCAACCATAGAATTACCTCCTGTCCTGGTGCAAGCTGTCACAGTGGGGGAATTTTATCATACTTTACGCCACATGCCAATCGATCTACTCTATGGTTGGCAGACCCATATGTTCCTGTTACGCCAAACTTCATGCCGATTTTTCTGCGGGCCATACTTTCTACTAGTAGACGGGTAAAGCGACTAGAGAACCGCATCAACACGAAGTTTGTGAATGATGCGGTTGTGTAGGCAAAGTGAATCCAAGTTTTCTTGTGATAAAAGGAGGGAACAATGAAATTACAAACGATCTTCAAGTGGGTCGTAATCGGTGCCTTACTTCTTTCAGGGCAGGCAACAACCTCTTCTGTGGCAAATGCTTCGCAAGTCCCTGCAACGGGAATCATCAATTACGAGACAGGCATGTGCTTGACTGTTTACGGAGATCAAAATGGCACGCCGGTTGTCCAAGCGCCTTGTGATTCGACCCTGAGCGACAAACAATCATGGTATGAATGGTTCTTGGATGGCGACAGCGCTTATCGCCAGGTGATCAACATCGCCACGGGCAAGTGTCTGGAAGCGCCCTATAATGACCAATTCACCTATGACGGGACAAGAATGCAGATTTGGGATTGCCTGGGCGTGGAGCAATGGAATCAACTATGGATCACGAATCCGGCAGGTAGTTTCAATAATAACTATTGGCAATATATCAACAAAGGCAATGGCAAATGCTTGAATGCGCCATCACAATTCCGCTACACGGCGGGCGCAGAAATCCAACAATGGACTTGCTATGGCGAAGCGGAAATCGGTCAATTATGGGGCAATGCTTATCTTACCCCACCAGCACCAGAAGCTGAGTATTTGATCATTAATGTCCGCTCAGGCAAGTGCCTTGCGGTGGAAGGAGCCAATATGAACGCACATGCACCAGTCAACCAGTCTAGTTGTTATAACCAGGCGAATCAACGTTGGATTTTGGCTTCTGATCACACAATTATCAACGTCAATAGTGGGCTTTGTTTGGATATTGCCGGGAATGTTCCAGATAACCATGCGAAACTGCAACAATTTCCCTGTCATGCGCGCAGCAATCAACACTTTATCCATCATGGGCGCGAAGATAACTCAGCAGCTATCCAATTACAGGTATTGTATTCATGGAAATGCCTTGATGTTCCCGGTGGCAGTCTGAATGATGCTGTTCAGATTCAACAATTTGATTGCCATCATGGGTTAAACCAATTATGGCTGATCATTCCGGCATTTTAGCAGATTCAAGTTCCAATTGACAAGAAGCATAAAAACTGACAAGGAGCGTGAACCAGCCTATGCCTCTCACTAGCACCCTTGCCTGGCGCGACTATTTTCGCCAATTCTTACGCCGCCGCAAGTGGACCCGTGTTCGCTGGGCCGAGGAGTTGAATCGACCGCTGGTGCATGGCAATCGCTACTTGCAACTAAACGAGTATAGCCTCAGTCATTGGCTCAACAGCCACAAAGGGCGCAAGGTCTATCAAGGACCAAAATCGCGTGACGATTATATCGGGTTGGCTCATGCCATGCTTCAGCTCGATGTTATCAACCAACAGGAAGCATTCCAGTGGTTGCTGGCGCAGGGACTCTACCCGCTGCCCGATGAAGCGACTATCTTCGGGCAGCGGCCCACCGCCAAGACGTTATAGATGAGAAAAAGTTGTCGAAAATTCACAAGTCGAACGGCCAATAATGCGCTATACTAAAAAATCATACAATCAGTAGACCCCTGGTTGTCTTGTACCATCATCCGTTCTTTCTCGATTCACCAAAGGAGCCAGCAGTATGTTTACCCAACCGGAAGCATTCGGCATGTCCGTCAATGCGGTTGATATTGAAGCCACCGGCCAGTTCTACGCCAGTTTCTATCCCCATGACAAAGTCTTTCGCAGCACCTTTGCCGGCATCCCCTACATCTCGCTCATGCGCGACGGCGAGACGCTGGTTAACATCTTCCAAAAGGGACCAAACAACCCCCTCTCCGATAGCCTAGCAACGATCAAGGTCGATTCGGTGCCGGCCTTTGAAGCGCAGATCAAGGCCAGTGGCGGCAGTGTTTTCCTCTCGTCGGGGACTTGTCCCTGCACCGACGCCGCCTTCTCGGTCTGTGTCGATCCGAGTGGGAACCAGTTTATGATCAAGGAGCCGCGGACGAACGCATAAACTTTTCGGCGGTGTCGTTGATCGGCACGTAAACAGTTTGCGTGGGCATGCTCACCAATTTGCCACAATTACTGAATCATGGGGTAAATCGGTGAGCGCAACCACTTTCACCATCAAATAGGGTATCGGGAGACTCTGTGCGCCAGATACTTTGTCCCTTCTACGCCTGCATTATTCTCCAGGCCAACTAAACGATCAATCATCATAACTGACTCATATGCAAATTGGAGGACCTATGCTTCATCGTGCCTTACTTCGTCGTTGTCTTTTTTTGTCAATGACAGCCTTATTAGCCCTCTTGCTGGTCACGGCGTCTACTGATTTACGGGCGCAAGAGGCGCAACAAGCTGTTGCGCCCGCCGCCGTACAAGCCATTGGCAATGCCTTTACCTACCAGGGCCGACTGACTGACAGCGGTGCGCCAGCCAATGGCGTCTATGATTTTGTCTTTGGGCTGTTTGACGCGACCAGCGGCGGCACACAATTGGGCGCCCAGGTCAGCCTGTCCGATGTCAACGTCGTCAATGGAAACTTTACGGCGGTATTGGATTTTGGCGCCAATCTTTTTGATACAGGTCTGCGCTATCTTCAAATTGGTGTTCGCCCTGGAACCAGTGAAGGGGAGTTTACTCAATTGCAACCGCGACGGCCTATCATGCCTGCGCCTGTTGCTATCTCCGCCCAACAGGCGCAGAGTTTGCCACCGGGAACAGAGATCATCGGAGATGTAGTAGGGCATATGTTTAAAGCCACACAGTCCAATTTCAACGCATCTGGTGGTCGCAGCGCGATTGTGGGTCAATCCAATGCACCCAGAGGTGAAGCAATACATGGACATGCACGACATACAAGTGGGCAAAATTATGGGGTTGCAGGTTACGGCGACTCACCTAATGGTTGGGGTGGTTATTTTGTTAATCATGGGACCGGTGGCACTGGTTTATATGCGCGGGGTTCTGGTCGGGCAGCATGGCTGAATGGCAATGTCGAAGTTACTGGTAAGTTGAGCAAAGGTAGCGGCTCCTTCAAAATCGACCACCCTCTCGATCCCACCAACAAGTACCTTTATCACTCCTTTGTCGAGTCCCCTGACATGATGAATATTTATAACGGTAATGCCATCCTTGATGAACGCGGTGAAGTGTGGGTTACGCTGCCCAACTGGTTTGAGGCGCTCAATCAGGAATTTCGCTATCAATTAACCGCTATCGGCGGGCCAGGGCCGAATCTCTATATCGCCAAGATGATTGAAAACAACCGCTTTCAGATTGCCGGCGGTGCGCCAGGGCTAACTGTCTCCTGGCAGGTGACAGGCATTCGCCACGATCCCTATGCCGAACAAAATCGGATTCAGGTGGAAGTAGATAAACCGGCTGAAGAACGTGGCACCTACCTCTATCCCGAAGCCTATGGCGCACCCAAAGAGCAGGGTGCCAGCTTCCGTAAAGTTGAGATGTTTGAACCGGCAACCACTGAATAAGCAAGCAGCATTGTAATTACGCAGCAGTGGAGGCTCATGATGAGATACGTTAAACCTACGCTTTGTTTGATAATGGCAACTTGGCTTGTTTTACTTGGTCAATTCCAGATTGCTTTAGGCCAAACAGGTGGCCCCTATACCATTGACTGGTGGACGATTGACAGTGGCGGCGGTACAAGCACCGGGGGCCAATTTGCCATGGCTGATACCGTTGGTCAACCGGACGCCGCCAATTTCCCATCGACCGATAACCAACGCTATGTCCTAACCGACGGTTTCTGGCAAGAAAGTGTCACTGGGTGTATGGAACTCAGGCAATTGACCATTGTGGGGCCGGAGAGTGGTCAGGTTCTCGATACCTATCATTTCAGCCTACAAGCCGGGCCGGCGCAAGCGTCGATCCCCCTTCGCTATCAATGGTCACCGGAACCGATCAGTGGGCAAGGAACGGCCAACGCCACCTATAGTTGGAATACGATTGCAGCGCAAACGATCAGCGCATCGGCCACGAATTGTAACAATCTCGGCAACGCAACGGACAGCCATACCATCAATATTTTGGGGCGCACCATTGTCGGACGCGTGACAGATGGGCGTAATCCAATTGGTGGCATCACGGTCCAAACCGGGCAAGGGCAAACAGCCGCTACTGATCGCAACGGCTATTATAAAATCACGGGATTACTGCCAGGAACGTATAGTTTCGCCCCTGTACGCTCTGGCTTCACCTTTGCGCCGGCTTCTCGCACGGTCACAGTGCCGCCGGATAGTAGAGACCAAAACTTTATTCTCCAGGTTGATCTCGCCTTAACCGATATTGAAGTCACCCAAGGTATCCAAAATCTGGCGAATGATGTGCCGTTGGTTGCCGAAAAGAGCACTTATGTTCGGGTTTATGGCAGCGCCACACCGATTACAACCAAGATCAACGCTCTTCTGTATGGTAGCCGCAATGGCGTTGATCTCCCTGGTTCACCGCTGCGGGCCATTAGAGGCGATATTGTGCTAAATGGTCAAAACAGTGCTGCCAATCGGGCTCGCCTTGAATCGGGGTGGTTATTCTCGTTGCCATATTTTTGGACAGACGCGGGGACTATTCAATTGCGTGTTGTGGTTGATCCGCAACAGGTGTACAAGGATCCAAACACAAGCAATAATAGTCTTGCAGCTACGGTAAATTTTCAAGGCCAACCCCCTGTATGCGTGGTAACGATTCCAGTTCGGACGCATACACCTTTGCCATCAACAGATGATCCACATTTTGGCGAAATGATAGCTCGATTTCAACGACTGTGGCCGATATCCTATGTGAGAATTATAGAGGACCCAGAACCTAATGAAATTTAAGAATCAAAATCGGTAATCAAGGTGTGCGAATGGCCTGAGCGAGCTTGCCGGAGCCAAGTAAA
>JAPKMW010000069.1 GCA_026645575.1 Caldilineaceae bacterium
TGGATAAAGTTGTTTGTTCACAACTTCAGCTTATACCACCTTCTCAACTGACAGCTTTTCCTTTTCAGACAGATTCTTAGTCGCTTCCTTTAATCACATGGTGCAACAGTTGCGCGAAACAGTCATCTACCGCGATCTGTTGGGGCGCACCGTTTCCGTACCGGTGCGCGATCAGTTGCGTCAGGCCTTTCATGCCGGCGAGCTACAGTTGTCTGGGCAAGCCGTCATGGCCACTGTGTTGATGAGTGACATTCGCAACTTTACCACCATCTCGGAAAAAGCCGACTCAACCACCGTTTTGCGCTGGTTGAATGAATATTTCAGCGAGCTGGTGCCGGTGATTAGCGGCAACAATGGGGTACTCAGCAGCTTTGCCGGCGATTCGTTGGTCGCCTTTTTTGGCGTCCTGCCCAAACCAGGGACGCTAGCCGAAGGCGCCTATAGCGCTTGTCTGGCGGCGACCCAAATGCTGGCGTTGATCGAGCAGCTTAACGAGCGCCGCCGCCAACGGGGCGAACCGCTGTTGCTCACCGGGATTGCCCTCCATTCCGGCATTGTGACAGCGGGTGGTTTGGGTTCCAGCGAACGTGTCCAATATACGGTCGTGGGTGATACAGTCAATGCCACAAGCCGCCTGGGTGAATTTACAAAGAATTTCAAAGAAAATGTCATTGTTGCCAGTCAACAGACTGTGGAAGCGCTAGGGGGACAGAGCAACGATTTTTATCTGGAAGCGCTGGGCAGTCACGAACTCCGGGGGAAATTGACCCCCATGACCATTTATCGCCTCGAAGCCGATGCGCCGCTCTACACCTTTGCCCGGGTTGAACGGCGCTGGCAAGGAGAGTCGTGATGGCAAAAACTTTACCCTGGCTGGGTCGCCTGCAACGATTCTTTTCCCGCGAGGCCGCCTTTTTACCCAAGCGACTTGTGCTGGTGACACTCTTGCTTCTGCTGATCTATTTGGTGCTGCTGATCCGCACCGATCAGCAGATCCGTCACACCGCGCTAGGCTTTGTCGAAGCCAATCTACAATCAAAATTAGTGGCTGATTATGAACAAGCGGCAAAACCGCCCGCACCATTGGCGCCGTTGCGGCTGGAAATCCTACGCGCCAAGTTGCAGGATGAAAATCCGACCTGGTCAGAAGCGGAGGTTGATAGGGCATTGCAACGGGCGCTCGCGGCAGCGGCTGCCCCCATTCTGCAAGCGACGCCGACACCCTATCCGACAACCCGCATGATTGTACAGGCGGACGCTGTTGTCAATGAGCAATGGGTTTTCACCAATCCCACGTCTGTTGGCGCTATTCATCCGGCCAGCCAACAACGGAGGCCGGTCACAGCAACCGTAGCGACGCCGATCGTTCTTGCACGCCAGCCGGCTCCTACTGTGGCGACGAGCGCAACGGCGCCGGCGGTAGCCTTTGCCTTTGCACAGCCGACCCATGAGCCGCCGCGTGAACAACCGGCAGCTTCCTTTCCCACACCAACCCTAACACCGGCGGTGATCACCCTGCTTGTACCGGCGCCCATACCGATGGCGCAGTCGACAGCCGCAGTAGTGGCTGCGCTAAACAACACGACTTTCTCGGGCAAGGAGACGCTGAACCAACCATCGGTCGCAACAATAGCGCTGACAACGGCAACCAGCACACCAACCAATGTGCCGGTTACTCACCTGGCGGCATCACAACCGGGCGCTGACGAGGCCACCGTTCCCATGCCCACCGTAACCGCCATCGCGCTATGGACGCCACCCATGACTGCCACACCGACGGCAACCTGGACACCGTCGCCGACCCCAACAAGCACCGCGCCCGCCACCGTTCTTTCCGAAAGCCAGGAGGCGCAGCCCAATGCCATAGCGGTCACCGTGACGGTCACGGTGACCGCCATTGCCACCGTTCCCTCACTTGTCCTGGCGCCGCTCTTTCCCACGGCTAGCCCTGGGTCAACATCTGGCCCCCTGCTAACGGCAACACCCCTGCCCTCACCATCCGCCACGGCAACACCGACCATCGCGCCGACGCCGACCTTGTTGCCGGCCATTAGCGGGTTGACCGCGCAGGCAGCAGAGGATAAAGTTGTTTTGGTCTGGGAGCCGGCGGTGGGCAGCATCGTTGGGTATAATCTCTATCGTAGTGCGAGTATGGCTGGCTCGCCGGGTGAACGGCGCAATGGGGCGCCGCTGGCAAATGCCACCCATGTTGATACTGTGGTCCTCGATGGTAGGAACTACTTCTATTATGTAACGGTCGTTGATCAACAAAACAGAGAATCGTTGCCCAGTTCGGTGGTTGCGGTGACCGTTGCCGACCGCACCCCGCCCCACACCCCCAATCTACTTTCCCTGCATTTAAGCGGCAATCAACTTCAACTCCGCTGGCAGGCCAACAGCGAGGCCGATCTGGCGGGCTATCGCCTCTACCGTAGCACAAACTGGCCGGTGGATCGCGCCCAGGGGCCAATTCACGGCGCCACCTTGCTCACTACCCCCGGTTATCTGGATCAAGTGGAGCTGAACGGGGAAACGTACTATTATGTCTTTACCGCCGTTGACCAGGCCGGCAATGAGTCGCACCCCAGCATCGACGCCCAAATGCCCACCATTGATTTGGCTGCGCCGGCAACGCCGGTCGGGCTGACGGCAACAGTTCAACAGGGACGCGTCGAACTGCGCTGGCTGGCCAACAGCGAACCTGACTTGGCCGGCTATCGGCTCTATCGATCTGATACGCTGCCGGTTGATATCACCGCACAACCTGTTCATGATCAACCCTTGCTCACGGCGCTTATCTATCATGACCAAGCCGTCGCAGAGGGTAAGACCTACTACTATGTGATCGTTGCCGTGGATGGCAACCAAAACAGCTCGCCACCCAGCACGCTGGTTACGGGAAAGGTAGAAGGGTGAAGATTGGCTACCCTGTGGATGTCGATACCTCTGGTTGTAATCTGAGCGCAACCCCACTCTACCTGACTTCACTGGGCGGCAACAGCAGCCACTGGGTGGTGACCGGCGCCACGGCGATCTACTTCCCCACCAACAGTGGCTTCCGCGTCTACATGCGTCATAATGGCCCGGTAGTGAAACACCGGCGGCACAGACCATCCGCGGCTTCCTTCATCCGCTGTAGTGTCTGGGCAGCACCGCCTACACCGTCAACGGCACCACGGAAACCGGCGAAACCCGCTACTTCCCCTGGGGCAAGGACCGCTTCACCAGCGGCCAAACGTTGACCAGTTACAAGTTCACCGTTTGCCCTGAGCGTGCCGAAGGGGCCAACGCAAGGAAACCGGCCCGGAGTTCAAACCCCACGCTGACAATCAAAGTTGGCTAAAGCCCAACTGCGCTGCCTGCGCAAGCCGGACTGGCGCAGTAACAAAAACAGGCATTACACCGGCACTGGTGTAACGCCTGTTTGCTGTCAATCGGTGCTTGTCTACGGGGTGACGTTGGGCATCGCGGCCAGAAACTCGGCCCAGGTCGTGGCATCCAGCGCCGGGTTGACGAGGGTATTCAGTTGGGCTAACGTGCAGAGTTGTAACCGGTCGTGGACAGGGGGCGGCACGGCGCCCAAACGCCGCTGCAACAGTTGCATCAAGGTTTGGCGCATTGCGGCTTCCCCTTGCTCGATCCCTTGCTCGATCCCTTGCTCGATCCCTTGCTCGATCCCCTGGTCAATCAATTCTTGCTTTAACTCCGTAGACAGTAAGGCTTTCATTTCATCGTTAGGGGTTTGTTGAATCACAAGCCGTTTCCACTCTTGTCCCAGTTCCAGGACACGTTCGGGTGTTAAGATTTCACTCATGGTAGCTCCTTCCGGTAACGACCAGACAGCCTGCAAGACCTTCAATAGCAACAACAAGTCAGCCGATAACTTCCAGAAGCGCTGCAATAGGCGAAAGGCTTTGGCCTTTTCCTTCGACCGGCTGGCAAATGCCTTCACCAACGCATTGTGTGGTTCGTCACGCAACTCGTTAAGCGCCAACAACGTAATGTGCGCCACATAGATGTTCTGGATGCGATAGACGCCCGGCAGTTCTGTCTTCTCGTAACCAAACGCAGCCAACCGTTCCGATTGTGGTGTCTTCGCGCAGAGGATGAAGGCGCCTACTTGATCCTGCTTCAGTTCATGATTAGTGCGGTAGAAATAGTCATAGCCCACCGCTTGCCAGATCGCATCCAGCGTTAACGATTCCGTATACTTGAACTCAATCAGAATCGTGGACGCATCCGTGTCGCGAATCCCATCCGGCAACAGCGCCCGTTGCGCTTCGGTCCACGTTGCGGTTTCCCGTCGCAGCAGCACCGTATCCACTTTCGGCGGTTCGCTGCCGATGGGCGATTCGCTCTTCACTAACACCTGCTCACGCCCAACCGTATCTTCAAAGCCACGCGCCAGAAAGCGATGCCACGGCGTCAACCGCAGATTCAAGAATGACTCACTCATGCCCATAGTATACACCAACCCCTGGCAAATCAAAACAACAGCGTTAACCAAGACCGGCGAAACCCGCTACTTCCCCTGGGGCAAGGACCGCGCCCAGGGGGCTCCCGCCAGCGGCCAAACGCTGACCAGTTACAAATTCACCGGTCAACGCGAGGAGGCCCGTCTGGGGTTCAAACTCTAAGCTGACAGCTAAAGTTGGCTAAAGCCCAACTGGATCGCTACGCGCTTCTCTGACTTGCGCAGCAACAAAAACAGGCGTTGCACCTGTGCAGTGTAACGCCTGTTTTCTGTCTAGTCGGGGTTTGTCTACGGGGTGGCGTTGGGCAACGCGACCAGAAACTCATCCCAGGTCGTGGCATCCACCGCCGGGTTGACGAGCGCGTTCAGTTGGGGCAGCGTACAGTGGTGTAACCGTTCCTTACCGGTAGCCGGCATCTCACCCAAGCGGCACTGGAGGATCTGTTCAATCAGTTCCAGTTTGCCTTCTTCCCGTCCCGCATCGACAAGGGCGCGCTTGTATGCTGGGTTGATGTAAGCGTCAAGTTGTTTCGGCGACAGATTATACAGCCCGCAAGACCGCCAACATCTCTGGCCGGATCGCCTCAAAAACGCTCATTACAATGGTTGTTCAGCCAAGCGCGCTGATTTCGTAGCCGCGATTGCCGCTGCCGGCTGGGCAAAGGCCGACGCCGTAAGCAGGATCAGCGCAATCCAGAGCAGATCCGCCGCCAGCAGATGAAGCACCTGCATCCAGACCGGCGCTTTGAGCGCAACATTGATGACCCCCAGCACCAGTTCCAGCGCAAAGATTCCGATGAGCAGCCGCCCCCACCGTTGCACCGCCGGATCAGGGCGGCGGTTCATGACAACCCAAGTGATTGCAACCAACACAATGCCCACCAGCACCGCCAGCAGGGGGTGATAGATGCGCAAGGCGACCAGTTGCGCCACCATTGCCGACTCAGTAGGCGAAATACCGCCCCGGATCGCCAGGGTGTCACCCAGCGCAGTAATGGCGCCGCTGACGCCTAACAGCAAGAGCGCCAGCCAGGCCACCGCCAATAACCAACCGACCATGCCCTGCCCACGCCAGCGCCAGCTTTGGCCATAGGTCGCGCCCCAGGCCGTCAGGGTCAAGGCTGCCAGCAGCAGGAAGGTATTGACCAGATGACCCGCCATCCAATAGGCGCGCGCCACCGATTGGTCAAAAGCGACATACTCAAAGAGTACCAGACCGGCGCCCAGCAATGCTTCAGTAAAGATAAAAAAGAGGGAAACCCAGGCGCCCTTGCGCACAAAATGGCCCTTGGGATAAATGCGCAGCGCCCAGACGACCAACAACACCACCACAATCAACGCCACCCCGCTGGTCAGTCGGTGGGATAACTCAATCAACGTTTCGATTGCCGGTGCTCGGGGGATCACTTCGCCTTGACAGAGCGGCCAGTGGCTGCCACAACCCGCGCCCGACCCTGTCGCCCGCACCACCGCGCCCCACAAAATTACTAGGATGTTATACCCCAACACCCCCCAGGCAAACGCCGCAAACCGTTTGTTTGTCATTGTACACTTCCTTTTATTCCAGACGATTGCATTGGTTGTCGTTTAACGTTACCACCGTTCAACAGTCATCAGTAGACCGCAACAGCCCGCTCCTAGCCACACCCCCGCAGGGGTTCCCGGTGACTGGCGCAGGTCACGGACCTGCTGCGAGCGTTGCGGTCTACTGATCATCCAATCATCTATTCAACCAACCGCTGATTGTTCATTTTACCACAATCACCCGCCATTGCTGCTACTAATGGTACATCGTAAAGCAGTGAAGACGGATGACGTACCGTTATGAATGAAGTCCCGCAAATTTATGTATTGATCTTCAGGTAGCACTGCGCTTCAATGGATAAAATCTCGTATTATGCGACAAGGATAAAGGTAATAACCATTTATGCAAAAATTTCCCTCTCTTCTGATCGGCCTGACGTCACTCCTGCTATTGCTAACGTGGGGGGTGACGCCGGTGAGGGCAGTCAGCGTCACCGGGGCGCCCCTGGCCCAAAACACCTTTACTATTACCGGTGTCTCACCAGACGGTTCGTTCCTCGCCCCGTTGTCAACGGTGATCAGCGTCAAGGTTGATGCGACGGTTGATATGACAACTGTAAACCAGCAGAGCCTGGCCGTCCAGAGCAATACACGCGGCCGGCTCAGTGGCGCTTACAGTTATGACGACAATACGCGCACCATCACCTTTACGCCCACCCGCGCCTTACTGCAAGGGGAGATTATTACCGTCATCGCCACCGATGGAATCAAGAGTACAACCGGACAGACCTTGACCCCCTATCAGTGGCGCTTTACGGCCGGCTATTTGGAACAGCGCTGCATCCAAAGCTTTCAAGCCTACGAGGAAGATTTTACCAGCGTCTGGTCCAGCACCGGCGCCTGGGGGGATTCTGACAATGACGGCGATCTGGATCTGCTTATCTCCGGTCAAAGCGGTAATTTACGCACCACCTATCTTTATGTCAATCAAGGCGATGGCCTCTTCTTCCAGAACGCCGTCGGTCTACCAGGGATCCGCGAAGGGTCGGTGGCTTGGGGTGACTATGATAATGATGGCGATCTGGACATTCTCATCGCCGGAGAAACGCGCACAACACAAATTACCCAACTCTATAATAATGTCGGCAACAATGCCTTTATCAGCAGCAATCTTGCCTTTCCCGGCATCTGGCTGGGGGAAGCGTCCTGGGTCGATTACAACAACGACGGCTATTTGGATATCCTGATCGCTGGTCAAACCAACACAACTTCGATTGCTCGCCTCTACCGCAACAATCGGCAAGGTGGGTTTGATGAGATTGTGGTTCCCTTTACGGGCATCAACAATGGCGCCGCCGACTGGGGCGACTACGACGGCGACGGCGATCTCGATCTGCTGCTCACCGGTGATAATGGCGCCGCACTTGCCATTCTCTACCGAAACGAGGGCAATGACACCTTTGTTAACGCCAACGCCAATCTGGTCGGTGTGCGCGATAGTACGGTGGCGTGGAATGATTACGACCGCGACGGTGACGAAGATATTCTTATCTCCGGCAACACCAGCGCCTTTGTCGCTACTACCTTCCTCTACCGCAATGACAACGGCAACTTTACCAATGTCAATCCGGGCATTGTCGGCGTCACCGATGGCGCTGTGGCCTGGGGGGACTATGACAACGACGGCGATGCCGATCTGATCATCAACGGCAAAGATCAATCCGACCAATCGACGACCCGGCTCTATACCAACCGCAATGGCGTCTTTGTGCTGGCCCCCTATACCTTCCCGGCTGTCAGTCTGGGTTCAGTAACCTGGGGCGATTACGACAATGATTTGGATCTGGACATTCTCCTCACCGGTCTGGCCGATGACCAGATTGTCACCGGTATCTATGAAAACGTTGACTGCCCGTCTGATGTGGTGATCACCAAAGCAGTTAGCCCAGCGCTGGTATATAGCAGCCAGCCGGTGACGTTTACGGTCAATTTCACCAACCTGGGACCGGTGACGGCGACCAAGGTGGTCATTACGGACATCATTCCCACTTTCCTCACCAACGTCAACGTGGTGACCAGCCCGATTGGCGCCGGTGTTACCATCGTCGATAGTGGCGTCCAGCCGGGCTATCGCTGGCAGGTCAGCAATTTACTGCCCAATCAAGGTGGCGTCATCACCATCACCGGTAACATTGCACCGGAACCGGGCGCGGTCTATACCAATACGGCACAAATTTTTGCCTCCAAAGATGTCAGCCTGACTAATAACAGCGCCAGCGCGGCTGTCATGGTCCCCTTCCAGGTGATTCAGACGGCGCCGCCAGGGGTGGGTATGGTGAGTGCGACCCCCACCGCTCTCATGGGAATGCGTTTTAACGCCAATATCAATCCCGCCACCATCAATGGCAATACATTGAAAATCAGCGGCAGTCAAAGCGGCCCGTTGACCATTGCCGACGCCAATTATGACAGCAACAATCGTGCGTATACGTTCCGCACGCTCCAGGCATTGCAAGTGGGCGAAACCGTGACCATCGTCGCCACCGACGGAATTAAAAGTGCTGCCGGCGCGCCCCTAACACCTTATCAGTGGCAATTTGTTGTCGGGCGCACCAGCGCCCGCTGTGTCGGCGAATTTACCATGATGAACAGCGGCTTACCGGCGCTTGCTAATGGCGCCGTAGCCTGGGGCGATTATGACCGCGATGGCGATCTCGATCTCTTTCTGGCCGGCCAAAGTGGGGGTGGGCGGGTCAGTCAGCTCTACCGCAACGATGCGGGCAGCTTCAACCCACTGGCCGCCGCCTTTACGACTGTGGACGATGGCGCCGCGGCCTGGGGGGACTATGACAATGATGGCGACCTTGACCTGTTGCTTACTGGTCACACCGGTGCCGGCCCCATGACCAATCTCTATCGCAATGATGGTGGCGGCGCCTTTACGCCCCTTACCCCAGCCATTGTCGCCATTGCCAACAGCGCCGTAGCCTGGGGTGACTATGACAACGACGGCGATCTCGATCTGTTGTTGGCCGGCAACAGCAGCGGTGGGCGGATCACCCGCGTCTATCGCAACGACGATCTGAATTTTGTCGAGATGGGGTTCAATCTGCCAGGGGTCAACGACGGCGCTGTTGCTTGGATTGATGTAGATAAGGATGGCGATCTCGACCTCTTCTTCAGCGGCGCCGGCGATGGTGGGCGCCTAAGCGCCATCTATCGCAATGACGGAGGTGACTTCACCGACAGCAACGCCGGCCTCATTCCCGTGGATAAGAGCGCCGCGGCCTGGGGCGACTATGACCGCGATGGTGATCTCGACCTGTTGCTCACCGGCAACACGGGCGCCGGTCGCGCCATTCAACTCTATACCAATAACGATGGCGTCTTTACCGGCATGACTCCCGCCTTGCCAGCCGTCGAAAATGGCGCTGTGGCCTGGGGCGACTATGACAACGACGGCGTTCTTGATCTGCTCGTAACGGGTGATAGCGACAGCGGACGCATTGCCGCCGTCTACCGCCAACAAGGGGGGGGCTTCACCGATTTTGGCGCCGGCCTGACTGGGGTCAATGCCAGTGCTGCGGCCTGGGGCGACTATGATCGCGATGGCGACATTGATTTTGTGTTGACAGGCAGCAGCGCGAACGGGTCGTTGACCACATTGCGCCGCAATACAAACTGCATCTCTGACACACAAATCAACAAAACGGTGAAACCGGCAACCGCCACAGCCGGCGCCGTCATCACCTATACCCTCGCCTTTAGCAATGCCGGGCCACAACCGGCGTTACGGGTGCAGATTGCCGACCTGCTGCCGCCGGACATTACCAATGTGCAGGTGGTTAGCACGACATTGAGCGCCGGCGTCACGATCACCAACACACAAAATACATCAACCAAAGTCTGGCAGGTGAGCAACTTGGCCGTGGGGCAAGGTGGCGTCATCACGATGACAGCGACGGTGCTGCCGGGGGCGCCGGGTCTCGTCTTTACCAACACAGCGCTGATCACCTCAACCCATGATATTACACTGACCAATAATACCGCCAACGCACCGCTGGGACGCCCCTTCCATATCACCGGCACCGTGCCGGGAACGCCCAATCTGGTGAGCATTCCGCTGGCGACAAGCGTGCGCGCCACCTTTGACGCCGACCTCGACCCGCAAGCGGCGACCGTGCAAAACTTGACCCTCTATGGGCAACAACGGGGCTTCTATAGTGGCACGGTGAGCTACGACAGCGTCAGCCGCACCCTCATGGTGACGCCGACAATGCCGCTGCTGCATGGCGAGGAAGTGCAAGTCACCGGGCTGGCGACTTTGCGTAGCCTCTATGGCGCACCACTATCCCCCTACCAATGGCGCTTTGTCGCCGGTGACTACCGGCCTGACCGCTGTATTGAGGAGTTAAAACCAGTAACCCTGGCGCTGCCCGCCCTGGTGCGCAGTGCCGCAGCCTGGGGCGACTATGACAAAGATGGCGACCTGGATCTGGTGGTGATTGGCTCGCCTGACGGGGTGAACCGGCAGAGCCAACTCTATCGCAACGATGGCCCGAACGCCTTTACTGACAGTGGCGTCGTCCTTGCCCCCCTGGCCGATGGCGCCGCCGCTTGGGGCGATTATGATCGCGATGGCGATCTCGATCTGTTGCTCACCGGCGTTGGCGACAGTGGCCCGGCGACCCATCTCTATCGCAACGATGGCGGCAACTTCACGCTTATTCCGACCGGATTACCCGGCCTGACCAACAGCAGCGCGGCTTGGGGCGACTATGACAATGATGGCGACCTCGATCTCGCCCTGGCCGGCACTAGCGACGGCAGCAATGGCGCGACCTTTATCTATCGCAACAACGGGAGCAGCGGCTTTGTCAACAGCAATGTTGTGCTAACCGGTGTTTACCGTGGTCAGGTTCTCTGGGCTGATAGCGATAACGATGGCGACCTCGATCTGCTGCTGACCGGGACAACCAATGGTAGCACCGGCATCGCACAGCTCTATCGCAACGATGGCGGTAGCTTCACAAATCTCAACCTGGCGCTGCCTGCGCTCTACGACAGTGCCGCGGCTTGGGGTGATTATGACAAAGATGGCGACCTTGATGTTGTCCTGAGCGGAACCAGTGATGGCGCCAGCCGCTTTACCCTGCTCTATCGCAACGATGGCAACAATACCTTTGTCGACAGCGGCGTTGCGTTGCCTGGGCTGAGTGATGGGTCAGTGGCCTGGGGTGATTTTGAAAACGATGGTGATCTCGATCTGCTACTGGCCGGCGCCAATGACGGTAGCACACCCATGACCCAGCTTTGGATCAATCAGGGTGCGTCGGGCTTTAGCAATGGCGCGCTGTCCATCGCTGCCATCTTCAATGGCGCCGCCACATGGCAGGACTATGATCGCGACGATGATCTCGATCTCTTCTTGCTGGGCCGCACCGCTGACAGTAGCCTGGCGCAACTCTATCGCAGCATGGACTGCGAGTCCGATCTGGCGTTGGTCAAAACCGTTACGCCGATGACCGCCCTGCCGGGCGAGGTTGTCACCTACACGATCAGCCTGAACAATGTCGGCCCCTATGCGGCTACCCGTGTGGTGCTGACTGATTTAATGCCGGTCGATCTCTTTAGCGACCTGCAAATCAACAGCACCCTGCCGATTACCCAAATTGGCGCACCCTACGTCATGCAACTGCCTAACATCCCGTCCGGCAGTGGCGGCGTTGTCACCATTGTCGGGCGCCCCACCTTTGTCGCCGCCGGGTTGGTGATTACCAACACGGCCACTGTTAGCGCGCGTGAGGATGTCACCCGTACTAATGATAGCGGCAGTGCTGTTTTGACAGTGCGGATGCCGCAAGTCACGCTGAGTACAGCCGAGACCACGGTAGAGGAACAGAATAAGACGATCTCGGTTACGGTCGCCTTGGATGCGCCGAATCTGGCTGGGGCTGTGGTGGTCGCCTACCAGAGTAGTAGCGAAGGCACGGCTCAAACGGATAGCGACTACAAGCCCGTTAACGGCGTGATCAGCATTCCCGCCGGCCAAACCACCGCCACCTTTGCCTTGCCGCTGCTAGATGACCTGGTGGATGAAGATGACGAAACGATTGTCCTCACCCTGAACAATCCGAGCGGCGCGGCGTTGGGCGCCAATGCGACATTGACGTTGACGATCCTGGATAATGACCCTGTACCAGTCCTCAGCCTGGCCCATACCAGCACCGACGAATCGGCGGCATCGGTTAGCTTTGTTGTTGCGCTTAATGTACCCAGCGGACGCACAGTTACGGTCATTGCCAACACATCGAATGTAACAGCCATTGCCAATGAGGATTATGTCCCGTTGGTCAATCACCTTGTCACTATTCTACCCGGTCAGACCACTGCCATCGTCACCGTGCAATTGATCAACGACGGCACGCCCGAAGGCACCGAACAATTCGCCCTGGGTCTCTCCTCGCCCGTCAACGCATCTCTGCTCTCCAGCCTCGGCGCCGCCACCATCAGCGACGATGACAAGGGCGGGGCGTTCCTGCCGCTCATCTGGCGGTGAGGGAGATAGGGGGACAGGGAGATAGGTTGCCCAGGTAATACCTGCCTCCCTGTCCCCCTATCTCCCTGTCCCCCTGTCTCCCTGTCTCCCTGTCTCCCTATGTACCATTCAATGGTACACCCCACAATGCGACACTTCTGGCCCTTGTGATGTACCCGCTTTCTGTCATACTGGTTGGCGTACAAGCAATGTTGTTACGACCAAATCATCAGTCGATCACGAAAGAAGGGTGCAGAGATGTTATTCGCCAAATTCAGCAAACAATTGATGCAATGGAGTTTAGCCGCCTCGTTGTTGGCCGGGTGCGCACCGGCAGCGCCATACGCATCGGCGCCGGCAGCCGAAAGTGCCGCCGGGAGCTACGCCGCAGCCGCACCGGCACAATTTGTGCAACAGGGCGAACAAACAGCCGGCATGTTCTTTGAAGATTACGGCGTTAATGGCTTTGTCGAAACGGCGCAGGATCATTTATCAACCTTTGCTGTTGATGTGGATACCGGCGCCTACACCGTGGTGCGCAGCTATCTCAATGACGGCAACCTGCCCCCCACCGAGGCTGTACGTGTTGAAGAGTTTGTCAACTACTTCGATTATCACTACCCTTTTCCAGCAGCAAATGAGACCTTTGGCATTGCCATTGACGCCGCGCCCTCGCCCTTTGTGAGTGACCCCAGCCATCGCATGGTGCGCATCGGCCTTCAGGGCTATGACATTCCGGCGGACAAACGCAAAGATGTGGCGTTGACCTTTGTCATCGATGTCTCCGGCTCGATGGACATGGAGAACCGGCTGGGGTTGGCCAAGCGCTCACTCAATCTTCTCGTTGAGGAGTTGCGCCCGACTGACGCCGTCGCCATTGTCGTCTATGGCAGCACGGCCCGCGTCGTTCTCCCCATGACCAGCGCCGTCGAGAAGAATACGATTATCGACGCCATTGGTCGCCTGGTGCCTGATGGTTCGACCAACGCTGAAGCCGGGTTGCGCTTGGCCTATGACCTGGCCTGGCGCGCCTATAACCCCGCCGCCGTCAATCGGATTGTGTTGCTTTCCGATGGCGTCGCCAATGTTGGTGAGACCGGCCCGGACGCCATTTTGGAAACGATTGAACAGTACGCTGCACAAGGGATCCTGATGACCACAGTCGGCATGGGTATGGGCAACTACAACGATACGTTGATGGAACAGTTGGCCGACAAGGGCGACGGTTTCTATGCCTATGTTGATGACATTGAAGAAGCGCGCCGTCTCTTTGTCGATGACCTGACCAGCACGTTGCAAACCATTGCCAAAGACGCCAAGATCCAGGTCGATTTCAACCCAGAGACCGTGGCAAGCTACCGCCTAGTCGGCTATGAAAATCGGGACGTAGCCGATGACGACTTCCGCAATGATGAGGTGGACGCCGGCGAAATTGGCGCCGGTCACAGTGTGACAGCACTCTATGAAGTGGTATTACACGAAGGGGTACAGGATGCCCAGGCCCCGTTGGCGACGGTCTATGTCCGCTGGCAGGATTTACAAAATGGCGAAATCATGGAGCGCAACCGCAGCCTGACCTTGGGTGAAATGACCGCCGCCTTTACCGATAGCGACCCCAGCCTCCAACTGGCCGTCACTGTGGCAGAATATGGCGAAATCCTCCGCGGCAGTGAGTGGGGCGCCGATAGCAACCTTGAACAGGTGTTGACCGAAGCCCAACGTATTGACGCCTTGCTCACCAACACCACCGGCGCCGATGCCGCCGTGACCGAACTGGTCGATCTGCTCTGGCGAGCGAACCAATTGCTGGCGGCGCAGGCACAGTAAAAAATCGTAGGGGCGTCCGCTTGCCGGCGCCCCTGTTTGTCCAGAAGCCGGGGCGCAGCCACCGCACGCCCCTACACCCTACTTTATGGAGGCTCTTATGAAAAGCAGAATATCTTATCAACAAACACTATTTCTTTTATTCACCGTTGTCTCCCTACTCCTGAGCGCCTGCGCTGGATTGACGGCCCCCGCTGCCCCCGCTAGTGAAGCGCCGGCGGCGGGCGGTGAGAGTGCGGCCCCGGCGGCGGCTCCACCGCGCGCCCCGGCAAGCAGCAGTGACAGCAGTGCAGCGCCGGCAGGTGGCGCCAACTACCCCACGCAGAGCGAACCTGTCACGGCGGGTGTAACCGATGACAATGAGCAGTGGGCCGACTACCTGGATTACCTCAATCGTCACACCTATATCTATGCCAACCACCGTGATGTCAGCGAACGGTACGTCATTACGGTCGTCGATGAAGCTTCACGCGCCGTTCATGATGCCACGGTTGAAATTTACAATGGTGACACGCTACTCTTTAGCGGGCGCACGGATGCTGGTGGCCGTGTTCTCTTTCACCCGCTGGCGCTAGAGGGCAATCGCCAATGGCAACGCTTGCGGGAATATCGGGTTGTTGCAACCAAAGGCTTTGTCGCTCGCAGTGAGACCTTTGCCCGCTATGGCACCGACCAGTGGACCATCACGTTGACTGATCCGGCCCGGCTCGACTATGCCCAGCTTGATCTGCTCTTCTTGATGGACGCCACCGGCTCGATGGATGATGAGATCAACAAACTCAAAAACTCGATGGCCGATGTTGCCGACCAGATCGCTGCCCTGCCCGAACGGCCCGACGTGCGCTATGGGCTGGTTGCCTACCGGGATCGAGGGGATGCCTTTGTGGTGCGCCCGTATGATTTCACGCCGAATCTCCGTGACTTTCAACGCAACCTGGCGGCGCTACGGGCTGACGGCGGCGGCGATGAACCGGAAGCGCTCAACGCCGCCCTGCACACTTCGCTCAATGAGTTGAGCTGGCGCGATGAAGAGACCGTGCGGCTGATCATCCTGGTCGCCGATGCGCCACCCCACCTCGATTACAACTGGGAAGGCTTTAGCTACGACACCGACATGATCGACGCCGTGCGCCGGGGCATCAAGATCTTCCCCGTCGGCGCCAGCAATCTCAACGGCGATGGCGAGTATATCTTCCGCCAACTGGCCCAGTTCACTGGCGGCAAATTTGTCTTCTTGACCTACGCCGACGGCAGCGACCCCAGCAGCGGCCCCGGCACCGAGACCGAACACGATGTAGAGAACTATTCGGTCGATACGCTGGATCGGCTGGTGGTGCGGCTGGTGCGAGAGGAGTTGACCAAGTTGTCAGCGCTGGTTAATGGTGGGCCACTGGCGGTCAACGGTCAACAAACCCAAGCGCAACCGTCGCCCATCCCCACGCCGACGTCGCGACCCAAACCGCAGCCGGTCTCCTGCACCATTAACTTCAAGGCCGATTGGAGCGATTGTGGTTGGGTGACAGGAGTGCAGCAACTAGAGAACCGCTACGGTCAGGCGCTGTTGCAACTCACGCTTGACCCTGCTACCACCGGCTATGATCGCGCTCGCTTTGACATTACCTACGACGGCGCACCCGAAGGCTGGTCTGTCAACATTGGCGATTCGTACACCAACAATGGGCGCGGCGGCGATACCGGCCAGGAGTTCAATGACGCCGAGGTGCAGATTATCGATAGCCAACTGCTGGTCTACGGCAATGAGGACACCCGTGCGCGTGACGCCAAAGATGGTCGCCGCCTGCTCTTTACACTGGACGATGTTGTGCGCCGGGATGAAACTGTTGCCTTGGAAGTGTCTAACAACCGGTTGGGCATCAACTATGGCGGCGGCATCGAAGTGGTTGAGTCGCCCTATCTCTTTGCCCTCGACGGTCAACTAGACCGGGCCGGGCTGGCAAACTACGAAATCTACGCCGCCTTCAACCGCACGATTGATGGCAACAGCAGTGGCAGCGGGATCAGCCAGGTCGTAGTGACGCTCTATCCGGCGCGGTAGGATTGGGTCATTGGGTTCTTGGGTGATAGCCGGGCTGTGGGCAGTTGACGAGTACAGCCCGGCTATGTTGGTTGTAAAGAGTGAGGGGCCATACCATTACGCACGTGGCATAAATTCCTGTAATTTGACTACAAAATCAGGCAGGATAAACACCTCTAGCGCAATATCTACCAACTGGTTGAGCGACCCTTCATCCTTGATCTGCGCCAGTTGTTGCTCAATGTACAGGAAAAGGGCCGCTTGCGATGCAAAACGCCGCTGAAGCAGACGCAAAATCATCGCCTGCACCGCCTCTTGCCGGCCCTCTTGCCGGCCCTCTTGCCGACCGATCACTTTGCCTTCTTCAATCCATTCATCAGCCATCGTTTGCACAAGTACACCCCCCTCTTTGGGTAACAGATCCGCAAATTTACGAATCACTTCCTCTTTGTCTACTTTGATAGCAGAACGACCTAGATAACGCAGTAACGCCACCCCATTTGCATGCCCGTCGGCTGGCGCATCACTTCAGCCGCCAACGCCAGAATTTCATCCAGATGACCGACTAACGAATCCTTCGCCAACTGCAACTGGCCTAGATCGAGCAGATCTACCACCGGCGCCGACAATTGGTGGCGCAGAAAATCGGCCGCCACCGGCGGGTGGCTGAGGTATTGCTTGAAAAACGCATCGTGTGGGTTGACCGGTTCGTTTGCCATAGCCAACACTATACCACAGCAGGTTGTATCACAACGAACCGGCCTTACTTGAGACACCTACGATTACGACTTTTCGTTTTCGCCCTCAATATCTGTGATTGATGTGGCGTTGATGCCAATTATAGGAAGACGTTGGACCGTTTCTTTGGCCAGTTGTTCGCGTCCGGCATAGATGGCGCGGTCATTATAGCTGAAGGCTTGCAGGCCAAGGTAGGGATTCGTCAAGCCATTGACACTATCATCAGCGTCTATGGCTGATACCGCCAGATCGACCCCGCCGGTTCCATCTGTTCCGCCGGCCAGTAGGAGAACTTTTCGCTAAAGAAGACGGTCCGTTGATCGGCGTTGCGCATGACAATCGCTTCCACTGTGGGGCTGTCACCCACCACCTCAGGGTAGAGCGTGGCGACCAGCCGTTGATACCAGGGAAATTGATACAACGCATAGTTGATCAACACCACATCTGGTGCTTCTTCCCGCAAAACGCCGCCACCCCAGGCCACATACCAGAGGGCAAAGGTTTCGGCGTCGGCGCTACTGATGATGATGCTGTCGGGTTCGATGACCTCAAGAACGCCCGCAACAAACTGGTCAACCTGGCGATCCTGCCGCAGCGATTGGGTTGACCAGCGCCAACTGATCAGGCCGACCAGCCCCATCACACTTACCACGGCCAGACCAAGCGCTACCCGTTCCAGGGAGAGCTTGGCTGATTGCGGTCGCACTCGCTGCCACCAGGGCAAGCCTTCTTCCTTCACCCAGGTCATGATCGCCCCATAGCCCACGCCCAGCCAGATCGCCGCCAGCCAGATCACCGGTAACAGGTAGATTTCACTGTCCCGCGTGTAGTAGTTAATCGAATAGACGCTGACCGGGATGAGCCAGATCAGACTAAAGTTGCGCAGATCACTGTGGTGGCGGTCCCAGTGCGACAAGCCGAAGAGCGCCAGCGCCAGTCCGACCGGCGTATATTGAATGGTGATCGTGCTGGCCCAAGCGGCAATGCGGCTGAGGATGGTGGAGGAGGGGGCGCTGAAGAGATAGGCCCGGTAGGCGGCGCCACTCACCAGCCACCAAAAGCCTTCCCAGTTGTCCGGGTAGCCCCAGTTCACCGGTGAGGGGGGCAGCATGGCCGCAGCCAGGGGGATGCGCAGGTAGATGAGCAAGCCGGCCACGCCCCCTAGCGCCATGATCGCGGTTGTCTGCCAGAAGGCCGGCCAATGGCTACCGGCTTGCCGCCAACGGTAGTAGAAAACCGCCGGCAGGAGCAGAAAAAAGGTGAGATGATGGGCTACGCCCAGGGCAATGATCACCGCCAGCCACCAGCGTTGCCCCGGCTGGACCAAGAGCGCCCACCCCAGCAGTGCGATCAGCAAACTGTGCAACGCATAAACTTCGGTGATGATTGCCTGACCCCAGGCCAGTGGCGCCAATGCCCAGGCTAGACCAGACAACAGCGCCCAGCGCCAGGGGTGTTCCGCATTCGCCACCAAGGTCATGACGACGCGCACCGTTACGCCGACACTGGCCGCCCCCAGCAGACAACTGAACAGATTGCCATACCAGGCAAAGTTATCCCCCCGCGCCACCCAACTACAGAGGCGCAGCCAACCTTGTAAGAGAAGGATGTAAAGCGGATAGCCAGGAGGATGGGGTACGCCATTGGTGAGGGCGGCGGTCAACAACTCGGCGCCGTCAGCGCCAAAGTGCGCCCAAGTCAATCCTGGCGGTGCGCTAGCAAGATAGAGGAAGAAGGCCAACCCCGTCGCCAACCAGGGGACGCCAACCACCAGCCGGCTGGGGAAGGCGGATTGCTCGTTAAAACGTTGTAAGAAAGAGGCCACTGTACCCCTGCTCTAAAAACAGCGGCGCGGATGTCGATTACACCGATAACGTTGGCTCAATCGTGCTTTGAGGGCAAACGTAGGGACTTGTCAACCATCTTCCGGGAAGGTTTGACGTCACGATCTTGTCAACAAGTCAGACCTTACCGGAAGATGCCAGTGTCACTTCGTGGGTTCCCGTCACTCCATAACGTCAAGGCAAAACAACAATCCGCGCCACCAAAATCCGCGCCCCTAGCATCGTTACCGGAAATCAGGCAAGCTGACTGGCGGCATCCCGATACTAATCCCAGCGGTGACCGGTTGGATATTGTCCGCCCCGGCCACAGCCAGGTTCTCCAACACTGTGCCGTTGATCAATTGGGCCGAAACGCTCACCTGGACACTGGCCGAGACAGCCGCGCCGGCCTGTAACTCCGGCCAGCGGAAGATGACCACGGTACGGCTGACCGGTACGGTCTCGGTCAAAAATTCGCCGGCAGTCAATGGAGCGGCGCTCAGAAAGCCAAATTCTGCCGGTAGTTCATTGCGCACCTCCACATTGGTTGCTGGGGTTGCGCCAGTGTTGTTGAGCTGATAGATCAGGGTGATCGTGCTGCCTTGCCAAGCATAGGGCGGCTCTTGTTGCACTTGCAACTCCAGCAGACCGGCGGCGGTGGGTACTGTCGTTGTCGGCACGACATTGGGATCGACGGTGGGCACAGGCGTCGGCGGGGGGGACGTCGGGATGGCGCCGTCGATAGCAATCAGCACATTGGCCTGACCCAAGTCAAAATTGGGCGCAATAAACTGCGCCGCCATCCAGCCATCTTGGGTTGTGCCGCTGATACAGCAGGCGCGCCACCAGTCGCCAAACTCGTTGCGGCTGAGGATCGTCACCGTCTCGCCCTGTGAAACGGTGCCGATGACTGGGAAGGTGGTGCCTGGCCCCTGGCGTACATTCAAACGGGGCACCGTCACCGAGCCGGTAAAGCCGGACACGGCTGTAGGCTGCGGGACAGGTGTGTTGGTCGGCGGCGGTTGATTGTTATCATCGTCATCATCATTATTGTCCGGCACAGGCGTGGCCGTCGGTTGATTATTGTCATCATCATCATCGTCATCATCATTGTCCGGCACAGGCGTGGCCGTCGGTACGGGTTGCGACTCAGACGTTGGCGTCGGCGGCGGCACCGTCTGGTGCAGCGGCGCCGCCAGACCGGTGGTGACATGGCTGACCAGGAGGAGCGTCAACGCCACGCTGACCAACCCGCTCCAATAACGGCGCAGCAACTGTCCAATTTGTATCATAGAAGCAATCCGATGATTCATGGTCAATCTCCAATTAATAAGCGCCATCGCCACGGATAATCGCCGGGAGGGTCCGTAGCATGATACTAAAATCTCGACGTAGGCTATAATGTTCAATGTAGTCCAGTTCAAGCCGCAGCCGGTCGGTCAGGGAAAGATTACCACGCCCATTCACTTGCATGGGGCCAGTCAAGCCTGGTTTGACGGCCAGCCGTCGCCGTTGATAATCTTCATAAAGTTCGACAAGACGCGCATCTTCGGGACGGGGGCCAACCAAACTCATGTCGCCAATTAAGACATTATAGAATTGCGGCGTCTCGTCCAGGCTGGCGCGGCGCAAGATGCGCCCCACCCGCGTCACTCGCGGGTCATCCACAAGCTTATAGACCGGTTCGGGCAGCTTTTCCAAATCGACCAGCTTGGTCAACTGTTCATCGGCGTCGTTCACCATACTGCGTAGCTTGACAATGCGGAAAGGGCGACCATACTCGCCAATCCGCGTCTGCCAGTAGAAGACCGAGCCGGGGGAATCGAGTTTAATGGCAATGGCCGCCACCGCAATAATGGGCGCCGAAATGACCAGCCCCACTAGCGCGCCGACAATGTCAACCGTGCGCTTGATCAGCCGCTTCCAACCGGGGATGAGCGGCTGATGCAAATCCGCCGGCGCGCCGGCAAAGCGAACCGTGCCGACGACAAAGCCGGCGCCCAATGCCAGCGCCCGCGCAAAGAGCATTCCCACGCTCCCCAGCGTCAGCGTCGGCGCTTTCTGCGCCACTTTGCGGAGAAACGGGAACCCCGTGCCGATAAAGGCGAGAATCAGCCCAATCACCGGCAGCCAGAGCCACGTCAACAGCGGCCAGATCAACCCGGCCAGCGCCAACGGCAGCAAGCCCAGGATGCCCACCAGCAACAGGATCTGGAGCTTAAGCGCTTGGGGCGTGTGGCTATCATGCACCATGCGCTCCGGGTGCCAGCGGGTCAAGAGCGCTTTCCAATAACCAATATAGTATTTACGCCGGGCATAGTCCCACAGATCACGATCATGGGCGTGGTAGACCTGAGCGTCCGGCACAAAGCGGAGTTCGTAGCCCTTTTGCGCCAACCGGAAGCTGAATTCCTGGTCTTCCACCGACGCGGTGGTAAAGGTGCTATCAAAGCCGCCATTGGCGAGGAAGATGTCGCGCCGATAGCCGGCTGAATAGGTATCGATAAAGTCGATGGCGGGCTGTTGCCGCATCCGATCATAGCGATCTTCATATTCAAGCTGGACAAAGCGCGGTGTAAAGGTGGGCCGGTTGGTGAGGTAGGCGCCTTTGATGCCGACGACATCGGGCTGGGCCAGGCCAGCGATCATGGCGGCGATCCAGGTGGGGGTGGGAGCGCAATCCGCATCGGTAAAGAGCAGCAGAGCGGCCTGCGCCACCTGCGCGCCATGATTGCGCGCGGCGGCTGGGCCGGCATTGGCCTGCTGGACCAGCCGGGCTTGCACTTGCGGATGAGCCGTGATCCACGTTTGCACAAGCGCGGCCGTGGCGTCTTTAGAACCGTCATCCACAATAATCACTTCATAGTGCGCAGAGGGTGTTGTTTGCGTAGCGAGCGCATCGAGGCAGCTTGCAATCGTCGCCACGCCGTTGTAGACGGGCACGATCACCGAACAGATCAAGCTGGTTGCATTCGCCTGATGATTCACCGTTACTCCCCCGTCCCTACATATTCAGCAACAGCGAAGATGCGATGGGTGGTGGTGAAATCGGGCCAACCGGTAATCAAGGTTAACTGTGGAACGGTGGTGGGTGCGACATAGGTCTGCGCCAGAGCGTTGTCTTCCTCGGTGGCGCCAACCAGCGGAATGGGTTCGCTCACCTCAGTCACCCGATAGACAAAGACCTGCCCCTGTTCATCCATAAGCTGCACTTCCTGACCAGCCGTAATATCACCCAATGCCAACGGGGCAAAGAGTGCATCGCCGCTGGCTTGATGGCCGGACAGAATGGTGTTCCCCGTGCCGCCGGCGCCAATGCTGTTGGCGTGCCAGCCAATGCTATCCAATGGCACAATCCACTCGGTGGTGCGTTGGCCGTTCGCTTCTGTTACTACCCAGCCCATGTCCGTGACTGGTAATTCCAGCGCCAGATCAGGGACACGCAACTGAACAGGCGGCAAGCCCGCATAGGGTTCAGCCGTAGCTTCTTCAGCCGGGGTGGGTGTCAAATCAGGTATTGCGGCGGGTGCTTGAATTGGCTGACAGCCCAGTACGAGGACAAGACTGACCAGCAGAACGAGTACTAAACTTGCACGGCTGCGGTAACAATGACGATAATGCATGTGCAATCGGATCTTCTTGCTGGGTTGACTCATACGCTATTCCTTTGTCATTCAAACCAGATCGTTTCTGCTTCCCGTAAAGGGTTGTCTGCCTACTACTGTCGCCTGACAAATAGTGCCAGATGACAAAACGCCCTGTCGCCCATTAGGGAAGCATTGCTGGTGACCCAAAATTTGTATCAAGCTGCCATTGTATGCGATGTGCTGGAATTGCGCAAAGCATCGGGGTGATATTGAGAAATTTCAAATTTGAATGCGGGCTTTACGGATTCGGCGAATTGACGCGGATTTTCTCACGATTTGATCCGCCAATATCGGCCCAACCGTAAAATCCGCATTCGATTGAGAGTTCAACACGAAGCAGTTACTCACAACGGACGCAAATTTGCGCATGGCGGCGCAATTGGCCCACGACCTCGATCTCCGTCTCGAAGTCACGGCGCACCGGCACATTCTCGACGCCGCAAAAATCACAGCGCCCGCGCTGCGGAAAGCGCGATGCCATCGCTTTTGCCATCGCCACTTGTTCCTGCTCAGCGCGTACACCGGCAAACAGCTCGACAAATCGGCGCACCTGGGGGTCGGTTTCATGCTTTAGCGCACGGGTGAGGATAGGTTCAAAGGCCGGATCATCCGGTCGCCCGCCATCTTCCAGTGTATGCCAGGCTGCTCGCCGCACGCGCACATCGGGATCTTCCATCATGCGATAGAGCGCCAGCCACACCTCATCAATGCGCCGACGCACATGACAGGGACACAGATTCTGCGCTGCCACCTGGCGATCCGCCGGGTCGAGACTACATGATAGTTCGAGCAAACCATCGATTTCATCGCCGCGGGTGCGCTGTTCCCCCGGTCGAAATGCCGCCTTTTGGTGTTTATTCAACCCTTTCTGTTTGCGCATCATCGGCTCCTGTTCTGTAAATCGTCTAGAGTTGCGTGGTCGCTTGGTCGCGTCGTCGCTTAGTCTGGACAACATGACGGCTTTTCATCGTTATAGGGGTGTCCTCTCATAACGACTGACGTGAAAATTTCTACCGCCAAGGCCGCGAAGAGCGCAAAGAAAAGCCTTAAGCGACCCTTTGCGCTCTTTGTGTGCTTGGCGGTAGAAATCTTCATTGTTTTCGGTGCCGCCAAGATTTACGTCGTTACCGCTTTTCGTCAGTGTAGCACATACCGGTAGTTTTTACGAGTTATTGAGCGTTAAACGAGGTTTTATTTAGCGCCAGGTGTGCGGAACGTACTGCGGAGCCACATAGGCAAGAATTCCAGCATATCTCCCCCTTCGTGAGTTAAATTCGTGCAAACCGTTTGATCCACCACCGTTACTCGGCCACCGGGTCGCGTAAGAACTCTTCGTCGAAGAACGCATCGTAGACGCCGGTTTGCAACAATTCATCAAAGCGGCGGCTGATCGTTTCCACTACTGGCGCCCCTGGCATTGTTGACGATGACTGCCAGAGCGTCAGGTTCGGGAGCGCATAACCATCGCGCCGATAGCTGATTGTGATGGGTTGCTCATCGATCTGAAAGTCAATTGTGGTATGGATCGATCCGGACTCATCGCTGTGGTCGGCGCCTAGACGTTGCGCCTGGAATTCCTCTTCCAAAAACGCAGCGAGTTTATCAAGCATCTCCGCTTTGACCGGCGCCAGGCCATAGTTCATCTCCAGCCCCTCACCAATGCGCCAACCGCGGAGCGGCCACGGAGCAAAGTCTGTGCGTGCGACCAGCCGATCATAGCCATCTGCTGGCTCCCACGCAAAGTGATGATCAAGCCAAGCCGCGTTGATGTCGTCCATTTGTTCATAGTAGGTGGGCTGCGTGTTGTAGCGCATCTGTTGGCGATCCACCGGCAAAATATCGATTGCGCCAGTGACAAAATTGTAAACGATCAGGTGGAGGACTTTCCCCAGATGGGTATAGGCCGGGGTGTGGACATCCAGCCAGCCCACGCGAACAAAACTCCGTTGATCGGGTGAAAAGCCTACCGGCAAGTGTGAGCCGTCGAGCGTAAGGGAGTCAGCATCGCCATGTGGCGACGGGAGATCAACCGGGTAGAGGGTCAACGTCTGTAGATCCAGGACGCAGTCATCACCCAACAGGAGCCAGCGACCGCCAGTCAAGCTTTGGCGCTGGGTAAACCAATCACGGCTACGATAGTCGCCGTTGCTTGATCTGGCGTCCGTCACTGCGCTCGTCGTTTGATCAAGCCAATCAACCGGTGCATGGTCGGCGCTGGCACAGAGGGGCAACGTCTTGATCTGCCCCTCCCCTTCGTAGACCAGATAGAAGTGGCTGGCATCTTCAGCGATATCGGCGTTAATGATCAAGGCGTTGGGAGTGCCGGTCTCTGGCAAGGTCACGGTGGTGATCGCGTTATACCGTTGCGTCGTAACTCCTGGAATGGTGATCGGCTCCTCTTGGTAGTGGACACCATAGACCACGTCCAGCATTGAGGTGTACTCATTCTCGTAGGTCAACACCGTAAAGTTGCCCACCTGTTCCATCTGGGGCGTTGGCTCAAAGAAAGCGGCGCGGTAGTAGTAGACAAACCCCACCCCACTCAGCAACAGTAGTCCAACCACACTCAGATTGAAGCGCCACCCCTGGTGGATCATGATCGCGCCCAGCACCAAGCCCACCAGGCCAAAGATCGGCATCACCACCAAGACGACAAAATAGGCGCGGCCCCCCTCGAAGTTGCTGATATGCCATGCCTCGGCCATCAGATCACCGACGATGGCCGCCAGCACCAGACTTACGACTAACCCGATCAACGCCCCAGCCACACCCCACAAGAAACTTTTCATACGGTTGTCTATCCCTCTCTTTTGCTGCTTGAACCTGTTACCGTGATTTTATCAACCCAGCGTCCGAAGGGCGTCCGAACTAGGAATGTATGTCAGTCATCGTAGGGGCGCACCCTTGCGGTCGCCCCTGAAATGTCAGCAGGTGGATGACCATCGGGCGACCGCAAGGGTGCGCCCCTACGAATCTTTGCTACTGTGCTATCAATTATTGGCATAAAGGTGGCGGCTACGGTTTGAAACGTTTTACGCACCATTGCCGACTAGTTCTATAAGCAGCGCATTCACCACGCACCCCACCGAATGACGTGGCGAACGGCTGCCCGAATCAACGTTGCCCATTGGTGTATTCAACGAAAGGAAATCAACGTATGAAGCTGTTCACCCCGTTGCTGGTCTTGTTATGCTTGCTGACTGGCCTGATCCTTGCCCCAGTCGGCGCCAGAGCCGCCCCCGATGACCCGACCATTGTCGGCGGCGACCCCATGCCTGATCCCAATCCTTATGTCTGGCAAATCAGTCTGCAACAAGAGGGCAGCCATATCTGTGGCGGCTCGGTGATCGACGGACAGTGGATTCTGACTGCAGCCCATTGTGTGGTGCAAGAGGTTGGTCAGAACCAGGTGGCCGATTTATGCAGCGCCGAAAACCTGGCGTATCTTCAGGAAAATGTACGGGTTATTGTGGGCATGCGCACCTTGAGCGCCACAACGGCGGAGAACAGCTTCGCCGTGGCCGGCTGTGTGGCCCATCCTGGCTATAATCCCGACGCCCAACCGAATGACATTGCCGTCATTCGGTTGGCGACCCCAATTGCCAATGCCGATGCCTACCTGATTCCCTTGCTACTCAACGGCGATGAACGCATCCTCGCCACCCCAGGCGCTTGGACAACGGTGAGCGGGTGGGGCAACATGGTTCCCCAGAATAACGCGAGCAGCCCCGATGTGTTGATGGCGCTGGATCTCCCGCTGGTGGATCAGGCGGTTTGTCGGGCCGTTTGGGGCGCCCACGGTGTGACCATTGTGGACAGCATGGTTTGCGCCGGTTTTGCCGCCGGGGGCAAAAGTTCCTGTCAAGGCGACAGCGGCGGCGCCTTGGTGATCGACGATGGCTTTGGCAGCTTTGTCCAACAGGGCATTGTCAGCTTTGGCCCCAAAGTCTGTAATGCCGCTGGTCTACCGAGCGTCTATACACGCGTCTCGGCCTATATCGACTGGCTCCAACAGACCACCGGCCTGGATCTCACCACCTATCGCGCCCCGGATTTGGTCGTCGAACGGATAGAGCTGACCCCAACCGGCAACCTGGCCGTTGTGGTCAGCAACCGAGGAACGGCGCGGGTGGCGCTGGATCAAGGCTTCTGGGTTGATCTTTATATTGCCCCGCGGTGGCTACCAGAACAGGTGAATGAAACCTGGAACTTTGTCGGCAACTTTGGTGCAGCTTGGGGTGTTGACGAAACTGGTTTTATCTTGTTACCTGGCGAGGAGATCACCTTAACATTGGGCGATAGCGTCTACTGGCCGACCCTGAGCAAACTGCCGTGGGTGCAGGTCGGTGATGCGTTTTTCCTCGACATCAGCCCGGAAACGCCGCTCTATGTGCAGGTGGATTCGGCCAATGCCGACACCGACTATGGGGCGCTCTTGGAAACGCATGAGATCTTTGGCGAAGCCTACAACAATATCGCCGGCCCCTTCTTCTTGCCAGAGCAACCAACCGTTAGCGCCAGTGTGATCCTGCCCCAACGCGCCTATCTACCGCTGGCTGTTGCAACCGGACAAACCCATCAGCGTCAATCAGCGTCGGCCTCTGCCGCGACCAGCAACCCGCTCCCCATTCGCCCCTAACCCTAGACGGAGAAAGAACCTATGTCACAGAACAAATCCCGTTTCCGTTTTCTGAGCCTTACGCTCCTGAGCCTGTTGCTCTGCTTGTTCATCGGCAACCTTGCCCTGGTCACGCCGGCCCATGCCGACCTGCCGCCCCGTCCCACCCTGCCGCCGGATGAGGATGACGACGAACCCGCCCGCCCCCTGGTCGCCCCGCTGATCCTCAGCACCGATCCCAACCGGAGCGATCTCTGGTCGGTGGTGCAGTGGCAGGGCGCCGCCGGGAACTGGCATGATGTCGCCGGGTGGCGCGGCGTTGTGGTCAAAGGGCGCACCATCTGGTGGGTCGAACAGAAAGATTTTGGCAAAGGCCCCTTCCGCTGGGTGATCCAGCAAGGAGAGGGCGGGCCGGTGGTCGCAACGAGTCAACCCTTTACGCTGCCGAGTCAGCCGAAGCAGGCGTTGGTGGTGGCGGTGGGGGTGGAGTAGAAGGTAGTTTTTTGTAAAGCTAACAATTCACCTGGAAGGTGTGTGGCACTGGCTACTTATTAGTTGAATCGACAACCTGACCCTAGCCAGTGCAACACACCTGCATGAGCGTCAGCAAAAGGTTATTACAGCGTAGGTGTATCTGGTGGTTGAACCAATTGATAGCCACGACCAAATTTGGTTTCAATATATTTCCATTCATTGGTATCAATTTTGGCGCGTAACCGCCGCATGATGCCTGTCAGCCGTTCATCACTGCTGCCATTTTCTTCATCTGGGAAAAGATGCTGTAATAATTCATCTTTGGTGCAAACTTGACCGGCATGTTGCAACAGGTGTTCTAATAGACGAAACTCAAGGCGAGCTAACTCCTTGTCTTTGGGCAGAGGCAGGCCATTGCGAATGACTAATCCCCCGCGGATCGTAATCCCTTTTTCGCGTGGCTGATGGCGAATAAATTGAGCAAAGAGGGAAGAAAAGATTTCTAGTCGATTCCCAAGTGATGCCGGTACTACTAAGCCGATTGGTTGCAAGTAAGTTTTAGCAACCTCATAGTTTGGGACAGATGCTTCTTGAAAAGCAGTGGCAGCCAGAAGCGCTTGTTCTTCAGCCCGAAGACTTTGCCAAAGTTCGTTACAGTTCCGCTGCAAGCCGGGTACAGTCAGCAAAATTTGTTCCCATTCAGCAACCGTTGCTTGTATGGGCAAGAGACCTTCAGCAAAGGCCGAGTAGGCATCTTTGAGAAAGGCCGGGAGACCACCGCAGATCTGATATAGTTGCTCTATCACCACTGGCGGCAAGGCCAAATCATAACGTTTCATGACTTGCGCCGCTATCCATTGGGCATCCGTAAAATCCATCGGTTCGACCCAGTAGGTGTGCCGGCTCATCAATTCATAGAACTCATCATATTCAGCAGGGTTGCGTAACCGAGCCAACGGATAACGGGTAAAGGCGATATAAGAAAGCTGATCTTTAAAGAGATCCCGTAAATTGCGCAAACTATTTAAGGTTTCCGCTTCCAAGCGCTGGCAGGCGGTATCGAAGCGATCAAAGAGCCAAATCACATGTTGATCATCGCGATTGAGCAGGAGTTGGTGTGCGCTTTGTAAGGCGAGATAAAGATCCAAAACATCAGGTGTATTGGGCAATTCAGCGCGAATGGCTTTAAGGGCGGTGCTCAATTCAGCGTGATGCGCAACCGCTTGCTGGACGGTGTGCAGCATAACACGGTATAGATTCGCCGTATTGACAGCGGGTAGGCCATTTACATTCAGTAACAAGAACAGATAGCTGTTTTGTCCCGCAGGCAACCATTGTTGGGTAACACCGGGGCGATTGGCAAGATAGCCGGCAATGTTCGATTTGCCACTGCCGCTGCTGCCGATAACGACACCGCTCTCGCCTAACTTAACCCAACGCAAAATCTCCTTTACCGCTTGGGTGCGGTAGGTGGCGGGGAAAACGGCATATTTGTTCGGCAATTCATGGGTGCTCATAGAGGTGCTTCCTTTCTTCAATTTTGCGTTATGGATAATATATTGTATATTATTCGTTAGCATCCTGAAAACATGGCGTTTTCCTGTCAATTTGGTGACAAAAGCTGGTTTTTCTGTGTAAAGTAAGGTGGCAACGGCGATGCAACAGCCACTTCCGCCCATCTTCTAACGCAAACCTTAGCAGAAACGCCGTAATTTATCATAGTTCTGACCCAAATTTGTCATTCCTTGACCGCAAGCTCGTGATATGATCGTGCTTGTCCAGCACAAGTGATTTCCGTCAGTTCATCGAACGCACAGAAATGACTGAACTGGATAAGCTTTGTATTCGCCAACAAGCACGGATCAGCCAGCGAACGCATTCACTCTTGCCTATTGGTCATGGTGAGGCACACTGGCTGATCTGTCAACATTGGCGAATACAAAGCTGAAGAAACACTAACTATCTGCTCTCCAAACTTATTTTCCGTCCGCAGATCATAATCAGATAACGCCTTCGTCAAAAATGAACCAAAGGAGCCTTGTAGAATCATGAACGCACTCTCTGGGCCACAAAACTCACCTGACAAAGTTCGCTTTATCGATCCTAATGATGAAGTAGATTTTAATGACGATTGGAAAAAATTGCTTCATGTCGCTTTTGAAAAGGCGGATTGGATTTATGTGATCAAACGTTTGTCCGGCTATAGCGGTGCACAAACTTGGAGTATTCAGCCACAAACAGGTCCAACATCGCAATTATTCGTGGTTAAATTTGATGAACCTAGATTTTTACAACGAGAGTATCGCAAGGCAACAAATGATGTGACTGGTGGTGCCTTGTTTGGCAATCCAATTACGCCCGAAGGTGAAATTGTACGTATTCCCGGTAATCGTTGGGCCTTAATGAAATCAACGTTAAAAGGCATGAAGAATTCGGATACGTTAATGGATCATCTCCAAATCGAAGGGGCTACCTACATTGAAAGAATCTTAAGGAGCGTTTTTACTCGTGACAATCGATTACCTGCAAACATTCAAAAGAGGACAGTAAGTTACAGCACTTATTACGATCGTCTTTTACCCGAGCATTTTCGCTTCGACGGTCTCAAAGGTAACGATGAAAATGCCTATAAAATCGAAGCTACGCAACTGCAACCGCGGCATATTGCGGTCATCGAAAAGGATATTCTTGCAAATGGACGTAATGTTGAACTACGGGAGTTTTATCTGGAAAAGGTAAAACCAACGGTTTGGACCCTGCGCACCGACCGACCAACAGAACATAGACCACCAAGAATTCGCATTAAGTATCGCCCTGCTGAGGGACAAGCTCTACCCGTCGAATATGATCAACCTATTCCCTTGTTATTTGGCCAAAACCCCCAATCTAGGCTCGATCTGCTGCGCGGTTACGCTACCGATGTGTTGAGGATCACCAAAACTGACAGAAAGACCTTTGCTTATCGCAATATCAAATTTCCCAATCCGCTCTATTTTTTGTCTGAACTTCTCAGCAAACCCAACGAATTAAAGATTACTTTGATTCACGGCGATTTGAATCTACGCAATATTCTAATCGCCATTTACAAGAATGAACAAGGCGAAGTAACCGATATTAAGGATTGGTTGATCGACTTTGCGGATACTGATATGGGGCCGGTGTTGTTAGATCTGCAATGGTTGGAAGTACAAGTCATTCTTTGGTTTCTGGCTCCGGCCATCAATAAAGCACAGTTAAACATTACGGTCTTGATCGATCTCTTTTCGGCCTTGCATGAATGTTCGACTGATTATTCTGCTTGTTTGAACCCCCACTTACAGACCTCCTACACCATTTTGCGCCATATTCGCTTGTTGGCTAAAGAGTATCTAGTAGATGATTGGAGTGAGTATTATCATGGATTAGTTTTGGCACTGTTAGGTGCTTTGCGCTTGCGTGAATCAGTCACTGATTTTGATACGTATGCACCGCGAGTCGCTTTTTTGAGTGCGGCTATTGTGTTATCATGGGCGGCTGTCGTGCCATCAGATGATCTGAAAACGATTTCGGCACCGCTACAGTTGCCGCCAAAGCCGCCATTGCCACCACCACCGCCACCGAAGCCATCCATCAATCCAGACAAGTGGCGCAATGTGATTTGGCCGATTGAATCCTTGTCTATCGATGGTACGGCTGCGCCCAAAGCGATTATACTAGTGATGGCAAATCAGGTAACTGTAGCCACTGCTGTTGCTGACAAAACTGGTCACTGGCAAGCTACTTTCCCTTTGCCGGAGATCGGCTCTTACCAAATCGTTGCAAAGGATAAAAGCACGGACGCGGAGTCTGTACCATTGATTACGTCTGTCAAAACCCCTCCGCAAATTGATCAAGCTTCTGTACCGCAAGAAGTTCTTGTGCGGAAGAAATTTAGTTTGATGGGAAGTGCCCAGCCCCGCGCGATCCTTCAAGTGATCGCCAATGGAGAAATTATAGCCTCTCCCACGGTCGACAGAGCAGGCCGTTGGCAAGCTGAGGTTGTTCTCAATAAACCTGGAGAATATCTCTTATTTCTCCAAGATGAAAGCAATAGGGCAGTGTCTGAGAAAGTATCGATTACTGTTCTGCAGATGAAACTCCCCCTAAGAATGGTTGCACTGATTACAACCCTATTGCTCGCTATTGTTGCAATGTTGTTTGCAGCACTTATGAGGAAACCACCAGCAGATTGGACTACTCCAACTGCAGCTTGCACTACGATTAAGAATTTTGGCCTTACTATTGGTGCCAGCGATAATTCAGGCCCTTATAGTTTCGAAGAAAATGGCAATATTGTAGGCTTTGAGATTGATTTGCTCAGAGAAGTGATCAAAGATTGTGTTGAACTGGATGCACCTGCTTCCATTGAACCATATTTGGTAATCATTCCCGTCAAACCAGCAGGCCGTCAACAAGCATTACAAGATGATCAAGTCCAAATTGTAGTGGGTAGTGTTTCTAATATACCAGAGCGTTGTCCTACAATCGATTGGATCTGTACAGATGCATATGCATTTGACGAGCAAGTGTTGGCAGTCCGTAAAGATGGTTCAATTCAGGAATATTGTGATCCTGATTTATCGGTAATTGCGGTCATCACCGGCACTACTGGTTATACCACATTGTCTGAATATGAAATGGCATGCAACTATTCCAAACCAATCGAAACCAAATTAGCAACTAGCCGAGAGATAGCATTGCAGTGGGTAGCTAACTCAACGGTTCAGGCTTATAAGGCTGATGGCGATCTTATCCGGTTTATCATCGAACGTGATGAAGAATTTAAGGATCTCACAATTGTCCCTGGCGGCCCGGTGGAACAGATTGGGATGTGGTTGCCTGCAACGAAAAAAGGGTTAAGCGCGTTGATAGACAACACAATACGTCAGATGAAAAAGGATGGAAGACTCAAGCATCTTTGTGAGCAGTACTTTACGGGCTATAGTAAAGATTGTAACACCTTTCCAATCGGACGTGCGTCACAAATCTATCCACTTGGGCTTGCAATTGCCGGTGGGGGTGATAATAGCCCTCTCGCTCGTGATCAACGAATTGCTCTTGACTTTGCATTTGATGTCTTTAACACCGAATTGAAGAAAATATTAATTCAGTTCAGTAGAGAACACAGAGATGCTGGTAGTGACAAGGACTCGGCTGTGCAAGCATTTAGGCAATTAATTGCTGAAAAAGTAATTGCCTTGATTGGTCCAACCTATTCTTTTCAACTTTTTGCCATTTTTCAGGATGAAACCATCAAGAATGCTGAAATTCCTCTGGTTTCCACCTCGGCCACAGCGTTGCACGCCGCTCATCCTAATGCAAGTACAAAGCTCAATCATTACAACTTCCGTACCTCATCCGGTGTAATAAACTATGCAGGGTACGCCGTAGATGCTCTGCTAAACGATGATGTTAATATCAAGAGTGTCGTTGTGGCTTACCGCGCAAATGATGAGTTTACAGATACTGAATACAGTGCCTTTAAAGCAAGCGTAGAGGCATATCCAAATCGGATAACATCTGCTGCCTACCTTAGTTACACCAATTCGATCACCGAGTTTACGAAGATTGTATCCTCTGTACTCGAAATCAAGCCCGACTTGTTTATTCTTTCAGGTTTGTTTGGTGATGGCAGTGAGATTTTAAAGCGACTAACGGAGAGTGACGGCTATACTGGAAAAATGATCATTGGGAATGGCCTCAATACCACTGAAATCTTTAAATATTGCAAGCTAAAGTGTAACGGCATCTATATTGCCCAAGCTTACAGTCCTGCCTGGGAAAATGAGGGCAACCAAGTCTTTAGACAACGCTATGCAGAATACTACGATCAACATTATAAAAATAATCCCCTGCTTCCTCAAGAGCCATCGCAGATTATGGCACAGATGTACACGGCTGTTCAGGTGATTGCAGAGGCTTTACTTGTGATTGACAAAGATCGTGAAGCCAATGGCCGGACCCGCTTACGGGATCTCAATCTAAACGATCAGGAAGAATTAGCTATGCTGCGCAGGGAGTTGAATGAAACACTATTGACTAGCGAGGAGGAACAAAGTTCAGGCAGTATCATGACCTTTGACACCCCTTTAGGTAAAGACACCTGGTTTGATCAAGATGGAGACATCCAACAAAACAGATTTTGTGTTGCTGAAATTCAGATGCAATCTGAAGAGAGTGGAAGTTTTGTAATTCAAGATGGGTATGGTCTCGATTGTAAATAGGTCAGTATTTTCGATGAGTTTTACAAGGTAACGATTCATCTTGATATACTCGTAAACGTTCTTAAGTAAAGAATGTTTACGAGTATATTTTTTATCTCATTTCACTAGAATGCAGAGGAGTATAGAGCTTCCTTATTGCATGCTGTGTTATTGCATAATCATGTTTTATTATTAATCCTACAGTAACCTTATATCCGCGCTTTTGACCCCAATTTTGTCATAATCACCACAAATCATCACCAGATTACCCCGAAATGATCATGATTTCGGCACATCACAACTGCTATAGTACCTGTAACAGAAAGCTTCACAGTAAGGTAATCGTTCTAGATTATCCTGAATCTTACAACGTACAAATCATTGCTGTTCCAACCCAAACAGGAGCTTACTCATGTTACACCACCATCAAGCTTACCAAACAACTCAACCTCCACCAACCCTCGATTGGCATAATCTCTATGATGCTTGCCTGAGTGCTGATCCAACAGAGCAGGCGGCAGCCTATCAACGCTTGAGTGAACTACTGCTACCACAGGCGCGCTATTGTCTCTATCACCGACCGGGCTTACAAGTTGATGCGGCGGATTGTGTGCAAGAGGGGCTACTTGACATTTGGGAGAAACTCACAAGCCGGCGCGGACCGCGCCAACAGGCGCAAAGTTTCAAGCAGTGGTGCATCACCATTATCCGTCGCCGGGTTTTCGATCTGTTGCGGCGGCGGGCCAATCGGGTACAACAGATGCCGCTTGGGGAAATAGCAGAAGGCGATCTCAGCGGTGATACCGTGGTTGACCCCACAGTGGTGGTAGTTGACCGTGTTGTCCTTGACGGACTTATGGGCGAGCTATTCAACCATACGGGTCTCAATGCGATCCAGCGCCAGATTCTCTGGTTGCAATGTGTGGAAGAGCAAGAATATGGCGAAATCGCCAAGCGACTTCAACGCAATGAAACCACGATTCGGGTCAATCGCCATTGCGCCATTGTGGCTTTGCAGAAAGACACAGTGTTTATGACACAACTCGGCGCTACTTTATCAACATTGCCATAATTTCTCACCAGATTGTCACCCGTTGAGCAGGTAACCGGCTGTGTCGGCATGGTATGTTATCGCTATCGAGAACTTACCCAGGAGGAAATTATGACTGCTTCAACACCAACCCCACCCCGTCCACCAACCGGTTGTCTGTACCTGCTGTTGATGATTGTTGCGTTGCTTTTTGTGCTGAACCAGCCTGCTGCCATTGAGGACGATAACTAAAAAGGAGTGTTTATGTCAGACCATGAATTGAACGGGGCGCTTGTCGCCGTGAATGTGGAACTGGAACATCTCAAAGCGCGTGTGCGCGATTTGGAACGGGAACGCAGCAATGCCCCCTCGTCGCCATTGCCCGATACGCTGTTGCTCAGTCACGATTTTATGAAACGCGCCTTTACCGTGTGGGGACATAATCTCGTTGCCGGACTCATTGTTGGCATTCCGTTATGGTGTATTTTCTTCTTCATCGGTGTCGTGACCAGCGGGAGCTAGGCGCCAGGCGGTCTACCAACATGACGGAAAGATAACGACTAACCCCTCTCGCACCCAATGGCGGTTGCCTGTCAGGCGCGCTCCCCAGTTTGGGGAGGGAACAGTTCCTCCCCTTACCAGGGGGAGGTTAGGAGGGGGTTAGTCGTTACGCGGAAAGCATCGATAGCGTATCCCGCCATCGCTCACTGGCGGTTCCCCTGTCGCCAGTGAGCGATGCTTAGAAAAAAGGAAACTCACTCATGACAACCTACCCATTCCCTACACTCACCCAAACCCGCGCTGGTTTCCGGCGCCGTCTGCTGGCCTACCTGATCGATAGCGCATTGGTCGGGCTGCTCAACGGGGTCTTGGGGTATCTCTTGGGCATCGGCTACGCGCTGATCGGGGTACAGAATGAAACCACCCTCCTCCTCCACGGTTTGCTGGTGGGCGTGGTGACCGCTTGGCTCTACTTTGCCGGCATGGAAAGTTCTCCTGAGCAGGCTACCCTGGGGAAACAACTAGTTGGCATCAAGGTGACCGATCTGGCGGGTCATCGCCTTTCTATGGAAATTGCCACGCGCCGTTTCTTTGCAAAATTTCTCTCCGGCATCCTCTTGGGGGCTGGTTACTGGATGGTGGCCTTACGCGAGGACAAGCAAAGCCTCCATGACAAACTGACTGGCTGCTTGGTTCTCAAACAGCGCTAAACGCCCTTCCCGTCTGCTTCTTTCCTGTGACCCAAGCTGGTTGATAAGCGCTTCCCTTACCGCCTATCATAACCCGCTACTGTTTTGTCATTTTCTAGATCACTACGTTATAGGCTTATTTCAGAAGGATGGAAGCCAATGATGAATACCGCTTATGTCGCCACTGTACGCCTGCTTTTGGCCGGTCTCCTGGTCGTACTGTTAGCCTGCTATTCGGTACTCGTAGCGCCCATCGCCCAAGCCCAAGGCGCAAGCGATGAGTTGACCAACGCCGCCCTCGCCACGGTGTTGATCCTGGCGCTGGATCGCGATAACGACGTTCTGTCGCGTGGCTCCGGCGCGCTGATTGCAGAGGATGGGCTGGTCTTGACTAGTCATCATGTCATTGCTGATAACCGTCGGCGGGATGGCCGGGTGATCATCCTCGTCCCCGATCACCCGACGCCCAGCCGACTGGAAGATTTTACCCCCTACCTGGGCTTGGTCTTACCCGATCGCAGCAACCCCCAGGCCGATCTGGCGCTGGTGCAGATTGATCAGACTTTTGCGGAAGAGCCGTTACCGGCAGAGACCACCTTTCCGGCCTTGACCTTGGGCGATTCAACCCAATTGAGCGTTAATGATGAGATTCACGTTTTGGGCTATCCTGGTATGATCGGCAGCACGTTGCTCACGGTTCCCGGCCAGATCATCGGTATGAATGAAGAAGATGGGCTGCCCTGGCTGCTGACCAATGCTACCATTGCCAGCGGCAACAGCGGCGGCGTTGTCCTCAACCAGGCCGGCGAATTGGTTGCGATCCCGACTATGACGGCCAACGATGAACGCTCCGGCAACACCATCAGCTATTTACGCCCAATCCAGCTAGCGTACCCCCTTATCGATGACGAGCCTGACCCCACCGACACGAATGATCAGGTTTTCTGCGCCGATGATTTCACCTCCAACAGGAACGGCTGGCCACTTGGTTTTAATGATGGTGAACTGCTGACACGCGAAACCGTGCTGGCCGGCGGCGTCTACCAAAAGTTTGCTCACTTTAAGCAGGCTGGCGCTTATACCTGGATCAATGCGCCGGATTGTGAAGTCAAGCATTTTTACCTACACGTTGATGCCACTGTTCGCCATGCCACTGACGCCGACACCGGGATTGTGCTGATCCTGCGCAACCAGAAGCGTCAGGACGGCAACGATCATTATCGGGTGGTCTTCTATCTGGATCGCTCCTTTGAGATTGATGTATCTCACGAAGGGAAAAGGCAACTCCTGCAAGAACGCACCACCACCCGGCCGCTCACGTTGGCGGACGGGGAGTCCCATCGCCTGGAGGTGCTGTTGGTCGGCGGCCAGCTTACGGCTTTTGTCAATGGCGAAAAAATTGCGAGCGTCTTTGATGAAACCCTTACTGGCACTGGTGGCATTGGTCTTGGTCTTGTGGGCAACGCCGATGAAGAGATCACGGTTGCCTTTGACAACTTTGTCGTGAAAAAGCATACAGCGCCCGGCGTCCTTTTCTACGACTTTTTTGACGATAACCATAACGAGTGGAAATTGAGCCGCATCAATAATGCCGAGGTCGATTGTGAAGGCAAAATTGTTGATGGTCGCTTAGCGTATCGCCTTACCGCCAAAACCGATCCCCGTGTCTGTCGTTTTGGTGCGCCAACGCTGACCGCAGAGGATTTCTGGTTACGAATCGACACGATCTGGCTAGAGCGTCATGTCGAGGGGAGTTGGCTTGAAATTATCTTTCGTCATGATAGGCAGATCGGTCATTGGTACTATCTACGTCTGAAGCAGGATGGCTCCTATTTCTTGGGGAAGTATGACCAGAACGAGTGGTACACACTGCAAGATTGGACAAGAAGCACCGCCATCAAGCAGAGGCGCACCCAGACCAATACTGTCCAACTTTGGGTGCGCGGCCCCTATATCACCCTGACCATCAATGACACTGAATTGATCACCGTCGAAGATGACCAACCGCTCACGGCAGGCCAGATTCTTCCCGGCATCGGCGGCGATACGGGGGTGGATACAGTCGTTGCTTTCGACAACCTGATTGTCCGTGAAACCCCGCCGCCCACCGAGTAACACTGCCGCTCGTAGCCAGTCCGTGACTGGCGTTCCAGCCGCCAGTCACGGACTGGCTACGAGCAACCTACATAGCGATTGTTCAACCATTGGATGCACCGAAAGGAAAACCCATGTTCCGTAGCCATTTCCCATCGTTCCGCCTGTTGGGCCTCTTGCTCTTTGCCCTTTGGCTGGCCTTTGCCGGCAGCGCCCAAGCGGCAACACCACCCGAATTTCGTACTCATGCGCAACAGCCCGACCTGCCGGCCGATTGGCAACGCATTACCAATGAAGCAGAAGGTTTCCAGCTTGCGATCCCCGACCAGTGGCAAGCGCTGAAACTATCCGAATCGGCCATTGGCTCGGGCCTATCGTTGAGCGGCCAGCAAAACCCGGCGTTGCAACCGTTCGTGGAGAACCCCTTCTTTCGACAAATGATGGTCGATGGGTTAAAGTTTCTGGCCTTTGACCTATCCGATGCAGCCCTTGACTATGCCATGCCGGCGAATGTCAACCTGGTCAAAGTCACGGTTGGCGCTGATCTGCCGCTCACGGCCTTGCAAAAGCTCAACGAACGGCAACTTGTTGCCCTGGCCGATCCGGATTATGACTTGAAAAGTGAAATTCTCCCCCTGCATGGACGCGAGGTCATCCTCTTTCAATATGTCGTGAAACAGAAAATGGCCTTTCAGCCGGCCGAATTGGTCGCTATCCATCAGCTTTTGGCCGTGAATGAAGGCAGCCAATACATTCTGACCATCAGCGTTCCACTGCCCGCCTTCGAAGAGTACAGTGAGACCGTAAGTAGGATACTGGCAAGCTTTCAATTGCTCGCTGCGCCACCAGAGCCTACAGCCAACCCATTGCTGACGCCAACCCTCACTGTAACACCAACCGTCACCCCGATTCCTGCCGTTGTCGCTGTTGTGCAGATCGCCAAACTCAATGTCCGCAGCGGCCCCGGTACAGGCTACGCCATTGTGGGCGCGGTCAGCCAAAACGACCGCCTGCCGGTAACAGGTCGCCCCCGTGGGCGCTGTGATTGGTTCCAAGTCCAACTCCCCTCCGGTCAGCTTGGTTGGATCGCCGGCCCGCCCACCTATTCAACGCTGGAAGGCAATTGCACCGATGTGCAGGAAGTGATTGTCACGCCCCCGCCGCCCCCGTCGTCGACCAACCCCTGTGTCCGCTTTGATAATCACTTTAACAAAGTGGCCGATGTTACGCTGACCAGTCCCGGCAATGCTGGCTTTAGTCAAAAGTTCAATATTGCGCCCAAGGGTCGCCAAACCCAATGTCTCTCCCCAGGTCGCTATACCTTCTCGGTGGGGGTGCCGGGAATCGGCAACGTCAATGGCGAGTTCACGCTGGAACGGGGCGGTAGGCTGCTGGTCGTGCCGATATATCAAACGTTCAATTAACCATTCCACAACCGCAACCAGCCGAACTAGGGTGTTATCAGGAAGACGCGGAGCGCACAAAGAAACACTATCATCCTTCGTGCGCTCCGCATCTTCTTGATCAGTATCAGGTCAGTATTATGATGGGTAACGGCTCAGGTGCGCAGCACTGGTCGCACGGTGGTCGGGTTGACCAGCTACCCCTGACCAGTGCCACGCATCTAAGTGAGCGTCTAAAAATAACTTCCCGATTTGCTCAATGCGAGTCCGTGACTCGCCCCAGCGCCCGCGAGGGGACGCCCCTACAGGGGGGGATGCTATTCTTTGGAGTGGCCTTACTGAGTGAGTACGGCGCTACTCTCTAGGGCAGGGCGCGTGAATGCTTGGTATGCGAAAAGCCCAACGCCTCTTTTTCCAGCCACCAATAAAAGCCGTTCCCGTCAATCGCCACGGCATTCCACGCCCGATGCTCGGCGTTGATGGTCAACCAGTCGGCTACCAGATCGACGGAACCAGCCGCAATCCGCTGACCCATCGCCTGGGCAATGGCGTTACCAACCGGCTCATCCTTGGGGGCAAATAGCTCGGCTGTGGTCGGCTCCGCTTTGAGCGAACCATAGCCCAACAATGCTGTGAGCGGTCCCCCCTTTGCCTTGGTAAGCTTTGCCCATTGGCTACCGGGACTGGCAGCGGGATTATCAAAGTTTAGGCTCAAGACAGAGCAACCGGCGATCAGCAAGGTGCGCAGTCGCAGATCCGGCGTCCAGAAAGGCAACAGATCTTCCGCCTTTGCCCAGCATTCAGAGTGACCAGTACTTGGCACAAAGACCGCCAGACAATTGCTCCTGTACAGTCCATGACCGGAGTAATAGAGCAGATGGGCCGTGTTCCGCACCAACGCTTTACTGACCACCCCATTCACGGTCACAGCCAGCACTTCCAGACCGCCGCTGCGCAGCAAAGCCATTGCATCCGGCGCCTCATTGCCAACAGCGCCACTGGCATGGGGCCGGTGGGTGACGGGGTCGATGGTGTTTGGTTGCTGTGCATGGCCGAATGCCAGCCAGGTGGCGCCCGCCAACCCCTGCCGCAAGTGAGCATCACTGGTGGCAGGGCCGCTGTGATCTATTGCTTCGTTGGCACGGATAACCGTGGCAATTTTCAGTACACCGGCTTGCGCCAGACCTGGAATCCCCAACTCGGTCAGGGTCACTGTACGGCGGAAAACCGATTTGCCGGGTGCATCCGCACTCATCGGTGCGTCAACAAGCTGCGTGTCCACTGCGACTGGCGCTGGTAGGCTGGTCTGTCCGGCGGCATGGTTGGGCAACCGCGTCGAGACCCCAACGGTGACCACGCTCGGCGTATCATTCAGAAAGCCAAAGCCCTCGACCTGAAGATTCACCGTTTGCGCGGCGCTTGATAAAGCAATCACATCTTCATTCCAGTCGAGGGCGCGGCTATAATCATCGGTCATCAAAGCCACATGAGTAATTGTAAAGGGTGAACTTTCCTGCAACAGAAAAATGCGCTCCAGCTCCGCCATTGTCTTGGGGCCAACCACGCCGTCCGCCGGGGCAAGGTGGTGATCCAGCTTGAATTGCGCCACCGCCCCGGCTGTCTCATTGCCAAATTTACCGTCGGCTCCCCATTGCGGCAAGGGGTATTGCAAAAAGAGTAGCGCTTCTTGAATCTTGCGCACCGCCGCCCCCTCTTCGCCAACGGTCATCCGGTGTTCGCCATCGTAGCAAGCTTCCAACACTGGGTCGCCGGCAAAGCGGCGGGATTGTAGATCGTGTCCGTCACCGATAGGCATTGTGCATCTCCTTTTTGTTTAGCCATTGGTCGGGCCAATTTGCATGTGGATGTGATCCTGATGCTTGGCCCGCAACGGTTGACTGGGCGGCGGCGCGTCGATGTAGTCGGGATGGATGACAAAGCCGCCGACATCGCCGATTTCTTTGCCGGGCCATTGGTTGTTGGCGCCAATCCCATTATTTTCACATTCAAAGGTCCCAAAGCGCCAGGCGGTGAGGAACAAGCGGTGAGCCAGTGGATCGCTGACTGGATCCAGACGCAGCGGTTGCCCCGGAACGGCCGGTCGATTGCCCCAATCGCGTTGAATTTTCCGATCAAAACTCGCCCCTTGGCTGACGCCATCCACACCGGAAAGATCAAGGGCGCGTCCCTGGTTATGACAATCGGTGGGCGCACCAGTGCCGTGCCCAATGCCTTTGTGCCGCAGAATCGTGACATCGGGTTCGGAAGCGTTCAGCCAACGGGTTAGCCGGTAAAGTGCCACCACCATGCGTTGATCGACATTGTCGATCAAGGGGGCCGGGCCGGCATCGTTGATAAACTCGACGTTGTTGATCGTCGCCGGCTTGATGACAACATGAGTGGCCGGAGCCGGCGACGTAATCGTCGTCTGCCAATCGCCAACATACGGGGTCTGGGTCGGACTGAGCGTAAACTTGCCGTTCTGAATGAGATAGCCCATCACTTTGTTGGCATCAACCAGGGTCAGATCGCGGGCAGGCGTCCACATACCAGACGGTACTGGATCGAGGACAAGGGCATCAATCTGCCCGCTCTCATCAACCCCATCCAGGGCGAGGTCAAAGCGGCGGTATTCGTCGTCTTTGAAGAAGTACGCTTTGTTGCCCCCCTGGTAGAGCGCCCCGTCGAGGCCATCCGGCCAGATGCCGTTCCAGTTGCCGGCAATCGGCTTGGGGTAGTTGTCATCCATGCGATCCAGCGTAATGTCATAGCGCAAATATTCGCCGCCACGGAAAAAGTAAAGCTTTCCGTTGCCCCAGTTGAAGGCGGCATCAATGCCGTTTGTCCAGGGCATGTTCCAGTGGCCGGCAATGGTAAAGGGCTGGTTGGGCGGCAGATACTCAGGATCGACCCCATCGTTGGCGACATCATAGCGCAAGTACTCGGCGCCATAGAAGAAATAGACTTTGCCAAAGCCCCAGTAGACCGCGGCGTCGGGGCGGGTCGGGCGCAATCCGGGCCAGTTGAAGGCAATCGGCTGCGCCCCCTGATCCCGTGCGCCGCTGACAAAATCATGGCGCAGATAGTTAATGCCCGGCACGCCAGGAATCACGGTCTCTTTTTCAAAGAGATAGACTTTGCCGTTGGGCCAGGCCAGCGGCGCTTTAATCTTGGTCATCTTGTTATCATCCTTTTGAAAAGCAAAGAATTACGCGTTTATCCTACGTCAGTTGCCTCTTCCATGACATCAAAGCGCAGGCGGCGGGCCGGTGGTGACAGGAGGGGCCGGCGTTGGCGTTGCAGCCACAGCACGGGCGCGCCACTCATATCACGCGCTAGTTGCCAGCGGCGTTCCAGTTCGATCCCGTTGCTGGGAATCGCCAGGGGCTGAATGGTTGGGCTTTGCAACACGGCAGCCTGCGTCTTGGGCATGGCGACCGGCTGCTGGCGGGAGAGATCCACCAACTGGCGCTGCACCAGCCGCCGTTCGCCGGCCACCTCATCAATTTCATAGGGATGCCAGTAGGGGGCAATACCCTGCGCCGGGACATAGGCGTATTCCTTGGCGGTGCGCGCATCGCCGGTGGGGTTGCCATTGTTAAAGCGGGGATGCGCCGCCTCATCCACCGCGGTGACCGGGAGCGCCGCTACCGCCCGCCCATCAATGGTCCGTTCCACGGCCCAGAGCAGGTTGGCCTCTTCATCAAGACCAAACTGCACCTGTTCCAGCGCACCGCTCTCCAGCGGCAGTTCGGCCACATGCCATAAGAGCAGATCAGACGCCGACAGCCCCGGTTCACCCGCCGCCACGCCATCGACCTGGAAGAGCGTCCAATCGGGCGGGGGCTGCAACCCCGGCCACCGCTTGTCGCCGGCAGCGTTCGTCTCTTCGCTCGTGTAGGTGCGCCCAAAGGCATCCGTCACCGTCAGCGCGGCCAACGCCACCTGATGACCGGCGCGATGACCCATTTGGGATGAGACTGGGAAGAGAAACCAGTCATCGCTGTGGGAAAAGATCAACTCGGTGAGCAACGCTGTCGGTGTATGCGCGCTGTCAGGCGCATAGCCGCCAATATCGACGGCCGCGTCTTCAATCTGCCACCAGCGATTGGCCGGCGCCCCCGGATAGTGCAACTGGGTTGGGATAGCTTCGCCGGGTTCAACCAGCGCTTCGACGCCGCCGGCCAAGTGTGTGGCGTCCACCGAATGCCAATCCAACCGGCCACCGCGGTGTTGCTGCACCACCAACTGCTGATCGCCGGCAGCAAAAGCATTCGCGGGCTGCTGTTGATAGATCAGCGCTTCGTTGTCCCAGGCCGGTGTGTTATCAGGCGGGATCTCGGCGCCAAAGTCCGCAACGGTTAGGCCGAGGTCGTCTCGCCGACGCCAGAGCGCTCGTCCGTCCACTTGCCCTTTGAAACCTTCATAGGGCGGTGGCGGCGCAGCAAAACATACCTCAGCTTGCGCCAACAGATCGGGGCGCAGGGCGGCCAGCCGTTTGCCAATGCGCACGCGCCGGCCCATCGTCCACCAGTCATCGACCTCCGCTTCGACAATCGCCTCTGCCGGCGTTACCGTCGGGTCAAAACGGGGGCCAACGGGCGCGCCAGTGGCGGTAATGGCTTGACTGCGCAACATATAGTCAACCCAAACCGGCGAGGAAGCATTTTCCCCCTGCTGTTCCCCCATCTGCCACTGGCGTCCCAGGAACCAGACGGGGTCATGAAGCGCAGCCTGAAAACCTGCGGCCAGATCACTTTCCTGTGGAGACGGTTCCAGGCGTGCATAAGTCATAAAATTGGTTGCCATCAGCTTTATACCTCATTAAACAATGGAATTGAACAACGGGTAGGGTTCCAAATAGGCGCGCCGTGGGCCGGATGTCGGCAGCCAGAGCGTCGGCGTCAGCGCTTGCCAGGCGCCTAAATCTTCGCTGCGCGCCATGCGGGCGTGAGCCAACTGCCGTGTTTGCTCAACGATCTGTTGCACCAGCGCCGCATCGAGCCGTTGCCGGGGCTTGGGCGGCACAGCTAGCAGAATGGCCTGCGGGGCGCGGGCGCTAGGAGCGTTAAAGCCAATGGCGGCGCTGCTCGTGCGCTGCGGCATGGGGATGGCCTCGCTAAAGGCATCGACCAGGCCGACCGCCACCTTGTCGCCGGCCCAAGCATCTGTCGGGCCGTAAGTCGCCACCAAGCGCTGGGTGCGCAAACCCAGCACCGATTCATCAACGTGCCGTTCATGGGGTGTGTCGCGATTGCGCAAATTCTCCGCGACAAGCTGCTGCTGCCAGGGGTCGCCCGGTGAACTGCTCCAGGCGGTCAGCGGCGTCGCCAATTCCAGTTGTAACGCTTCCAGCCGCGCCAGGTTGGCTCGCGTCGCCGCCACCACCGTCAACCACTGTTCATCCAGCGTGCTTTCCACTTGTCCGATCTGCACGTTACTAGCAGCCAGCAGCCCATCACGCACCCAACAGGCCAGGATCGCCAGGCGGGCGTTGGGGGCGGCGAGGGTGGCAATGGCCTGCCCCAACGCGCTGATCCCTGTCGGCGCTACGGGGGCATCGTCAAGCCGTTTTTGCAAGAGATCGGCCACGGTTTGGGCGAGCAGCGCCAGGTCGGTGGCTACCGGCGACGGGGGCAACCCTTGTAACAAAGCGTAGATTGCCGTCCGATCCCCTGGTTGGCTGATTGGAACCACTCCCCAGGTTAAGGCGCGGCGCAGGTGTAACGCACGGGTGGCGTCATCGGGCGCGGCCAGCAGCTTCGCGATCAAGGTGTTGCAACTATCGCGCAACCGGCCATACCGTTCCTGCAATTCAGCGGTAATGGCAGCGTCGGCAGCGGGTTGCGTCGCTGTGCTGCTCAGATCGCGCCCCCCAGCCGGTCGGCTCCCCAAGGCGACGACCAGTTGTTGCGCCAGCGCCTGTTGACGAGGGGCCATGATCACGTCCGGCTCTACGCCCAAGCGCACAGCGGCCAGTTCGCGCAAAAATTGCGCCGAGAGGGCCAGCGTTTCGTGCGGGGCAAAGCCCAACTCTGCCAGCGTCACCCGACCAATCCCCTGACCAGCAGGATCAAGGGCCAGCCAGGACCAGTCGGCGCCCAGGTGGGTTGCCAAGAAGGCCGCTACCGATGGGTCAGCCAGCCAAATCGGGTCGGCATCTTCGGCAACGTCCGGGAGGGGTTGATAGGGCAGCGTCGCCAGCACCAGGCTTTCCAGTTGATAACCGGAAGGCGGTGTGCGCATAAACTCGAAGTGGGGTGGACGGGCAAAGCCGGCGGCGGCTTCCATCGTCTCCGCCGCCCGATCAATTTGCCGGTTGACCACCTGCATCACGCCGTCGGCCATGAGCAGATCACGGTAGGTGTCCAGGGCGTCGGCGAGCGTTTGCAGAGCGTCCTGTTGGGTTGGCGTCAGGGGAAAGGCCGGATCACCCGCCAGCAAGCCGCGCACGGCCTTGAAGCCATCACAGACCTCATGCGGGTCTTGGCGTTCCGGGTACATAGCATAGGCCGCGCTGGTGCGTAACTCTTTCACGCTTTGGTGGCGACCGATAATATTCTCAACGTGACGGCCAACAATCTCCTGGATCTGAAACCCCAGCCGCACCTCTTCGGCCAGCGCCTCGGCCAGGCGCACCTTGCGCGAAGAGAGATTCATCGCCCATGGATTGCGCCCTTCGCCATTGACCGCCCCGGCGCGCTGTGACGAGAGAAATTTGTCGCGCAGGATCAGCGCTGCCAGGGTTTGGTTGTAGGAGGGCGTATGTAAGCGTCCCGCCGCGGTCGGGCCGGGCTGTCCGCGAAAGGGGCCATCCACCCAGCCATAGACGCCCAGGCGATGGGCGCCACGTTCGCTGGCGCTCTGCTGTTGGAGCCGCTGCCAGGCAAACCCAGTGACCCACGGGTCGATGCGGTGGGTGGCGCTGTCGAGCGTGGCGCGCAGGGCGCGTTCCAACTGGGTGCGCCGCGCCGCCGGGATGTTCACGGTAAAGCGCTGAATCTCGCCGGTCACTTCGTCTTTGACCTCCCCCAGCCACGCCTCTTGATCAAATTCCTTGGCCAGACGCAGTGCGCTGCGTTGCTGGGCGCGGGCCACCTGCTCCTGAGCCGGCGGCATAGCAAGTTGTTGCCAGGGCGCCGCCTGTTGGGTGGCATAGATCAGCAGCCGGAGCAGCAGGCTATCGGGCAGGGTGCTGAGTTGATATTCCCCCTGCTCATCCAAGACCCACCAGCGTTCAAAGATCCGGACCAGATCCAGTTGTTCCGGCGGTTCATTGGCGCCCACCTCGAAGAGCAGTTCCAGGAAGCGCGCCAGCGGCAGCCGACCATGATTTTCGCGTTCGCGCCGGCGGTAGAGCATGGCGGTCGGTTGCACCAGCGGCAATTCACGGCGGCGGAAGCCCAGATGGGCGTGACCGGTGGCGAGATAGATCGCCTGCGGCTCACGCCCCAAACGGTCAATGGCAGGCTGGTAGAATTGGCGCGCATTTGCTAAAAACGCGTCTTGGCGCTCTTGATCCAACCCGAACGCGGTGATGTAGGGAGCCAACTGCACCCACGCTGGGCTGAAGTGGCGTTGCAGATAGCGTTGGCTGACCGCGTTTTGGCCCAACAGTTGCATAAATTGCTCCGTTGTCTTACCCACAACAGAACGACGGCCTTGTACAACCGCAGCCCATTCGGCGCACAGTTCACTCAGGCTGTGCGCCATTGCCTCTTCCAGCGCGGCTTGGGCTTGCGCTTCGGGCTGAAAAACCAGGGTGCTCTGCCACTGGCTCAGGTCGGTCACCGGTAGCAGGCCATAGGGTTGGTCGCTGATGCGTAATGGCAGGAGCGGGCCTTCGGGGCAGAAATGGGAGACCATCCAACTGCCGACGCGATAACTCTCCTCGCCGACCTGCCACAGGTCATGCAGCCAGTGACCCCAGAGCGCCGGCCAGAGCGCCTGCACCAGCCGCTGACTATCGCGCGTGTCGTCAAAGCGATCAGCGCCGGGGAAGAAGGGTAGATCCGGCGCATCGCCGATCAAATATTGTTGCACCTTGCTGCCGACGCTGCCCAGCAGACGCAGATTGGGGTCAGCTTTTTGGCGCAAACGCATCTGTGCCACCTGGCGCCAGCCAGCGTCATTGGTGGCGAGATCGGCGGCGGGCTGGCCCTGGATGGTGTTGGTCGGTGCGCCCAGTGGCAACACGCCCAATTCGCCGGCATCGACTTGGGTGCGGAAATGTGCCGCCGGGGCTTCATCACCAATGCCCACCACATAGAGTGCGGTGATATTTTCGGGCGTCATGCCTGCCGGCAAGAGCCATTCCCCGGCCAGCCCCACCGCTTTGGCCGTTGCCCAGTTGCTCCACCACTGTTGTCGATCAGTGGCAGCTTCGGTCGGCAGGGGCAGTGTCAGCGCCGCAGGGTCGATCACCTTGTCGGCATCCATTGGCAAACGACCGATGGCGTGTTCCGTCATACCATCGATGGCGACTTGGCTAACGGCGACCACCTGGAGTTCCGGCGGCAGCCCCCCGACACGGTTGGGTTGTGCTTGGGCCGGCATAGCGTCCGGCAACACCAGGGTGACGGTTGCGCCGTCGAAAGCAGTTTCAATATTGGCAACCAACCAAGCTGCGCGCGCCGGCGTCACTTGGGCGCAGAACTGCTGCCAGGCGATCCCGACTCGGTCGCCCGGATCGGCGCCGTCGAGCCAGGTCGTCATGGGGGCGTCCGGTTGCTGCACCGCGTCCCAAAAGGCGCACAGGGCTTGTTGTTCACCGGCGCTGACATGGGCATTATCCCGACAGATCGACGCCTCATCAGGGATAACGCGCAAGGAAAGTTGCCAGCAGGCGCCATCGGCATTGAACTGGGACCCTGGCTCATCAAAGAGCGTCTCCAGGCGCACCGGCAACAAGACGCCGACATCGTCAAAGGGGTAGGGGCGGTCGTCCGCCGGCAACCCAAGCCAGCGGCGATGGCCGGCAAAGAGCAGTTCCTGCAAGATGCTCTCATCTCCACCAATGGCCGCCCGCACCTGGTCGAGATAATCGCGCGGCGGGTCGCCAGGGAAATGGGGCAGGGTTTCAATGGCGGCGGCTTGGGCTTCGCTCAAGGTTGCGACTTGTCCCAACGCCCGCAGTGCGGGGTCATCGTCCACGGCCAGTTTGAGCGTCAGACGGATCGACCAGAGCCAATCCGCCCCTACGGCCAGATAGGTGCGGTCACTGACCGACCAATCATCCTGTTGCAGGGCGTCCCATTCGCTTTGCAAGGGGGCGCGCAGGTCGTTGGCTTCCTCACCCAACGCGACCAGCGCCGCCTCGATCATCTGTTTACGCGCATCACGGTAGCGATAGCTGTTCATGGATGGTTTCCTCCCTGGTTGCCAAGACTTTCTAAATGGGCGCCGCTGATGGCCACGCGCGTCGGCTGGTCGATGGTGGATTGGGCAAAGGCGGCGCTGTGGCTTGTCGTGACCTGCGGGCGCTTCTGTTCATCGTTGCGAAAGCGCAACTCGGCGGGCGGCTCGTCCAGCACCAGCCAATATTCGTCCAGCTTGCTTGGCGTCACGTCAAAGGCAAAGAAGGTGACTTCCGGTGTGATCATGCCGGCAAAGATCGGCCCAAAGTGTTTACGCTTGTCGCGCCATTCGGTCATGGCTGCCTGCCAAGCCGCGCTGCCTACAGGATGGGGCGACGCCGGCATGTCGAGTTGCGGCAGCGCCGTCAACAGGGCATTGAGCGGCGTCTGCTCCGGTTGATTGGGATCAGGCGGCACATCGGTATCGACTGCCGGGTCCGGCTTGACCAGGTAGACCAGCGTGGCCGGATAGCGCCGGAAGAGATCGCTGCGAAAGGCGATGACCAACCGACTGCCAGTGGCATTGGCCGGGTCGCTGGGCTGGATGGTCTGGTGGCTCAGGTCGCCCAGCGCGTTGGCGGTGGCCTTCGCCCATTCGGCTAGCGGCTCAATGTCGGCCTGGCGCTGTTGGGTGGCATAGTTGACCTGGCCCCAGAACATGCGCAAGGGGGTGCAGGTGCGTTCTACCGCCAGATCGCGCCAACGCATCTCGCTAAGAAATTGGCTGTTGAGGCCGACCAGGTAGGCGTCGATAAAGGCCGGGTTGGTCTGCAACGCGGTGATCGAATCCTTTTCCAGCGCACCGACGCCGGGCAAGAGCCACTCTTTGTCATAGCGCCGCAGCAGTTCCCAGGTGGGGAAATCCAGCCCGATGGCAAATTCGGGGCGGGTTAGCCGGCTGCAATCGACCCCCTTAAGCATGGCGCAGAGACGCACCCGCGCCGGGGCTGTAGGCAGACGTGGATCAAGGGCGGCATCCAGCGCCGCCGCCAAGGCGCCAAGGTTGATCGGCTGCTGGTCAGGTTGCGGTGGAGGCGGCAACAGGTCGATTAGGTCGTCGCAAAAAGTTGCGCGATTTTCAATCGGCAGATGGAGATTGGCAAGCAGCTCTTCACAGGGGCGTCGCGCCATACAACGGCGCAGCGCCTGCCAGAGGGCGTCATAAAATTGCATCTGTACGCTGTCACTTTCCAGCAGACGAGCGTAATATTCCAAGATTTCCAAACCGGAACGTACACCGATCTGGCGGATGATCGCCTCGCCTTCGCAAGGCAGCTCTCGCTCCGGCAGGCGCGCCTGTAACAGGTTGCTCAGTTCAAAGAACAAGTTTTCGCCAAATTCCTGGCGCACCAGTGGTAGATCGGCAAACTGACCGGCTTGTACCAGTTCTGTGTACACGCGGCGGTACTCGCTACTGAGTTGCTCAACCACGGTCCAGAGTTGGGCAACGACATCGGCCAGCCATTCCTCATCCAGGTGCAGCAACTTTTCCAGCGGCGGCAGATCCAACGTCTGGACGATGGCGTCGGTGTGGGGCAGCCCGACGGGCGCTCGCTCCGGCAAGGGGGCAGGCTGATTGGCGGCGTCTAGTGCAACGCGGCGGTTCAGCCCACCGCCTGGCTCGGCCAGATGACGGGTGCTGGTGCTGCGGTCGCGCAGCAGGCGTTGGGCCGCGCTGGAGAAGAGCGCAGCGGGCAGCGGGCTGCTGTCGCCAGTGACCCGATCCAGCACCACGCCACCATCGGCGGCCAGCAAACGCGCCATGAGCGGCCCCAGGATGCGCAAGCGTTCGTTGGGATCGCTGGGCAGCCGTTGATCCCACAAGCGACCGGCGGCCCATAAGCCCAGGGCGAGATGGTTGATCCGTTGACCAGCCTCGCGCAGGGCGCCCGCTTGCTGGACAGCAGCATCCATCAACACCTCTTGCGCCTCGACGCCCAGCCAGACGCCCAACCCGGCCACGCCGCGCGCCCGCGGGTCGTCGGTCAGTTCATGGGGCCAGCCCACTTCAATGTGATCAGGATCGGGCAACCAGGGGCGCCCATAGGGAGGCAGGCCGATAGTGTTTGGCAGGGCATCGTTCAACTGATCGACATCCGCAATGACTTGCGCCAAAATCGCCGGGTCAGGCGCAACGGGGTCTTGCAGCGAAGTGATGGCGCCGCGCACCTCCATCGACAAGGGATCAATCCCACTGCGGCGGTAGTGTAATTTGGCTTTGCCCACATCGGCCGCGGGCGGAATATGCAGGGCGGCGGCTAGTGTTTCAAAATCGCCAGCCTCGGCGGTCCAAAAGCGCCAAGCGTGAAAAGCCGGCAAGACCCCCTTGCGCCCAAACGTGCGAGTGACGGTGGCGCCGTTGACGCGCCACATTGGTTGGCCCTCGTCGTTAAAGGCGGGTACGAGGACGGCCTGATACTCATGTTGGGGCAGCAGCCCCATTGGTTTACCGGCCGCATTGCGCGTGGAACCACGGGGCGAGAGAATGCGTGCGATCTCCTGGTTGCCATCAAACTGGGTGTGCGCCCAAAGATGGGACTCGTCTAGGTTATGTTCCAGCAAAACGGCATCATCCACCTTGGTGACCACGCCTGCTTCCACCTGCAACTCCTCCCCTGTGCCAACCAGCAAGACCAGCCAGGGGCGGAGCCTCTGCTGCGGGTCGTTGGGCAGAGGGGTGTAGCGCCAGGGGAGATCGGCCTCCCATAGGTCAAGGTGGACAAACTTGGTTGTTTCGGCATCGCGGGCCAAAGGCGCGGGCGCCGTGTGCTTGATGGCGCCTGTTTGCAAGCCGGCCACATCACCGGCGGTCAGCAGGGTAAAGGGCGCTTCACCAGTGGCGGTGTGATTCTGGTGGCTGTCGCGCAGGGTCAGCGTCACTTTGCTGCCCAAGCGGGCGCCTTGTTGTTCGGCCTGTTCAAAGAGCTTGGAACGCCGCCACGGTTTGAAGGTTAGTTTTTCGGGTAAAGGTGCCATGTTAGAAGACTCCTGTCAGATCAAGCGCCTGTTCGGTGGCGGGCAGGGCCAGCCCACCGCTCTGCTGGGCTTGGACGAAGGCTTGCACGCTGTTGAGCGCCGTTGCACTGGTGCGTTGACCGGTGTGGTCATGGGTGTGCCACGCTTCCTGGCTTACGCTCACCCCTGCCTGGTTTGAAACGATCTTGGCGCCGCCAGCGCGTTCAGCTAAGACGTTGTTGAGCGCGCCGTTGACATAGAGCCGGACGACTAGATCGCGGAAGCGGCTGCGTTGGGGCAATTTCACCAGATCGATTTGGATGGGCGTCTCTGTGCCAGTCACGTCGCTCAACATGCCGGCGCGCAGGCGCAGACCGGACTGTTGCTTGACAAAGCGGCTATTGTTGAGTGCTTCGCTGTCGTTGAGTTTTAGGAAGCTGCCGACGCCAAACCAATCGTCTTCGGGGACGCCGCCCAGGTTGCTGCTCACCGTCAGGGTGTGGCGGCTGCCCAGATCAATGCCCTCGGCTTTTTCGATGGCGAGGTTGAGCGGCACCCGCTTCTGCTCCCAGATCAATTCGCCAACGGGCGCCAACAGGTTGCTTTCACGGGCATGGGGGGCAAAGATGACGCTGCGATCTTCGCCTTCGATGCGCAGATTCTCCGGTTTGCTCAGTTCGCCCTTGCGCAGTTCCGGCTGGAGATATTGGGGTAGGTTGGGAATCGGGGCGATCTGCTCCTTGGGGTTGCTACTCAGTTCAATGGTGACATTAGCTGAGACCTTGACAAAGAGGATGCGGACGCTGGCGCGGGCGGCCAAGACCAATGGCCCCGGCCCGCTCAACTGCCCCTCCACCCGCACACTACAGAGCGAGACGCCAAAGACTTCGACATCAAAGCCGGCATCGACACGGGCGATAAAGTAGAAGGGCTTGAACTGGATGAGCGCATCAAAGCCAAACCAGCCGTGCGCAGAGATAGGGCCAATTTCGATGCCCGCTTCGGTGCGCGACCCCAACTGGAAGGTGTTGGAGGTGAGCGCCAGATACATCTCTTGTTTGAGCCAGACAACGCCCAGGGAAACGCTGACGCCAACGCGCGCCACCCGTGGCAGTTCCATGGCGCCGGGGTTGAAGGCCGGATGAAAGCCACCCACCGTAAAGAGAAAATAGCCGTTGACGCCATAGGCAATGCGCAACGCTACGCCGCCGGTAATGCGGAAGATGCCCAACACATGGGAGTTGACCAGCGCCGCGTCAAAGAAGATGAGCGATTTGGTAAAGTCAATGCCGCCGATAAAGTCCATGCGCAGATAGACCAGGGCAACGTCTTCGGAACCAATGACCAGCCGCGCCGAGCCGGCAATAAAGATTTTACGCGGGCCGGGCAACTCGATAAAGACGCCGACATCAAGCTTCAGCAGGGCCAGCCAGTTGATCTGCAAGGTGGGGCCGATGAGAAAGACCCCCTTTTCCACCGGGAAAAACTCGCGCATGTCACCCAGCAATTTGGGGGCATTGCGCATGGGGTCGTCATTAAAGAGCACATCCCCGGCCGCGCCGCTGGTCAACCGCTCGCGCAACAGGTCGGTGTCGGCGCGGCGATTGATGCCGACCAGCCCGCCAAAGCCGGAGACGGCAAAGCCAAAGCCCAGTTGAATGCCCGGCAGCGGCAGCCGAATGCCAATGAGCGCGACAAAGGCCGGATCGCCACCGGGGAGCGCCTGGTAGATGCCATAGGCAAAGGCGCCAATGCCCAACACCTTGAGTTGCAGGGCGCCGGCAAATTCGTTGTCGCTGATCAGATTGAGAAAGCCGCCGCCCTTGACCGGGCCAGCATCTAGTTCCAGACCAATGCCCTGGGGTGGCAACAGCCCGCCATTGTCGCCCTGCCAGCGCCCAAACCAAACGCCGGCGCCATCCATCGCCGCGCGCAGCGGCCCAAGCTGGGCATTGGCGCCATAGCGGAAGAGCGCCCGTAGGTGAAGCCCCCCTTCTTTAGGGGCGATTTCCAGCCGCGTCACCACCGTATCAAGGTTGAGACCAGCCCCGCTGCCGCCGATCTTGAGGTTGAGTGGCGTAGCAAATTGCACGCCCAGCGCCGGTAAGCCGTCGGCGCTGCCCTGGCCGGTCAACCCCTGGCCCTGGACGTAGCGCATCTCAACATCGGAAGCGAATTTGAGTTGGGTCGGCAAGTTGAGGCCAAAGTTGAGAAATTTGAGAAAATCTGGCTTGAGCGCAAATTGCACCTTAGCCAATTGGAGCGCAAGGTCAAAGCGCGGGGCGCCGCTATGCAGCCGTAGCCCTAACGCCACCGTCTGGATGGCAAAATGCGTCCCCGCTGGCTCACCAATGAGCAGGGCGTTGGCATTGGCGGGTTGCTTGCGTAGGAAGATGCCAAAGTCGCCGTCGGATGGGGCTGCGCCATCAATGCCCGTGGCACTGAATTTGATCTGAACGCGCTGCAAGCCGGTAGCGCTGCTGGTAAAGGTCAGTTGCCAGCCGTTGCCCAGATCGACCGAGCGCGCTTTGAGGCTTTCGGCGGCTTTGATCCCGACTTCGACGCCCAATTCATTCAGTTGTGCAAACGCATCCGGGCCATTAAGCGCCAGATAACCGATGGCGCCTTCTGCCGCAGGGCCGGCCTGTGTCTTGAACTCTTCCAGCGTTAGTGGCAGGGTAAAGGGCAGTGGCAGCCGCAACGGGGAATTGATCAGATCGATCAACTGGTCAAGCGTCACGCCCGGTTCGCCGGCTACGGGTAAGGCGGCAAAGCCTTCCTGACTGTACTCCAGGGTCAGCAGGGCTTGGGGTGAGGAGAGCAGTAACAAGGTCAGCGCCTGCAACGCTTTGACATCGTCTAACTTCTGCACCTTGTTCAACAGTAAATTAAGTGCATAGTCGCCCGGCTCCGTCAGGAGATCCTGGAGCGCGGCCCAGTTGATGGCAAAGGCCGCCGGTTGGGCGCCCTCCCATTGGAAGCTGATGACGCCCAGGAGGGTCAATGCTTCGGCCAAGCGGGGGAAGCTCATCTGAAGGGCGCGCACCACCAACGTTTCATGCAAGCGGGTGTCATTGGTGATGGTGCGCAGGGTCGCCAGCCAGCGGGCAATGCCTTCGCCACTGGGATCCACACTCACCGCCCCCAACACAGCCAGCCGGTCGCCGATGGGCAGCAGGATCGGCGGCGGTGGCGGGTCGCCGGCCAGACTCTTTTGTAGCACCTGGGTAAGCGATTCGAGGATATTTGCCATAGACAGTTCCGTTCTGGAATGAACCGCAAGGATGCCAAGAACACGCAAAAACGCTCTGCGCCCTTTGCATCGCTACGGTTACGTAGATCGGTTAACACTGGCTTTACGATAGTCGAACGCTGTGTGGAAAGGAAGCGTTTTTTTGCCAAAAAGTTGCCAACTGGGGACGCTTCCTTTATCTGAGTCATTGCCACAACAATAGACAAGACGACGATTGCTTGTATTTGACAAAGCAAACACAATTGACACAAAATAATAACGTTTAATACAACATACAATAAGGAGCTTATTAATGACGCTAAGAACAACTGTCTATTTAGATGAAGGTGTCGCCGAACGAATACGACGTTTTATTCCCCAGCGTGGTCTTAGTCAGTTGGTTAACGACTTGTTACAACAAAAAGCGGCCGAACTGGAACAAGCGGAAATCGAACGCCAGATGCGTGAGGGTTATCTAGCCGTGCGAGAGGATCGCAAGGCGCTCAACGAAGAATGGCAGATCGTTGACGGTGAGGGGTGGCCGGCATGAACTACCCTCACCGTGGTGAAGTGTACTGGGTTCAGTTAGATCCAACCATTGGCTCCGAAATTGCCAAAACGCGACCGTCGGTCATCATTTCCAATAATATCGGCAATCAGGTGGCGGATCGGGTCATTGTCGCACCGATGACGACCGCCAATGTGGGCAAAGTCTACCCGTTTGAGGTGAAAGTGGAAAGCGGTGAAGGCGGGGTTGCACAACCCAGCAAAATTTTGCTCGACCAGATTCGCACCGTCGATAAAGCACGTCTAGGGAATCGGCTTGGGCAACTACCGGCAGCACGGATCGAAGAAGTGAATCGTGCAATCCGGTTGAGTTTGGCCGTGTAGGAGACGGGAAGACAAGAAGAAGGGGAGACAAGAAGACAGAAAACAGAAGGCAGAGGTCGGGAAATTTCCACCGATGCAGACTATCTTCTTGTCTTCTTGTCTCCTTGTCTGTATATACTTCAAGGTGCCACCTGCGGATCAGGGCGCTACCACCGCCACTGTCCCCAACACGGCGCCGCTGACCGCCTGTCCATCGGCTTGGGTGACGGGAAGGAGCGTCTGGCTGCCGTCCGCCCCAACTTCATAGAGAGTGACGTAGATCGAATAGGTTCCTGGTTGGGCGTCGGGCGCAATGGGAACGTGATAGCGGTCATAGATGCGATCCCCTGGCGTCCAGAGGGTGGTGGGATAGCGGTTGCAGCCTGGTTCGCCATCGCGTTGACCGGCCTTGCGCGCATCGGTGAGATCGATGATCTGGATCGAAACATCATAGTTGACCGTTAACGGTTGTTCTGTCTGCCAGTAGAGTTCGACTTCCAACTCGCCACCAGGCTTCACCTCTGCGACATCAATATTGTACCCAAGCAATCCAATGTGGTTATCAAAGCGATAACCGGTGGGGTTGGGGACGGGTTGCGTACCGAGTGGCCCATTGCGGGTAAAGGGCGCCAACCGTTGGCTGTTGTAAAAATCGGTAAACTCCTCTTCACGGATAATGCGGGGCGTCGCGGTCTGTTCGGCAGGCAGGCGCTCTTTGTGGGCATAAATTTCCAGGTGGGGCTGCTCATTCGTGGTGACAACGCCCCAGAGGTAATGGGTCTCCTGTAGCTGGCGGCGCTGTTCATCGACAATTGGGCGATCTACCGGCAGTGGATAGGGAACCAACAAGTAGTAATTGGGGTCATCGCGTGGACAAAATTCCTCGCCGCGCAAGTACCAGTCGGGAACAGAGGAGAAACGGTCGTTGCTGTCAAAGCGGCCCTGTAACGTGCCTTGGGCATAGAGCGCGCCGATGCTCTTCCAGCCATTGCGCAGGGGAAAGCCAAAGATCGACTCAAAGGCGGGTGTTGTGTAGCTGGTCCAATAACCAGCAGGGCGATTTTCGTCCCAAGTGTGCAAGACTTCAACCCGGTTGACGACAAAAAGTTGATAGACGTAGTTGCCGAAGATCAGCACCAGTAACGCCATCGCCGGGGCCAGCAGCCAGCGCGCCGACCAACCGCCCCAAGCGTTGCGCATGGCCGTCCAAAGCTGCCCAATCACCATGCCGGTCACAATAGCCCAGGGAATGAAAAAAATATAGACATGGGTGCCTGGCTTGACCACAAAAAAGATAACACCCAACAGCGGCGCACTAAACCAGAGCCAGGCGGTGCGTTCGTTTTGCGGCAGGCGCGGGGCAAACCAAACGGTGGCAAAGAGGGCGACCCACAGCCAGAGCGCCAGCCGCCCCGGTAACTGAAAAAAGGCGGCGGAATCGATCAAGAGCGCAGCCATCACCCCTGTCAGCAACAGCGTCAAGAGGAGCGCCAATGCTTTTGGCGTATAGCGCCAGTACGCACACACCAGGCCAGTCATAGTCAGGATGACCAGCAAGCCAAAATAGTAGCTGCTGCTGTAGAGTGTTGACCGCCCTGCCACAATCGCCAGCCCTTCCGGCATACTGCGCCCAGCCAACCGATAGCCGAAGATGTAGGCGAAGGTGTCGCGAAAAAACTCAGGATCAAGAATAAAGGGTACATAAAAGGCGGCCAGGAGCGCAACGCCCATCAGCAGTGGCAACGTCAACTGGCGCGCTACTAGCCAACTCTTGGCGCGCCAATCGCCCGCCTGTTGTCGCCAGTAACAAAGCAGCAGCCAGAACGCTGGCACAACAGCGATCACCGCTTCGTAGTGGGCAAGTAAGCCGGTTGCCAACAGCAGCGCGGCCACCAGAAAATAACGCCCGCTGCGTGGTCGATCCAGGGCGTGTTGCATGGCCAGCCCGGTCAACACTACCAGCAAGAAGATGAGACTCTGGTACTGCAACATACGGCCAAAAGCCATCAGGTAGCCATCGACCATCACCATCGCCGCCGCCCACCAGCCGGCCACCGGGCCAAACCAGCGACGCGCCAGCAAGTAGGTTGCCAGAACACCCGTCCAACTGGCAAGGGCAAAGGGTAGATGGGCGGCAAACTCGGTCAGCCGGCCGGTCAGCACATAGAGCGCCGTTCCCATCAGGATCTCGCCGGGGCCTTTTTTGTGGACAAAGAGCGCTCGCTCCCAACCCTGGATCACATCGACAGAGCGTAATGCGACAATGGCTTCGTCGCCATGCAGTTCGGCATAGCCGATATTGGTAAAACGCAGGTAAGCCGCGCCGGCCAGCAACGCCAACAGCGCCAGGTTTGTCCAGTCGAACCACTGCCACCGCTCGCCTATTGCCACCGCGACCGGTTGCCCACGCCGTAGCCCGACAAGAAACAGGAAGAGCAGAATAATCCCATGAAACGTGAGCGCAACTTGCAGAAAGGTTAAACCGCCGGGGAGATAACTCAGCCCTAACAGCGTCAACACCAGGACGCCATAGCCCAGACCAACGCTATAGACCAGCCGTTCACCAAAACTGGGCGTACCGGCGCGATTGCCAAGCAATAACTCGGCCAGGAGCGCACCTGGCAACAACGCCGCTAACCCCAAGGCCGCCCAACTTTGCAGCGGATCAGGCGCCGGCAGGAGGAGTAAGAGATCACAAAGCAGCAGCGCCGCCGGTGTAAAGGCGAGTGCGATCCATGTTTGTCGCGGCATGGTCGCCAGACGCACGGCGAAAGAGTTTTTTACCATTGTGTACCTTATTGCATTACGACTCGACTAGAAGTGAAGGGGGTGAGATCGTAGGTGTAGGTTTGTAACGGCATAGCTCCTGCGAAACCCATGTGGTTGCAAACCGCACCTACTGATCCAGCGCCACATCCAGCACTACTTTGGCGACTGTAGGCGGGTGGAGGAGCATGTTGGCATAGTTGGCGTTGGCCATGGGGCAGGCGCATTCCTTGCGTTTGATGCTACCACGCAGTTGCTCCATTGCTTGACTACGCCAGAGCGGGGTGATGTCATAGTTGTGGTCGCGCAGGTTGCCCACCGCTTCGGCACGGATGCAACAGCTCCACAAGTCGCCATTGGGGGCAATGTGGGCGCTGGCCCAGCCGGCATAGCAAGGGATGACTTGGTCGCGTTCGTGGAGAACACGCTTGGCAAGCTGGTAATACTGGGCGCGAAATGCTTGTGTAAAACGGGCAATGCCCTTGGCTGGCGCTTGTTTGGCTTGCTGACTGAGGAAATCGGCAATGGGATCGTAATCGTCCGGGCGCGGGGTAATGCCCCAACCGACCGTGTCCAGTTCGACCCGCTCTTCGGCCACCTCGGTGATGTAGCTGTCCGGCTCTAAAAATTTGAGACCAGCTTGGATCTCTTTGAAACGGTGAACATTGAAGCGGCTGATGACGGTATGGATGGTCAGCACCAGATTCTTGTGGGTCTTTTGCAATTCTTTGAGTTGTTGCCACGTTTTCATCGAAAGCTTCCAGTTGCCCTCGACGCCCCGAATGTCATCATGTTCATCGCCGATGCCATCCAGGCTGAGGTTGATGCCGATACTGCTGGTGGGGCATTCGCGACACATGCGCTCGGTCATCGCCAGCACCCGGTCGGTCAACATGCCGTTGGTGGGGATGGTGATCACTTCGGGCTTGCAATGGTTGTAGGCGCTAATCACCAAGTCATCTAAATCATTGCGCAAAAATGGCTCGCCGCCGGTAAAGGTCATATAGAAGGGCGACTGCCCCAAGCTGGCAAAGACCTTGTCCCATTCCGCCACCGTCAGATCATCATTCGGCTTGCGCCAGACATCGCAGGTGCGACATTTGCTGTTGCAGCGAAAGCTGATGCTGATGACAATGGAAAAGGGTTTGATCGCCGGCCAGCCAAAGGTGCGAAAGGCCCAGTAGAGTGGTAGTTTGGGAATGAGTCCGAGCATTTTTCCTTTATCGGCGTTTAGCTATGTTGAAACGGGTTATCCGTTTTCAATAATGTGAGTGGACGCTGGGGAATCGGGAAAATAGAGTTCGTCCATCTCGTTGAGATGTTGTTGGCGCTCTTCTTCCGTTAATTCCCGCCATTCCTGTGCAGCAGGGCTATCATATTCTTCCGGCGGGCGTACAAAGCCCGACGCCATTAATCGTCGAATGACTTCTTCACGCGGTAAATCTTTATGGGTGGGCTTTTGTGCTTGATTAGGTCGGCGGTATAAGAATTCCGCTTCATCGTCTCGCATTTTATATGTTTCGTGAGCCTGAACTGCTACCCACGATCTTCCATCATCTTCTTTGACTTCATCTTCGGTTACGCTTGCTTTGTAATCAAGAAATTGCACAAATTGCCAGACATCGCGCAACTGCTCTCGGTTCAAATGAGCTAACGCTCCTTTCACCATTTCAACCGTAACCAACGGCGTTGCCGCCTCTGCTGTTTGGGTAAATGTCAATTGTGTCATGGTGATCGTGTCCGTTTCTGTGCTAACCCCAAATCGATCCATCGCTATTCCATAGCCCAAGTATACCCTACAATGGGCAAAGAACGGATTTTCATCACCCTTGATTTTCGTCATTTGCGAAAAATGAAACTTGAGGTAGCGCTTTGACCTTTTTGACGACGGTTTCGACCTGCGGCATGGCCTCACAAAACCGGGCATAAAGTCTTTCCGGCGAACGGCTAAATTCCTCGACCATCGCCGCCCGCACAGTCGCGTCGGTTTTCCATTGGTAGAGTTCTTGCACAAAGGGCGCTTCCGCCGGCAGATGACTGGCATAAAAGGCCAGAACATCCACCTTTTTGTAGAGAAAAGAACCCGTTGCACAATAACTCTTCGCTGCCACTGCATTACGCAGCGCCCGCACCGCCTGCTGCACCCACTGGATCTGACCGCTCTTGGCTAACTTGAAGGCATCGAAGGAATCCGGGTGTAAGCTGGCATAAAGTCGCGGGCTGAGGTTGTCTAAGAATTGCGCCGTGTACTGCTGGGCCAACGGTGCAAAGAGCCGCCCCTGCAATTGGCGGCGTGTCTCTTGTAAAAAGCCGGTTGGATCGTACAAGACGTTGCTTTGCAGCAGGATCGAATGTTCAAACGAGGGGTGGTCGGCCAACCGGGTCAATTCATAGGCGGCATAGCGTTGATCGACAAAGCCAAACTCAATATTCGCTGGTAGCGCCGCCGAAACTTCTGCCATGATGGCCTCATTAAAGCTCCACCAGGCGTACTCCTGGCGCGGCAACGGCGGACGGCAACAGGCAAAATCGTCATACAACGGCGGTCCCTGGTCATAAACAAAGGCCAGATTGACCAGATACGTCGCGGGCGATGTGACATAAATTCTGGTGTCGATGTCCGAGGAAGGAACTGCTTCGCCCTTGGCAAAGGAGCCAATTTCCAAGATGCCAACCACACGCGTTGGCTCCCCGAAGGCAGCCGCCAACGCGTCAACATACCGCTGCAATTTGGTTGGGTTGGTTTCCAGCTCGGAGTGTTCTGGTGAAAATGCGGGTTGCATCAACGCAAAGTTGCGACGAACGAAACCGGGGCTTCCGACTGATTGGCTAATGGTAGTGGCTCGTCATCCAACAAACCGGCGATGGCGATGAGTCGATCCGACCATTCTCGTGCTTTGTCCGCTACGCCGACACGTTGTGTCGCATCCTGCGCAATATCAGCCCAGGCAAAACGCCAGCGGACTAAAGAGCGTTGCAGTTCGACCAAGATAAACTGTTGATCCAGGGTAGCTGATGGCGCGGCCCAGTCAATCATGGCTTTCGTTTCATCAAACAGATCAGTAATAGCTGCTTGCTCTATCTCACTTTGTATAAATGCGGATGTGCGCCCAAGGTTAGAGGCAATATTCCCCAGTTGAATGGCTACACGGTCGCGTAAGAACCTTTCGCGCAACGTAGAAAGATCACGCACACAGCCTCCGGTTTTCCATCAATCGCTAAGCCATTACCAATTTTCTGTTGCTTTGAGAAATTCTTCCCCAGAGGCAAATACTTCAAGCGGCTCCTCCGGATGTAATTCTTTATATCTTTCGTTCTCTTGCACCATGCGCCAGGCTAATTCATCTTCAGTCGGGTCATCCAAAAAATCTTTGTAATCCAAGAATTGGATAAACTTCCACACCTCGGCCAACTGGGCTGGTCGTAATGATTGAAGTGATTCAACGACCATCTCTAGGGAGGGATCGGGCCGACACGCCTCTACAGAAGCCTGATCAGAAACTGGTTGCGCTTCTCTAGGATCTACTGTAGCTACAACAGCTATTGTCATAATATTCTCCTTTGGTTACACAGCCCGTGCTAACGTTCAGCTACGGGCTGTATTGTACACCAAATGGAAAACTACGCCACCGCTTTCGCCTTCTCCGGCTGTGCATTCGGCGCTTGTTGATCCTTTGATCCCAGGAAGAAGCGCTTAAATTGACCGATGGTGCCGGGGATATTGAGCCAGTTGTCCTTCATCATCGCCTTTTCCAGCACCCGTTCGGGGCGGTAGAGGTAGAAGCGGCGATAGGCTTCGCGCCATTTCTTGATGACTAAGTCCGGATCATATTTGCCATCGTTCATGGTGAAACGCGACTTTTGCTCATGAATGGCAAAGTCGGTCCAATTGTCGGCAAAGACCTGGCCGCCTTCCATGATCTGGTCGTACATGACCGTACCGGGGAAGGGGGCGGCGAGCATAAAGTTCGCCAGCTTGGGGTCGAGTTCGAGCGCCAGTTGGATCGTCTTTTCCATCGTCTCTTCGTTGTCGCCGGGCATGCCGAAGATGAAGAAACCCATGGTTTGCAGACCAGCGGCTTTGGCATTCTTAAAGGCAGCGCGCACCTGATCAAGCGTTTGGCCTTTGCGGATCACATTGCGCAACATCTGCTCGTCGCCATTTTCAACGCCGAAGCCGACCCGTTTACAACCGGCAGCTTTCATCAGTTGGAAGAGTTCCAGGTCGGTGTGGTTGACCTTCATGCCATGCACGGTGGTCCACGGCACGGTATTCAACCCCTCTTCCACCAGGCGGCGACAAAGCTCTTTGGCGCGCGGCAACTTCAAATTCCAAATATCGTCGGTGACGCCGACTTCGGTGGCACCCAAGCCATTGACCAGCCACTTCCATTCGGCCACCACGCTCTCCACTGAGCGCGCCCGCCAGGTGTCGCCGGTAACGGGTTTGGAGCAAAAGGTGCATTTGTAAGGACAGCCGCGGCTGGTCAGAATGGTAAAGCTACGCGCCCCGCGGTCTAGCCCATCGGTGAGTGGCTGGAGGTTGGTGTAGCGATCGATCTTAAAGAGATCATGGGCCGGGAAGGGCAGCGCATCCAGATCGGGAATCATGGGACTCTCAACGCTGGAAACAATTTCATCCCCCTTGCGGAAGTGAATGCCGGGCAGCACGCCAGGTTTACGACCGGCGTCTAGCGTGTTGACCAGTTCCAGCAGGGCATATTCGGCTTCGCCCTTAAAGACATAATCGACATATTGATTATGGGGCGGTTGCATCGACTCAAAGGGCATGATCGTCAAGTGCGGCCCGCCCAACACGGTGATCAACCCACGCTTCTTGGCAAGCTGCGCCATTTGCCAGGCATCGCCAATCAACGGCGTGGTAGCGGTGATGCCGATAAGATCATAGGGCTTGCGCTGAGTTTCGGCCAGATCGATATAGTAATCAACGCCCACATCTTCAATGGCGGCATCGTAGATCATGCACTCGTGGCCACCTTCGCGCAAGACGGCGGCCAGGTAGCCTAGACCCAGCGGAATATGTTTGCGTTCGCTCCACACTTTGGCTTCCGGGCTGGCAAGAATAATACGCATATTAAATAGCCCCTTCCGCTTCGACCGCCTTGCGCAAAGCGGTCTTTTCCTTCTTCGGAACGAAAGTACGCATGGCGATGCGCATGTTGCGCGGTAAGTTGATCCAGAAGTCCTTGGTCTTGAGCCGGCGGAGAATGGGGGAAGGGCGCAGGTAGAACTGGCGATAGGCTTTGCGATACATCTCCTCGACCAGTTCGGCGGTCATTTCGCCCATTTCGTAGCGCGCTTGTTGCTCAAAGAAGACATAATCTTCCCAGTCGTTGATCAAGAAGCGCCCCTGCCGTTTGACAATCTCATAGACCTTGGTGCCGGGGTAGGGGGTCATCATCGAGAAGTTGGCGATCATCGGGTCGAGTTCAATCGCAAAGTCGATGGTGCGCTGCATGGTCTCGCGCGTATCGCCCGGCAAACCGATGATAAAAAAGCCGATGGTCTCCAAACCCACTTCTTTGGAGTTCTGAAAGGCCTGGCGAATGGTCTCCATGTCGATCTTCTTGTCGATACTCTTCATGATCTCCAGATCGCCGGTTTCGACGCCAAAGGCAGTGCGCTTCAGACCAGCGTTTTTGAGCAGTGCCATCAATTCTTTGGTCGCCAAATTCGCCCGAATGCCATTGACAAAGATCCACGGCACATGGTTGAGATTGTTCTCGATCAGCAGATGGGCCAACTCTTCCAAGCGCTTGACGCGGATGTTGGCGCTGTCATCGAGAATGCCGATCTCCTGAGCATCAAAATCTTCCACCAGATGACGCCATTCGGCCAGCACACTCTCCGGGCTGCGACTGCGCCACTTGATCGGCATGATGCTCTGGCTGCAGAAGGTGCAGCGATAGGGACAGCCACGGCTGGTCATAATGCTAAAGCTACGGGCGCCGTCAATGTGGTCGGTTGCCGGCTGGAGGTTGGTGTAGCGATCCATCTTGAAATAGTGATAGGCCGGCCAGGGTAGGCTATCCAGATCGGCAATCGAGGGACGGTCCAGCGTGTTGTGAATCTGGCCGTCACTGGTCTTATAGGTGATGCCCAGGCAATCCTGAAAGACCTCATTCTCCGGGTGCATAAAGGCATCGATGTGGAATTCAGGCTGATCCTTCAGATAAGCTTCCACGCGATTGCACACATCGATCCAGGTCTCTTCGCCTTCGCCGCGCACGACAATGTCCACAAATGGCTTTTCACAGCTCTCTTCGGGCAGCACACTGACATGT
>JAPKMW010000070.1 GCA_026645575.1 Caldilineaceae bacterium
ACTTTGCGACATTCGAGGGCGCCGGCAAGCGGACGCCCCTACGGGTGGATTACAAGATGAAAGCGAGGAAGAAGATGGAACGGATACGGACGACGGAAGTACAGGCGCATATTGGCGAACGAGTTTGTGTACAGGGCTGGCTTCATGCTGTGCGTCGGCTGGGCGGGGTGAATTTTCTTGTAGTGCGCGATGGCTGGGGAACCGTGCAGGCGGTTACGGAGCAGGAAGCGGATCTGGCGCCGCTTACCCAAGCCGAGTTGCAGACCGAATCGCTGATTGCCTTGGAAGGTCTGGTTGTTGCATCGGCACAGGCGCCGGGGGGAATTGAGTTACAACAGGTTGCGATTACAGTATTAAACCCGGTGCGCGAGGCGTTGCCGGTTTTAATTAGCAAGCGGGAAGTCAAAGCACAGTTGCCAGTCTTGTTGGATCACGCCGTTGTCACCAATCGCCATCCGGGGCGACGGGCGCTTTTTCGCCTGAGTGCCGGCGTGATGGCGGCCTTTCGCAGCTATTTGAACAGCGTGGGCTTTACCGAGATCCAGACGCCCAAAGTCGTCGCTTCGGCGACCGAGAGTGGGGCGAATGTCTTTGCCATTGACTACTTTGGTCGCCCGGCCTATCTGGCCCAAAGTCCGCAATTTTATAAACAGATCATGGTCGGCGTCTTTGAACGGGTCTTTGAGGTGGGGCCGGTCTTCCGTGCTGAACCGCACGCCACAGCGCGCCACCTCAGCGAATATGTGAGCATGGACTTGGAGATGGGCTTTATTGAGAACCATTTTACGGTGATGGGTGTGCTACGCAACCTGTTGGCGCATATTTTTACCACCCTCCAAAGTCAATACAGCGCTGAGTTGACCCTGGTCGGCGCCAACTTGCCCAACGTCCCGGCGACCATTCCCCATCTCCATTTTACCGAAGCCAAAGAACTGGTCTACCAGTTGCATGGCGTGGACGAACGCCACGAACCCGACCTTTCGCCCCAAGAAGAACGTTGGTTGGGCGCCTGGGCGCTGCAGGAACAGAAGAGCGACTTTCTCTTTATTACCGGCTACCCGATGAGCAAACGTCCTTTCTACACCCATCCCGACCCGGAGCGCCCGACTTATTCTAATTCCTTTGACTTGCTCTTCCGTGGTCTGGAGTTAGTCACTGGTGGACAACGATTGCATCGCTATGAAGATTACTTGAGTGCATTGGCGGCGCGCAAGCTGTCAACCGAGCCGTTTGTGGGCTACCTGGAAGCCTTCCGTTATGGCATGCCACCCCACGGCGGGCTGGCGATTGGGTTGGAGCGGCTCTTGATGCAACTCACCGGCGCCGCCAACTTGCGGGAAACGACACTTTTTCCGCGCGATCTGAGTCGGTTGACGCCGTAGCGTGATCAGTGTTAAGAAAAGGGGGGCGCCAAACACGACAACGGATTTAGGAAGCAACGGATGGTCTGCTCGCTTACCGAAACGGATGGAACAGTCGATTTAAAAATATTGGCGCCACCGCAGAGAGTGTGGAAAGTGCGATCAGAAACTCGGTTTCTGATCGCACTTTCCACATTTAAGCGAAAATATTTTATTTACCATCGTATCATTTGCGCAAGAAATCCGCTGTTTTCTAAATCCGTTGTCGTGTCGTCACCCGGCTGTGAATTGCGCATGGTGAATAGTTGGTTTCCTAGACGAACTGTGCTATACTGGCGGATTAGCAATGAAAATTGGTTAAAAAGAATTCTAAAATAGTCCTGAGGAAACAATGTCGTTACAGATCAACAAAGAAGAACGCGAAAACCGTGAATTAGTGCTAACGGTAGTGGTGGACCAGGCTCGTGTCGACGGGGAGTTGCGCAAAGCGGCCAAGAAACTGGCCGGCAGCTATCGCATTCCCGGCTTCCGACAGGGCAAGGCGCCCTATCACGTCATCGTCCAACAGGTGGGTCTGCCGGCGCTCTACAACGAATTTATTGAACCCTTCGGCCAGACCATCTACCAAGAAGCCTTGAAGCAGGAAGGGTTGGAACCCTATGCCCGCGCCTCGTTAGAAGATGTCAAAGTCGAACCGCTCACCTATGTTCTCGCTATGCCGCTGGATCCGCACATTGATCTGGGCGACTATCGCGCCCTGCGGGTCGAGGAAGATCCGATCACCATCGACGAAGCCGCGGTTGAGGCACGCTTGGATGAATATCGCAACGAGCAGGCGGGCTGGGTCAACGTCGAGCGCGCCAGTGACTATGGCGACATGCTGAACATCAACGTGCGCAGCATCTTGGTCAACGAAGATGGCTCCCCGGCCCTTGACGAAAGTGGCAACGAATCGGTGGTGCTGGAAGAGAATGACTGGGATGTGACGCCCGATCAGGAAAACCCCATGGAGCCACCGGGCTTTGATGAGGCGTTGTTGGGCTTACAGGCCGGCGACGAAAAGGAATTTGTCCTTGCCTGGCCTGCTGAAGGGCAGAGCATGTATGCCGGCAAGCAGGCGCGCTTTAGCGTCAAGGTCAATCACATTCAAGCCTATGAAAAGGCCGAGTTGACCGACGAATTTGCCCAGACCATCGGGCCGGATTTTAACACCCTGGAGGATCTCAAAGAGAGCATCCGCGCCACCTTACGCGAACGAGCCAATGCCCAGGCGGAAAACAATTACCTGGAAAAAGTGCTGGATGCCATGCTGGCCCAGAGCAAGCTCAACTACCCGCCGGTGGTGATCGAAGATCAACTGGATTCCATGCTCAATGATATGGAGATGCAGTTGCGCCGCTTTGGCATTGAGAGCCTGGATAACTATCTCACGCAAGTTGGTCAAAGCCGTGATCAGATGCGCACCAGTATGCGCCCGGAAGCCCAACGGCAAGCCGAACGCAACCTAATCATTTCCGAAGTGCTGCGCGCCGAGGCGCTGACGGCCAGTGATGAAGAGGTAGAAGCGCGCATCGACGCCCTCCTCGCCGGCAACAGTGATCCTGATTCGGCGCAACAACTGACGCAGATGTTCCGCCACGAATCGGGCCGCGCTATTTTGGAAAGCCAACTGCTGCGGGAGAAGGCGCTACAACGCATCACTGCCATCGCCCGCGGCAAGGGGGATGAAGCGCCCGCCGCCGAACCGGCCCCAGAAGCCGCCGAGTCAACGGACACACCGGCTGAAGCTGCTGCCGAACCAGATACCCAAGCCTAACCTTGTCCTCGTCGGGGCGACCGCAAGGGTACGCCTCGACGAGGAACAAACTTAATTCTAACAGAATACAAACATCAAAGTAGAGCCAAATTACATCCGCATTGGTCATTGCTGTTTATGGTTGGTGTAGTACATTGCGATGTTTGTCTACTCGTGACTATCAAGTCCGCTCCTAGCCAGTCCGTGACTGGCGACTTCGGACGCCAGTCACGGACTGGCTAGGAGCAGTACTCGTAGTTGCGTCTACCCTGAACTTTGATTGAATGGAGAATTTTATGAATATGGTGCCACCAACCATCGTAAGTCCAACAAATGTCATTCCAATGGTGATCGATAACTCCGGTCGTGGCGAGCGGGCCTATGACATCTACAGCTTGCTGCTCAAGGAGCGGATCGTTTTTCTGGGCACGCCAATCAACGACCAGATTGCCAACCTGATCGTCGCCCAGTTGCTCTGGTTGAACAGCGAGGATCCCAACCAGCCGATCAACATGTATATCAACAGCCCCGGCGGTCATATCCATGCCGGTCTGGCGATTTATGATACCATGCAGATGATCACCGCCCCGGTCAGCACGGTAGCGGTCGGCATGACGGCTAGCATGGGTACGGTGCTCTTGGCCTCCGGCGCTACCGGTCGGCGCTATGCCCTGCCGCACGCTACGGTTCACATGCACCCGGCCAGCAGCGGCGCCCAGGGCTACACCGAAGATGTGCGCATCGCCTTCCGCGAGCAGGAGCGCATCCAGACCCAGCTTTTCCAACTGGTGAGCAAGCATGTCAACCGCAACTGGAAAGAGATCGAGCGGGACTTTGAGCGTGATCGCTATATGACCTCGCTCGAAGCCAAGGAATATGGCATTGTGGACGAAGTACTGGGGGATACCTCCAAGATCATTTCCGTGGATCGCCGCACTGGTGAATTGCGTCTGCCAAGTGGCGAAAAACTGTTGGAGACATTACCCCAGAATGGGACAGGTAACTAACTCATGATGGAGCCACGTTGCTCTTTTTGTGGCAAAAGCAAAGCCGAAGTGCAGCGTCTGATCGAAGGCGCTGAGAACGCCTATATCTGTGATGAATGTGTGCTGCTGGGCGCTGAGATCCTCAGTGAAGAAGGCTTGACCGGCTCTCCAGCGGCGCGCAGTGGAGCCGCGCGCCAACGCGAACCGGGTACGATTCCCAACCCGAAAGCGATTGTCGAATATCTCAACCAATATGTGATCGGGCAGGAACAAGCCAAAAAGGTGCTGGCTGTTGCCGTCTATAACCATTACAAGCGGGTCTTTGGCAAGCAGCCGGTTGAGCAAGCAGCCGACACGGCTGCCAATGCCCAAGAGGTGGAGCTTGCCAAGAGCAACGTGCTGTTGATCGGCTCCACCGGCAGCGGCAAGACCTTGCTGGCCCAAACCCTGGCGAAGATGTTGGATGTGCCGCTGACCATTGCCGACGCCACCACGTTGACCGAAGCCGGCTATGTGGGTGAGGATGTGGAAACCATTCTCGTTGGTCTGCTGCAAGCGGCGGAGTGGGATGTGGAGCGGGCGGCCTATGGCATTGTCTACATCGACGAGATCGACAAGATCGCGCGCAAGGGCGGCGACAACCCCAGCATCACCCGCGATGTGAGCGGCGAAGGCGTCCAGCAGGCGCTGCTCAAGATCATCGAGGGGACGACGGCCAATGTGCCACCCAACACCGGGCGCAAACATCCGCAGCAAGATTTTATCCAGCTTGATACACGCAACATTCTCTTCATCTGCGGCGGCGCCTTTAGCCACCTGGATGAGATTGTCCGCCGCCGGCAGCAGCGCCGGGCCGGTTTGGGCTTTGTCGCCGGCGAAGAGCAACTGGTGCAGCCGCGCGCCGGTTTCACCGCCAACGAAGAGAGTGGCGCTGCCCCCTTGCCCGAAAATCTAAGCGAACGCCAACGCGAGTTGCAGATCCGCCGTATGGAGCGGGAAAGCCGCGAAGAGAGCCACCTGCTCCATCAAGTCGTCCCCGATGATCTGCTGGCCTTTGGCTTGATTCCTGAGTTTATCGGGCGCTTGCCGGTCTTTGTCAGCCTAGACGCACTCGATCGGCGGACGTTGGTGCGGATTCTCACCGAGCCGAAGAACAGCATTGTGCGCCAGTTCCAGCGCCTTTTTGCCATGGACAAGGTGGAATTGCACTTTGATGCGGAAGCGCTCGACGCCGTCGCCACCGAAGCGTTCCTGCGCAAAACCGGCGCCCGTGGCCTGCGCAGCATTGTCGAAGAAGGGCTGCTCGATGTCATGTATGAGATCCCCAGCCGCGACGATGTGACCCGCTGTGTCGTCACCAGAGAGGTCTTCACCGAAGATAAACTGCCCCGGCTCTTTGGTCGCCAGGGCCAGCCGGTGTCGCTCGACCGAGAGTTCCGCACGGCGGCGTAGGTGGGTAATTGGGTAATATGAAAAGCGTGAGGCCCTAGCGACCTCACGCTTTTTTGTTGCCGGTAGCGGTTAAATTCACGAGGAGTTCGTGCCCGATGGGCACCCGCCACGTGCGAACTCCTCGTTTGCGGGGTTATTCCTTGTAGAAGAATTGCTCGCCACTGTTGTTGGCGCCAATCGCCTGCCCGCCAGAGGGAACATTGCCCAGCTTGGCATCGGTCACCAGGGCATAGCGCACATTCTCGACAATGTTCAAGACGTAGAGATTGTCACGATGGATCTGATAGATCTCGTCGGTGAGCGCCTTGTCCTCGTCCGAAGCCGGGGCGGCGGCAATGCGCCCTTCATGTAGCTCATAAAGGCGTAGGACAGGGGCCGGCGGCTCTTCGCCCTCGGCGCCGTTGGTGTTGTACCACATTTCCCACAGGCGGCCCCAGCGGCCACCAGGCAGATAGTCCGTCCAGGTGCCATTGCGCCACATGGGTTGTACCGACCAGATGATGCTGGCTTGCGCTTCGTTGGCCTCGACCCGTTCACCGGCCAGAGACGAATCAACCAGCTTGAAGGTGGTCTTAATGCCGATTAGCTTGAAGTGTTCGACCAGCAGTTCGGCCACCACCGGAATATCAGGGGCGTAGCTGGCGGACTCAATGGGCAAAATGAAGGTGTTGCCATCCGGTCCCAAGCGGAAATCTTCGCCGTCGCGCTGATCCATGCCCATTTCGTCGAGCAACTGGTTGGCCTGATCCAGGTCAAAATCGCCCGACACCAGTTCCGGCAGCCCCGCTTGGCTGTAGTAGACGCTTTCGATGATCTCCTGGCGGTTGATCGCCAGATTGAGCGCCTGACGGAACCGCAGATCCCCGGTCACCTGGCGCCAGACGGGATCATCAAAGGTCAGATTCAAGTAGAGCGCCGTGGGATCGACGTGATTGTCCAGCAACTGCACCTGAAAACCGCCCTTGGCTTCATTCTCTTTATAAAGCGGCAACTTCACAAGCGCCGTATCCTCGCGCAAGAGATCCACATCCCCGGTCAGCACCTTGAGATTGACCATATCGGAATCGCCCGTCATTACAGAGATCACTTTATCGATGTAGGGCAGTTGTTTGCCTTCCGTATCGACCTTGAAGTAGTAGGGATTGCGCTCAAAGGTGAGAACTCCTTCATCTTCGGCAGCCACGCCAACCCACGGGTAGAGCGACGGCATCCCAATACAGCGGGTGCGCGTCAAGTCCCAGTTAAGACAGTTCTTCTGGGTAAAGAGTTGCCACCACTCATCGGTCAAATTCGCCTCGGCGAGCATTCCTTTCAGGGTTTCTGCGTCGGCATAGTCGGCATGGAATTGTTTGAGGTAGTGGGCCGGTTGCAGCAGATCGGTGTAGCCTTGCCAGCCTTTGATGGTCAATTCGCGTAGGAAACCGCCGTACGGTTCAGCAAAGGTGAGGGTAAAGGTAAAGTCATCGACAATCTCCAGTTGCATCGGTTCACCACTGGGGCTGCCCGCCGCGCGGAATTTGGCCGGGAAGGAAGGGGTGAGTTGCTCGTTCTGATAAATGTCTTCAACGACAAAGCGCACATCTTCGGTGGTCACCGGCTCGCCGTCGGACCATTTGAGTCCTTCGCGCAGGTGAAAGGTAAATTGGGTGTTGTCGTCGTTCGTTTCAAAGGCTTTGACAATGTTGGGGCGAATCCCCTCGACGCCAATGCCGGGCGCCATGAGCAGATGCTCGTTGAGCATGATAAAGATGTCGGGGTTCCAGTCGGCATCGCCATGCGCCATGTGGAGAATGCCGCCATAGAGACCCGGCGTCCAATCGGGTAGATCGGCTTCCGCAACGATCACCCCCGGCCCCACCACAAATGGCTCTGTGGGAATGCGTTCTTCCAGCGGCGGCAGTTGACCGGCGGCAACCCGTTCGGCCAGCATGGGCGCTTCCTTGGCGGGGGCCTGGGCTTCCGCCGCCGGTTCTTTGGTGGGTTCCGCCGCCGGTTGCGCTGCGTCGGGCGCTGGTGCGGCCACTTGTCCGCAGGCTGAGAGAATGAGGGCAAGTACAAGCAAGAGCGGGAGCAATACACGTTTGGTCATCTCTGGTCCTCCTGTAGGTGAACAACTTTGGTTGGGTGGTTTTGTGGCGTTCGGTGGCTTGGGTCATTGGGCGATTGGGCGCCCATGACGCAATGGCCGAACAGCCAGCGAAACCGACAAAGGTTTGGGGATCAACAGGAATCGGAGGGGTTGACAAGCAAATCTTCCCGGAAGGTCGATCTTGTCAACAGGAACGGTCGGTCAAACCTTCCGGGAAGATGGTGGGCAGGCCCTCTGGTTCCGATTGAGCCAGTTTTGGGAGCGAATCAGGAAAACAGAATCAGGCGCAACGCTTTACGCAAGGAAGCGGTCGTAAAGACTTTAGTCTTCGGGGCGTCGAAGGAAGACTAAAGTCTTTATTACGGAATTAGGCACGCACACAAGGCTTGGTTGGGTGATAGATGAGCGGCGTCTGTGCGTCGTCTTCTAGTATATCACCAATTTGTAATTTCGCTAGTTGCTCTTTGCGCAGGATGTTGGGCTTGCCATTAAAGGTGCTGCCGTCGGGCATGTAGGCGCAGGTCATGGCGCGCCGCCAGCCGGGGGTCATGTTGGGGCCGGCGCTGTGGGCAATGAGACCATTGTGAAAGGAGCAGGAACCGGCCTTCATCGGGTTCGGCACGGCCTGCTGTTTGGCCCAGTCGGGATAGACTTTGAAGAGATCGCCCATGTTGGGGCCGATACCGACATTCTCATAGGTGGCCGTTTTGTGCGAGCCGGGGATAAACCACATACAGCCATTTTCCAGCGTCACATCATCGAGCGCGACCCAGATGGTGATGGCGTCGCGCGAGTGGAAGGACCAGTAGGGGTTGTCCAGATGCCAGCCGGTGGGGTTGGCCCAGGGCTGTTTGATCAGCGCCTGGTCGTGCCAGATGCGAACGCCCTCGACGCCGGCCAGGGTCGCGGCCATCTGGCCCAAGCGCGCATCGAGCATCAATTTGCGCATCTTTTCATTGGTCTGCCAGAGGTTGACCCGCTGGATAAAGACATTGTTGTAGTACCCTTCGTTGTTCTCTTCCTCTTGACCAAAGCCGGGGATGCGTTCACGCTTGCGTCCGGTTACGGCCTCATCAACGACGTCGCGCCATTCGGCGATCTCGTCGGCGTTGAGAAAATCAGCAACGACAACAAAACCATTGTCACGATAGCTTTCAATGTGGGTTTGTGTGAGATTTGTGTTCATCTGGCCCTCCTTTTTGTGGACTTTCCGTTCCTTCGATTATATGCTAAAATCCGCTTGCCGTTAGGATTTTTCCTGAGCAAAGTTAGCACAATCCTGCCATGAAGCTACCCCAATACTTACGTCGCGATTTCTTTCGCTCGCCAGCCGCCATTGCCATGACCCGGTTCTACCTGGTCAATGGCTTGATCATTCCCCATAGCCATGACTTTGTGGAAGTGGTGCTGGTGGTGGACGGTGAGGGGATTCATCGCTCCCATGAAGGGGCGAGCTTGATCCAGCGCGGTCAAGTGCTGGTGATTCGACCAGGGGCTTGGCACACCTACGAAGCCTGTGTTGATCTAAAACTCTACAATTGCTGCTTTGGCTATGAGTTGTTGGGCCACGAACTGGCCTGGTTTGGCGAAGATGCGCGGCTCAACTATCTCTTTCATGTCGGGCCGCTCTCACAGGGGCGCCGAGGGATTCTGGCAACGAACATTCCGTCCACGGTGGTGCAAGCGTGTGAACGCCATCTGCTCACCTTGTGTGATCTGGAACAACGCTCCACCTTGGCCGACAAAACGACCACGCTGGCCTGTTTGCTACTCTTCTTTGGCGAACTGGCGCAAGCGGTCACCCCCTGTGCGCTGTCGGCGAATCATGCCCATCCCGCAGTATTGGAAGCGGTGCGTTTGTTGGAACAGGATGCAACCGAAACGTGGAGCATGGCAACGCTGACCCAGCGCGTTGGCCTGAGCGAAGCCTATCTGTCGCGCCTCTTCCGTCACCAGATGGGCGTGCCGCCCATGACCTATCTGCACCAGCGGCGGATGGAACGGGGCGCCAATCTGCTGCTCCATACCAACTGGCCGATTGGTCAAATCGCGTTGGAGATTGGTCTCCATGACCAGAACTATTTCGCCCGTTGTTTCAAAGCCTACTACGGTCTATCCGCCACCGCCTATCGCAAACAGTTTGCGGGGCGATGAATTGGATTAGGAGCCGTAAAAATACAACTTGATAGACTGCTCTGTGCGAGTCCGTGACTCGCCCTGGCCGGTTGCGAGTCACGGACTCGCACAGAGCAGCAACTTAATTCTGTTGCAGACCTTGGGAAAATGAAAAGGAGAAGATTACCCATCATGATCGACACACGCGTGATCTACCTGGAACCAGGCAAGCTTACCCTCGACACCATGACCCTGCCGCCGTTGAAACCGAATCAAGTGTTGGTCAAGACCCACCAGGCGTCGGTCTGCGGATCGGAGCGTTATTTCTACCGGGGCATCACCGTGCGCCCGGAGGATGAAGCCAAGGGCGGCTCCGAAGTCCAACTGGGCGCAGGCAAAGCTGATGCCCACGCCCACGCCTACCCGATGGGGCCGCTGGGCCACGAAGGGGGCGGCACCATTGTCGAGATCGGCAGCGGCGTCGATGAATATATCGGCGGCGGCAAAGTCAAGGTGGGCGACCGGGTCGGCAGCTTGATCTATCCCACCTATAGCGACTACTGGGCCACGGACATCCTGCACGTCCAGCCGATCCCCGATGGCGTTTCCTTTGAGGTCGGTTGCCTCTATGAGCCGCTGGGTTGTGCGGTCTGGGCCGCGTTGCATGCCGGTTTCAAGCTGGGCGATGTGGTGGCGGTTAATGGCGTCGGTTTTGCCGGCAATATCATGTTGCAAGGAGCGATCAAGTCGGGCGCGTCCCAAGTGATTGCGATTGACGTGGTGCAAGCCAAGCTCGATGTCGCCAAACAGTTGGGCGCGACCCATGTCATCAATGCCAGCGAGGTTGATCCGGTGGCGGCGGTCAATGAACTGACCAAAGGTGAAGGAGTCGATGTCGCCGTCGAGGCGATTGGTGGCAATGGCGTCGGGCTGGTGCAGGCGCTGGGCATGGTCGGTCACAACGGCACGCTGGCGCTCTATGGCGACAACTATGCGCCGATTCAGAACTTTTGCTTCCACCGCTTCCACGAAGACGGACTGGATGTGCGCAATCTCAACGCCGTCCACTACACCAAACTGCGCTCGATTGAACACATGCGCGAAGCGTTCCGCGTGGTGCAGCGGGGCGTTTTCAACTTGGATATTATTTTCCAGAATTCCGTCACCTATTCCCTGGCCGATCTGCCAACGGTCTTTCAGGCGGAGACGGGGAATTTGGAGCAGCAGGGATCGTTGAAAACGATTATTTTGCCGTAGATGGTCATTGTGTCACTCATCTATCACCGCGAATCAAAGGATTTGCGAATATCTTTGAATGATTCGCAAATTCTTTGATTCGCGGTGATAATTGGTACAGCCGCCAACGTTGTTGCGTGTTTTCAGTAGAGAGGCAAACCTCCAGCCATGATTCGGATTCTCTTTCTAGCCGCCAACCCAACTGATCAGCTTCGGCTGCACTTGCGCCGCGAGTTTGATCAACTGCGCCATGCACTGGATGCTACACCGCATGGTCGTCGCTTCCACCTGATCCAGGAATTTGCCGTGGCCGCCGACCAGTTACAGGAATTGCTGGTGCGTCACCAACCGCAGATCGTTCACTTTAGCGGGCATGGATCGGCAGAAGGGTTGCTCTTTGAAGCGGCGGATGGGCAAAGTCAACGCGTCGCGCCGGCGACCTTGCGCGATCTCTTTGCCGGTTTCCGCCAGACCGTGCACTGTGTCCTCCTCAATGCCTGCTATTCCCAGCAGCACGCCGACGCCATCGCCACCGTGATCGACAGCGTGGTCGGCATGAGCGACGCCCTGACCGATGAGGCCGCCCTGGCCTTTGCCACTGCTTTCTATCGCGCCCTAGCGAACAACGCGTCGTTGGCTGATGCGGTGGCGTTGGGCCGCAACCAGCTTGACCTGCAAGGATTGGATGAAGCGCACAAACCCCTTTTGCTGCCTAACCGCAGCGTCACCGGCCAGCTACACGCCTTAGCGTGGGACGACGATGCTGTAACCGCAGCAACGACCAGCGGCGCAACGACAACCATCAACAGCGGTGGCGGCACGGTGATTGGCCATGATCTCCAGGTGGGCGCAGGCGATTTTATCAATCGCGACAAGGTCATCATTCAACAACAGACAAACATCTATCAAACGGTTGCCGCAGCCAACCAATCCGTTGCCGGTCACGACTCCGTCGTTTTTGTCCCCTTTCCACGCAAGTCGGCCACGGAATTTGTTGGCCGCGACGCCGAGTTGGTCGAACTCCACGAGAAATTGCAGCAGAGCCAGATGGTGGGGGTGCGCCCCGCGGCGGCGTTGACCGGCCTGGGCGGCATTGGCAAAACGCAACTGGCGGTCGAATATGCCTATCGTTATCAGGCCAGCTACCCCGGCGGCATCTTCTGGATCAATGCGGCGGATCTCAACCGGGTGCGCAGCGCATTGGTGGAAACTGCCGAGCGCATGGGCTTGCGCACCGACTACAACACCAGCGACAACGCCCTGCTGGCCGGGTTGGTCAAGCGCTGTCAACAGCAACCGGCCACCCTGCTCTGCTTTGACAACGCCCCCGACGCTGTGATCCTCTGGCGACGGTTGACCCAGGAGTTGAATACAGCGACCCTGGGCGCGGCCATCCTGATCACCACCCGCCGGCGCGAACTGCCACCCAACATGGCCGCCCTCGATCTGCGCCGCCTGAGTGACGACACTGTCCGCTGGTTATTGGAAAAAGCCCGCCCCGATCTGCTCCCCGATCCCGATTTGCTCCGGCTGTTGGAACGGCTGGGTGGGCTGCCGCTGGTGGTCAGTCTAGTCGCCAACGCCCTGCACAACAGCCCCGACGCCACCATTGCCGACTATCTGGTCGCCCTGGATCATCATGGCGAAGAAGTGGTGCATGAGGAGTTAGATGTTCACCTCGGTGATTACGACCTCTACCGGGGCTTTTATACGCGCACCTTGCTGCCGGTCTTGCGTGAACAGTGGGAACGGCTCTGTCAACAGCCCAAGAGCGAAAATGCCCAACTCCTCCTACGCATTGCCGGCCAGTTACCCGAAGCGTCCGAAATTCCCATTACACGGTTGGGGCTGTTGGCGGGGTTGGCCGATGGGCGCGTGATCAGACCGTTGGCCAGCGCTATTCAGATCTTATGGAAAGCGGCGCTGATTGAGGAGTTAAAGACAGATGCCATTCGTCTACACCCACTGGTGCGCGACTTTGCCACCGGCTTGACCCCTGCTGCAGACCGCGCCAACTTCTGTACTGTTTGTGCTCAACGATTGGACACCGCCTACGCCGATGTAGAACGTTTGGGCCATGAATATTTCAAACGAGGCATTGCTGACTTGTTGGTCGATTTAATCATCGCCATCGATCTTGCCCAACCCACAGTATCGATGCTACGGTCTCCAGTTTCTAGTCTCCAATCACTCTTACGCCGCTTGCGTCTGGAAAGTAATCACTTGCAAGGTGACGCCGCCAGCCGTCAGCCACAACGCCTTTGGCAGCAATTATTGTCCCGGACTGCCTCAATGGCTGACAACAGCGTATCCCAGCACCTGAGAACATTGTTACAAGCGACCTTTCACTGGTTACCGCAATGGAGACATCAACACCAATCGAGCGCAGTGGAGCAGACCCTGGTGGGACATACAGGTAGCGTTCGCGATGTAGCAGTCATTAACACCAAACAGATTGTCTCTGCTTCTTCTGACCATACATTAAAAGTTTGGAATCTGGTGACAGGTACAGTAGAGCAATCCCTTATCGGACATGAGAATTGGGTTTGGGCTGTGGCGAAGCTTGATATTAACCGAATCATATCCGCTTCCGATGATCGCACAATCAAAATTTGGAATTTACAAACTGGAACTATTGAGCAGACACTAACAAGCCATGAAGCTACTGTTCGCAGTGTAGCAGTATTGACCCCCTATCGCATCGTCTCTGCTTCCGATGATCACACACTCAAGGTTTGGAACCTTGAAAATGGTACGGTTGAGCAGACACTAGTCGGGCATAAAGCTAGTGTTCGTGATGTAGCCGTACTCAATGAGTTACGAATCGTCTCCGGCTCTGACGATTGCACAATCAGGATTTGGAATTTACTAACCGGGACAGTCGAGCAAACGCTCATTGGTCATAAAAGTTGGGTTCTTGCTTTAGCTGTACTTGATGTTAATAGAATTGTCTCTGCATCCGATGACCGTACACTCAAGATTTGGAATTTGCAAACCGGAACAGTCGAGCAAACGCTTACCGGTCATGAAGATAAGGTTTTCAATGTGGCAGTACTCGATGATAACCACATTATCTCATCTGGTGGTGGCGGGACAGCAGACCGTACTCTCAAAATTTGGGACTTGCGAACTGGGGTAGTAGAGCGAACCCTAAGAGGGCATGAAGACTGGGTGCGCAGCATAGCAATACTGGACGGTCAACGAGTCGTCTCTGGTTCCTCTGATCGCACACTCAAAGTCTGGAATTTACAAGCCGAAACAGTTGAGCAAACGTTGGTAGGGCATAAAGGTAGTGTACTTGGCTTGGTAGTAGTTGACACTCAGCGTATAGTCTCAACTTCAGCTGACTGTACAATCAAGGTTTGGAATTTGCAAACCGGAACAATCGAGCAAACATTAGTTGGACATAAAGATTGGGTTAGAGGCGTAGTGGTGCTAGACGACCAACGAATTGTCTCTGCATCCTCTGACCACACACTTAAAATTTGGAATTTGCAAACTGGAACAGTTGAGCAAACACTGGCAGGACATAATGATTGGGTTCGCGATGTAGTGATGATCGACGCTCAACATGTTGCTTCTGCATCATCTGATCACACGCTTAAAATCTGGAATCTGCAAACTGGTATGGCCGAGCAGACGCTGGTTGGGCACAAAGATTGGGTTCGTAGTGTTGTGATAGTGGATGACTGGCGTATCGTCTCAGCTTCATCTGATTACACACTCAAGGTCTGGAATCTGCAAACTGGTATGGTCGAGCAGACGCTGGTCGGGCACAAAGATTGGGTTCGCAGTGTTGCGAAACTCAATAAACAAAGTATTGTCTCTGCCTCAGCCGATCACACACTCAAAATTTGGAATCTGCAAACCGGTATGGCCGAGCAAACGCTCATTGGTCACGAAGCCAGTGTTCACGACGTAGCAGTGTTAGACGACTACCATATCGTATCGGCGTCTACTGATCGCACGCTCAAAATCTGGAATCTCCACACTGGCCAGGTGCTTGCCTCGATTGGGTTGGATGGCGCACCCCAATGTGTGGCGGTGGCGCGGCAAGACGGTCGCACGCTAGTGGTGGCGGGGGATGCTGGCGGTGCGCTCTATTGTTTGGAATTGATGGAACCGGTGGCAGGAAATTGAGAAACGGGCCGAAATGGCGACAACCTATACGGCTTTAGAAAGGTTAGGAGGCCAACTCCTCAAACTGGTTGATCCGAACGGCGGGTTGATCGGGAAAGCGGGCGATGATCTCCAACTCGCCGCCCATAGCTTGAATAAACGACCGTAAGGTACTGACATACATATCGGTGCGCCGCTCGATTTTCGAGACAGCCGCTTGATTGACATGCAAAATCTCACCGACCAGTTCTTGTGAATGTTTGCGCGCTTTGCGTAGTTGCTGGAGGGTCATCTCCTCGGCGATCAACCGCTCGGTTTCCTGGGCAATGGCGCTTTGCTCCTCTGCTGGCAATTCCGCAAGAAACTGTTCAAAATGCTTTGTCATCGGTTGCACTCTCCATTCGTTCTACATGACGTTGATAGCGCTCCTCAGCAATGGGAATGTTCTTTTTGTACCACCGCTTATCGCCCCGTTTGTTACCGCCAACCAGTACAATTGCCCGCCGTTTGGGATCAAACGCAAACAGCACGCGCCATGGATCGCCTTGAATCTGCACACGCAGTTCTTTAAGATTAGGCAAACTCGAACCTTGTAATGTATCGACCTGTGGTCTTCCCAACATCGGACCAAATTTTGCCAAGAGACCAATATGCGATGCAATGCTAACACGAACAGTCATTACCTGTTCCAATAGCCATCTCTCGAACGCTTCATCAAGCAAAATGGTCCATTCCATGAACGGAATATAGTTCATGAATGGAATATTGTCAAGTCCAGTTGTCCAAACTTGAGCAAACGCACGATCGGCATGAAGCTACCTGTACCCAACAGATCATTTCCGTTTCAGATAACCGCAACCTTCAAGTCGGAAATTGGCAGGCAAGGAAGTCACGTCCATTAGGCTAGGTGGCGTGACGCAATGTGTGACCGTGATGCGGTAAAACGGTCGTACCCTAGTGGTGGCGGGGGATGCGGGTGGGGCGCTCTATTGTTTGGAATTGGTGGAGCCGGTGGGGGCTGACAAGATGACCGGGTGACAGGGTGGCATGGTTTCCATAGAAAGCCAACCTTGTTGTATAATAGCGGTACGAATGATGAGGGGAGTAGCTTGAAGAGGAGTACAGCTATGTCGGCAGAGGTATCAGTCACGCTGTCCAGAGCGCTGTCGGCGCGGGTGCGGCACTTTGCGCAACAGCAGCACGAAGAAATTGTTGCCGTCGTTGAGCGATTGCTTGACGAGGCGTTGCCTGATCCATTGGCAGAAGCTGATTGGCTCGATTTATCAGAACCGGATGAGGCTGCCGAGGCTGAAATGCAAGCCTATCTGGCTTTGCACCCGTGGTTGAAAGAACATTACTGGGGCAAACATGTCGCCATCTATCACGGTAAGCTGGTGGATGCTGATGAAGACTTTGACGCCCTGTTTGATCGCATGGATCAGGCTTACCCCAATCAATTTGTCTGGATGAGTAAAGTTGGTGATGAAGCCATCGAAACCTTTACCGTTCGCTCACCACGCTTTACCGCCAGCAGGTAGCTATGCTTGTTTACACCTACAACTATGACACCACGCATGATCCGGCGATGCCGATGGTCGAAGTAAAGATTGGCACAGTGAATACACCGCCGACACTGCTGCTCACAGCCTTGATCGATTCCGGTTCGGATGGCACGATTATACCATTGAACGATCTAAAACGCATTGGCGCCCGTAAATATCAGAAGAAGTGGATGCGCACGATTACTGGTCAACGAGCGCAAATTGATTTGTATCGCATCTCATTACAGATCGCTGGAATGCCACCTGTCAGATTAGCCGTCGCCGGTGATCCGCAATTACGGGAAGCCATTGTCGGTCGCGATCTGCTCAATCAACTTGTCGTCAAGTTAGATGGGCCGGCCTTGGCAGTAGAAATCTTTTCCACTTGATTATGCCACAGCAAACTCCGTATAGGGCCGCACCTCCGGCGCGTGAATGGGATTGCCCGCAGTTGTGATAGACCCACAACAAAAAAATGCGCCGCCGCAGGATGAGTGTGCATCCTGCGGCGGCTGATTGGTCAAACTGACAGGATAGGCTGGACGGCTGGGCTAATTGTGTCCGCCTGAACGCATCTCCTCTAATAAACCAACAGTTCCTCGCGATAGGCCGGCCCTGGTTCAAAGAGCAGCAGCGAATAACGCTTAGTGCGCCCGATCTTTTTGCCCTGATAGGTGTCCTCATCCGGCAAAATGGCGTGGCTCCACTTACGCCGCGAGTCGCCGGCCATGACATACATCGACCGGGTTGGAATCAGAATTTTCTCATGGCGATGGGGCGGCTCTTCTTCGTAGAAGTTGATGACACAGGGCGAGTTAAAGCTAAAGACCGCCACCGTATCACCACTGAGCTGCGACGCATCGATATGGCGGCGAATGTAGCCGTCCGCCTCATAGCCAACGAGGGTGCAGCCCAAGCGCAATTTGCCCGTGGGCGGGACTTTGAAGACCTTGAGCTTTTTCATCTGCTGGAAGAGATACTGCACCATCGGGTAGAAGACGGCGTCAAAAGCGCGGTCATCACGGAACGAGAAGCCGTCATAATGCCCCTGATTCTTTTCGTAGAACGCGCCATTCAACTGTTGTACAAACTCGTTGTGAAATTTGTCGGGAATCACATTCTCAAAAAAACGCAGCCCAGGCACCGGTGTTTGTAGTGGTAGCATTGCCATTCTCCTTTTCCACGACCCATCGTTGATCCAGATCAACCTTCTATCTGCAATGATACACAGAAGCCCCTTCTCTGCCAAATACGAACCTCTACCCGACAGCAAGCACGCGTGGCACTGACCACGGCAATCTCGTTGCTCTGTAAAGGTGGCGGTCAGTGCCGCACATGCGGGTCAACCGGACAGTTGCGTCCCCCGCGTGCGCGGCACTGGTCAGATGGCGGCAGGATCAAGTACGTTTTGCTTGACCAGTGCCACGCACGCTAGCTGGTCGCCGGTGGTTGACAATTCCTGGTCGAAATGATACGCTCTGCCACAGGACCAATCCGTTTTTTCCAAGGAACAGCAACCGCCATGTCCATTCCCAAACCCATCCTCCAACTGGCGCAGATGATTGCCGGTGCAGTGATCGAAAGCCTGGTCGATCGCGGCATGGTGGCCGATTCGGTTTTGGCGAAACTGGGGCGTGACCCGACCAAAGTGGCCTTTGCCCAGGCGTTGGCCCGCGCCATTGACGATTTTCGCCAGGAATATGCCGAGTGGTACGCCAGCAGTGGTCGAGGGCTTGCTCGCCGCCCTGCGTAATGGCGCCGTTGGTATGCGTTTCCGAGCAGCGGCCAGTTTAGGTCAACTGGGAAGTGGCACACTGGCGGTGGTCGAGAGCTTGCTCGCCGCCTTGAGCGATGATGACACCGCTGTGCGTAGCCGGGTAGCGGCCAGCCTGAGCCAGTTCGGCAACACTTCGTCAACGCTGACGTCAATCTGGTTAGAAGGCTTACAAAGAAGCGAAAGTTGGTCCACACGCCGAGAGTGCGCTCAGTCGCTGGGTGACTATAGCGTAGCTGACACCGAAGTAGTAGATGCGTTATTGCAAGGATTGCTTGGTCAGGACAATGATGTACGCATGGCTTGTGGTACAGCGCTTGCTCGCTTGACCAAACGCTTTCCTGATACAAAACTGATCATTGAACAAAAATTGATAGAAGCGATTGATGATCCTGAATTTGAGGAACGGGATAATATCAGTGTTAGCAACCGCACCGGCCAAGATTATGCGCACGAAGCATTATGGCAAGTGGTAAGCTAACGCGCTGCCCATCACGCAAACGCCACGATCAACCAAAGGAAACAACATGCGAATCACCGATCTCAACTATGCGATTGTGGGCAATGCGTCGGTGGTGCGCATCATCACTGATGCCGGTATTGACGGCTGGCCGAACTGAAGTGGGTGGCCGAATATGCCGACCTGCATGGCGTTCAGATTGCGCCCCACGGCGTCGGCAACGGGCTGATTGGGCTGGCCGCGCTGGTGCAGGTGCTGGGCATGGTCGGCCACAATGTCCTCAATGCTGATCAGTTCAGTGACTACTTGACAAAGTTCGCCCACCCATGCTACACTATCGAAGTCACAAGTTTGGACGCTTGTGATTTATCTGGGGAATTAGCTCAGTTGGCTAGAGCGCTACGTTGACATCGTAGAGGTCACTGGTTCAAGTCCAGTATTTCCCACCTATATCCCACTGCGTTGATCAGGACAAGTAAGAAGCAAAATTCTTCTCAGAGAGCAAAGACCATGGCTGAGAGTTTTTGCAAGAAAAGCTTCTGGAAACCACCTGAGAGCGGAAATGTCAACAGTGAAGGAAATCCCTTCACCCACTAAGATTTCCCGGCTCGCCCCGTTATCGGCGCCACAAGTGGCCCTTGTTTCAAGGGCAACATGGGTGGAACCACGAGCAACACGCTTCGTCCCATGCCGGGACGGGGCGTTTTTGTTTTGGCGGAAAACTATGGTTGAGTTAAACAATTACCCTGAAGTGCTGACTGCCATGGCGGCCTTTGCACAACAGAAAAGTGTCCTCATCGACCTCTGCATTCAGATCCAGCAGATCGCGGCGCCGACGGACGAAGAAGCGCATCGTGCCGCTTGGGTTGAAGCCTATTTCCAGCGCCAGCGGCTGCGCGACATCAGCATCGATGCCCGCAACAATGTCTATGCCCGCTTGCCTGGGCAACGCAGCTATCCGGCCTTACTCGTCAGCGCCCATACCGACACTGTCTTTCCCAGCGAGACTGATTTAACTGTGCAGGTGCATGAGGCCGAAGATCGTATCTACGGACCCGGTCTTGGCGATAATTCAACGGGCGTGGCCGGGATGCTCTTGCTGGCTGAGACCTTGCGCCACTTACCGTCGCCACCGCCGGTTGACATCTGGTTTGTCGCCAACACGGGCGAAGAAGGGCTGGGTGATCTGCGCGGGATACGGGCCGCCGTCGATCGGTTGGCGCCCCAGATAGGCGCAAGCATTGTCTTGGAAGGCATGGGCTTGAAACGGGTCGTCCATCGCGCCTTAGGCTCGCGGCGCTACCGAATTACGGCCAGGGCGCCGGGGGGCCACAGTTGGAGCGACTTTGGTACGGCTAGTGCGCTGCATGTTCTGAGCCAGTTGGCGGCTGAATTGGTGCAAATGCAGCCGATGACCGAGCCGCGCACCACCTTTAATATTGGCCGCTTTACCGGCGGCACATCGGTCAATACCATTGCCCAATCAGCTTGGCTCGAACTTGATTTACGCAGCGAGGGACAGGGGGCGTTGCAAAATATCATCAACCAGACCTTAGCCATCGTCGCCCGCTACCAGACAGCCAGTTGGCAACAAAAGGGTGTTCAGGTTGAGGCTACCGTCATCGGCGACCGCCCCGGCGGCGCCATTGCCGATGATCATCCATTGGTCAAAGCCGCCTTTCGCTCGTTGGCCTATCATGGCATCGATGGCAACCCGCAACTGCGCATTAGCAGCACCGATGCCAACATCCCGCTGAGTCGCGGGATTCCGTCCGTCTGTCTCGGCATCACCGAAGGGGGCAATGCCCATCGGCTGGAAGAGTGGATCACGCCGTCGCTGCTGCCGACCGGGATGAAACATTTGCTGGGCATCACCTGGTGGTCAGCCTTGTGGTTGGCGGGTGAAGTGCGGTAATGGCAATGTGATCGGGTGATTAGGACGCGTGGAAAACAACTTCCTTGCTTGCGCCTAACGAGTCACGGACCCGTTAGGCGCAAAAGTCACGGCGAAACGGCTACTTAGCCGACTACGCGATGAAGCAGATCGACAATGTGATCGACAAAAGAGTGGGCGCCAATGCCCCGTTTGCTCCAAGGAGTTGGCATGACGCCAGGGACATGACGCAAACGGTACTGGTCATTGCGGGAGTCGAGGAGCGGACTGGTAAGGGGTACACCGGCGCGACAGAGAAGATACTCCGCCCAGACGGCTTGCCGCTGTTTGACTAGGAGCGCCAATTCTTCATCGCTGACAACTTCCCGGCCCCATACGCGCACGCCATATTGCCGCAACAACATCTCCACATCGACGCCGCGAAAGCCGGTCGCACTGGAATAAGTAAAGCGGTGCATGGGGCCGTGAGCCAGTTGCCCAATAGCGCCATCGATCCAGTTGATTAAATCAGGAAAGGCCATAGATCACCCCAGTGGAACAAATGTTCTTTTTGGGCTATTATATCATGCCGGCTTGCGTTTGAAAAATTTGTTCATCGAGAAAATTGTATATTTTTCGTAACTGCTCAGTCCACTCCTAGCCAGTCACGGATTGGCTAGGAGTGGAGTAGTTACTATCTTTCTAACAGAAGAGTAAGTAAGGAACACCTAAAACTTTACACCTGTCAACTTTACTGGAACCAACAGTAAAGTTCTCAAATTGAATAGATATTGTGTAGCTTAAGATGGGGAAAATGGTTTATACTAGAAATACTCATCTGCTATTCACAATCAGTAGATCGCAATATAACTGAAGTAGCATAGGCCAACTCTGGACTACGCGACTCAATGATTACGGACTACTGACTATCGGTTCAATGGGGGGCAAAGTTTTATGGATGCTCTTCTACTCCTTGTCTTTGTGGTTGGGGTGGCAATTGCCACCGTGTTGGCGGCCTTTGGCGCAACCATGGCCGGCTGGTTTGCGTCGGCAGAAGCTTTTGAAAAGCCGCAGAAGATTGAGCTTTATACAACCGAAACGCCGGTTGAAATCAAACGAAGAGCCGATCGCGCCAAAGCTGCCATTCACTTTACGTTCTATACAATCGCTCTTGTAGCTTGGCTGATGGTTGATTACTTGTTACCGGAAGTGGCAGCGCTGTTTTACGACGCCGTCGTTAGTCTGCTGGAAATTATGGTATCGCTATTGCGTGATTTAGCCGGTATGAGCCTTGATTATCTTAGCTCTTTGTAAGCTATTGTGATTTTTGACTTGGGAGTAAGGTATGAGTATCAAGAATGAAGTACAAGACGAACAACTTTACAAGATTCGCCACAGCGCCGCCCATGTGATGGCGCAAGCGGTGTTGGAATTACATCCGGCGGCCAAGATCGCCATTGGCCCGCCCATTGACACCGGTTTTTACTATGACTTTGACCTGGGCAAAGAAGAGAATGGCCGCTTGCGCACCTTCTCGCCGGAAGACCTGGAAGCGATCGAAAAGCGGATGCGTCAGATCATTTCAGGCAAGCACAAGTTCAATTACCGCCAGGTGACGGCGGATGAAGCGCGCCAACTTTTCCACGACCAACCCTACAAGTTGGAATTAATCGCCGGTCTGGAAAAAGGGGGGGTCGATGAATATGGCAACGAGGTGGCCGAGAAACCGGCGATCAGCACCTACAAGCAGGATACCTTTGAGGATCTCTGTCGCGGCCCTCATGTCGAACATACGGGGCAGATCCCGCCCGATGCCTTTAAGTTGATGAGCGTGGCCGGCGCCTACTGGCGGGGCGATGAGCATAACCCCATGCTCCAACGCATCTATGGCACGGCGTGGCGCAACAAGAAAGAACTCAACGAACATCTCCAAATGTTGGAAGAGGCCAAGAAGCGCGACCATCGCAAGTTGGGTCGTGAACTGGATATTTTCATCTTTGACGAAGAGGTCGGCCCTGGTCTGCCGCTTTGGTTGCCCAATGGCACCATTTTGGTCGAACAGTTGGAGCAACTGGCCTGGGATCTGGAAAACCACGCCGGCTACCAGCAGGTGCGTACACCCCACCTGACCAAGGAAGATCTCTTCCTGCGCAGCGGCCACCTGCCCTACTATGCCGACCGCATGTATCCGCCCATGGTCTTAGATGGCGACACCAAGTATTATGTCAAGCCGATGAACTGCCCGTTCCATCACAAGATCTATGCTAGCCGGCCGCGCAGCTATCGCGACCTGCCGGTGCGTCTGGCCGAATATGGCACCTGCTACCGCTACGAAAACAGCGGCGAACTCTTTGGCTTAATGCGCGTCCGTTCCATGCAAATGAACGACGCCCACATCTACTGCACCGAAGACCAATTCGAGCAGGAGTTTATGGGAGTGATCGACCTCTATCTGAAATATTTTGACATCTTCGGCATTGACAAATATGTCATGCGCCTGAGCATGCACCACCCCAAAGGGCTGGGCAAGAAATATGTCGATAACCCGCGCCTCTGGCTGAAGACTGAAGACATGGTGCGCAACGCCATGCGCAACGGCAATGTCCCCTTTGTCGAGGTGCCGGACGAAGCGGCCTTCTACGGGCCGAAGATTGATGTGGAAATCTTTAGCGCCATTGGTCGCGAATTTACGCTGGCAACCAACCAGGTCGATTTTGCCGTGCCGCCCCGCTTTGACCTCAAGTATGTCAATAACGAGGGCAAAGAGGAGACGCCGCTCTGCATCCATCGTGCGCCGTTGGGCACCCATGAACGCACCATCGGCTTCCTGATCGAACACTTTGCCGGCAACTTCCCGGTCTGGCTGGCGCCGCAGCAGGTCAGCGTGGTGCCGATCACGAACGACCACAATGGCTATGCTGATCGCGTGGCGACCCAACTGCAAGCCGCCGGTGTCCGCGCCCAAGCCGATCTCGGCGCCGACCGTATGAATGCTAAGATTCGCGCCGCGCAGTTGATGAAGATCCCGTACATGCTGGTTGTTGGCGACCAGGAGATGCAGAATGAAACGGTCTCGCTACGTCGCCGCGATGGTTCCCGCCAGAATGACCTACCGGTGGCCGAATTCCAGGCGACGATTCGCGAACGAATTCAGAGCCGCGCGAAGGAGTTATGAATTTAATAGGCGGCTGGCGCCATCAGCGCCAGTCGCCGCTCGATTACACAAGCTATTTGAAAAAGCCTGATTTATCTCTTACCTTAAAAACAGGCCCACCAACGATTGGTGAGCCTGTTTCTAACGAGTTATGCACTTTTTAAGCTTGTACCCGCGAGCTTATTGCAGCAGAGCCGCCAACGCGGCTGTCGTCTCTTCGTCCTCTTCGATATCCACATCTTCATGGTCGATGACTTCAAAGACAAAGTCCTTGAGAGTGCGACCATCTTCGTTGGTCACGTCGCGGTAGTCGACCTGTACCGTATCCCCGGCGACAAAGCGGTTGGACAACAATTGTTCGCTCAACGGGTCTTGGATGCGGTTTTGGATCACCCGGCGCAACGGGCGAGCGCCATAATCCGGGTCAAAACCGGCTTCGGCAATCGCCATGCGGGCCGCTTCGGTGATCTTCAGCGTCACTTCCTGCTCGGTGAGTTGCAGGCGCAGCGGGCGCAACTGCAAGTCCACGATCTGGGCAATCTCGCTACGCGAGAGGCTGCGATAGACCATGACGCCATCGAGGCGGTTGATGAATTCGGGGCGGAAGGTCTTCTTCAAGGCGTCCATCACCTTGGCCTTCATCGACTCATATTCCTGCTCGCGATTGGCTTCATCTTCTTTGGTCATGGCAAAACCAAGGCGATTAGCGCCCTGAATGAGCTTGGCGCCAATGTTGCTGGTCATCAAGATCAGCGCATTGCGGAAATCAACCCGCCGGCCCTTGGCATCACTCAGATAGCCATCTTCCATAATTTGTAACAAAATATTAAAGGCTTCTGGGTGCGCCTTTTCAATTTCATCCAGCAACACGACACAATAGGGGCGCCGCCGCACCGCTTCGGTCAACTGACCGCCCTCTTCATAGCCGATATAGCCGGGAGGGGCGCCGACCAAACGGCTGACATTGTGCCGTTCCATAAATTCGCTCATATCCAACTTAATGAGCGCCTCTTCACTGCCAAAGAGGAATTCAGCCAGCGTCTTGGCCGTTTCGGACTTACCGACGCCGGTGGGGCCAAGGAACATAAAGGTGCCAATGGGGCGCTTGGGGTCTTTCAGACCGGCACGCGCACGGCGCACGGCCCGGCTGATCGCCTTGATCGGCTCTTCCTGGCCGATAATGCGCTGACGCATTACCTTTTCCATCTCCAAAAGCCGTTCGCGCTCTTCACCAGCAATGCGGTTGACCGGCACGCCCGTCCACATCGCCACCACTTCGGCAATGTCTTCCGGATTGACCTTGGGTTGGTTGGCTGCTTCGTTCCAGCCTTCGCGCAGTTCATTGAGCCGCGCTTCCAGCTCTACCTCACGGTAGCGCAGATCGATGGCGTCATCAAAACGCTGGGTTTCCAACGCCTCATCCTTCTGCTTCTGCAACTTCTTGAGACTCATAAAGGTCTCACGCAGGTTAGCAGCAAACGGCGCCTTGTACATACGCACGCGACTGCCAGCCTCGTCGATCAGGTCAATGGCCTTGTCCGGCATAAAGCGATCCGGGACATAACGCGCCGCCATGTGCGCCGCCGACTCGATAGCATCTTCGGTGATGATGAGTTTATGATGCTCCTCATAGCGCCCCTTGACGCCACGCAGGATTTCAATGGTCTCTTCAACCGACGGTTCGTTGACCGTCACCGGCTGGAAACGGCGTTCCAGCGCAGCATCACTCTCAATGTACTTGCGGTACTCATCTAGGGTGGTGGCGCCAATAACCTGGAGTTCGCCACGGCCCAATGCCGGCTTCAAAATGTTGGCTGCATCCACACTACTACCAGCGGCGCCAGCGCCCACCAGCATGTGAACTTCATCAATGAAGAGGATCGACTGCGAGGTGATAATCTCTTCGATGACCTTTTTCAGGCGTTCTTCAAACTGACCACGGTACATGGTGCCGGCGACCAAGCTGCCGACATCTAACATTAATACCCGCTTGTTCAAGAGCGGCTCCGGTACATTACCTTCAATAATGCGCTGCGCCAGCCCTTCAATAATCGCCGTCTTGCCAACGCCCGGCTCACCGATAAGCGCTGGATTATTCTTGTTGCGGCGGCTCAGAATTTGGATCACCCGCTCAATCTCGTTGTGGCGCCCGATGACCGGATCCAACCGGCCTTCTTCGGCGGCGGCGGTAAGGTCGTAGCCCAACTGATCGACCAGCGGCGTTTTCGATTCTTTCTTTTGCTTTTCTTTGCTCTGCGCCTGGTTTTGCAGCAAGTTGCGTGCGGTCTGTGTGCGCACGCGATCCAAGTTAATTCCCAACCCACGTAGAACGTTGACGGCGATGCCTTCCCCTTCACGCACTAAGCCCAGCAAGAGATGTTCTGTGCCGATATAGTGGTGGCCCATCAGTCGCGCTTCATCGACGGCCAATTCAATCACCCGCTTGGTGCGGGGAGCCAGGGTAGGCTTGCCAAAGGGCGCCCGTTCACCTCTACCAACAGTGCGTTCAACGGCCCGAATCACCTGACCGGGTTCGACGCCGAGTTCGCGCAACACCTTCACAGCAACGCCATTCTCTTCACGGACCAGCCCTAACAACAGATGTTCGGTGCCAATATAGTTATGATTCAGGCGTAATGCTTCTTCTTGTGCGAGCGTTAGCACACGCCGCGCACGTTTGGTAAAACGATCAAGTTTATCTGACATATTTCTTCCTCAAAATCCTGTGAAGAATTCTACGCTCGCTGGTTGTGCTAACTGTAACAGAGTAGTAGCGCAACTGCCGTAACTTGAGTTCCTGTTCAAAATCTTGCTCATTAGGCCACTAGGGGTGCAACACGCTAATGAGACGTACTTATTTACCGAACTGACGCTTGATCCGTACTGGATAACTGACAATCGTCAACCGGGCCAATGGTAGAAACTAAGCTGGTGAGAGTGCAGAGGTTCCTATACATATTGTACCGATGAGTGTAACACTTTGTCAACCGCATAATCAACTATATTCAAGCTTTCGGCTACTCCACCTCTCGAAAGCCAGTTACCTTAAAAACAACGTTACGCCAATGATTGTTCTACACATCATAGCAAAACGTAAGCTTTGGACGCTGCTTCCCCCATCTTCAAGATAAATTAACACTGTATGACAAAAGGTTACAGCACTTATTATACTCGATTAATCTTTGGCTATACGTAATTTCGCATACTTGCGCCACGCACAACATGGTTCAAAAAACACTACAGAACTTACGCAACACCAGACCTGCCAGGTTTCCAAAACCTAACAAGTCTCGCTAGTGAAACGTTCGTCTTGCATGAGTCCTACACTAAAGAATACTGGATAATAATAGTTAAACGTAATCGCCACAATTTTCTGTTCCGGTTGAACCCCACTTCTGACGGACCTATGATTAACAGAGCAGTGATCGTCAGTAAAAATTAGATATAAAAAACGAGGATGCTTTCCCGCACCCTCGTCTCTTATTTTACCGCATAAAATTAAGCAATGGCATAACAGTTTACTTACGAAGCTCAACCGGCCGGTTGGAGCATGTCGGCGCTCATTGTCGCCACAACTGCCTTGGCTACGCCGTTCGTCGCCCCATTGGCACTGTGGTCGTCAGCATCATCACTGCCATCGCTTCCCCCATCACTGGGCGCAATCTGCCAGTCGAGTTCAGGCTTTTCTTCCGGTGGCAGCGCCTGCTTTAGGCTCAACCCCATGCGCCGCTTGTCCGTGTCAATCCGGATAATGCGCAGGTCGTACTCTTCGCCTTCCTTGACCACTTCGCGGGGATGGACGACCCGTTGGTCGGAGAGTTCACTAATGTGAATCAGCCCTTCTACGCCATTCTCGTCCAAGCGAGCAAAGGCGCCGAAGTTGACCAACTTGGTAATGCGACCGCGGACAATCTGGCCGACTTCGTAATACTCGTTGATAATTTCCCACGGTTCGGGCATGAGGCGGCGCATACTGAGGCCGATGCGTTTGCGGTCGAGATCGACCGACAAGACTTGCACCTTGACACGATCGCCAACGCTGACCACTTCGTTGGGGTGGTTGACGCGATTCCAACTGAGTTCACTCAGGTGGATCAACCCGTCAGCCCCGCCCAAATCGACAAAGGCGCCAAAGTCGGCAATGTTGCTGATGACACCTTCACAGGTTGCGCCTTCCTTGAGGGTTTCCAGCAACTGTTCTTTTTGCTGGCGGCGCCAATCGCGCATGGCTAACCGTTCGGAGAGAATCAGGCGGTTGCGCTTGCGATCGACATCGATCACCTTCAACTTGAGCGATTCGCCCACCAACGAAGACCAGCGGTCATCACCTTCAGGCAACTCAACTTCGCTCTCTGCGCCGGAAGAGAAATCAGGTATAGCACTGCTCATTTGACTCGCCGGCACAAAGCCCCGCACATGCCCCAGCTTGATGATCACGCCACCGCGGTTAAAGGATTCGACAATGCCATCAAAGATGCTTTGGCTCTCCATCAACCCTTCGGCGCGCTCCCAATCTTTTTCCGCCAGCGCACGGCTTACACTCAGCATCAGATTGCCGTCCTTGTCTTCACGCATAATGTAGACAGGGATTTCATCGCCAATCCGAAGCGTATGGATTTCGTCGCTGATGCGCTCCATTTCGCGTCCGGCCACCACACCTTCTGATTTGAAGCCGATATCGACTAACAATTCATGAGAGCGTTTGTCAACAATGATGCCGTTGCGAATTTCCCCAAATTGCGGTTCCTGCAATGAGCTGTCAATCTCATTGAGCAAGAGCGCCATCGGGTGAAGTTCATTCGACGTTCCAAGCCACGAACCTTGCATTGCAGTAATCAATGCTTGACCATTCCCCTTCATGCAAACAATTTCCTCCGAATAAAATAATAACAACCCTGGTGTCGTGGCTTGCTCTGCTCAATCAACTCACCCGATTTACCTAAAAATTGGATGTATCAATCCTGCGTGTCCTGCCCATCGGCTAGCTGGCGCGCAGCAAAAAGCAGACCACTGACAGCAGTGGTACACCGTAACCCGAGCGCGAATGATCCCTTGCTAGAAGGGATCGCAGACAAGTAGACTAATCGATCAAAGCGACAACTTCGATCTCAACCAGACCACCCAACGGCAAGGCAGCAACCTGAATGGTACTGCGCGCCGGCGGTTCGTGGGTGAAAACTTCGCCGTAAATCGCATTGACTTTGGCAAAATCGGCCATGTTGGCAAGGAAGAGGGTCACTTTGACTACTCGCTCTACACTTGTGCCAGCCGCGGCTAATAAAGCCTTGACATTCGCCAATGCTTGACGAGCTTGCGCTTCGACGCCGTCTTGTAATTTTCCAGTTTGGGGGTCGAGACCTAATTGGCCCGAGGCAAAAACTAAGTTACCTGCGCGAATTGCTTGGGAATAGGGTCCAATTGCGGCAGGGGCCTGTTGTGTTTGGATAACGTTGCGCTGTTGCACTCAATACCTCGAAAAGTAGGATTATCGCCCCGGCAAAAGGTTGGTAATAAAGCTTTTGTCCAGGCCGACAGTTCAATTGTAATTCAACTTGCACTATCATGCAAAAATCAAAAATGCGCTAATGCACAATTTTATGAGAAAATGCGTAGAAAACCATTGTTTTCATTTAAATACAACAATTTACTGACCCCAAATTACAGCAGGTAGACCAGTTTGACCGCAAATGAGCAAATGAAACCCGCTTTACTTGTTGAGCTAATTCGATTAATTGGGTACAATCGGCAAGCTACGGCGCATAATTTCATAATTTTCCAGCGCCTTGCCTGCTCCCAGCGCAACACAAGCAATGGGGTTTTCCGCAACATAACAGGGAACGCCGGTTTCCTGGGTTAACAACTGGGCAATGTTGCGCAATTGGGCGCCGCCACCGGTCAGGACCATACCACGATCAATAATGTCAGCAGCCAACTCCGGCGGCGTCTTTTCCAGCGTCGCACGCACAGTACTCACCACCGCTTGCAATGGTTCAGCGATAGCTTCAGTGACTTCACTACTATTAATTTGAATAATTTTGGGCAAGCCGGTTACCTGGTCGCGCCCACGTACTTCCATCTGGCGTTCATCTTCCATCGGCAACGCACTGCCAATGGCGATCTTAATATCTTCGGCAGTTTGTTCACCGATTAATAAATTATATTTTTTACGTACATAGTTGACAATCGCTTCATCAAAACGATTGCCACCGACGCGTACGCTGCTCCAAACAACAATGTCGTACATGGAGACCACCGCCGCTTCCGTGGTGCCGCCCCCCATATCGACCACCATATTGCCGGTCGGCGTACCGATGGGTAAACCGGCGCCATAGGCTGCCGCCAGCGGTTCGGGAATCAAGTAAGCCGCGCCGGCGCCGGCTTGCATGGCAGCATCATGAACCGCCCGCTCTTCGACGCTGGTGACGCCGCGTGGGGTGCTAATCATCACTTTGGGTTTAAAGAGGTTACGCAACAACGGATTCGGGTTGCCGACAATCGCTTGGATAAAATAGCGCAGCATCCCTTCGGTGACGACAAAGTCGGCGATAACACCATCGCGAATTGGACGCGCTACTTCCAGGCTTTCTGGCGTGCGCCCTAGCATGTCATACGCCTCATGTCCCACTGCCACCATCGTGTTGTCGCGCAGGCGAATGGCGACAACTGAGGGTTCGTGCATGACGATCCCGCGCCCTTTGACATGAACCAGCACGTTGACGGTGCCTAAATCAATACCAATGTGTTTTCCAAACATAGGATTACTCGACCAGAAGAAACAGTCAATCTAGCAGCATCGTTACTAGTTTAACTGACAATGTTCATTTTACGCAACTGCGAAAAAAGCAGGCAATGTACTTTGTGGTGCCTTGCCCCACGTCAAAAAGCCGGGTCTCATGCGAGACCCGGCTTTTTTCAAAACCTATTCGACAACAGAACAACGGCCAGCAACAAAGCTTACTCGTTGCCCTCTTGGAACTGTGCACCGGAGCGATGGCGTCGGCGTTGTGCAACTTTCACGCGTAGGTTACTGCGCCGTAGTGCGGCAACCGCATTGGGGTTTTGTTTCGGCCCGGCGTCGGCCAAGGACGTGCGCGCCCGTTCGCGTGCGGCTTCAGCCCGTTGCAAATCGATTTCGTCGGCTTGCTCGGCAGTATCGGCCAGGATGGTCACTTTGTCCGGGCGCACTTCGACGACACCACCGCCAACCGCAATATGGCGCGTATCATTCTTTTTGTGGAGAACGATTTCGCCGATATCAAGGATGGTGAGCAGCGGCACATGCCCCCGTAAAATCCCCATTTGGCCTTCGATACCGGGCAATGTCACCATATCAACTTCTTCAGAGAGCAAACGCCGCTCTGGGGTGACAATATCAACCAAAATCGGCATAGATTATCTCGCTTTCGGATTTTGGATTTTAGATTTTGGATTACTGTCTGCTACTCTAGTTAATCTAAAATCGCAAATCCAAAATCTAAAATCATTCCTATGCCCGCAGTTGGGCAGCTTTTTCGACCGCTTCTTCGATAGTGCCGATCATGTAGAAGGCTGATTCCGGCAGATCATCATGCTTGCCGTCGAGAATTTCGAGAACGCCGCGCACGGTGTCTTCAATCTTCACATACTTGCCCGGCGTACCGGTGAACTGTTCAGCCACGAACATGGGCTGGGTCAGGAAGCGTTGAAGCTTGCGCGCTCGCGAGACCGTCAGCTTGTCATCTTCGCTCAACTCTTCCACACCGAGAATGGCGATGATGTCTTGCAGGTCGCGATAACGTTGTAACGTCCCCTGGACGCGGCGGGTGGCACTATAGTGCGCCTCACCGACGATCAGCGGGTCGAGAATGCGGCTCGTGGAACCGAGCGGGTCAATGGCCGGGAAGAGGAACTGCTCTGCCATCCAGCGCACTAAGGTGATCTTCGCATCCAAGTGGGCGAAAGTCGTGGCCGGCGCCGGGTCTGTATAGTCATCGGCGGGCACATAGACGGCTTGCATCGACGTGATAGCACCCTTCTTCGTCGTGGTGATGCGTTCCTGCAAGTCACCCATATCGGTGCCAAGGGTCGGTGCATAACCAACGGCGCTGGGCAAGCGGCCCAAGAGCGAAGAGACTTCCGAACCAGCTTGTACAAAGCGGAAGATGTTATCAATAAAGAGCAGCACGTCACGACCTTCATCGCGGAAGTACTCGGCCATGGTCACGCCGGTCAAACCCACACGCAGACGGGCGCCGGGCGGCTCATTCATCTGGCCGAAGACCATGACGGTGGAGCCGATAACGCCCGACTCCGTCATTTCACGCATCAGGTCGTTGCCTTCGCGGCTGCGTTCACCTACACCAGCGAAGACCGAGTAACCACTATGATACTCGGCGACGTTGTGGATCAGCTCTTGCAAAATTACGGTTTTGCCTGTACCGGCGCCACCGAAGATGCCTGTCTTCCCACCGCGCGTGAAGGGGGCAATCAGGTCAACGACTTTTACACCCGTTTCAAAGATTTCAGCTTGGGTGCTTTGCTCATCAAAAGCCGGGGATGGGCGGTGGATCGGGTAGGTGGTCTCCGCATTCACCGGCCCCTTGCCGTCAATCGGATCACCGACAACGTTGAAGAGACGGCCAAGCGTGGCCGGACCAACCGGCACGCTGATGGGGCGACCATCAGAGACGCCTTCCATCCCACGGCGCAGACCATCGGTGCTGCCCATAGAGACGGAGCGGACAACACCGTTCCCCAACTGTTGGGCAACTTCAAAGGTCAGCAGGCCACCATCATCCATCTTCACTTTGATCGCATCATAGATTTCGGGCAACTGACCTTCGGCAAAGGCAAAGTCTACGACTGGTCCGATCACACTGCGTACTGTGCCGATAAGTTGTTCGGCCATGTAAACCTCCTCAATACTTAATGGAAAATACTAATTGTTAATGGTTGCGGCATGAGTGCTGCGGGCATTAACAATTAATTATTTTCCATTGACAATTAATTATTTCACGGCTGCACTACCGCCAATAATATCCATCAACTCGGTGGTGATGTTTTCCTGGCGGGCTTTGTTATAGGTCAAGGTTAAAGAGCCAATTAATTCGTTGGCGGCGTCGGTCGCATTGCGCATGGCGACCATCCGCGCCGAATGTTCACTTGCCAGCGACTCATAGAGTGCTTGCAAAATCTGGACTTCGGTAAAACCCGTAAGAACCTGGCCCAAGACAGTTTCCGGGTTTGGCTCGAAGATGTACTCCGGCGCCATGCCCGTGGCGGCTTCTGTCGGTCGTTCCACCGGCAGCAATTTGTGCGCCACCGGCTCTTGTTTAATCGTGTTGATAAAGTCAGTGTAAACCACATAGACTTCATCAAAGTGACCCTGCATGTAATCATCTAATAAGACGCGGGCAATGGGGGCGATGTCCTGGCCCTTTGGTGAATCGGGCAATTTGGCGAACTCAGCGCGAATGACCGGATCATAGCGCAACATCCAGTCACGGCCCTTTTTGCCGACCGTAACAACCTGGACTTCGGCGCCCGCCTTGCGCTTTTCACGCATGAGCGTAGCGGCTTTCTTGATCACGTTCATATTAAAGCCGCCGGCCAACCCGCGATCCGCTGTCACCAGCATCACGCCGACCCGTTTCACCGGGCGCGGTTCGAGCAATGGATGCGTTTCGTTGCCGGCAAGCTGAGCAATATAGGCCAGCACATTACGCGCCTGTTGGGCATAAGGCCGGGTGGCAAGCACCTGAGTCTGCGCCTTACGCATCTTGGCCGCAGACACAGCCTCCATCGCTTTGGTCACTTGCGAAATATTTTTAACCGACTTAATGCGTCGGCGAATTTCACGTGTACTAGCCAAGAGATTACTCCTTTAGCCAGGCCGCTGTCTGACAAGGTGAAGGGGTGACAGGGCGACAAGGTGAAGGGGTGACAAGGTGATACATTGGTAAGAACACAAGCTTGGCGAAATGATTTACTAACAAAATCACTTTGCCGTTTATGATCTCACCCTTCTGTCACCCTGTCATCTTGTCACCTTGTCACCTTGTCACCTTGTCACCTTGTCACCAACTAGGCCGGTGGCGCCCAACCTTTGTTAAAGTCATCCAGGGCCAGACGCAGGGAGTTGATCGTGTTATCGTTCAACTCGCCGGTGCGGATGATGGTCTGGCCGATCTCGGCGTGGTTAGCGTCCATGTAGGCGTGCATGGCGGCTTCCCACTGCTTGACATTAGCGACCGGCACCTTGTCAACAAAGCCATTACCCATTGCGTACAGACTCATCACCTGACGATGGAGCGGCATGGGCTGGAATTGCGGCTGCTTGAGAATTTCTTGAATGCGATAGCCACGGTCGAGCTGGCGCTGGGTCACAGCGTCCAGATCGCTACCGAACTGGGCGAACGCAGCCAATTCGCGGAACTGGCTCAACTCGGACTTCAAGCGACCGGCCACCTTCTTCATGGCTTTGGTCTGGGCGGAGCTACCGACGCGACTGACGGAGATACCGACGTTAATGGCCGGGCGAATACCGCCGTAGAAGAGGTCGCTTTCCAAGAAGATTTGACCATCGGTAATCGAAATGACGTTGGTCGGAATGTAGGCGGAAACGTCATTGGCCTGGGTCTCGATGACCGGCAACGCCGTCAAGCTGCCGCCGCCTTCCTCACTGGAGAGCTTGGCGGCCCGTTCCAACAAACGGCTGTGGAGATAGAAAACGTCACCAGGGTACGCTTCGCGGCCCGGCGGGCGGCGCAACAGGAGCGACACCTGACGGTACGCCTGGGCGTGCTTGGAGAGGTCGTCATAGACGATGAGGGCGTGTTTGCCCTGTTCCATGAATTCCTCACCGATGGCGCAACCGGCGTAAGGCGCCAAGAATTGCAACGCAGCGGGGTCGGATGCGGAAGCGCTGACGACAATGGTGTGTTCCATGGCGCCATACTTTTCCAGCGTACCGACAACCTGAGCCACCGTTGAACGCTTCTGTCCAATGGCGACATAGATACAGATCAGGTCTTTGCCCTTTTGGTTAATGATCGTGTCCAGAGCAATCGCCGTCTTACCGGTTTCGCGGTCGCCAATGATCAACTCACGTTGACCGCGGCCAATCGGAATCATGGCGTCAATCGACGTGACACCCGTCGCCACTGGCTCATTCACCGGCTGGCGCTTGATGACGCCCGGGGCAATGCGTTCGACGCTGCGGAACTTGTCAGAAGCAATCGGCCCTTTGCCATCAATCGGCTGACCGACAGCGTTGACGACGCGACCAATCAAAGCATCGCCGACCGGCACGGAAACGATGCGACCGGTGCTGCGCACTAGGTCGCCTTCTTGAATGTTGCTGTAATCACCCATGATGATGATACCAACATTCTCTTCGGTCAGGTTTTGCACCTGCCCCAAGACGCCATTTTTCGGAAACTCAACGAGTTCGCCGGCCATCGCGCCCTGTAGGCCGGAGACCAGGGCGATCCCGTCGCCGATTTCGATGACTTCCCCCACGTCAATCTGTGTGGGCGCCACCGTAAAATTCAAAATCTGCTGTCGCAGTAAAGCTGTGATTTCATCTGTACGCACAGCCATAGGTTCTCCTCCTGTTCAGGCGATAGGACTCAGCGAACAACGGCGCTTAATGTCTCGCGCATGGCTTGTAAGCGGCTCGCCACGGATGTGTCAATCAAGCGGTCGCCAACTCGCACCCGCAGCCCGCCCATGAGGGACGGATCAACGGAAAAGGCAAAGGTCAGCCCATCGCCATAGCGAGCAGTCAACGAGCGGCGCAGTTCCGCCTGCTCTTCCGCCGAAAGCGCAACAGCGCTCACCACTTCGGCCTTGGTAGGCTCGGTGGTGCGACCGCGAACGGTTTGCGTCAGGGCGTCACCTAGTTGATCAACCAGATGGAGGGCGCCGTCTTGCACCATCAATTTGAGCGTATTGCGCAGTTCAATGGGGGCATCTGTCGGTAACACACTTTCGAGCGCAGAAAGACGTTCATTAACTCCGTAAGCCCCATTGCTCAGGCGTTCAGCCAGTTGCGGATTCTGTTTCAACGCAACGGAAACAGAAGACAGCGCACCTTGCCACCGTTCGAGCATGGCTCCAATGATCGCCTGCGCGTACTGGTTAGCGCTTGCACTGCTTGTGTTCATTACGCTGCGCTCCTCTGCTGAGCCAGGAACTCAGCCACAAATCGTTCATGTTCGCTGCGATTAGCCAGCTCACGATTCAAAATTTGTTGGGTCGCCAGGATCGCCAAATCCGCAATTTGCTTGTTGGCGCCGGAGAGCGCAGATTCGGCTTGCGCTTCCGCATCCGCTTGCGCCTTGCGGCGAATTTCGCCGGCTTCCTGTTCAGCGCGAGCGCGAATATCTTGGGCGATTTTTTCCGCATCGCGGGTGGCGGCGGCGCGTACTTCTTGCGCCTCGCGGCGCGCTTCATCTAAAATTTTAGCTTTATCATGCTCGGCTTCGCGGGCAGCAGCACCAGCCCGTTCGGCATCTTTCATGCTTTGGGCAATGCGCTGACGCCGTTGCTCCAGCATGTTCAAAATTGGTTGATACAGGGTGACCCGCAGCACAACCATCAGAATGAGGAAGTTGACAATCTGCGAGACCAGCAACCCCCCCTCAATTCCGAGTTGACCAAGTACAGCGTTCAAGGTCAGCCTCCTCTCTTTATTGGCAAGCGTTTAGACGAATTTAACCAGCAACGCAATAACGAGACCGAAAATCGCCAACGATTCGGCGAACGCAATCGCCAAAATCATGTTGGTCTGAATCGTGCTGGCCACTTCCGGGTTGCGCCCCATGGCTTCCATCGCTTTTGAACCAATTAGACCGATACCGATGCCAGGGCCAAGCGCACCCAGACCAATCGCTAACGCAGCACCAATTTCCTTAGCAGCAAGGACGTCCATCGTATTTCTTCTCCTTAATTCGTTGGAATGTGAAACAAAGAAGTTCTTTTCCAAAATGTTTTACTCAATCGCCCGGCGTATCATCAACCAGTAGATTACAAAAGTAAAGGCTACCGCTGACACACATTTTAGGGCGAAGAGCTTTTTATAGAAAGCGCTCTCTGTTTTTAAGAACCCAGCAATAACTAACATAGAGCGCTTACGACCTAAAACCAATCTACACGTTTTCCCTGAAGTTCTATCACCTGTGACACTTGATAGAATTCGACAACACTCGACAGATAACGTGCGAAAGTTGATGAATTTAGTGGTGTTCATCTCCATGAGCATGGCTGATAGTCGCCATGGTGAAGAAGACCAGCGCTAACATCATAAAGACCAGCGCCTGTACAACACCGACTAAGATTTCCAGCAAGTAGAAGGGCAGGGGCACCAGGAACGCAATCAAGAACGCCATCGTTGCCAGCACAATTTCACCGGCAAAGATATTGCCAAAGAGACGAAAGCCAAAGGCGATGATGCGGGAGATTTCGCTGATCAACTCCAGTATACTAACAAAGACATTGATCCCCTTCATAAAGCCGTGACCGCTTGTGTTCCAGAACTTGCGGAAATAGCCGGCGCCTAAGGCGCGAATGCCATGAATCTGCACCATCACCATCGTGGCAATGGCTAGGGCAAAGGTCACGTTGAGATCAGCGCTAGGAGCGCGGAAGAGCGGGACAAATTTGGCATGGCCTTCTTCAGCGGCAGCTTGTTTGGCAGCGGCATCCGCAGCTTGAATCAACACTGGGCTGCCGTCAACCATTGCCAACTGGTGATCCAGGGCAAAACCATGCGAATCGCCTTCTTTATTCTCCTCTTGATGCTCTTCGTGAGCAGCCGGTGAGTGGAAGAAGCCCAGGCTACCAACGGTTGGGATCAAGCCGGACCAGTTGCTGATTAACACAAAGAAAAAGATAGTAGCGGCCCAAGGGAAGTAGGTGCCGGCGGCGCGACCGGCCACACTTTCGGCCAGATTGAAGAGATATTCAACAATCGCTTCCATGGCATTTTGTAGGCCGCTAGGCACCAGATTCATCTTGCTGGTGGCGCTCACCGCAATCAAGATCAGAATCAAGTCCACAATCAAGGTGGTTAACAACCCGTTGGTAAACCATTGGAAACCGCTCTCGAAGATCGGTTCCGCGGCCAACGAGACATGGGGTTTCGGAACAGGCAGAATCCAGTACATGGCGACGCTGAGGATCAACGCCAGCACAACACCGCCGAGAAGCATTGTCCGCCGTGGGTTTGCTGTCAGAAAGTTCATAATCTTATCACCGAATCTTTTACAGAACGTTTGAATTGATTTTAGTATCTACGCCTTCGACCGCCGGTCGTGGGGAAACTAACGTTCCCACCGGTGAATCTAAGGTATTTTCAGAAATTGCCTCATCCGCTTCTACAGGGATGGGAGCCACTTTTTGAATTAACTGATCCATCTCGGCAAGTGCAGCCCGAATGACGATCACGGTTGCTAACGGCATAAAGATAACCGTTGCACCAATGGTCACCAATGGAAAGAGCGCTAGTTGCCAATCAGCCCACATTGCCAGCGCCATAGGGAGGACAAAGGTTGTTACCATGCCACCTAGTAACCGCTGAAGATTGATGCGAACCGTCATGACGTTAACACTAGTATAGGTTGTTTGTACAATAACACAAAATAGCTTGCACAAACTATAGATTTAGTATCGGTAAATATGCTTAGGCTAATGTTGCCACGATTATAGCATCGCAATTTTCGTTCGCGCAAATTTTCACATGCTTTTGGGACAACAGGTTTTTCCCTTTTCTTCACGAGTCTTCACAACCCTTTCACACTGAAAACCGGCGTGTCTCTGTCCAAAGCAACAGGATCAAACTGACTTCCACAACCTTGTCAATATAAGCCGTGACCGAACGCGCACCAAAAAAGAGCCAAAGCGCAATGGTCAACGCTGTATAGCCGATCAAAAGCCAACAAAATAAACTACGATAATGCATCAGTATGGGCAGAGGGAGGTAAATTGCCGCCAACAGCACGATATAGCCGACGGCATTCAGCAGAAAGACGCGATCCGGCCCTTCGGGAAATTGAAGACTCTGGGAAAAGTGGATGAGTGCTGTAATAAGCGTCAGAACGATGACGCCATAAGCGATGCTGTTCAGGTAAGGTTGTTTTTCACGCATAAGTCAATTCTTCCCTTATCTTTTTGGATGAGCGGCAATGGCTGGTGTTACTGATTATAGCATCATTTTACTTTACCGCACGTCCGTAAGGATTGCAACCAGCACGGTTGATAGATGACGAATGACAGTTTGACATTCACCCCTGTTTATGATACCCTGTGCAAAGGTCTACAGGGAAACTATTCCATACACTATCAAACCCGATTCAAATTAATGCACAGTGTGTATTGTCAGTAAGCAATCTCTTGCTCACCAAACCTTACGTTCTTATATAATGCCGATCAGTGGCACGCAGGCAGAATGGTAAAACTATTGGTGAGGGGGAAAGCCACCCTCAGGCGCCGTTGTTTATTGATTGTCCATAATTCTTTTACAAACCCCAAATGCCATAACTGAAGGAGGAGTCTGTGTACAAGCGACACGTCTGGTGGAGCATCACTTCACTACTCGTTATTCTGAGCCTGGTGCTGGCGGGCTGTGCCGGCGCTGCGCAACCCAACGCACCAGCGGAGCAGCCGGCACAAGAAGCGGCGGCGGAACCCACAAAAGCAGCAGCCGAAGAAGCAGCGGCCCCCGCCGAAGAAGAGGAAGCGCTCGGTTCCACCCTAATCGGTGAGATCGAAGGCCCGGATATTATCACCAATGTCGATGAATTTCCCAGTGAGTTTGGCGAAGCGCCCATGCTCAAAGAGATGGTCGATGCTGGCAGCTTACCGCCTGTAGCCGAACGGTTGCCGGTGCGTGAAGACCTGCTGGTCATCAAGCCGGTGCATGAGATTGGCAAATATGGCGGCACCTGGCGCCGCGGCTTCACCGGCCCTGGCGACGGCCAAAACGGCCATCGTGTGGCCGGTGGCGACCGCTTCGTCTTCTGGGATGCTGATGAATTCCCCAAAGTCGTTCCCAACCTGGCCAAGGGCTGGGAGATCAGTGAAGATGGCACCCAAATTACCCTCTTCTTGCGCGAAGGGTTGAAATGGTCAGATGGTCAGCCCTTTACGGCGAATGATGCCATGTTCTGGTATGAACATATGTATCAAAATACCGAATTGGTGCCGGTACGCTCGGCCTTCTTCAATATTGACCAAGGCGCCACGATGGAAATGGTGGACGACTATACGCTCAAGTTTAGCTTCCCCTTTGCCAACAGCCTCTTCCTGGAAGTGTTGGGCAGCTCGGTCAATGTCTTTGGCGGTCATGCCATTATGGGTGGCACAGCGATGGGCGGCTATGCGCCGGCCCACTACATGCAGCAGTTCCACCCTGACTTTGTGGATAAGGCTGCACTGGATGAGTTGGTTGCCAAAGAAGGCTTTGACAACTGGGTTAACCTCTTCAAAGACAAGAACACCTGGCAGCGCAATCCTGAATTGCCGACCCTGACTCCGTGGAAGACGGTCAATCCGATCACGACCGATAACTGGGTCTTGGAGCGTAACCCGTACTACTACGGCGTTGACACCGAAGGCAATCAACTGCCCTACATTGACCGCATTTCCATGACGTTGGCCGAAAACCTGGAAGTGTTGAACCTGCGTGCGATTGCCGGCGAGTTCGACTATCAATCGCGCCATATTTCGCTGGCAAACCTGCCAGTTTTGTTAGAAAATGCGGAAAAGGGCAACTACACCATTCACCTTGATCCGGCCCAACATGGCGCTGACGCCGGTCTGCAAGTCAACCTGAGCTATGAAGCTGATCCCGAAATTGCCAAGTTGTTGCACACCACCGATTTTCGCCGAGCGCTCTCGCTGGCGATCAACCGCAACAAGATCAACGAGATCATCTTCCTGGGTATCGGCAAACCGGGTTCGGCAGTGGTGGCGGAATCGTCGCCCTTTAACCCTGGCGCTGACTATCGCGAACTGTGGGCGCCTGCTGGTGGTGATTTTGAGCAGGCCAACCAGATGTTGGATGCGTTGGGCTTGACGAACAAGGATGCCGAAGGTTATCGCTTGCGCAGTGACAATGGCGAACGCATTATCATTGAAATTCCCAGCATTCCCGCCTTTATTCAATTCACCCAGATCGGTGAAATGATCAAGGAAGATTGGGCGCAGATCGGCATCTTTGCCAACGTGGTCGAACAAGAACGCACGTTGGTCGAACAGCGCCGCGCTGCCAACGAACTGCAAATCTTCTTCTGGCAGAATGACGGTACGGATGAACTTTATCTCTACCCCTATCATGCCCTGCCGGTTGCTGATACCTCCGGCACTGGCCCAGCCATCGGTAACTGGTACGCCTCCGGCGGCGCCGCCGGCATCGAGCCGACCGACCCGAAGGTGAAGGAAGTGTTGGATCTCTTTAGCCAAGGCTTGAAAGGCACACCGGAAGAACGCATTACCATTGGCCAGGAGATCTGGAAGATCATCACCGACGAAGTCTGGACCATTGGTACGGTCGGGCAGTCGGGCGCCTTCATGGGTGTGCGCATTGTGAAGAACAATATGGGCAACATCCCGTCGCGCCAGTTCAACATCCAAGCGGGTCAGACGCCGAATATCTCCCGCCCCTCGACCTTCTTCTTTACGGATGCGGATTCGCAGTAGAATGGTTGAGAGATTGAGAGAGTAAGCAGACGTGCCAGGGATGAGTTGTAGTAGAAATAACACGCTCGTCTGTGGCGCGGGGTGCCTATCAGGTTGGGACAATCAGCGAACGGGGAGCGTTAGCGATCCGTTGGCGGGTCGCTAACGCTCCCCGTTCGGAAAAACGCGATCCCAACCTGATAGGCACCCTCTGGTGCGTTTCGCTTGTTCTATGAAGCGATTCCTGATATAATTTCTCTTTGAAGCAGAAGCGTATCGTTGCGTTGAGAAACGGGTGAACCTTGCCTACGGTTTTGACTGACGGCCCCTACCGAATCGCCTTTTAGTCTCAGGATTGTGCAGAACCGGCGCATATGCATGTTTTTCGCGATAACAAAAGTGCTAAATTTTGGCTAGAGACGGGCGCAATTGCGGTCAATCATGGTTTTCGACGTAAGGAACTTCGCGAGATTAGTCGCCTGATCGAAAAACATCAGGCGCTGTTACAGGAGAAGTGGAATGAGCATTGTCGCCGAGCTTGAATTGATCAAGTTGAAATTGCGCCAAGCCCAGCCGGTGGAAGCAATGGTCGATGAGGATACCCTCACGGTTGAATTGAGTGATGGACGCACTCTCAGTGTTCCTTTGGTCTGGTTTCCGCGTCTGCTCTATGGTACGCCATACGAACGTAGCCATATTGAATATTTTGCCGACACACTCTATTGGCCTTTGCTTGATGAGCATATTGGCGTCGAAACCTTGTTGCTTGGCCCCAGCCTGATTCCCGAAAGTGAACGTAGTTTGATGCAGTGGAAAGCGGCCCTGAATCAGCGCCGGGCCGCAATGGAACCGGCATAAGTGGAACCGCTACCGCAGTCAGTGTGCCAGAAGGGCGCGCAGGAGAGGTAATTTATCGATGGTCTCTTATCTCATTCGCCGCATTTTTGCTGGGTTGCTCACCATTTGGGCGGCCTCGATTCTCTCCTTTGTGGTGATTCAGTTGCCGCCAGGGGATTATATCACCTCTTATATTGCGCGCCTACAATCGACCGGCACCATGGTCTCGGCGGAGGAGGCGATCGCACTGCGCCAGCAATATGGGCTGGATCGACCGATGTATGTCCAATATCTCAAGTGGATGGGCTTGATGCTCCAGGGTAATTTTGGTATGGCGATGGAGTATAACCGCCCTGTGCGCGAGGTGATCGGGGATCGGCTGACCTTGACCATGATCGTCTCGATTGCGGCGATTGTCTTTATCTGGGGGTTGGCTCTGCCCATTGGCATCTACTCCGCCGTTTATAAATATTCTTTGGGCGACTACTTTTTTACCTTTTTGGCCTTTTTAGGCATCGGCATCCCCAACTTTATGTTGGCGCTGGTCATTTTATATATGGGCTTTAAATATTTTGATATGCAAAGTATCGGTGGTCTCTTTTCCGAAGAGTATATGTTGGCGCCGTGGAGCCTGGCCAAGGTCTGGGATATGCTCAAACATCTGCCGTTGCCGGCGATTATTCTGGGCATGGCCGGCATTGGGGAACTGGTGCGCATTATGCGCGCCAATCTGCTCGATGAATTGCGCAAACCCTATGTGGTGACAGCGCGGGCGAAGGGACTGTCACAGACGCGCGTGATCATGAAATATCCGGTGCGGGCAGCACTCAACCCTTTTGCCAGTACGATTGGCTATATCTTCCCCTATGTGGTGTCGGGCAGCATTATTGTCTCGCTGGTCTTGAGCTTGCCAACAGTAGGTCCCCTGCTCTTTAAGGCGCTGATTGCACAGGATCTCTTTCTGGCTGGAACGATTCTCTTACTGCTGGCAGTGATGACGGTGATTGGGACATTGATCTCCGATTTGATTTTGATGTGGATCGACCCGCGCATACGCATGGGGATGGAAGGCAGCAATTAGGCATCATTCATGGTCAATGGAAAATTGAGAATTGTTAATGGGGTTGGTGGGAAACGAGTCGACTATGGCACAAGCAGTTGAGCAATTACCGGCGACAGGTGGAGCGCCACAGGCGCGCAAAGAGAACAAAGCCGCCGACCGTATTATGGTGGCGACCCAATGGCAGTTGATGTGGTGGCGTTTTCGCAAACATCGACTGGCGATGATCGCTGCGGTCTTTGTGATCTTTTTCTATGTCATTGTCCTCTTTGCCGAATTTTTTGCTTATTCTGATACTAGCAAATCTGATGAGAACCTTTCGTTGCTGCCGCCCCAGCCGATTCACTGGTTTGATGAAGATGGGCGTTTCAATCCTTATGTTCATCCGGTGGTGGGCAAGCGCGACCCGAAAACCTTTAAGAAGGTCTATCAGCCCGATTTGGAAACCAAAGTACCGGTGGTCTTTTGGGCGGAGGGTTACGAGTATAAATTGTGGGGTTTATTTCCCAGCAACCGCCATATAATCGGCGTAGAAGGAGCGAAGACCGAAGAGAGCATCTTCCTGCTTGGCACCGATGTACAAGGGCGCGATCTCTTCTCGCGGCTGATGTTGGCAACGCGCACTTCGCTGACCATCGGTCTGGTTGGCGTGGCATTGAGCCTTTTCTTGGGGATTTTACTGGGTGGCATCTCCGGCCTATATGGCGGCGCCATCGACAATGTTATCCAGCGCTTTATCGAAATCATTCGTTCCATCCCCACCATTCCGCTCTGGATGGGGCTGGCTGCTGCGGTCCCGCCGACCTGGCCGGTGACAAGGGTCTACTTCTTTATCACCATTATCATTTCGCTCATCGGCTGGACAGTGATGGCGCGCGTGGTGCGTGGGCGGTTCTTGTCATTGCGGACAGAAGATTTTGTCACGGCGGCGGAGTTGGCTGGGGCCGGTCAACTGCGCATTATCTTTCGCCACATGGTGCCCTCGTTCCTCAGCCATATCATCGCTGCGGCGACCCTGGCGATTCCGGCCATGATCATTTCCGAGACCTCGTTGAGCTTTTTAGGGTTAGGTCTGCGGCCACCGGCGGTCAGTTGGGGCGTTCTGTTGCAACAGGCGCAGAATATTCAGGCAGTCGCCATTTCGCCCTGGCTGCTCATTCCGGCGGCGCCGGTGATCCTGGCAATTTTGGCGTTCAACTTTTTGGGCGATGGCCTACGTGATGCGGCGGATCCGTATGGTTAAAGAACAAGTCTATAACGAGATTCAAGCTTGCCAACCACACAGCCTACGCCTTAATGGTTTTAATGAACAAGCAATTTTACCCTATGGGTTACACATAACACACCTACAGCAAGCTATGCAAGATTTCCTCGATTTCCTGGGATTTATCAACACGCAGTTGAATACCAAGGGAATCGAACGGCTGGAGAAGATGTTGATGCCAGCGAACTTCAGTAGCATGGTTGGAGAGTTTATGACATCGGCACTTCCCAAGTATTGCAATGCCATCGTCAAGAATAGATACCACAACGGCCATCCTGATTTGATTCCAGCCGGTTATTTTGTCGACGATGCAGTGCAACATTCAGAAGTCGGCATTGAAGTCAAAGCATCACGGTACTTGCGGGGTTGGCAGGGTCATAACCCTGAGGACGTATGGTTAATGGTTTTCGCCTTTGATTGCAATCGTCCCAAAGATGCAATACCGCGCTCATTTCGTTTTATTAGAGTGGTTGGCGCGCAACTCGCTAAAACCGATTGGGTATTCTCTGGTCGTTCTGAAACTAGCCGTCGTACCATTACAGCCAGTGTCACGCAATCAGGTTTTGAAAAGATGATGGCAAACTGGCTCTACGAAGGGCTAGAAACCGGATAAATCCAGTAGAGCGGGCTGGACGGTTTCCGTTTTTGTAGTAATTGTTGCCAGTTTGGGTGTGGCGTCTTTGCTCATTAAGAAGTAATCGTGAAAGCGTTCGACGCCGATGCAACTGAAGTTTAATGCTTCAGCGGCAGCAACAGTAGAGCCTGATCCCATAAACGGATCGGCAATCAAACCTTCGCTCAGCGGCAAAGCAGCGTGAACGACTTGACGCAAAAACGACTGGGGTTTTAAGCTAGGATGATTGGCAATCTCACGTTCACGTCTTGATGTACGCTCACTGATGATCACGTCACTAAAAGGCCGTTCATTACTGACCCGTCGCAAGCCGCCCGTGCCGTAGATACGCAAACAATCGCTAACCTTCATACCTTTTGGCATTGGTTTACGGAAAATACCCCACGGCTCATAGCAACTACGGGGCAAGGAACAAACATCGGGAAACTCATCTTCCGCGTTTTTGGGGCGGTCGCCGCCGCGAAAGGTACGGACAAGGCGAATGAGTTCGCTGCGAAATTCTAGTCCGCCAGCGATCAGGGCCGAGAAGATCAGTTGTGACAGAAAAGCATTACTGGCAATAAAAACATGACCACCTGGACGTAATGCATGAACGGCAACTTTGCTCCATTCGAGAAAGAAGCGAAACAGTTCTTGTCGTTCTTTTTCAGTCAATGCGGTAAAGCGCGGCAGCGGGGCGCGATTACTCCCATCAAATGAGGGAGGAATGCGCCAAATCCCGCCATTGCCATTTGCGCGTTTTTCGATCTGCTCGAAATTGTATTCTTTAACGCCATAGGGGGGATCAGTTACAATAGCATGAAGGCTTGCTTCTGGAATACGACTCATCCATTCAAAGCAATCGGCGTGGATTGCAATAGAATTGTTAAATTGATGGAATTGGTAATCAAGAGCCAGTGATTCTACCGCTGTTTTCATTTCTGGCGCGCTCCGGCAAATTTTCAATTATAGTTATCAAGATTTATCATAGAGTACATCCGTTCTGTTGTCAAGCAAGGGTTTCTGACAGTTCATGATCAATTCTGTACAACCGATTTTGTCAATCAAAGAACTAAAAACTTATTTCCACCAAGACGAAGGCGTCGTGCGTGCCGTTGATGGCGTCAGCTTTGATGTCTACCCCGGCAAGACCTTGGGCATTGTGGGCGAAAGCGGCTGTGGCAAGAGTGTGACGGCGCGTTCGATCCTGCGTATTGTGGAGCAAGGTGGGCGGATTGAAGGGGGCGAGATCTGGCTGCGCCGCCAGAATGGCAACGGCCATGTCGATGAGATCGACCTGACCAAGCTCAAAGAAGAGGGTGAAGAGATCCGTTCGATTCGCGGCGGCGAGATCGCGCTCATCTTTCAAGAGCCGATGACCTCCTTTAGCGCCTTTCACACGGTCGGCAACCAGATCATCGAAGCGATCCGCCTGCACAATCCGATGAGTCGCAAAGAAGCCCGTGAACGCGCCATTGAGTTACTGCGCCTCGTCGGCATCCCACGCCCAGAGCGACGCATTGATGAATATTCCTTCCAACTCAGCGGCGGGTTGCGCCAACGGGTGATGATTGCCATGGCGCTTTCTAGTGATCCCAAAATCTTGATTGCCGACGAGCCGACCACCGCGCTCGATGTTACGACCCAAGCACAAATTCTTGAATTGCTAGTCAAGTTGCAGGAAGAGAAAGGGCTGTCGATCATCCTGATCACCCACGACATGGGGGTGATTGCCGAGATGGCTGATGATGTGGTGGTGATGTATCTGGGACGGCTGGTGGAGCAGGGGCCGGTCGATGAGATTTTCCATGCGCCCAAGCACCCTTATACACGTCTTCTGCTGAAGTCGATTCCTAGCATTTTGGCAAAGCCACGCACCAAATTGGCGACGTTGGTTGGCTCCATTCCCCATCCGTATAACCGTCCGATTGGCTGCCCGTTCCATCCCCGTTGCCCTGACTTTATAGCCGGCAAGTGTGATCTACAGGAGCCACAGCCCAAACCGGTCAACGAGCGGCAGGTGGTCAGTTGTTTCCTCTATCATGAGTGACCATGCTATAATGACTGCTGGTGAACGTGAGTCGGCAACAGCCAGTGGAGGTTATGTAATGACAGTCCTTACCATTAACCTAAAGCAATTTATCGCAACATCCGACGAATTTTTTGATCTGTGCCAGGCGAATCCAACACTACAAATGGAGCGAACAGCAGCGGGAGAAGTGATCGTGATGAGTCCGGCAGACAGCAAAACATCCGCACGCAACGCTGGCATCACCGGCCAACTTTGGCAATGGAATGAAGACTCAGAACTGGGCATAACCTTTGATTCCTCCGGCGGCTTTCATTTGCCGAATGGCGCCGACCGTTCGCCAGACGCAGCGTGGATTCTTGCTGAACGCTGGAACGCGTTAACACCACGTGAACAACAAAAATTTGCACCCATCTGCCCAGATTTTGTGGTTGAACTACGCTCAAGCTTTGACTGTATGCCAGATCTACGAGACAAAATGCAGGAGTATATTGATAATGGCGCCCGTTTGGGTTGGCTCATAGATCCTGAAACGCGTACGGTCGAAATTTATGAGCCGGGCGAAGAAGTAGAAACTTTATACAATCCAGAGCGTGTTGCCGGTGATCCAGTGTTGCCGGGCTTTCTTCTCAACATGAAACGGGTGTGGGGGTAGACAAACATTATGGCGGTTGCAACAGAGCAGCGGTTACTGGAAGTCAAAGGGCTAAAAAAGTTCTTCCCCATCCGTTCCGGCCTCTTGCGGCGGGTGACAGGGCAGGTGCGCGCCGTCGATGATGTAAGCTTTTATATCAACCAGGGCGAGACGCTCTCGTTGGTGGGCGAAAGTGGTTGCGGCAAGACGACAACTTCGCGCTGTATCTTGCGCGCGGTCAACCCGACAGCAGGACAGATCTATTTTCATACCGCCAACCAAAAAGTTGTTGAACTGGCAAAGCTCTCCAAAGCGGAGTTGCGCCCGCTGCGCCGTCAGATGCAGATGATCTTTCAGGATCCCTTCTCGTCGCTGAACCCGCGTATGACCATTTTGGAGATTATCAGCGAACCGTTGGCCGTGAATGGTGTCAATAGCCGCCAAGAGCGGCGTGACCGAGTGGAAAAGCTGCTGGAGATGGTGCAGTTGCCGCCAGAATTTATGAATCGCTATCCCCACGCCTTTAGCGGTGGGCAACGCCAACGTATTGGCATTGCGCGCGCATTGGCCCTCAACCCAGCACTGATCGTTGCCGATGAACCAGTCTCGGCCCTAGATGTGTCGGTGCAGGCGCAGATTGTGAATTTGCTGCTCGACTTGCAAGCGGAACTCAAGCTCTCCTTCCTCTTTGTCGCCCATGATCTCAGTGTTGTCAAACATGTGAGTGATCGCGTGGCGGTGATGTATGTGGGCAAAATTGTCGAAGTGGCCGAGACCCAGGCGCTTTTTGCCAATCCCAAGCACCCTTACACCGAAGCGCTCCTCTCGGCTGTGCCCAAGCCCGACCCGCGCCTTCGCTCTCAACGCATTATTCTCGAAGGCGATGTCGCTGATCCGGCCCATCCGCCTTCCGGCTGTTACTTTCACCCCCGCTGTCGCTACGCCGTTGAGCGCTGCAAAAACGAGACGCCGCAACTCCTGGAAATCGAACCCAACCATTACGCCAGTTGCCACCGCGCCCGCGAGCTAACCTTAGCCGGCGTTAGTGGTGAGTGACACGGGAACACTACAGCCGATTTAGGGAGGAACGGATTCGTCCTGCCGGCAAAATCCGTTCCCGTCTAAATCCGCTGTAGTGTTTTGCGCCCCTACCCAATTTCCCACCAGCGCGCATACAGTTGCGCGGCTCGCTCCAACTCTGTCAGCGTCACCCACTCTTCGGGGCCATGCGCCTGTTCAATGGCGCCTGGGCCAAAGACCACACATTCCTTTGTCACATCGGCATAGGCCCAGGCATTGGTGCCATAGGGGGCGACACGGGGCGTGGTGTCCGACCAGGCGGCTAAGCGGGAGACAAGCGGTTTGTCGGGCGCTTGGTAATAGGCTTCCAGGAGCTGCAAGACCTGAACGGTCAACGGCTGGGGAGAACAGCGCTCGGCCAACTGTTGCAACCCCTCGGTAACGGTGACGGCGCGTTCGCCGTTCACCACCCGGCGGTCAATCGACACGGTGCAGACATTGGGAACAACATTGATACCACTGCCGCCGTTGATGAGTGAGACGGTGAGCATTGGGTTGCCCAGGGCTGTCGGCGGTAGTGTTTGCAACCGCTCATGCTCAGCTTGTAAGGCCAACACTAACTGCGCGGCGGCAACGATGGCATTTTGGCCCAAATGGGGCTGGGAAGAGTGGGCCGATTGGCCCAACACTTGAAAGGCCAGCCGCACAACGCCTTTATGACCGTAGATTGGCGTGCAAAGCGTTGGTTCAGCCACGATCATCTCGTCGAGCATCATGCCCCGGTGTTGGAGCCAGCGCGCCGCTGCCGGCGCGCCTAAGGCGCCCACTTCTTCATCGACCGTGGCGGCCAAGAAGAGATTGGCGACAGGTCGTTGCCCGCGGTTGGCCATCTGTTCCAACAAAGCCAGCAGAATCGCTAGTGACGCTTTGTCATCGACGGCGCCACGGCCATGAACAGAGCCATCGGCGATAGCGCCGGCAAAGGGATTGCCGGTCATCTGTTCAACGCCAACAGTGTCGAGATGCACATCGACGCCAAACCATTCCTCACGCAGCCCACGCCAGAGGCCATAGACATTCGGGCGCCCCGGCAATACCTCGTCGATATAGACCTCGCCACCGAACTGGCGAAACCACTGCGCCACCTCGGCAGCAAGCCGTCCTTCACCCACAACCCCGGCGCGCGGGCCGGCTTGCACCGGGGTAACACTCGGAATTTGCACAAGCCGACTGAGCCAGGTCGCAACCGCTTCACCAGTGATCATGATGTCGCCCTCGTCGTTCTAGCCAATAATAAGCAAAATTTTTCAAGATAACTCCTCTACTAACGCCTCTACTGATGATAGTAGCATACGTAAATTGTGCCAATGCGCAGCCTTTTCGTGTGCGGGTAAACGCTCAAGTTTTAACTGCTCTAACGACCAGTAACCTTCGGCGATCAGATCAGATGCGGCAGCAATAGCGATATTCGGTGTGCGCTGCCTGGCAAGCGGCGTTTCTAATCCATACAATGGGCCGCCGGTAAGCCATTCCTGCGCCTCAAACCATAGATTGTCCAGCAGAAGCAAGGTTTCCCCTGTCTTTGTATAGGCCAGTCGGGGCAGACCAGTAAACCCTTGCATACGGCTGTGCAGCAAAACTTGGTGGATGAAGCGCATCTGCTCGGCGGTGCTGCCCATCCGCGTAAACACCACAATTGCCCTTGTTGATCGGTAACTCTGGCAAAATGGCTATTGCTATACCCAGGCGAATCACCGAGAAGCTCGACGCGACTTGGGTCAACAAAAAAGTGATTTGCGGCTTCAATCAACGGGTCAATTGCCATCATGCGTTAGTGTTTTGCCTCATAGACCAAGCCGGCGCGTACAACCAAGATGGGTTGCAAACGCTGCGTTCCCATACGCGCTTCGCCGCGCGAATCCTGCAAAGCAAATTGACCACGTTGCTGTTCAAAGACAACCGCATCCCCCCAAGCGCCAACTTTGAGCGTCCCAATCTGATCTGCCAGGTGGATCACCTGAGCCGGCGTTGCCGTGACGCGTCGCAACGCTTCATCCAGCGATAACCCCAAGTATAAAAACTTGCTGACGGTGGTAGCAAGATCATAGACCGGGCCATTGACATTGTAAATATGTAAGTCGCTGGAGATGGTTTGGGGCAACACGCCCTGCGCCAACGCTTGTTCGGCCACCTGCCAACTGAAACTGCCGGCGCCGTGGCCGACATCAAAAACCACCCCTTGTTCCATCGCGGCCAGCACCGTCTCCCGCACCTTGCCCCGCTCATCGAGAATGCCGTGGGTTGAGCCATGATAACAATGGGTCATAATATCGCCCTTGCGCATGACAGCCAGAATGTCATCAATCGAATCACACCAGGCCACCTGCGGATGCACCATGATCGGTAGACCGACGGCGTCGGCGGCTTCACGCGCCAGGTGCAACGGTCGCAACCCTGCCGCCTTGCCCACAATCGCATCTCTGGTCAGCCGCACCTTGACGCCCAGGATCACATCGCGGTTGGCTTCCATCATGGTAATCGCCCGCGGGACGTTGGCAAACCGAATGTCATCCAACTCACCAATCTCTGGGTTTAACATCCCTTGCGCCGAAATGTTGAGTTGGGCGAAAAGACGCGTGGCGCTCACGTCGATAACATATTTGCGAAAACCGGGAAAGGTATCGGCGCCGGCAGAACCGGCATCAACCGCGGTTGTCACTCCTTTGGCAATACAGTGGGGATCAGGTTCAATGCTCAGATGACTGGCGCCCCAGAAGACATGCACATGCAAATCAATCATCCCCGGCGCCACCAGGCGGTCGCGACAATCAATCACCTGGCGGGCCGCGGTGGCTGGCAGATCCGGGGCAACGGCAACAACTTTACCCCCGGCAAAGGCGACATCGCGCAGCGCATGGATTGCTTGCGCCGGATCGACGAGCGTACCATTTTTGAGCAACAAATCGTACTGCATGGGTAAGTCTCCTTTGGTGCGGCTGGTTGAGCGATGGATAGGGGCAAGGAACGCACTTCCCAAAACTTTGGCAAAGGTTGCCTCTTTGTCGTAATATAATGGGTGTAGCGCGAATCTGGCAAATTAGCGCAGTGAATAAGTTATTTAGAAAGCAAATTGTAAACTAACCTATGACATTGTTTGACCAAGCTCACGCCGAACGTTTGGCAAAAGAGGCGCCGCTAGCTGCCCGAATGCGACCGCGCACGTTGGATGAATATGTGGGCCAGGAGCATATTATCGGCCCGGGTCGGCTGTTGCGGCGCGCCATTCAAGCCGATCAACTGGGCAGTTTGATCTTCTACGGCCCCCCCGGCACCGGCAAGACCACCCTGGCGCGCGTTATCGCCAACACGACCCGCGCCCATTTTATCGCCATTAACGCCGTCCTCTCCGGCGTCAAAGAGATCCGTGAAGCGATTGCCGACGCGCAAGAAAAGGCCAAGCTTTACCGTCAGCGCACCCTGCTTTTTATTGATGAGGTGCATCGCTTCAACAAAGCGCAACAAGACGCCCTCTTACCCTGGGTCGAAAACGGCACGGTGATCCTGATTGGGGCCACCACTGAAAACCCCTATTTTGAAGTCAACAAAGCGCTGGTCAGCCGTAGCCGCATCTTTCAACTGGTGCCGCTCACCAAAGACGATCTGCGCCGGGTGATTCAGCAAGCGTTGACCGACCCGGAACGGGGTTACGGTCATTTGGACATTACTATCGACGATGATGCTCTCGAACATCTTGTCGAAGTTGCCAATGGCGACGCCCGCGCCGTTCTCAACGCCCTAGAACTCGCCGTCGAAACAACACAAACGCCGGAACTTGAGAGCTTGAGAGATTCAGAGATTTCCGGCGCCAAAGCCAATCTCCCAATCTCTCAATCTCCCAATCTCCCCAAAGTATCTTCGCCAATTCACATCAACCTTGCCATTGCCGAAGAATCAATCCAACGCCGCGCCGTCCTCTATGACAAGGAAGGGGACTATCATTTTGATACGATCAGCGCCTTTATCAAGAGCTTGCGCGGCAGCGACCCGGACGCGGCTATGTACTGGATGGCGAAGATGGACTATGCCGGCGAAAGCCCGCGCTTTATCTTTCGGCGCATGTTGATCTTTGCCGGCGAGGATGTGGGCCTGGCCGATCCCAACGCCATCCAGGTGGTGACGGCCTGCGCCCAAGCCTTTGAACAGGTGGGGATGCCGGAAGGGCGTTTTCATCTAGCGACGGCGGCGCTCTACCTGGCGACAGCCAAGAAATCGAATACCGCCTTTGCTTTCTTTGATGCGATTGAACAGGTGAAGAAAGAGGCGGATAGCGGCGTTCCGAACCATCTCAAAGATGCCAATCGCGACAAAGAGGGTTTTGGTCATGGCGAGGGCTATCTCTATCCCCATGCCTATCGCGACCACTGGGTGGCTCAGCAGTACTTGCCCACTTCATTGCAGGGCAAAGTTTTCTACCAACCTTCCGATCAGGGGTACGAAGCGCAGATCCGCACCACGGTCGCCCAACGACGCGAAGCGCAACTGGCGGCCATGCTAGAACTGGAAAGTGGCGGTCAGACACCGATTGATGTTCTCACCTTTTCACCGGATGACCCGGCGCGCGAACGGTGGCTCCAGCGCACCATCTCCAACACTGGTGAGCGGCTGGCCCATGTGCGCGACCGGCTGCTGGACGCTACCCATCTGGCACGTCATAGCTTGGTGTTGGATCTCAAAACAGGAACCGGTCTACTTACCTGGGAAGCGCTCCGGCGCGTGCCGGAAGGAGGCGTCTATGCCCTGGCCCGCACGGCTCGTGACGCCGACGCGTTGCGCCAACTGGCCGAACGGTTGACTGCGGTTGAACGTCCCATCGTTTTACAAGGCGAGCTACCTGAACTGCCGGAATTGCTGACTGTGCGTGAACAGGTGGCGGCTGGGCTAAACCGGCCTCCTGCCGGCGTTGCTACACCGCATTTTGACGCTGTCGTCGGTTACAACGCGCTCTTTGATCAACCGGATAAGCCGGCACTTTTCAAACTACTGGCTGCGTTGCTGGCGCCACAGGGCTACCTCAGTCTAGCCGAGCGTATTCCGCAGCACACGCAGCGGCTCTATCAGTTGGTTGACCTGACCGAATTGGGCGACGACGTAAGCACCCGTCTCATCCAGGCGGAGGAAGCGATTTACGCCGATCTCACCGATGAGATGGTCAACTGGGATGTGGCGGATTTGGCGACATGGGCCGAGCAGGCCGGTTTGACCGTAGAACAACAGACCGAGGCGGACCCCAGCCAGATGCAGATCAGCGCCGCTGTTTTGCAACGCTGGTTTGCACCGGCAACCGGCGACCGCCTCAGCTATGGTCAGCGGTTGGCAGCGACCTTGCAGCCGACAGAAATTGCCCTGGTTCAAAAGCTCTTTGAACGGCAGTTGCTCAACCAAACCGTGAACTGGCATAGTAGCGTTGTCTATTTACGTTGCACTCGATAGCTTGCCCTGCCGTTGGTTCTATTTTAGAATGATAACCAGCACTACCTTGATGAATAACTGAATCACCCGATGACCGAATTACCAACTTATGAGCAACCAAGAACTTCTTGTGTTAGGCGGTAGCGCCAGTGTCAAACTAACCCAAAATATTTGTCAGCATCTGGGATTGGCGCCGGCGCAACGGGATGTGCTACGCTTTTCCGACGGCAATACCTTTGTGCGTGTCGGCGAAAATGTGCGCGGTCGCCATGTCTATCTGGTGCAATCAGTCGTCTTTCCGTCTAATGACAACTTTATGGAGTTGCTCTTCTGGATCGACGCGCTGAAGCGGGCCAGCGCCGCCTCGGTGACGGTGATCATGCCCTATTTCAGCTATGTCAAGGGCGACAAGAAGGATGAACCACGGGTCTCGATCCGTGCGCGTGTCTGCGCCGACGCCATCGAAGTGACCGGCGCCGATCGCGTCGTGACATTAGATATGTTACCACCGCAGGTCCAGGGCTTTTTTCACATTCCGGTTGATAATCTCTATGCCCTCAGTCTTTTCTGTGAGACGCTCAAGGCCAAGCAACTGAGCGATCTGGTGGTGGTGTCGCCAGACATCGGCTTTGCCAAACAGGCTGCCAAGTATGCCGCCTATTTGGGTACCGATCTGGCGATTGGCAACAAAGAGCGCCGTGGCCATGATGAACGCGCATCCGTAATGGGCATCATCGGCGATGTGCAGGGCAAGACGGCGGTCATTGTCGATGACTTTACCATCTCCGGCGGCACATTGGTCGAGGCGGCCAAACAGTTGGTGCAACATGGCGCCAGACAGGTCTACGCCGCTGTCACCCACGGCGCTTTTTCGGCAGGCTCGATGGAGCGCTTGATGGATAGTCCGATCCAACAACTACTGATCACCGACTCGATTGAGACGCAAACCGTCCCCTTTTGTGAAAAGATCGAAGTGATTTCGGTGGCCCGGTTGCTGGCCGAGGCCATCCGCCGCATCCATTACCACGAGAGCATTAGCGTCCTCTTTGAGTAGAGCCTATGAACCGACTAGATCGACTGCTGGCGATGTTGCTGGTCTTACAGCGGCGCAAATTGGTGCGGGCCGAAGATTTGGCCGAACGCTTTGAAATCAGCAAACGCACGGTCTATCGCGATGTCGCCGCCCTCAGTGAGATGGGCGTGCCGGTGGTGGCGCAGCCGGGCGAGGGCTATTCTTTGATGGAAGGCTACTTCCTGCCGCCGTTGCTCTTTACGCCTGATGAAGCCGCTGCGCTCTTTTTAGGCGCCAAGTGGCTGGCAGCCCAGGCCACCGGCAAACTGCCTGCCAGCACTGAAGGCGCCCTCACCAAACTGGCCCATGTGCTGCCTCAGCAAACTTTGCGCGAGGTCGAGCGCTTTACCGATGTGTTGCATTTTTTCGTTATGCAAAAGCCCTTTAATCTGGATGATCCAACACTGGCCGATTTTCAGCAGGCGATCAACGAGCAGCGGGCAGTGCAGATTACCTATCACAGTTTGCAACGGGACGAAACGACGACACGGGTAATTGAACCGGCAGAATTGACCTACGGCGACGGGGCCTGGTATGTCAATGGCTATTGTCGCTTGCGCCGGGAAGCACGCTCCTTTCGCTTCAACCGGATTGAGCAGTACAAGCTTCTGCCTGAGCAATTCACGCCAAGAAGCGTAGCTGCTCCACCGGCTGAAGTCATTACGGTTGTCGTTCGTTTTGCCCCAGAGATGATTCGCTGGGTGCAAGAACGGCAACATTACGCGTTTGTGCGCCAGGAAGGTAACTGCCTGATCTATCGGGTTCACACCTTACAAGAGATTCAATCGTGGCTTTTCGGCTGGGGAACAGCCGCCGAAGTGTTGAAGCCGGAAACGTTGCGCAGCGCCATGCGGGCCGAAGCCAAAAAGCTCTTTGAGATGCTGACATAGGGTTGTCACACGGGATTGCTATATTGGGTGGAGTGTAGCAATCGCAACACAGAACAACAGAACAAGCAGCAGGTGTTGTCGGTGAAACCAGGCAACACTGAAAGGAGCAAAAATGTTACGCGGACTTTCCACCATTAGTTTTTGGGCCGACGATCTGGCAGCAGCGAAGCAATGGTATAGTGAACTGTTGGGCAGCGAACCATACTTCCAGCGCCCACTGACGGGACCACCAGCTTACATTGAGTTTCGCCTTGGTGACTACCAACACGAGTTGGGGATCATTGATCGGCGCTATGCCCCGCCTGGCGCGGCAACCGGCCCGGCCGGTGCAGTCGTCTATTGGCATGTGGACGATGTGCCAGCAACGGTAACACGGCTGCTGGCGATGGGAGCCAAAGCACATGAACAACCAACCGACCGCGGGGAAGGGTTCATTACGGCGTCTGTGATTGATCCCTTTGGAAACATCCTGGGGGTCATGTACAATCCCCACTATCTGGACAGATTGCAGGCCCATGCCCAAAGGGTGCCAGCAGAGTCGCAAGAACCGATTCTTGAAGTTGTTCTGTTTCGCGCCAAGGCAGGTGTAGCGGACGAACAGGTATTACAGGGATCGGCGCAAATTCAACCGTGGTTGGCGGGCGCTCCCGGCTATCTCAAACGAACGATCAGCAAAGATGACAATGGTCAGTGGGTCGATATTGTCCATTGGCGCACACTGGCGGAAGCTCACCAAGCCGCAGAAAAGTTGATGGCCGAGCCAAGCGCCGTGGCCTTCATGACCGCTATTGACCCAGAAAGTGTTACCATGTTGCACGTACAGCAACAACAGACATTTGACAGCTAAACGAAGTTCCGACGCACCATTGCGACCCAAAGGTTCTCGGCTGAATCGTTACGGCGCAGAAACGAATGAATCAATTCCGTGTTCCTTCTATCCGTGTATAATCCTTGGGCGACCATCAACGACTATACACGGATAGAAGGAACACGGAGTTCGTGCTATGGAATATGCAAGAAAGTTGAACCTATGGATAAAATTCGTTGTGCGTGGTCAGGCAACGACCCGCTCTACCAGCAATACCATGATACTGAATGGGGCATACCGGTTCATGATGACCGTCATCTCTTTGAGATGTTGAATTTGGAAGGGGCGCAGGCCGGGTTGAGTTGGATTACCATTCTGCGCAAGCGGGAAAATTATCGCGTCGCCTTTGATCACTTTGACGCAACGGTCATTGCCCGGTACGATGAGGCTAAGATCGCTGCATTGCTTGCCAACCCCGGCATTGTGCGCAATAAATTGAAAATTGCTGGCGTGGTGAAAAATGCCCAGACGTTTCTGCAAGTGCAAAAAGAGTTTGGCAGCTTTGACGCCTACATCTGGCGCTTTGTGAACGGTCAGCCGCTAATCAATCAGCGCACCAGCTTGCAGGAAATCCCGGCGCAGACAGCAGAAGCAGAGGCAATGAGCAAAGACTTGAAAAAACGGGGCTTCACCTTTGTCGGCCCGACCATCTGCTATGCCTTTATGCAAGCCGTGGGCATGGTCAATGATCACACCGTTGATTGCTTTTGTCACCCGGATAACCGGTAACTTCCTCCCCGCTAATTGCTTGCGGTTGCTGCGGTAAAGTGCTATGATAATACATACCGCCGTAAAGTGGATGTGTTATCCTGAAGGCGTCCAGCCCAAAGCAAGTTTATCTTACCACTCACACGGAAGTGCTTTAGCAATGCAATTGATTATGGAGGAGGAACTATGAAACAGCCTAAACGGTCAGTGGTTGTTTTGACCATTCTGCTACTGCTGGCGATGGCCCTGGCGGCCTGTGCGCCAGTAGCCCCGGCAAGTACTGGCAGTGAAGCTGCGCCGGCGGCCAGCGAAGGCGTGACCACCATTACCTGGGCCTTCTGGGGCAGCCCGGAAGAGGCGGCTTCGCATAAGGCCGTCGGTGATGCTTTTATGCAAGAGCATCCCGAAATTCAAATTGAATATTACAACGAGCCGTGGGGCGACTACTTTACCAAGGTCGAAACGCTTTGGGCCAGTGGCGACAGCGCCGCTATTCCCGATGTGCTATTCTTGTGGCCGACGCCCAAGTATGCCGCACAGGGCGTCTTGGAAAATCTTGACTCCTATATTGAAACGTCCGGCTACAACCTGGATGATTACTGGCCGGCGTTGCTCGAATCAGCCAGCTATGAGGGGAGCGTCTATGGCTTCCCGCGTGACATCGGTCTGGAAGTCCTCTACTATAACAAAGATATGTTTGACGCTGCCGGCGTTCCCTACCCGGATGAAACCTGGACATGGGATGATCTTGCCTCGGCGGCAGAACAGTTGACGGTGAAGGATGCCAGCGGCCGGACCGAGCGCTATGGCCTGGGCATGGAAGCCGGCAAATACCTGTTGTGGGTCAATCAGAACAATGGCAGCATTTTGGATGATATGCGTAATCCGTCCAAGTGTACGCTGAGTGAACCGGCGGCGGCGGATGCCATTCAGTTCTTTGCCGACTTGATGAATAACGGCTTTGCCATGCGCGATGCTGATCTCAGCCAGGCCGGTGGTGATGCTGGCGTCTTTAGCAGTGGTCAGGCTGCGATGATCATTCAAAATTCCAGCCGGGTTTCCGCCTTTAACGCGGCGGGCCTTAACTATGATGTCGCTGTGGTGCCGATTCCCGATGGCGGCCAACGGGCAGCGAGCGCCGGTGGCGCCGCTTGGGTGATGAGCGCCGCCAGCGACAACAAGGATGCCGCCTGGACATTCCTGAGTTGGTTGCAAAGCACCGACGGTGGTCAACGCCTGTACACAGCGTCCGGCGAGATCTTCCCGGCCTTGCGCTCCACCGCTGAGTCCGATGCTTTCCTTAGCCAGGAAAATCCGCCAGCCAACCGCCAAGCGTTCCTTACCGAGGGCGACAACGCCAAAGTCGGTCGCTTCGGCTATTTCCCCGAATGGGGCGAAGTTGACAGCATCGTTGGGGCCGAAGTGAGCAAAATCTGGTCCGGCGAAGCCCAACCGGCTGACGTCTTGCCCGCCGCTTGCGCCCAGGTCGATCAGTTCCTGGCCGACAACGGCTTTCCGAAGTAGCCTGACAGAATAACAAGGTGACAAGGTGAAGGGGTGAGACAACCTCTGTCACCTTGTCACCCTGTCACCCTGTCACCCTGTCAAAGCTCATGGCGACAAACACCGCAATCCAAAAGCCAAAAGCCAAAAGCCAAAAGCGCACCCGCCGCTGGTCACTAGATCAACAGCCGGAGGCGTACCTCTTCCTGCTACCCAGCCTGGCTGGCTTTTTGCTCTTTGTCATCCTGCCGGTGCTTGGCTCGTTCTGGTTGAGCCTGGGCGAGTTGAAGTTGAGTGGGCAATTTGATTTTCTGGGCTTTAGCAACTACCGGCAACTCTATCGCGACCCGGTCTTCTGGCGCGCCGTGGGCAATACGGCCTACTTCATGGCGACGATCGTGCCGCTGCAACTGGCGTTGGGGTTACTGATTGCCCTAGCGCTCAACCAACCGTTGCGGGGCAAGTTGGTCTACCGTGTTATCTATTTTATGCCGGTAGTGACGACGATTGTGGCCGGTGCGATTGTTTTCCAGATGTTGCTCAATCGCGATTATGGACCGATCAGCGAAATTTTTTGGGCGCTCAACCGGTGGACGGGACTGCCGATTCAGCCGCCCAATTTTCTCGGTGATCCCACCTGGCAGAAGCCCTCGGTGGTTCTGCTCACGCTCTGGAAAAACACCGGCTTTACAATGGTAATCTATCTGGCGGCTTTACAAGGGGTGCCGCCAGAATTGTACGACGCCGCCCATGTTGATGGCGCCAGCCCCTGGCAGCGTTTCCGCAATGTGACCTTACCGCTCATCAGCCCGACCACTTTTTTCCTCTTTATCTTACAAATGATCGGCGCCTTCCAACTCTTTACCGAAGCCTTTGTCATGACCCGTGGCAGCGGCGGCGCACCGGCTCAGGCGACCTTGACGGTGGTCTATTATATCTATCAGAACGCTTTTAGCTTCACCAAAATGGGCAAAGCGTCGGCTATCGCTTGGTTTCTCTTCTTCTTTATCTTTCTCTTTACCTTTATCCAGACGCGGATGCAACGGCGTTGGGTCTATTATGAAGTGAATTAGGTGGTTGATTCATTCAGTGGTTAAGCCTGTCGAAACCACTGAATGAATCAACCAACCAACTTTTCAAACGAAGCAGGGATTACCAGCATGAGCCGCCTCACCAAAAGCAAACGCACCATTTGGCAGATTGACAATGGTCAGGCGCGCCGCAAAAGCGACTACCTCGCCACCGAAGAGCCGTTAGAGATCCAGTTGCGCGCCGGTGATGATCAACAAACGGTGGCGATCACCATGCGCACGCCGGGCAATGACTACGAGCTGGCCGCCGGTTTTCTTTACAACGAAGGGGTGATTGGAAGCAAAGAAGCGATCACCCACATGATCTACTGTGTCGATGGGCAGCAGGCGTTGCAGGAATATAATTTGCTGCGTGTTAACCTAGCTTCTCCCAATCTGCCCGTTCTTCACCAACTAGATCGCCACTTTTTCACGACTAGCGCCTGTGGCGTCTGTGGCAAAACCATGCTGGACGATCTGGCAAACCGCCAACTCCCCCCCCTCGCCACCGACCTACGGGTAACGCCCCAGATCCTTGCCACTTTGCCCGACACCTTGCGCCAAGCACAAAAACTCTTTGATAGCACTGGCGGCCTTCATGCCGCTGCACTCTTTGAAAGCAGTGGTGAATTGATCACTGTGCGCGAAGATGTGGGACGGCACAATGCACTGGACAAACTGATTGGCTGGGGCGTTCTCAACAAAGCGCTGCCTTTTCAGGATAAGATTATTATGGTCAGCGGGCGTGCCAGTTACGAACTGTTGCAGAAATGCCGGGTGGCTGGTGCTGCGATTTTTTGCGCAGTCTCTGCACCCAGTAGTTTGGCGGTCGAATTGGCCGAACAGTTTGGTATTACCCTCATTGGTTTTCTGCGTGGCGCACGCTTCAACATCTATAGTGATTTTCAGCGCGTGCAGTTGGCGGCAACCGAACCTGTCCCGTCACCGTAGCCAATGCCGCGTAGCCGCTCTCTCCGAACCCCGCCCGAAAATACAATTTGCCAAATGGCAAAAATTGAGTAAAGTATCAGTAGTCCGCAGTCGGATAGTCGGATAGTCCAGAGTCGGATTATGACGATCTTGGCGGCGTGGCAGTCTACTACCTATGCGTAGTGACCCTTTTCCCACCGGTAAGCAAGCCGCGATTCCAGGAGAAAGCCAGTGGCTCGTCAACCAAACTTACTCTTTCTCATGCCCGACCAATTACGGGCTGATTTTCTCGGTTGTTACGGCGCGCCCTTTTTGTCCACCCCCAATATTGACCGTCTGGCTCAAGAGGGGGTGCGCTACCAGAATGCCTACTCAACGTCGCCCATCTGTGTCCCGGCCCGCGCTTCGCTGTTGACTGGCTTGAACGCTATTCGCAACGGGGTGACGGACAATGGGCAATGGCTGCGTCCCGACCTGGCGGCTTGTGGCGTTCGCACCTGGCCGGAGTTGCTGGCCGCGCAGGGCTACTATACCGCCGCCATCGGCAAGATGCACTTCTACCCCTGGGACATCAATCACGGTTTTCAATACCGCTCGATCTGTGAGGACAAACGCTGGCTCCAAATTCGCGATGATTACTATCACTTTCTGTGCGCCCACGGTCATCGTAAATATCACGGCAATGAGCATGAGGGCTACTACGAAAACCGGGGCGCCATTCTGAGCAAAGTGTCGTGGGAACTCTCGTGGGATCACTTTGTGGGGCAGGAAGCGGTGCGCTTTCTACAGACCTACAGTAGCGACGCGCCCTTTGCCATGATGGTAGGCTTTCCCGGTCCTCACTGCCCCTATGACCCGAATGAAGAATTTTTGGCCGGTCTCGATCCGGCTGCCATGCCGCTGGCTATTCGCGATGCCGGTCATACACCATTATTGCGGCAACAGAACATTGAGGGCAACAAACGGCCCTGGAATGGCGTCGATTACACCGAATTTACCGACGCCCACAAACGCAAGATTCGTACCCATTACGCGGCATTGGTCAAGCAGATCGACTATGAAGTGGGGCAAATTCTCGCCGTGTTAGAAGAGCAGGGCGAACTGGAGAACACCATCATCCTCTTTGCCAGCGACCACGGCGACTATCTGGGCGACCACAATTTGATCGGCAAAGGCTCATTCTATGAAAGTAGCATTCATGTGCCGCTCATCGCCCGGTTGCCCGGTGGCCCAACCAATACGATCTATGAGGGGCTGGTGACGTTGGGTGATGTGACGGCTACGTTGTTGACCCTGGGCGGCGCACCGTTACCGGCGTATCTTGATTCCCGCCCATTGCCGGGGCTTGGTCTCGCCACCACGCCCCGCGAGATGATCTTTGGCATGGTCTCCAACGGCTGGATGGCGGATGATGGCCGCTGGCGGCTGGCAAAATATGCCACCGGGGAGAGCGTCCTCTTTGATCGCGCCACTGACCCTGATGAGCAGCATAATCTGATCCATGATGCCGCCGGTCAGATCGCCTATCAGCGCTTAGACCGTGCGCTCACGCAAGAGATCATGCGTTCGTTGACCCTGGCCCATGACGAGAAGCGCGTCTATGCCAGTGATCTATCGCAGGATGAACAATATGGCCGTGAGGGCTGGCAACGACCCTACCCGCGCGCCATTGGCACGGCGATGTAGGGGCGCGGATT
>JAPKMW010000071.1 GCA_026645575.1 Caldilineaceae bacterium
CTTTCAACCCGATTAGTTCGATCACGGCTTGTCAAATTTGACCTCTGGCTCATTTGACCTTATTGAGAGATTGAGAGATAAAGAGATTATGTCCAGAGGTAGACTGAATCTCTTTATCTCTCAATCTCTTAATCTCCACTGTAACTCATTGGAGCAGAAAACTGGGCAACAAAAAACCTCGTCGCCATATCGCTCTTCTGCTCGCCCGTTCAGCCGAACATACAGAAAATAGATATGGGGACGAGGTCTGCATCATGCAACCCCGCGGTGCCACCCCGCTTAGACTGGCGCACCCCCTTTCCGGTCAATCAAAAACAGCCGGAAAATAAAAAAATCCCTGTATGAAACAAGGATTTCCGCCAGTCTCACTCTTCGAGAACGGGAAACTCACTTTCCGATTCTCAGCGCCCAAATAACGGTGGCGTTTCCGGAACCAGCTACTGAATAATTAATGGAGAATGGAGAATTTTTAATTATTAATGACAGTTCGACCAAGCATTAACAATTAAGTATTTTCCATTGACAATTAATTATTGTTCAAGGTTCAACTCCCTGGCCCATTCACAGGCTGCGCTGCTGTCTTCTTTACACCACTGTGGATCGCTCCTGTTGATCAGGATTGACCCAACCTGAGAAGACTCTCTGAAGACCGCTTTGCCGGCTACTACTCCAGTTCATCGTTGTTGGCTATAAAAGTTGAAAGAGACTATAGCATAGTTTGCAGGAAATGTCAAGAGGCAAAAAATGCGTTTTTGACCAGCGGGCGAGAATTGTTTATACTGACCGCCACGCGTTATTATACTAACGAGCAGCACCGGAAGTAACCTAGTATGTCTGTAAAAAGTGTTACTTCCTGGCGCTTGTCGGTATATAGACAGAAAGGGCAATAGCTCCCGATGAAACCAAACGTTCATTATAGTCTACTGGCAGTGACAATGTTCCTCTGGCTTACCGCCTGCCAGCCGTTGATTGTTGATCCACGCGCAAAAGCTGAAACTACAGTTGTCGAAACCCCTGCACCCGTGACACCGGAAGAAACCGGCGCCGATGGCTTGGGCGACCCGCTCTATCCACAACTGGGCAATGGTGGCTATGATGTTCAACACTATACCATTGACCTCACCGTCGATATGGCGAGCAGCGCCATTACCGGCACAACCACGATTGCCGCCCTCCCCACCGAACCGTTGACCCGCTTTAACCTGGATCTCGTTGGCCTGACCGTTGACCGCGTCAGCGTCAACGACGAATCCGCCACCTTTACCCGTACCGACCATGAGTTGGTTATTACACCGGCGACTACACTCGCAACCGATCAACCCTTCACCGCCGCCATCACCTATGGCGGCATCCCGGAGCCGGTCTCTGATCCGGGGGTGCCCTTTGAAGCAGTCGGTTGGCTCGATTATGACGAGGATGGCATCTATGTGTTGAGCGAACCATCAGGCGCCATGTCCTGGTACCCGGTCAACAACCACCCGCTCGACAAAGCGACCTACACCTTTCGCATCACTGCGCCGAAACCCTATGTGGTGGCGGCCAATGGGCTGCTGGTTGATGAAATTGATCAAGGTGACAGCCGCACCTTTGTCTGGGAAGCCGGCGACCCGATGGCGAGCTATCTCGCCACCATCAACATTGCCGAGTTTGACGTGATCCGTGAAGAAGGGCCGGATGGCTTGCCGATTATCAACTTTTTTCCACCGGAACGCAGCCGGTGGCTTCAGCGCGATTTTGCCCCTACCGCCGAGATGATTGACTACTACAGCGAACTGATTGGCCCCTACCCCTTCGAGAGCTACGGGGCGGTTGTCATGAATGTCCCCTTTGGTGGCGCACTGGAAACGCAGACCCGCCCGGTCTTTGGCCGCATGGCAACCATCGAGATGATCGTCGCCCATGAACTGGCCCACCAGTGGTTTGGCAATAGCGTCAGTCTCGCCAATTGGCAGGACATTTGGCTCAACGAAGGCTTTGCCACCTATTTGCATCACCTCTGGACTGAACACACGAAGGGTAAAACCATCTTTGACGCCACCATGCGCGGCATCTACACGACCATGAAGCTGCGCCGGATGCCCCCGCCCGGCAACCCCGATCTGGAAGATCTCTTCAGCCCCAGCGTCTATGAACGGGGCGCGTGGACACTCCATGCGCTCCGTCTCCAAGTAGGTGACGATACCTTTTTTCAAATCCTGCGCACCTACTACGAGCGCTTCCAAAACAGCAACGCCACCACAGAAGACTTTATCGCCGTCGCTGAGGAAGTGAGCGGCCAGTCATTGGGAGATCTCTTCCAAGCATGGCTTTACGATGAAGCGGTACCGGATGTGCCGGGGCTGGAATAGACAAGTTACGAGTTACGAGTTACGAATTACAGCGCCGTAATTCGTAACTCGTAACTTCTACAAATACCATTCACAGGAGAAACCAATGCAAAAAGATGTTCTAGAAAAAGTGGAGTCCTTTGCCTTTGATCGTGACGCCGCCAAGAGCGAAACCATTTTTGATTATGGCTCCGGCGAAGAGTATCCCGACCAGCTTTACGAGTACACGGGGATTGCCACCGGCGTCAACGGCTTTGAAAGCATCACCCCCGCCCATCTCGACCAGTTTCACGAGCAGGGCTATCTGGTGGTGCATAACGCCTTTACGCCGACGGAAGTGCAGGATGCGATGGATGGCCTCTTCCACCTGATCTCCGGCCAAAATCCCGACTATCATGGCTTGATGTTTGAAAAGAAGGCGAAGGGCATCAACGTGAAGGCATTGCCAGCGGAACAACGCCAGGATTATATTCGCAAGTTTATGTGGTTTGTCGATTATGAGACGCGCCTCAAAGCGATGGCCGAACACCCCAAAATGCTGCGGCTGGTGCAACAGATGATTGGTGACACGCCAGTACTGCACCAGGACATGGCGCTGATTAAACCGCCGCGCATTGGTCGCGAAAAGCCCTGGCACCAGGATCACGCCTATTTTGACATGCCAGTGAATACGCCGATCGTTGGCGTCTGGATTGCGCTGGATGAAGCGACCACCGAGAACGGCTGCATGGTCATCTACCCCGGCTCGCACCGCCAGGGGCCGGTGGTCCACTTCCAACGCCGCGACTGGCAGATCTGTGACACGCACACCCGCCAACAAGAGGTGCTCGCCGTCCCCCTCAAACCGGGTGGCGCCCTCTTCTTCCACAGCCTGATCCACCACGGCACCCCCGCCAACAACAGCACCCTCCGCCGCCGCGCCGTCCAATTCCACTACCTCCCCCAAGGCGCCGTCAAAAGCAGCAAAGAAGAACGGCTCGCGCTCTTCGGTGAAGAGGGGAAGGATGTGACCTGCTAGTCTTGAGTCCGTAGTCCTGAGTCCGTAGTCCTGAGTCTTGAGTCCGTAGTCCTGGGTCCGTAGTCCTGAGTCCAAAGTTCTGAGTCGGGCGGTTGTCTACGTCTTTCGTGGCGTAATTAATCGACAAATGCCCCTAGCGCTGCCAACGCAACTGCGTCATACTAAACTCAGCCATCTAGCAAACAATCAACTATCCGACCCCGGACTTTGGACTACTAGACTCAGGACTTTGGACTACTAGACTCAGGACTACCTATGGCCGCCATCACTCGCTTTGAAGAGATCCAAGCCTGGAAACTCGCCCGTACGTTAACGGTGCATGTATACGAATTGACTAAGCGTGAACCATTTGATCACGATTGGAGCCTGAAAAACCAAATTCGCGCTGCGGCTGGCTCGACCATGCACAACATCGCCGAAGGCTTCGATGCCGGCTCAGATACTGAATTCGCACGCTTTCTGCGCTACACCCGTCGCTCTGCAACTGAAGTTCAATCCGAACTCTACGTTGCCCTTGACCAGCACTACATCACCACCCAAGAATTCACCGAAGTTTATGATCTCGCCGAACAATGCAAAAAAGCGACCAATGGCCTCATCCGATATTTGAGTCCGTAGTCCAGAGTCCAGAGTCCGAAGTCTGGTAGTCCGGATTTGGACTATGGACTCTGGACTACGGACTCTGGACTACGGACTCTGGACTGCCCGCCGCACCACCTGGGCGCGCTGTTCGACTTCGTCCGCTTTGGCGGTCAGGCGTTGGGCCAGGTCGGTGTGGGCGGGGGTGGGAAGTTGTTGGGCCATCTGGCGGAGGAAGAGGGTTTTCTCGTCCAGGGTGCGGACGGCGTTCCAGAGGCTCGTTTCCACCGCCTCATCGACTTCGGCCAGGAGCGCTTCTTGCGAATAGGCATGGCCGGTGTGACAGCGATACCGGACAATATTCCCCTCTTCGATCTGTACGAGAACGCCATGACACTCGGGACAGGTGTAGAAGGAGGGTTTGCCTAGCCGCAAGACGCCACTTTGCAGCGCATTATCCTCGAAAGCAATTTTCGTTTCAATGGCCAGTGCCTCTGACGTAGGCTGTACGCCTTCCTCGGCCAGGGATTCATGAACCAACCGCACCAACACGTCGGCCATCGCTTGCATGGGCAGCCGGTGCTCCACAGCGACATAGCGTAGCGCACTCTGGGGCATATCCGGGTAGCGCGCCTCTTGCGGTTCCTGCACAATGGCGACGCCGCCCCGATCCTTGACAGCCCACAGACCCGCCGTGCCATCATCCAGCAGACCGCTGAGGACAACCCCAATCACCTGGGGGCCAAAGGCATAGGCCGCGGAGCGAAAGAGTGGATCAATGGCCGGGCGAAAGTGATTTTCTTTAGGGCCATGGGTCAAACGCATCCACCCCGGCTCGACCAGTAAGTGATGATCCGGCGGCGCCACATAGATATGACCGCTACGGATCGGCGCCCGGTCTTCCGCTGGAACCACGGGCAACTGGCTAGCGCGATCCAGAATTTCCGGTAATAGCCCCGGACTTTCAGCGGACATGTGAACCACCACAAAGAGCGCGGCGGAAAAAGTTGACGGCAGCGCAGCGACTAGCGTCTTCAGCGCCTCAATACTGCCCGCCGAGCCGCCAATCACAATAATATCACGCTGTCCCATACCCCACCCCTATCCCTGGCTCCACACACTTTGTCGTAAGCACACACTTTGTGTCAAACACACTGTTTGTATTAAGCTTTGTCTATCGTTTACAAAACAACTGCCTAGCGCAAAAGTAAATACTACTTCGACAACCTTAGACAACAAAAAAGGAAGATCTACAACACAGTATCTACTATTTTTGATCTCAAGCAACCTTTCCTGGATACAAAAAAGAGTTACAAATTGGGCATAGGCAATCGTGTACAGGAGAAAAAAGCAATCACTGGCTATTGTAAGGTTTCTCTCTAAAGGAAAAGCTAGAATATAATATGCTGGAAGCGCCCAAGATAAGTGAGTCTGGCAACGGCACGGCCGTGTAATCGTTGCATAACCTTCGAGTAGGGTAAGGCCATCACGGCTATAGCGATTGCTCACTTTGGGGATTGTGTTCAGATGTGCTATAAGTGGCTTGTTCTAGCTTTGTCGAATCTAGATAAATTATCCTGTTAGGAAGTACGCAGTTGGCCTGTCATTTCGCTCCCCCTGGGCACCCTCCGGTCGGAATGAAAACTGCGTAACGCCTACCTGTTTAGGATTGACGCACCGGCTTAGACCTTTGGGTCTCGCAGATCCTAAAGGTCTCTAGCAGCGCATCCGTCTTGCGTAAATTCTACTGTTAGAAGTTGCAAACGTTATGTCGATCAACCATACAAACGCAACCGCTGCTGAACAATCAGAGCAGCAGCCAGCCAACGGACCGCCCCCGTCGCGCCTGTCGGTCATCGGCATTGGCGCCTCCGCCGGCGGTTTGGCAGCACTGCGCGCCTTTTTTGCCGCCTTGCCGGAACGGAGCGGCTTGACCTTTGTGGTAGTCGTTCATCTTTCGCCTGAACATGAGAGCATGTTGGCGGCACTGTTACAACCTTACACCACCATGCCGGTGATGCAGGTGACAGCGCGCACTGAGATGAAACCGAACCAGGTCTATGTCATTCCACCGGGCAAACATCTGGTGGTGACCGATAACTTTCTTGAGTTGACCGATCTTGACCAGACGCGCCAGCGCCAGCCGCAGATCGACGCCTTTTTCCGCTCCCTGACCGAAAGTCATGGCGACGGCGGCGCGGTCATTCTTTCCGGCTCCGGCAGCGACGGCGCCGTCGGCATCCAGGCGATCAAGGAGAAAGGCGGCCTCATTCTCGTCCAGGCGCCGGAAGAGGCGGAATATGACGGGATGCCGCGCAGCGCCATCGCCACCGGGTTAGTGGATATCGTAGCGCCGGCGGCCCAGTTGGCAACACAACTGGTGGCGGCCAAGCAGACGCACCTCAGCTTCCAACTCCCCGTCGATGGTGAACAGCTCTCCACCGCTGCGCAAAACACCCTGACCCAGCTTCTGGCCCAACTGCGCCTGCGCACCGGCCACGATTTCAGCGGCTATAAACCGGCTACGATCCTGCGCCGGATTAGCCGCCGTATGCAGCTCACCCAGACCTCCACCCTCACCGCCTACTTACAGCGGCTCCGGCAGAATACCCATGAGGCCGAGGCGCTCTTTCGCGATCTGCTGATCAATGTCACCGAATTTTTTCGTGACCCCGAAGCATGGGCGGCGTTGGAGAGTACGATTATTCCCCAACTCTTTGCCGGCAAGGGCCGCGACGACCGCGTCCGCGTCTGGAGCGTCGGTTGCGCCACTGGCGAGGAAGCTTATTCCATCGCCATGTTGTTGCTCGAATATGCCGATGAACTCGTCGCCCCGCCCGCCATCCAGATCTTTGCCTCGGATCTGGGCAAGACGGCGCTTGACTTTGCGCGCGAAGGCTGTTACCCCGCCGCCATTGCCGACAGTATTCCTGCGCCCCGGCTGGCCCGCTTCTTTAGCAAAGAAAACAGCCATTACCGGGCGCGGCCAGAGTTGAGCGAGGCGATTCTCTTTACCCAGCACAACTTGCTGCAAGCGCCCCCCTTCTCGCGCCTGGATCTGATCCTCTGTCGCAATCTGCTCATCTACATTCAGCGCGATCTACAGGAGAAGGTCTTTGAAACCTTCTACTACGCCCTGCGCCCGGAAGGCTACCTCTTCTTGGGCAACGCCGAATCTGCCGAGGGCATTACCGATCTCTTTGAAACCCTGGATAAGCGGCGGCGGCTCTACCAACGGCGCCCCCAGCACAAGGCCGCACCTATTTTGCCCTCGCTGCCCTTGCTGCCCCAGCCAGTGCATGTACCTGCACCGGGAGCAGAGTCGCCGCGCCCCGCCCCGGTCCGGCCGAGTGAAGAACACCACCTCTTGCTGGAGACGGTCGCCCCGCCCAGCGTCTTGGTCGATCGCGACTACAATGTGCTGCATCTCTCCGAAACCGCCGGCCGCTATTTGCTCCCCCCTGGCGGGGCGCCGACCGTTGAGGTGCTGAAACTGGTGCGCCCGGAACTGCAAAGCGAGTTGCGGGCGGCACTCTTGCACGCCTTTGAGGAGAATCGTGCCGTCGCCACACGGCCGATCCCCGTGCGCTTTAACGGCGCCGCCCACCCGGTCTACCTCATGGTGCGCCCCCATCAACTGGTCGATGGGCAGATGCGGGCCTTGGTGATCTTCCTGGAAGATGAGACGCCACTGGCTGATACGTTGGTCGAGGGCAATCTCAGCCAGTCAGAACGGCGCCATTTGGAAGCCGAGTTGCGCAATGTGCAAAGCCGGCTACAAAGTATGCGTGAGGAGTATGAGACCACGGTCGAAGAACTGCGCGCAGCCAACGAGGAGTTGCAGTCAACCAACGAAGAGTACAAGTCCACGCTGGAAGAGTTGGAGACGAGCAAGGAAGAGCTACAGTCGGTCAATGAAGAGCTGCAAACGATCAACCAGGAACTCAAAAACAAGATCGACGAGGTGACGCACGCCCACAACGATGTGCAGAATCTCTTTATCGCCACCGATATTGCTACCCTCTTTCTGGATCGCGAGTTGCGGGTCAAGCGCTATACGCCGCGCGCCGCCGATCTCTTTAACCTCATGCCGACAGACCGGGGGCGCCCCATTACCCATCTCCGCACCACGTTGCGCTACGAGCAACTAGAGGGGGATGCCCAACGGGTGCTGGCGCACTTGACACCAGTGGAGCGGGAGGTGCAAAGCCAGGATGAGCGCTGGTTCCTGGTGTGCAGCCGCCCCTACCGCACCCAGGAGGATAAAATCGATGGTGTGGTGATCACCTTTATCGACATCACCGCCAACAAAGCCAACGAACTGGCGCTACGCAACGCCAAGGAGTATGCCGAGTCGATTGTCCATACCATTCCCGACGCCCTGCTGGTGCTTGATCCGGATCTGCGCGTGCAGATGGCAAACGACGCGTTCTATGAGATTTTCCAGGTTCAGCACGCAGCAACCGAGGGCCGGCTCATCTATGAATTGGGCAACGGCCAGTGGAATATTCCGGCCCTGCGCACGCTATTGGAAGAGATCCTGCCGGAAAACAAGGTCTTCCTCGGCTACGAAGTGGAACACACCTTTGAACAAATCGGGCAACGCACCATGCTGGTCAATGGTCGCCGACTGGATCATGTCCAACTGATTCTGCTGGCGATCACAGACATCACCGAACGCAAACGCGCCGAAGAAGCCTTGCGCGCGTCGGAAGAAAAATACCGCACGCTCTTTGAGTCGATTGACGAAGGCTTTTGCATCATCGAGCGGGTGGCAGGCGAGCCGCTGGATTTTCGTTATGTGGAAGCAAATCCGGCCTTCGCCGTGCAATCCGGCGTTGAGGATGTGATCGGGAAAACCATTCGCCAGGTAGTGCCGGACGAGCCGGAAGAGTGGTTTGCGATTTACGACCGCGTTCTCCAAACGGGCGCGGCGATCAGGTTCGAGCGTGAGCTTGTTTCCGCCGGGCGTGTCCTTGAACTCTACGCCTTTCCCGTCGCCGACCAGGCAGATAGCCGACTGGCGGTGATCTTCAAAGACATCACTGAACGCAAAGTGCGCGAGCAGCAGCAGGAATTTCTCCTAAACTTCTCCGACACTTTGCGGGCGGAACCGAACGCGGATGCCGTGGCAAACCGTGCGCTCCAGATGCTATCCGCGCAGATGGGGCTTGACCGCTGTTACATCGGCGTCTACCGGCTGGCGGAGGATCGCGCTGACTTCACCCATCAGGTGGGGAACGAGCGAGTGCCGCCACTGCCCGCCGGCGTTCGCCTGTCCGATTTTCCTGGGGCCCTTCGGGTTGCGTTCGACCGAACACTCGTGATCGAGGATGTCGCGGAGACGGAAGGACTGTCTGACACCGACAGGCGGAACATTGCCGCCCTCGGATTGCGTGCGCTCGTTGCGGCCTCTCTGCGCAAGGGCGAAAACAACCCGCTCTGGTCGATCGTCGCGGTTTCGGCAAGCCCGCGGCGCTGGACGTGGGGCGAGATCGCCCTAATCGAAGAAGCCACCGAACGCACTTGGACGGCGGTGGAAAGAGCAAAAGCCGAAGAAGCGTTGCGCCAAAGCGCGGAGCGCTACCGGTTGCTCTTCACGAACATGAGCGAAGGCTTTGCGCTGGCCGAGATGATCTGGGACGAGTACAGTAATCCGGTGGACTGGCGCTATCTGGAGGTCAATCAGGCTTGGGAACAGACCGGGGTTCCGGTCAGCCAGACAACCGGGCGCACTGCCCGCGAGGTCAATCCGCACATCGAGCCAGGATGGATCGAGACCTATGGGCGGGTGGTACAGACCGGCGAGCCTTTCAGGTACGAGACCTACGCCGTCAGGTTCGGCAAGTGGTTCGAGACCTTCGCCTACAAGCATTCGGAGAATTGCTTCGGCCTGCTGTTCCGCGACGTCACCGACCGCAGGCGGGCGGAAGAAGCTTTGCGCGAATCGGAAGAAAAATACCGCACCTTGTTCGATTCGATTGACGAAGGCTTTGCCATTGAGGAGTTGGTGTATGACAGCAACGGCGAAATTGAGGACATTATCTTTCGCGAAGTCAATCAGGCTTACGAACGTCAGGGCGGATTAACGGGCGTGGTCGGCAAGTCAATTAAAGAAGTTTTGCCCCATCTAGAACAACACTGGAAGGATGCGTTCGCGCAGGTGGCGAAAACCGGCGAGCCATTGCGGACGGTAAATTACGCGCAGGACGTTGACCGCTGGTTCGATGTTTATATGACGATGCTGTCCGGCAGCGACAAGTATGTGGCGGTAGTCTTCGACGACATCACCGAGCGCAAACGCAACGAGCTGAACTTGGCTTTCCTGGCCGAAGTCAGTACCGAATTTGCAGCGTTGACAAGCGCCGACGCCGTCATCAACTATATCGGTGAAAAGCTTGCCCACCATTTCGGCCTGTCGCGCTGTGACTTTTCCGTGGTGGAGGAAGAAGCCGACCGCATCACCACCATCTATGACTGGCGACACGCCGCCGATGCGCCCAGTGTGTTGGGCGAACATGCGATCTCGACCTTCCTCACGCCGCTGGCCCGGCAGCAGTATATAGCCGGCGAGCTTGCCGTGATCAACGATGTACATCATGATCCCAGGATCAATGCACCGCCGGCCATCATGGACGCGCTGCACATTCGATCGGTGGTTGATGCCCCCTATCTGGAGAACGGGCGCTGGAAGTTTCTCCTTAGTGCTTGTCGTGCCGAAGTTTCTGTTTGGCGGGCGGACGAGATCGAGTTAATTCGGGAGCTGGCGGCGCGTATTTACATCCGCCTCCAACGCGCCTACGCCGAAGAGCACCTACGCGAATCGGAAGGGCGCCTGCGTGTGATGATTGAGAATCTGCCAGGTGGGGCCGTCTTTATCGTGGATCGCAATTTGTGCTATCTGCTGGCCGAAGGGGAAGCCTTATCTACCGCCGGTTTTGTCTCGGGCGATCTCGTTGGCAAAAGCCTTTTCGACGCGCTCTCCCCCGATGTTGTGATGGCCTATGAGCCGAAGTATCGCCAGGCGCTGGCCGGCACGCCTTTCCTACACGAACATGAGAGCCACGGTCGCGCCTACATCTCGCGCGGCACGCCGTTGCGTGGGGCCGACGGCGAAGTCTATGGGGTACTGGTCGTCTCGTATGACATCACCGAGCGCAAGCAGGCCGAAATGGCGCTGCAACACCTCAATGCCACCCTGGAGCAACAGGTCGATACGCGCACGGTGCAGGTGCGCGTCTTGGCCTCCGAGCTAACGATGGCCGAGCAGGAAGAGCGTCGCCGCGTCTCGCAGATCCTCCATGATGATCTGCAACAACTGCTCTATGGCATGCAAATGCGCATGATGGCGATGATGAACGACTTGAAATCCGGCAATAGCGACAGCTTGATGGGCTATGCGCAAGAGGTGTACAACTGGATGAGCGACGCCATTCAAACCACCCGCCGCCTGACCGTGGATCTCAGCCCGCCGTTGTTAAAAGGCGAAGGATTAGCCGATGCCCTGCGCTGGCTCATCCCCCAAATGGCAACGGTGAATGATCTACAGGCGACCTTAGAGGTTGTCGAGCCCTGTGAAATTCCGAATCAAGGGATGCGGGTGTTGCTGTTTCAGATTGTGCGTGAATTGCTCTTCAACGTCGTGAAACATGCGGGCGTCAACACGGCCACGGTTGTGTTGCAGCAGGAAGGGGGCGCTTGTGTGATCAAAGTCAGTGATACGGGACGCGGCTTTGACCCTGTGGCCGTTGCCGCCAAAGGGGAAAAGGGCTTTGGCCTCTTTAGCATCAATGAACGGCTGAAGCTCTTTGGCGGTCGCATGACGATTCAATCAGCGCCGGGACAGGGGACGGCGATCACAGTCTATGCGCCGGTGGGTACCGTTGCGCAAAAGCCGGCGTAGGGACAAAGGGGGATATTTCCGTATCGCCTTTACTGCTGTACTGTGTAGTTTGTAGAGAAAGTAGTAGATATGCAAGCCAACATCTACTTAATCGAAGATCATCCGCTCATGCAACGTATGACTTGTGAATTCATCAATCGCATGGCGGATCTGCACGTCTGCGGCATGGCCGCGACGGCGAAAGATGCGCTTGATCACCTGCCCACGCTGATGGTCGATTTGGTGATCGTTGACGTCTCCTTGCCAGATATGGATGGCATCAATCTAGTGAGTACCTTACATACCAAAGAGCCGACCTTGCGTTGTCTGATGCTCTCCGGTCATCAGGAACAGAGTTATGTCGAACGGGCGCTAGCGGTTGGTGCGCGGGGATATGTCGCCAAGGGCAACCCGCTGGAACTGATCGATGCTATCCGGCGCGTCCTCAAAGGCGAGATCTATTTGAGTGCAGCCTTGCGCGCTGTCCATGCCTAATAGACAAATTGTTTTAATCCCGCACAAATGAGGCCCCAATGGGTTCCTCGTTTATGTAACTTTCATTGATGTATCGATAAGCATCCCTGACCAGCAGCAGTCATCGGCATCGCCAGGGCGAGCAAGTCATAGATAACCGCGCGCCAACCGCTAGCGCCTGGCGGAGCCAGATCGCGCCCTGATCGCTGGAAAAGATGAGGCAGGGCAAATCCGGCAAGGTGCCTGTAAGCTGTGCAGAAGATCCAGGCTGCGCTGATCAGGCAAGGCGAGAGCAATCAGCATAAGGTCTGTCTGCGTTGTCGGCAGTTGCGCAAGCGCTTCTTGCGCAGTAGCCGCACCGCTCACCTGGCGATTAAGTGTCTGCTGGCGAAATTCAGCCAAGGTATGTTGCATCAACGGATGCGCGCAGAAGGCCCCGCTAACAACGCTACTATATCCTCTTTCTATACAAAGTCATATTGCCTAAGCCGGCAAATGGGTGATTACTTTAAGTAATCTTGATTTCCAGTAGATTAATAAATTGTCATTCTACCCGGCAATGGCTGGCGTTCACTGCTTGGCCCCGTGTTCACTCACACCCACATAGCTCTCACCACGGCCACCGTAGACGAAGACGTATAGAGTGGGCGCCTTTACGGATCAACAAGTTAATTACTTCTACAGTGGAGATTGAGAGGTACAGCGATTCAACTCCTCAATCTCTGTATCTCCCTTTGTACAAGTTGTTGCGTGCTAATCCTAAGTAAGGTGAGGAACTAATGACAACCAGTATTTACATTGTTGAAGACCATACCCTGGTTCAACGCATCTTGAGCGAAGTTCTCAAACGGCTGCTCAAGTTGCATGTTGCTGGCGTCGCAACCACAGGACAGGAAGCCTTATACCAGATCCCAATTCAATGGGTGGATCTCGTCCTCGTTGATGTCTCCCTGCCCGATATGGACGGTATTGATCTGGTCGAGCAGTTGCATAGACAACAGCCGGCCTTGCCCTGTGTCATGCTTTCCGCTCACCAAGAGAGCGGCTACGTACAGCGGGCCTTAGCGGCTGGTGCGCGTGGGTATATCGCCAAAGGCAATCCACTCGAACTCAAAGAGGCCATCGGCCAAGTGCTTCAGGGGGTGATCTATCTGAGTGAACCAATCCGCCAACAACAGAACGAGCATCACCAGGCATAGGCTTCCGGCGCTTCACCACCAGGGCCAGGCCAGATCGTGTTCAGTTGTTGCAGCACATCTGCTGATAAGCCAATCTCCACCGCGCGCAAGCTCTCGTCAAATTGCTGTTGCGTGCGCGGTCCGATAATGGGCGCGGTGACAACCGGATTATGCAGCAGCCAGGCCAGGGCAACATTCGCCGGCGCTTCGCCCAGTTGGGCGCAGAGACCCTCGTAGGCTTCCAGTTTGGGGCGCAGTTGTTCAATGCGCTGTTGGGTGCGCTCATTGGCGCGACGACCTTCGCTGGCTTTTTGCAGCACACCGCCCAACAACCCACCGCCCAATGGACTCCACGGGATCAAGCCCAAGCCAAATTCGCGACAGGCCGGAATCACTTCTAACTCAATCATGCGGGCGTTGAGGTTATACAAGCTCTGTTCCGAAACCAAGCCAAGGAAATTGCGCTTCTGGGCGGCAAACTGGGCTAGGGCAATATGCAACCCGGCAAAGTTACTGCTACCAACATACAATACCTTACCCTCGCGCACGAGTTGCTCCATCGCCTGCCAGATCTCTTCCCAGGGCGTGCGTCGCTCGACATGGTGCATCTGATAGAGGTCGATATGGTCGGTCTGTAAGCGGCGCAGGCTATCCTCACAAGCCTTGCGGATATGATAGGCCGACAACCCGCGATCATTGACGCCATCGCCCATCGGGCCATAGACTTTGGTCGCCAAAACGATCTGCTCCCGCCGATTCCCGCCCTGCGCCAACCAGCGCCCGATGATCTCTTCGGTAAAGCCCAGGCTAATCTCCCGGCCATAGCGGTTGGCCGTATCAAAAAAGTTGACGCCGGTCGCCAGGGCGCGATCCATGATGGCGTGACTTTCCGCTTCGCTGGTCTGTGGGCCAAAGTTCATGGTGCCCAGACAAAGCCGACTGACTTTGAGGCCGGTACGGCCAAGGTTGGTGTATTGCATTGCTGATTTCTCCTTGTCATACAAGTTTTCATGGATAATCCGTTCCGTAGGGACGCTTGCGTTTAGAGAGGGCAAGATTTGAACTCTGCACCTAAACTCAAGTGTCCCTACGGGACAGATACATTGGGCATAACGGTTTTACCAGGCCGGATTGCCGACTTGGACATCCGATTCGGGCGCGTAGAGGATGCCGCCAGCGCTGATGATCTGGTCTTGTAGTTGTTGAATCTTGAGTTGACGGGGCGCTACGCCCTTGCCCACAGCCAGCGCCGCCGCGATCCCCGCTGCCTGCCCCATGCCCATCGCCGTGGCGGTGACGCGACTAGAGGCCAGCGCCTCAGAAGTAGCCGAATGACAGCGACCGGCGACCAGCAGATTTTCCACCTTTTGCGGCAGCAGCGTGCGGTAGGGAATGTCATAGGGCGGCGTCCAGGGGGTGTCATGATAGCCGGGTTTGTCGGGTGGGTGGCGGTCGAGGCGCCAGGCGCCGAGGACGATCACATCATCATAGCGACGACCCTGGCGGACATCTTCGCCGGTTAACACATAATCGCCAACGATCCGGCGCGATTCGCGCGCACCGGCGGTAGGGCCGCTGGTCATAAAGTAGGCGTCAGCAAATTCGGGTAGCTCCTTTTGCCAGAGTTCAAACATCGTCCAGGCGTCGCGCCGGCCTTGAATTTCGGCGCGGGTCCAGTCGGCGGGGTCCGTGCTGTCACCGGGGGTGCGGGTGGCGTTGAAGTAGACATCGCGCCCGGAAAAGGTGGCCGGATAGGGGCCGGCATAAAGGCCCAAGTCACCCCGTTGGTGGGCGGCCATCAACACGGCGGCACAGCGGCGGCGCAGATCAAAACTGGGTTCCAGATAGGCAATACGAAAGTGCAGACTCATCGGTTGCAGCGGCTCGGCCTTTTCATAGGGCGCCCCAGCCCAGGCCGCCACATCGCCGTCGCCGGTGCCGTCAATGACAATTTTGGGGTTGATAGCGACAAGACCGGCCTTGTTACTGATAATCACTGCGTCAATATGACCGCCGGTTGTCACCACATCGGCCACTTGGCTGTGATACAACACCTCCACGCCCGCTTCAAGCAAAATGGCATCGGCGGCGCGCTTAAAGCGTTCGGGGTCACAGCGGGGGATGACCCGTTCGGGGTGCATCTCGACAAAGGAGAGGTCGCCGTTGACATTGTAGCGCAGATGCGGCCCCTGTCCCGGCTGGATGACCCCCATGCGTTCCAGCATCTCAAAGACTAGCCCGCCGACCACTGGTATGCCGGTGCGTTCATCGACAAAACCATCAAAAGCGGAGCCGATAATAGCGGTGAAAAAACCGCCGGCAAAACCATTGCGCTCGACCAGCATGGTACGGGCGCCGTTGCGGGCGGCGGCGACAGCAGCGCCGATGCCTGCCAGACCACCGCCACAGACCAGGACATCCGGGGTGGCGATCAGAGGGATCTGTTTGGTATAGGTGAACATGGTGATAACCCTTATCATGATAACAAGCAGGCTGCCTGGATGGTGGCAAGGCTTAATCATACGAAAATCAGCATAAATGCGCAAGTAGGCGCGCCAGGCACAACAGCAGATTTAGGCAGCAGCGGATTGCCTGCGTGTTTACCGAAAATGGATGAAACAGTCAGTGACGTCATGTGATGCCGCGCTGAAAATCCGTTGCTGCCTAAATCCGCTGTTGTGTTGCGTACAGTAAGGTTTGGGGGGCGGCCTAACCCGTGGTAAACTCCCAAACTATGAAAACATACGAAAGTGCAGGACAACTTGATATTCGCCTATTGCGGGCCGCTGATATTGAGGAGATCGCCAACGCCTTTACCGCCATCGGCTGGAATAAACCCACAGCACAGTATCGCCAATACCTGCTCGAACAGGAAGCCGGCGATCGCGTCGTCTTAGTGGCGACGGTGGACAGCCGCTTTGCCGGCTATGTCACCATTGTTTGGGCATCGCACCATCCGCCTTTTCGCGCCGAAGGGATTCCTGAGGTGGTTGATTTTAATGTCCTCCCCCACTACCGGCGACAGAAGATCGGCACGCGGCTGATGGATGAAGCTGAACGGCGCATTGGCGAACGCTCGGCCATTGCCGGCATCGGCGTTGGCTTATACCCCGACTATGGCGCCGCGCAACGGATGTATGTGCTGCGCGGCTACATCCCTACGGGTAGCGGCCTTTGGTACGATGCCCATCAGGTGCAGTATGGGGAAAGCCCCTGTCTCGATGACAGTCTGGCGCTTTTCTTTACTAAACAACTAAGATAATTCATGAAAGTCCGCAGTCCGTAGTCCGTAGTCCAGAGTCAGCTAGTCCGACTCTGGACTACGGACTACGGACTACGGACTGCGGACTCTGGACTACGGACTACGGATGAGCGCAGAACCAACCACGATTGAAAAATTACGCGGCATTCCCTGGAGCATTGCCACCTTTGCCTCGAACACCTTTTTTGTGCAGTTCACCTTCTTTGGCTCGGTCTTTCCCCTCTTTCTCAGTGAACTAGGCTTAAGCAAGGGGCAGATGGGCTTTCTCTTTTCGCTCATGCCCTTTTTGGGGTTGATTGCCCCTTTTATTGCGCCGTGGACGGCGCGCTTTGGTTATAAAAATACTTTTCTCACCTTCTTTGGTCTACGCAAAATCTTTACTATCTTGCTACTGCTGACGCCGTGGGTGCAGAGCCATTTTGGCGGCCAGGGGACGTTGATCTTTGTCTCGATCATTGTGGCCTGTTTTGCCTTCTCGCGTTCCGTGGCGGAGACGGCGCGCATTCCGTGGGCCCAGGAGTATGTCCCCAACTCGATTCAGGGCAAATATACGGCGACCAATAACTTCTTCACCTCGCTGGCCGGCTTTGGCGCGGTTGGCGTTGCCAGTTATGTATTGGGGCGCAGCCATGACCTGAGCAGCTTTATGTTTCTGATTGCGGCGGGCGTCGTCACCGGCTTTGTCTCGGTCTGGTGTAGCGCCTTTATTCCTGGCGGTGCGCCCAAACCATTGGTCGCTGGGGAAGCCCGTCCCAAACGGGATCTGCGCGAAGCCGTACAGGATCGCAACTTTCGGCTTTATCTTATTTGTGTTGGCATTATCATCCTGGCGACAACGCCCGTTGCCTCCTTTATCCCACTCTACATGACGGAACAGGTTGGCCTGAGCGCCGGCAACGTGGTGCTGCTTCAAGTCGGCACGCTCTTTGGCACGCTGGTCACAAGTTACCTCTGGGGCTGGGTGGCGGATCGCTATGGCAGCAAGCCGGTCATGTATTTCGGTCTCTGGCTGCGGGCATTAATTCCGTTGGCGCTGCTGCTGATCCCGCGCGGTTCGGCGGTGAGTCTCTATGTCGCCATTGGCATTAGCTTGTTGCAAGGCATTGCCGATATGGGCTGGGGCATTGGCTCGACGCGCATCCTCTATGTTAGCGTCGTGCCGCCAGCGAAGAAGGCCGACTACATGGCGCTCTACTTTGCCTGGATTGGTGTGTTGGGCGGCATCAGTCAACTGACCGGGGGCTGGATTCTCGACTGGACCGCCGGGCTTTCCGGTCAGCTTTGGTTCTTCACGCTGGACGCCTATTCGCCGCTCTTTTTCTCCGGCATTCTGTTAATTGTCGTCAGCTTGCCGTTGGTGCGCCGGATGCGGGCGGACAATCGTTTTGGTATTGGACAATTCGTCGGCATCTTTTTACGCGGCAATCCCTTTCTGGCGATGGGGTCGCTCATTCGCTATCAATACAGCCGGGATGAACATGCGGCGGTCTTGGTGACGGAACGGCTGGGCGAAGCCAAAAGCTTGTTAACCGTTGATGAACTGCTCGATGCGCTCCATGAACCCCGTTTTCAGGTGCGTTTTGAGGCGATCATCTCGATTGCGCGGATGCCCCCTGATCCGCGGCTGCGTGATGCGCTCATTGAAACGCTCAATGGCACCGAACTGGCGCTCTCGGCCATGGCGGCGTGGGCGTTGGGACGCATGGGGGATGTGGAAGCCATTCCAGCGCTACGGGCAGCGCTTGACTCACCCTACCATTCCATCCAAGCGCACAGCGCGCGCGCCCTTGGCTCCTTGCGGGCGCGTGAACTAGCCCCGTTGATTCGCGAACGACTGGCGGTGGAAAACGATAAAGGGTTGCAAATGGCCTATGCCTCAGCACTGGGCAACATGCAAGATAGCGATGCAGCAGGTCTGATCTTGAACCTACTGGAACAGACGACCAATGACAAGGCGCGGTTGGAATTAGCGTTGGTGCTTGCACGCCTGGTGGGGCATGAACACTCCTTCATCCAACTGGTGCGTGGCGGTCGCAAAGATTTCGGCACCACCGTTGCGCAGGAGCTAACCCAGTTCAAACGTAAGCTGGAGCGCAATGGTAAGGCCAATGGCGAAATGGCACACCTTACAGAGTGTATTAACCATTTCGCGCGTCACGAAGGGCGTGAGGGCATTACGCAATTGATCGAGGTGTTGCGCACCCTATCAACCGATCATCTGCCCCCAACTAGCCAACAAATTTTAGCGGCTTGTCTCACAGCGTTAGCAACTACCGGCGATCACCATTTGGAATATCTTTACCTTGCCCTGCACATTCTCCACGCCGACTGGTGAATGGAACCACCCCGGTTTTTCAAGGCGCCAGCGTAGGTTGTTCCCTAGTGTCCATCAAGCTGCGGTTCCTAAAGAACCCTAGCGCCCCACTTGTCACCCTGAAAGGGTTCCAGGCAACAATACCCGAAAGACCCTTTCAGGGTGACAAGCGACTCTTCCTGGTTTTTCGATTGAACTTCTTGGCTCAAGGGAAAGTCAGGGGGTTGACACCGTACCGCGCCCGGTGGGCGCCCGGTCAGCACGGGGCCACTTGCTAACGCATGTGGTTCGGCCCCCATGAGATCCGGTTGAGCCAACTTCTTTTGCCCCCAGGCCATTTTTAGGCGACTTGACACAACAAAGACAAGTGTGTTATTAATGACAACAGCAAATCAACCCATCTTGTAGACAAGTTAACTGCTCCCCAGACGACCCTGCTTCGTATGGAAACAGGGCGGCACGCATAGATGTACAAACTATATCAGGAGGATACCGCTTATGTTGTCAAGCAAGTTGTCGCGTCGCGATTTTTTGAAGACATCGGGCCTCGTTGTGACCGGCGCGGCGCTGACCGCCTGCGCTGTGCCGACGGCGCCGGCCGGTGGTGGCGCTGCTGCCGGCGCGCCCGCTGCTGCACCGGTTGAATTGGTTGGTTGGACCGTCCACGGCATGGACCCAGCCAACGAAGCGTTCAAACCTTACCGTGAGGCGGTGCTGGCCCATTTGAATGCCAAGTACCCCGACGCCACCTTCACCCACATGGAAATGGGGTGGGATGAAGTGTTGCGCCAGAATCTGGTCACGGCCTTGTTAGGTGGCACGGCGCCCGATATTATTGTGGGCGAAAACTACATTCAGCCCTATGCCGAGATCAACGCCTTCTTGCCCATGGACGACACCATTGCCGATGTGAAAGACGAGTTGGTGCCAGGCACCCATGCGGCGGCAGTGTTGGGCGGCAAGACCTATGGCATTTCCCAACTCACTGGTTGTTTCGCCTTTGAACGCAACCCGAATGTGCTGGAAAAAGCCGGCCTCGATCCCGATGCACCGCCCAAGACGTGGAATGAATTACTGGAACAAGCGGAGTTGATCACCAAGGCCGGCAATGGCGAGTATTATGGCTATACCTTGCAAGGCCCCGTTGGCTTCTTGATCGGTGGCATCTTGCGCTTTGCCGTCTATAGCAAGACCGCCGGCGCCGATATGGCGAAAGAAGATGGCATCAATCCCTGGTTTGACAACCCCAAGAGCGAAAAGGTGCTGACCTTCCTGCGCGAGATCCACAAGTTTGCGCCGCCAGGGTTAAGCTTCAACCCCGATGAAGGTCAGGTCTATAGCCAACTCTTCCAGGGCGTCTCGGCCATGCAAGTTTGCGGTTCATGGCACATCAACTGGGCCAAAGATTCAGGGCTGGATAACGCCAAGTATTCGGCCATTCCGATTCCCGACGAAGATGGGATCCCGGCCACCGGCGTCGTCGGCAATGTGATCGTCTCGGTTCTCTCCGGCTCCAAACACCCGGAAGAGGCGCTGCATTTCTGCCGTGGCTTTGCCGAAGATAGTGTGCAGGATCTCGTCTGGCCGACCATGGGGCGCCTGCCCTCGAAACGGGGCGCACTCGAACGGTTAAAGGCCGACTCCGATGAAGCAAACGCCATGTTTATCGATCTGTTGCTGACTGCCGATTTGGGTGTTTTGCCCCAATGGCGCAAAGATCCGCAAAAGCTGTGGGGCGCCTACAATGAAATGATCACCGAACTGCTCACCACCGACAAACCAGTGCTGGACCTCATGGGCGAAGCACAGGTGAAGGCGGAAACGGCAATGCAAGCAGGATGATGGTTGGGAAGTAGGCAGTAGGCAGTAGAGGGTAGGGAGAATAGATGCGTCCCGTCCTCGTTACTTCCTACTTCCTACTCCTTGCCCAGATGAAGGAAACAAAGATGAGTGCATCGGCAAAACCGGCATTGGTGGTGGCGTCGGCAGCGTCAACCGGCACCCGCTGGACGAACTGGCGCTACCGCAATCGACATGCATTGGAAGGGTGGCTGATTCTAACCCCCATTTTGCTCTATTACTCAGCCTTTTTTATCTTTCCCGTTGTCGCCAACCTCTATGTAAGCTTCACCAGTTGGAGTGGCGTTTACCAAAGCCCGCAATGGGTTGGGTTGACGAATTACCGCATCTATCTGCGTGACCCCTATCCCTTGATTCTCTTTAACACCACCTTTTTTGCGGTCGTGATTTTGGTGGTGCAGACGAGTATGGCCTTTGTGATTGCGGTCTTGCTTAATGAAAAGGTCGTCGGGCGCGGTCTCTACCGCGCGCTCTTTTATATCCCGACCCTGACTTCGGCGGCCATTACGGCGCAGGTCTTCTTTGCCTTTATTTCGCCCTTTGATGGTATCTTTAACGCCATCTTAAAAGCGCTAGGCTTTCCCATTGTCATCTGGACGATTAGCACCTTCTGGATGCGCTTCTTTATTATTATCTACTCCATCTGGCGCGGGTTGGGCGGGCCGGTGGTACTCTTCCTGGCTGCACTGCAAGGTATTCACCGCGAAGTTTATGAAGCGGCCATGGTCGATGGCGCAACGCGCTGGAACATGTTACGCTATATCACCTTGCCGTTGTTGCGCCCAATGGTAATTTTCGTCATGGTCACCGGTATGATCGGCAGTTTTCAAGTCTTTGAATCGGTGCTGCTCATCTCCGCCGGTGGGCCGGCGAACACGACGAATGTGATGTTATTGCAGATCTACTACGACGCTTTTGTCAACACCCGCTTGGGGTTGGCCGCCGCCGGTTCCATTGTGACGGCAGTCGTTTTGCTGGTCTTTAGCATCACCAACATGCGTCTCATGAGCCGTGGTCAAGTGGAAGGATAGGCAGCAGAATATGCGTAACCGCGTAACCTTTGGCCGAGTGCTGCTCTATGGCGTGTTAATTGGCGGCAGCCTGCTCATGGCCTTTCCCATGATCTACGCCCTGGTCGGCTCCTTTACCGATCTGGAAGATTTTTATGCCAACCCCTGGTTTCCTATCCCGACTAAACTTTATCTGGAAAACTACACCGTCATGTTCTCGCCGGCCTTTGGGACGCGGGTGCAATTATGGCAGTGGATCTTCAACACCCTTGTGCGCACCGGTTGGTATATTTTAATCCCTGGCGCGGTGGCGGTGCTGGCCGGCTATGCCTTCACCCGTCTGCGCTTTGCCGGCCGCGATCTGGCCTTCACCTATTTATTGAGTTCGCTCATGGTGCCGGGCATTGTCTTTTTGATCCCCACCTATGTGATGATGGCGCGTTTCCCCGGCGCCGGCGGCAACGATTGGAGCGGACAGGGGGGCATCGGTTTTGTCAATTCGTGGCCGGCGCTGTTGATTCCAGGGTTGGTCAATGTCTTCTACATTTTTATGCTGCGCCAGACCTACTACACCATTCCCATTGACTTTGAAGAGGCGGCGCGCGTTGACGGCGCCAACACCCTTCAGGTACTCTGGAACGTCTACCTACCCATGCTCAAACCGGTCTTGATCGTGTTGGTGATCTTTCAATTTGTCGCCATTTGGAACGATTACCAGTGGCCGCTGATTGTCAGCTCCGGCAACCCGGAAATCTGGACCCTGTCGCTGGGCATTCAGCGGATGCTCTTTGTCGGCGCGCAAGTCAAAGGCTACCCGCCGGGCGCAGTCTTTCAGGACTATCCCTTTTCCTTTGCCCTAGCCGTTGTGGCGACACTACCCCTGATCATCCTTTTCCTGCGTTTGCAGCGTTACTTTGTGGAGGGTGTGCAAGGCTTTGCCTTGAAGGGTTGATCGACCATCACCAGCGGGGGCCGGGGCGATGCTCGCTTGCCAGCGCTGCCGATTAACCATTCATAGCGATCTTGTGATAGACTTCAAAGTAACCAGCTTGACCAAGCAAAGCTGTCATAATTCGTCCAACCAAAATCAAGAATTACAGCGGTTTGATGTAAGCACGATCACGCGCACTTTTGCGCCAGTCCCATACAATCCTCTGCAATACATCGCCCGAACGGCAGCACGATACTGCCTGTCATTACCTATTTTTCCATCACCGTTTGGTTGCCGTAGCAGCCATCAGCCAGCGAGGGTTATCTATGCAAAAACAACAGCGCAGTCGTCAGCTTCTTGTGCTTCTTCTCTCTACTTGTCTCTTTTTACTAAGTTGTGTTGCGCCACAAGCGGCCCAACCGACTGGCTCACAACCGGCGCCCGCTGCCGTCGCGCCAGAGACAGCCGGCACGGCGGCAACGGTTCCCACCTATGCCACCTGGGACGAAGTGGTGGCGGCGGCGGATGGCACGACCGTTAATTGGTTTATGTGGGGCGGTGCTGACACGATCAACACCCACGTTGATGAGAAGATCGGCGGGCCATTGTTGGCGCAATACAATCTGACGCTCAACCGGGTGCCGCTGGAAAATACGGCGGACGCGGTCAACAAGGTCTTGAATGAAAAGGCGGCGGGCAAAGATAGCGGCGGCAGCATCGACCTGATCTGGATCAACGGCGAGAATTTCCGCACCTTAAAGGATGCCGGCCTGCTCTATGGCCCCTTTACGGAGTTGCTGCCCAATTCGGCGTTGGTCAACTGGGAAGACCCCGCCATTGCCTACGACTTTGGCACGGCAGTGGATGGCTACGAATCGCCGTGGGCCAGCTTTCAGTGGGTGATGGAGTATAACAGCGCCAATGTAGAAAATCCGCCCAAAACTTTTGAAGAGCTACGCACCTGGATCGAAGCCAATCCAGGTCGCTTCACCTACCCGACGCCCCCCAACCATGTCGGCAGCGCCTTTATCCGCACCCTCTTCTACTGGGCGGCCGGCAGTTCCGAGCCGTTCCTGCAAGAGTTCGACCAGGCCGTCTACGATCAATATGCGCCCCAAGTCTGGGAGTATCTCAACGCCATTGAACCCAACCTCTGGCGCAGCGGCGAGACCTACCCAGAACTGAGCGCCATGCCCGATCTGCTGGCGAACGGGGAAATTGACTTTGCCATGGAGTATGACGCCAGTCGCGCTTCCAACTTTATCCAGCAGGGGCGCTATCCCGACACGATCCGCACCTTTGTCTTTGAGACCGGCACCATGGCGAATGTGAGCTATGTCGCCATTCCCTACAATGCGAATAACCCCGCCGGGGCGATGGTGCTGGCGAATTACTTGCTTTCGCCAGAGTATCAGATTCTCCTGACCGTCCCCACCGAGTTGGGCTGGCTGGTGGCGATTGATCCCACCCGTCTCAGCGACGCCGAACAGGCACAGTTAGCCGCCATTGAACGGGGCGTCGCCACCCTGCCGCCGGCTGAGTTAAATAGCCATGCCCTGCCCGAAGCGCGCGCCAGTTGGGTTGCGCCGATTGAGCAGGGGTGGGAAGAGAATGTGTTGAAGAAGTAGTGTTTTGTCAATTAAACCGTGATAGGTAACCCCGTCCTGTAAGGATGCTTGAGTTTAGGTAGAGGATACTCATTTTCTCCGCCTAAACTCAGCCGTCCCTACGGGCCGAACTTTACAAGCAGAGATAATAGGGTTTATGGATGCAACGTTCTGAGACAATACGCATCTGGTTGCTACTGCTGCCGGCGTTGGCGGTGATTTTGCTGCTCTTTGTCGGCGGCCTCTTTGTCGGCTTTGGGCAGAGTCTGGACTATATGCCGATCATCGGCTTAGAGACGCCGACGCTGCGCCATTATATCACCATTTTGACTGACCCAGACTTTTATACATCACTTTTGCTCACTCTCTATATTACCGTTGTAAGTACTCTGCTGGCCGGCGGCTTGGCGGTGGCGGCGGCGTTGTTGTTGCGCCATCGCTTTGCCGGCAGCCGCTTTGTCACCTTTCTTTTTCAACTGCCGTTGCCGGTGCCCCATCTGGTGGCGGCGACGGGCATGGTGCTGCTCTTGACGCAAAGCGGCCTCCTGGCGCGACTGGCGTACAGTGTCGGGTTGTTGGAACAGCCCAACGAATTTCCCGTGCTGGTCTTTGATCGCTGGCAGATCGCCACCATTCTGGTCTATCTCTGGAAGGAAATTCCTTTTATCGGGCTGGTGGTGCTGGCAGTGCTGCAAGGCATCGGGCAGGAATATGAGGAGGTTGCCCAAACCTTGGGCGCCAACCGCTGGCAACGCTTTCGTTATGTGTTGCTGCCGCTCATCATGCCTGGCCTGATCACCACCGGCGTCATCGTCTTTGCCTATGTTTTCGGCAGCTTTGAAATCCCTTTACTGCTGGGGCAGCGTTACCCCAACGTCTTGCCGGTGACCGCCTACCGCACCTATGTCGATCCCGATCTCAACCTGCGCCCAGAGTCGATGGCAATGGGTATGATCATCACTGTGATTGTCGTCCTGCTTCTCAACCTGGCCTTGCGCCTCAGTCGTCGCATTCGAGAACAAGCATGAGCCAACGTCTTCTGCGTCCGGCAGCCATTGCCCTGCTCATTATCAGCGTTCTGTTACCGTTGCTGCCGCCACTGATCTGGTCGTTTGCCGCCAATTGGTTCTTTCCGCATCTTCTGCCGCAGCAATGGGGGCTGAAAGCGTGGCGCTATCTGCTCTCGCCGGCTTCGCAAGTTGGGGAGGCGCTCTTGAACAGCACTATACTGGCGCTGGCCGTGGTCGTGTTGGCGGTTGTCATTGGCTTGCCGGCGGCTAGGGTGCTGGGGTTGTATCAATTTCGTGGCAAAGGACTGGTCAACTGGTTGATCACGGCGCCGCTCTTTGTACCGACGCTGGTGGTGATCATGGGCATCCACATTCTCTTTATCCGCTATAATCTGGCCGATAGCTTTTGGGGGGTGGTCTTGGTACACCTGATTCCGGCGCTGCCTTACTTTATTCTGGTCATGTCGAGCGTCTTTGCCAACTATGCCACCGAGTTCGAGGATACGGCGCGCACGCTGGGCGCCGGCCCCTGGCGCACCTTCTGGTACATCACCCTGCCGACCATTTTTCCAGGGTTGACCGTTGCCATGCTTTTTACTTTTCTGGTGTCATGGAGCCAATACATCACCACTGTCCTCGTTGGCGGCGGGCGAGTCGTGACCCTGCCGATGGTGCTCTTTCCTTTTATCAGCGCCGCCAGCCATGCCAACGCAGCGGCAGTGAGTCTAGTCTTTATCTTACCGGCAATTCTGGTCTTGATCTTGACCTCGCGCACACTGAGCGCTGGTTCAAATGCGGTGGGAGGGTTGGGCCGGCTATGAGTACGGTGCAGTTGAAAGCCTTAACCAAACAGTATCAGGACGTAATCGCAGTTAAACAGCTTGACCTAACCGTTCATTCCGGGGAACTGGTGGCATTACTAGGCCCATCCGGCTGCGGCAAGACGACCACCATGCGGATGATTGCCGGTCTACTGACGCCCACCAGCGGTGACATTCACTTTGATGGGCGCTCGGTGTTGGCGATCCCGCCGGAGCGGCGTGGGGCGGTGATGGTCTTTCAAAAGCATCTGCTCTTCCCGCATATGAATGTGGCGGAGAATGTGGGCTTTGGCTTGAAGATGCGGGGCATCTCCAAGCGCGAGATCGAACGCCGCGTTAGCGCCATGCTCGATCTGGTGCAGTTAGCTGGCTTTGAGCAACGGCGCGCTCATGCGCTCTCTGGTGGACAACAACAGCGGGTCGCACTGGCTCGTGCGCTGGTGATCGAGCCGCAGGTGCTGTTGCTCGATGAACCGTTGGCCAATTTGGACGCCAATTTACGGCTGGAGATGCGCCGGTTGATTCGTCAAATACAGCAGACCCTGGGCATTACCATGATCTTTGTCACCCATGATCAGGAAGAGGCGGTGATGCTGGCCGATCGGGTGGCGCTTATGATCGACGGCGTTTTACAACAATACGATGAGCCACGCGCCTTTTATGAGCGTCCTCAAAGCGTTGCAGTTGCCCGTTTCTTCCGTAATGAAAACTTTCTGTCTGGGGTCAAAACAGGCAAGCAGGTGCAAACTGAGCTCGGTCTACTAGAGGTGCAACGTAGCGATCACATTGTCGATGGCCCCGTCCTGTTGACCGTGCGACCGGAACAGGTACAGCTTGACGCAACAAGCACGACTAATACTTTTCCCGTAACCGTTGATACCGTTACGTACATGGGTGAATATCAGCAACTACAATTGACCATTGGTGAACGGCCCTGGTTGGTTCATTCATCACCTAATACCGCCGTCACCCCCGGTCGCCCGATCATGTTGCATCTACCACCGGCCCAGATTTGGCTGATGCCGGTTGGGTAGTTGTTCGGTTCGTTGGCTTCGACACGTTCAGCCAACGAACCAACCATTTTCAGTAGACCGCAAGCCAGCTGCGATTGCAGTAACTTGACTCTGGACTATATGACTTGCACTACTGCCTTTCAATGCACCGGCACAGGTTCGAGGTGCAGTTGGGACTGAATCACTTGCACCAGTTGTTTCATGCTGACAGGCTTGCTCAAATATTCGTTGGCGCCGGCCTGAATGCAGCGCTCGCGATCACCGGGCATGGCCAGGGCGGTTAGGGCAATGATTGGGATATCGGTAAACTCACCCTGGGCGCGAATGCGGCTGGTCGCTTCTAAGCCATCCATATCGGGCATTTGAATGTCCATAAGAATCAGGTCAGGATGGCACTGATTGGTTTGGGCAATGGCTTCCTCGCCATTACGGGCGATAATGACACGGTAATCGTGGGCGGTTAAGTAATCCTGCATGGCTTCAATGCCGATTTCGTTGTCCTCTACCAGCAAAATTAATGGCGATTGTTGATCACCTTTCGTTGGTGAACAGATCTGCAAGGGTCTAGCCGTGCGATCTTTTTGAATTACCGTCAAGCTTTCATGGCCGTTTGCACTGTGACCAGAAGCGCCGTTGCCGTTTGTTTCGTGCATCTTCGTACTGGCCGGCGTTTTGCCGGCAAACAAGGGCAACCGGTGAAAGAGCAGATCAAACTCATCTTGCACTTTCCAGGGAATGGAAACGGTAAAGCGGCTACCTTTGCCCACTTCACTTTCAAGAGTAACACGACCGCCGTGCATCTTGGTCAATCGATCCACCAAAGCCAGCCCAAGGCCAGTGCCTTCATACTGGCGCGAGAGCTTGCTGTCCAATTGGACAAATGGTTGGAAGAGGCGCGCCATATCGTCTTTGGTGATCCCAATCCCTGTATCCCAGACGGTAATATGCACTAGTTCGGCTTTGGCGTCCCCAACAACTTCAAGACCTACCGTTCCGCCATCGGGCGTAAATTTCACCGCGTTGCTTAGGAGATTGACTAGAATTTGCAACAGACGGCGTTCGTCACCATTGACCATTTCGACATTCTCATCAATGGTTTGTTTGAGTTCGATCTGTTTGGTACGCGCAGCTTCCGCCACAAATTGTAAACCATTGCGACAAATGATTGGCAAAGAGACTGGCCCCATATCCAACTCAAACATGCCCGACTCAATCTTGGACATGTCCAGAATGTCGTTGATGAGGGACAATAAATGGCGGGCGCTCTGTTTAACTGTCCCTAATATATCAGCGTGGCGCGCTTCAAGCGCACCGTAGACGCCATTCTGCATCGATTCGGTCAGCAGGAGAATGGCATTGAGCGGGGTGCGTAGTTCATGGCTGACGGTGGCAAGGAATTCATCTTTGGTGCGTAGGGCGGCCGTCAGTTTGGCATTGGCGGCCGTCAATTCAGAGGTGCGCTCTTCGACCCGCTGGGCCAACAATTCGCGCTCTTCTTGCAATTCTTTCTCAGCGCGCAACCGCTCAATGAGTTCCGCTTGGAGGTTTGCCTGCGATTGACGCAGTGCGGCTTGAGCGCGTTCGCGTTCTTCAATTTCCTGTTGCGCTTGGGTGTAGAGGCGAGCGTTTTGAATGGCAATTGCGGCATGGGCAGCAAAGGCAACAGCCACCTGTAGATGGTGGTCGGTGTAGGAGCCGGAGATGCTGTTACTCAGGTTCAGCAACCCGATCACCCGATCTTGCACCACCAATGGTACACCCAACCAACAACGAATATTCTCACTGCCTTGGCGTCGCATCCAACGCGGATCCTGGTATGTATCGGTGATCACTACCGCGCGTTGATTATCAATCACCTCGCTGACATGAGCCAGTTTTCCCATGCGTACAGAAAGGAACTGACTTTCGGGGACATGAATCGAGCGGCGGGCCACAGCATTTAGCGTATCCCCTTCCAGCAACATGATGGACGCGTTGTCATACTGAACAACATGGGCTAATTGCTCCAAAATCAGCGCCAACACCCGATCCTGTTCCAAGGTGGTATTAATGGTGCTGGCTACATGCAAGAGCGTCTCAGCCAAATCCTTGCCTTCTTGGGCGCTTAATTCCATCCGTCGATGGGCAGCAAATGCTCTATGTAAAGCCATGTTCATATTGTCCAACTCTGAAGGAACCGTTGAAAACAGATTGACTAATAGTTTATTATCAATCGAGGCTTTATCGCCAATTCCGTAAGCCACCGAAGGAGCTAAAGTCGTTCCACTTTCGATTATTTTAATTATATTACTTGCTGAATTAACAATCAAACTTTCACCCTGTGCCTTGATCACACGGGTAAAGGCAGCGACTAAGACGGGGTCAAACTGTGTTCCCGAATGTTTTTGTAGCTCTTCCAAAATTGCCTTTGGGGTTAAGGCTTTACGGTACGGTCGATCAGAGGCCATTGCTTCCACGGCATCAGCCACGCTAAGAATACGCGCCTCTAATGGGATCGCTTCGCCAGCCAAGCCGGCGGGGTAACCACGGCCGTTGTAATGTTCATGGTGGTGACGGATAAAGGGAGCCAGCGGCTGCAACGCTTCAATTTCACTCACCAACGCCGCCCCTAACGCAGCATGTTGCTTCATTAACTCATACTCTTCTTTCGTCAATTTTGCTGGTTTGAAGAGGATGGTTTCGGGAATGCCAATCTTGCCGATGTCATGGAGTAAACCGGCGTGCCGAATGATCTGCACCTGTTCAGCCGGCAAGCCTAACTCCTCTGCCATCAAGACAGCATAGCGCACCACATGCAACGCATGACCATGAACAAAAGGATCGCGTAGGTCACTGGCATGGGAGAGGGCCAGGATCAGTCCCTCGTTGCTCGCCGAAATTTCGTTGCTGCGTTCGATCAACTCTGCATTAGCAGTGCGTAATTGAACGACCATCGATTCCGTGCGCTTAATATACTCCGTTTGGCTGACGCGTAACATTAACAACGGAATGAGAAAAATCAAAACACCGGTAATCCCACTGCTGAGATACCCCAAGGCCAACGTATAGGCGACCAACCCCAGGATCACGTAGTACGGCCACAGCCAATAGAAGCGTTCAAACCAAACGTGACGCGCCGATTGCTCACTGCTAAGACGGATGACGCCGGCAATCAGGATCGAAGTTGTCAAATAATTCAAGAGTGTGGCCGTAAGGACAACCAAAATTGGCGCCAACGCTAAATGCTCAGTAATGACAATGCCTGTTAGTTGGAGAAAGTTAACACAGATCAAGGCGCCAAGCAGATGATTGCTCGTGTTGAAAATCAAACGGTTAATTGGGCTACGATGTTTTATCAACGAAGCCAGCGCAATCGCCAACGTTAGGATCAACACACCAGGGGCGCCAAAGAGACAGGCGCCGGCAACCATGGGGGCGACTGAGGTTGAAACACTAGTGTTGCGAGCATAAATATCAATTGCCAACCACTCGGTCAAAAAGGTTAAAATAACAAAAATGAGGATGCCTTGCCAATCCGGCGTAGCTTGTAGATCCATTGACCCAAAAAAGACAACCAATGCCAAACCGGTTAAAGTCGTCAAATAAAGCGATAGTAAACGTGCAGAAGGGGCCTTGCCCAGCAACTTGTCATAATGATCGGCGGCGCTTGGGGTGAGCATAGCCTCTTTGGGCGTAAATTCTAATTTACGTCGCTGTGGTTTTGGTCTTTCGTTTTTTTCTTTGGCCAGGGTAGCAATCGGCGGCGCGCCTTCCGGCGGGGGCGTTACATCGGTACGTTCGAGCGGTGAAACACCCCAACTAAAATCTTTAATCTCATTCGCACTAAAATAACAGACGCGGTTGCGTGTTGTGGCTTTGGATTGGTACACAGCCAGGTCAGCATTGTGAATGATCTCTTCGGCGTCCTGGCCAAAGTGTTCACGTTCCGCCACGCCAAAGCTCATGGTTGCAGAAAGTGGTGTGACGTTGGTAGAGACCTCAAAACGCGCACTATCAACCGCTGCCCGAAGCCGTTCGATCAGCGGCAGCGCTTCCTGTAAGGAGGTTTCCGGCATGAGAATCGCATATTCTTCACCGCCAAAACGGGCAACCACATCGTAGTCGCGCACCGATTGCCGCAAGATATTAGCGATCCCAATCAATACCGTATCGCCGGCTAGATGACCATAGGTATTGTTGATATTCCGCAGCAGATCGACATCCGCCATGACGATGGTGAGTGGACGATCAAAGCGATCAGCACGTTCCAATTCGGTTTTTAACGCCTCGGCAAAGTATTTGGCGTTATAAAGCCCAGTTTTAGGTTCAATACGTGTCTGTTGTTGCAAGGAAGGTACTTGCAAGGTTGTATAGATCAGGTAGAGCGGAGAGAGAATAAAGACAACCGCGTAGGGGTTGACCAGCCAAACGAGACCGGAGGCAATCCCCATGCCAAAGCTGACGAAATCGATCATCAAAGTCAAAAAATGAAAAACACCGGAGCGCATTAAGCTTTCGCCACGCGCAACCCAGATCACCAAACCCACAAGTAGATGATTGAGTACCGTAAAGGTCGCAGCAGTGGCCAAAAAACCCAAGGCGCTAATCGGGGCAAACGGGGGGCTGCCATCGCTAATCGTTTGCCAAGCCAGGATGGAAACGCTGGCAACGATGCCGAAGGCATTCACATTAAATAAGGAAATATACCATTCCGGCTTGTGCCAAAGCCACTCAACGATATGGGCCACAAGTAGCACAAGCAAGGTTTCACCAGGCTGGAGGAGGACAAACGACGCGCCATAGGCAATCCAACTAATCTGGTAGCTGGAGCGGGCTGTGGCGCCTTCGACCTTGAGCGTATGGGTAACGGCGGCAAAGATAGTCAAAATAACCAGCAAAACTGGATGCTCGATTTGTAGATGCCCCAAATGCCACACATAGAGCGAGGCGCCAATCAGAATCGTACACCAAATATATAACTTTGCTTGCCAGCGTAATTTCTGCATAGGATTACTTCTATTTCAGCCTACTGCCGAGCGTATTATTCCTGATGTGTGCGCTTCTGGCACAAGCCATTGATGGTTGTCGGGCAACGAATTTGTCACCCAATGTCAGTAAAAAACACGGTTTTGCACAAAATCACAAGTGCGCGATTGCTCAACAGTCTACCTTAAACCGATCTCGTATACCGTTACAGTTTGCTGTCAGTGGACAGTGGCGCTTAAAGTGTGCAGCACCTGCAAACAGATGGGTTTGCTCATATAAGTATCTACACCAGCGCCAAGACAAGCTTCACGCTCGCCAGGCAACGTCAAGGCAGTCAAAGCGATAATTGGGCGCCGTACCATGGCCGGCAGTTGACGCAGTTGACGCACGGTTGCCAGCATATCCATCTGTGCCACTTGTGTATCGATCAGAACCAGATTCGGTAACAATTCTTCTGCTTGCCGCAAGGCATCTTGACTGGTGGTGACAAGCACGACATGGTAATTGTTCTGTTCCAAATAGGCTTTAACCATGCCGGCATCCGGCTCATTATCGTCAACCAGCAAGAGAGTGGCGCGTGTTGACGAAATTGCCGTTATCGGTAGCGTACGCGCAACAGGACTCAACCCAGCTTGCGACAGTCCGTCGCCATTTTCACCATGATGCCGCTGGTTAGGCAATGCGATCACAAAGCGGCTACCGCCATTTGGCGTGCTGTGTACAGTCACACTACCACCGTGCAGCCTGGTCAGGCGATAGACCAACGCCAATCCCAGACCTGCCCCTTGATAGAGGCGGGATAATTTGCTGTCCAATTGCACAAAAGGACGGAAAAGCTTAGGAAGATCATCGCCAGCAATCCCGATGCCAGTGTCCCACACGGTAAACAAAATGCGTTCGTGCGCCACATCTTCCAAGACTTCCAAACCAACCTGGCCTTTGTCCGGCGTAAATTTTACGGCGTTGTTGAGCAGATTCAACAAGATCTGCATGAGGCGACGGCCATCGGCGTAGATGAGATCATGGGTGAGTTGAATGGTTTTGACAAACTGAATCTGCTTCGACACTGCCGTCGCCTGCACCATTTGCAAAGAGTCTTCACAGAGGGTCGTCACAGAAACCGGCCCAATTTCCAGCGTCAATTTACCTGATTCAATCTTAGAGACATCAATAATGTCGTTGATCAGTTCCAACAGGTGGCGCCCACTCTTGACAATGCGTTCCAGCGCTTTGCGTTGATTCAATGCCGTTTCGCCATAGATTTCGTCTTGTAGCGCTTCGGACAAGGTCAAAATCACGCTCAACGGCGTCCGCAGCTCATGACTGATGGTGGCTAAAAATTCATCTTTCAAGCGTGCGCTACGCTTTAATTCGGCATTCGCAATGCTCAATTCTTTGGTGCGTTCTTCCACCCGTTGCGCTAACTGCGCCCGTTCGGCGCGGAGAGCGGCTTCGGCTTGTTTACGCTTGGAAATATCACGCACAATACTTTGGATATAGAGAATGTCGCCGGCTGGATTACGCACCAAACTGCTATCCACCTCAATCGGCACCTGTGAACCATCACGGCGCAACAATGTATGTTCATGGAGTGGGACGCTCTCACCGGCTAACAGCGTAGCCAGATGATGGGTAAAACGGCTATGCTCACCTGTGACAAGATAGGTAAGCAGCGGTGTATTGACAAGTTGTTCGACGCTATTCCCTAACATACGGGCCGCTTGACGATTCACATTGAGCAGCAAGCCATCAACGTTGATAATAAAAACGCCAATATTCTCATTTTCAAAAAGCGCCTGATAGCGCAGATGATGTTCGCGCAACGCTTCTTCTGTGCGTTTCCGTTCCATTGCATAGCGCATGGCGCGAATTAACAAGGCCGCATTGCTCTCCCCTTTGACCAAATAATCTTGCGCCCCAGCGCGCACGGCGCGCAACGCTAACTCCTGGTCGTCGGAACCGGTCAAGAGAATGATTGGCGTCTGTGGGATCTGCTGCCGCATTCGTTCAAAAGTGGCATACCCGTAACTATCCGGTAGGGAAAGATCCAACAAAACAACATCAAAGGTCTGTTGGCGACAGAGAGCCAATGCGCTCTGCAACCGTTCCGTGCAAGTGAGTACAGCTTGCCAAAAGGGCGTGTCCGTCAACATCTGCTGTAACAGGAGCGTATCCCCTGGATTATCTTCAACCAACAAGGCTTGAATTGAATTCTCGTTCATTGCTCTTTTCCTTACATCCGTTGGCCTTGCGTGGGGTGAAGCACAGCGCTGCGGGCGCCGGCCATCTGATTTGTCTCTGGAATGGTAAAATGAAAGGTGGATCCTTGCCCAACAACCGACTCGACCCAAAGGCGCCCCCCATGCCGGTCCACTATCTTTTTGCAAATAGCGAGGCCGATCCCTGTGCCAGGGTATTCGCTACGCAGGTGGAGACGTTGAAAGATTAAGAAAATGCGATCAAAGGCTTCGGTATCAATACCGATACCGTTGTCAGCAACCGAAAAATGCCACTCATGACGTTGCTGATCGTGGCGGCTGGTGATATGGATGACAAGCGGCTGAGTACGTCGAAATTTGATGGCATTTGTCAATAAGTTCTGGAGTAGCTGCCCCATCTGTGTTGGATCGACCGTGAGCGTAGGTAATGGATCGGCGGTAATCACTGCGCTGCTTTCTTGGATCGCCATCTGTAAATTATCGAGAACTTGGGCTAAGATCCGTGGTAACGCCACCGGTTGACGCATTTCCTGACGTGTACCAAGACGCGAGTAAGTCAGCAAATCACGGATCAACTGCTGCATACGGGCCGCCCCATCGACCGCCACGGCAATAAAGTCATGCGCTTCTTGGTCAAGCGCACTGCTGTAACGTCGCTGCACTAGTTGCAGATAGTTTGTTACCATACGGAGCGGTTCTTGTAGATCATGGGAGGCAACATAGGCAAATTGGGCGAGTTCAGCATTGGAGCGCGCCAGTTCAGCCGCCTGTTCTTCAAGCTGGGTGGTGCGTTCCCTAATTTTTTGCTCTAAATCGTCATATAATGTTGCCAATTCGGCTGCCATCTGGTTAAAAGCGATGGCGACCTGGCCAATCTCATCTTGACGCACGAATTCAATACGGTGCGCCAAGTCGCCTTGCCCAATACGAATTGCACCATCACGTAAGCGTTCCACCGGTAGCAAAATCAGCCCTTCCAACCACTCGGCGCCGGCCCACATCATGAGGATTATAAAGGCGATCATCGTGCCGCCGAGAATCAGGGCGGCGCGTCGGCTATTGGCGTATGCTTCAGCCGTGGCAAGTTCGGTGATAACCAGCCAATCGATCCCAGGGACTAACGCAACCGCGCCGAGAACGGATCGCTGTTCGGCACCGGCATAGGAGCCATACCAAATCTCGCGTGGGTTAAGCAAGGAGAACCAGGGAGGACGCCTAGGCCAGGTCATTGATGCCGAATCAAGATAGCGATTCGGGTGGGCAATCAATTTGCCTTGTCGATCAACGATGTAGGTGAAACCGCTTTCACCAAAGCGTAATTCATCCAGTAAGTCCCAGAGTGTAGCCAAATTTATACGGGCCGCGACGACGCTCGCATTGGGGGCAGGAGCGGCGGCGATCAAATAGGGATCATCGTCCTCAGCACGAAGCAATCCGCTATAGTAGCGCCGGCCTGCTTGCGCAGCAACAAACCAGGCAGCCTGCCGTATATCGCCATCGCGCTGCGCTAGCAAGGTGGCATCGGTTGTCGCGGCAATTGTTTCACCTTGTCCATTAAGATAGACGACTTCATCAAGAAGTGGATACTGGCGGAGAAAACGGTCAAGAAAACGGCGATCGGCGGCAATATCATCAAGGCCAACCAGAGTGATAAAGTTCAGAGAATTTTGTGTGTTTTCCAACAAGTTTGCCACCATCCGCACCATACTGCGCGTCGCTTCACTTTGCCGACCGCGCCAGGCGGCGACTTCAGTCTGTTGGACAAAGTACACAACACCAAAGCCAGTCACCAGCAGTGTACATAAAAGAATAACAGCGAATAGTAATGTGAGACGCCAGCGTAAATTTGCAAACCGTTCCATACCGTATTATCACCAATCCAACGCACCCTAGTTATGCTACTTGCCCCATACGCGTTCCTTTGAGGGAAGATAGAGGGATGTACGGCGCCTATCACGCTCATGGTTCACGATAAACAGCGTCGATGCAAAGGTGGATTGATTATAAATGGGATCTCATGATCCGTTGAATCAGGATAAACCTTCAGTACACTGTAATGAACGAGTGCAGTAGTTATTGCCTAATCAGCCACGGATTGGCGGGGAATGGCATAGCTACCAAGCAGATACGTTGAGCAAAGCAGGCAAAGAGATGCTTTATTCTATCAGAAATCCGCATGGATTGTAATGGGTAGAAAGTACTAGTTCAATAGGTGCTATGCAGCACTTCTACTACCGTGAATTCGACGTTTCGTGGATATACCCGCCAAAGACCTCCGGGAGGTGGGTACCCGGAGGTCTTTGGCTAACCCCGAACTCAGGTTACTAGAGAAAATGGCTCCGATATAGTTTGTTTACCACATCTGTAATGGGAACAGCACATTCTGTAAATCTGATACAAATTACTTGTAAATGCAGCTTTTATGTTATACTTGGTGTACACAACGATCTTGTTAGCAACTTATACAATTTCTTTGAGTGATGATAAGAAGGGATAGAGCGCTTATTCTTAACGAAATTTTTGTTTATTAAAAAACATTCTCTTTTTCTTTAATAAGCCTAGCACAAAGTTATTTGTACCTTGCGCACAAAATCAAAACCCTACCCAATTTTGATGATTTCTTAAAAGGTTGCAACGCAATCTTAAAGAAATTTCTGCTATAATGTTAGCTGAATTTTCATGAAATTGGGCAAACCACAGCATCACGTCATTTTCGATCAAGCAGCTTTACACTCTGCTCAATCTGCTCTATACCTTTTTTGACTTTACTGATACTGCGATTCGCTGCTTACATTAACTCAACCCTTGCAGTAACTAGTTAAGGATAGAAGAATATGTACCTAAACATTGCTAGTTCACGCCGCATATCAAAAATTGTATGTACCCTGTTACTCATAAGTCTGTTCATTGGCTATGCGCCACCGCTTCTGGTGCAAGCGCAAGAGCAGACCTACCTTTCGGCAGAACTTGAACGCGCTGCTGTAAGCAATGCTGATTCCATGAACACACTCATTGTTACAGGGGAAAATGGCGCAGTGGCTCGTCAGGCCGTTGAGGCGGTGGGGGGAGAGATCGTGAGTGATCTCTGGTTAATCAATGCAGTTGGGGCGCGGGTCGCCAACAGTCGTCTTGCCGAACTGGCGGCTCAGACCGGTGTCCAATCCATTGTTAAAGACCAAACAGTAAAAGTGGCAGCCCATATTTGGCGGACGCCAAACAAAATGGTATGGGATGTGCTTAGCCCCGTTTCGTTCGCCGTTGGCGCGACCGAGCTACATGGTATTACACGGAAAACAACGGAAAACATCAATGGGGCCGGGATCACTGTTGCCGTCATCGATACTGGTGTGGCATTCAACACAGAGGTAGTCGATACCCTAGGCGTTGACATCAGTAACCAATTTTCAGGGCAAGCCGATTTCACCGGTAATGGGCAGTGTAAACGCAACTCGGCTGATCATGTGCAGCGGACAGGCTATTGCTGGACGGCGAAAAATGATAGCCGCGATGAGTATGGTCACGGCACCCATGTCGCCGGCATTATCTGGAACAAATTTATTGTTGCCGGTATGGATGCTGATATGGGCATTGCACCTGGCGCCAACATTTTGAGCATACGCGTGCTGGGGGATGATGGTTCAGGCTCCTATATTGATGTGATTGAAGGCATCCAATATGCGGTTGAAGCGAAAGAGCAATTTGGCATTCGAGTGATCAATCTAAGTTTGGCGGCGCCGGCAACGACCCCCTATTTTATTGATCCGGTCAGCCGTGCTGCCGCCGCCGCCTGGCAACAGGGCTTGGTTGTTGTCACTGCCGCCGGCAACATTGGCCCTGCGGCCCAGACCATTACTGTTCCCGGCAACAATCCCTATGTGATCACGGTCGGCGCCTATAATACGAACGGCACACGGGAGACAGATGGTGATGATTTTGTAGCCCCCTGGTCTAGCACAGGACCAACGTTGGATGGGTTTATCAAACCCGATGTTATTGCGCCCGGCGCCAATGTACCTTCTTACATTTATACCAGTCCCACTACACCTGCCGCCAGCGCGTTACTAGCCAAAAATCACCCCGAATTCAACGCAAACATGAGCATGTACTGGCTCAATGGCACCAGTATGGCCACTGCTGTCGCCAGTGGCGTTGTCGCGTTGATGCTCCAAAAGAACCAAAACTTGACGCCGGATCAAGTTAAGTTCCGACTGATGAACACAGCACGTTCGGCGGTCACAGAGAGTGGAGACTTAGCCTACAATGTCTTTCAACAGGGGAGCGGTCGCATATGGGCGCCCGATGCCGTCCTTGGCGAAGCCACACCTGACGAAAGTGCCAATACCGGTCTTGACCTGACAGCCGATCTCAACGATGTTTGGCATCTGCCACAAGCGGAAGCGATTGCCAATCCCACTGATAGTGATGGTGATGGCATTCCCAATGAATCGCCTAGTTGTTTGAACAAGACTATTCTCTTTATCGGCAGCACACGACCGCTCCCACGTCGGGATCATTTTCTAGCCAGGCGTTTACGCGAGGTGGGCTTCAAGGTTCTTGTCCGCAATCAAATCGAAGCCAAGGCGACCGATGCCCAGGGAGTTTCATTAGTGATCATCTCCGATTCAACCTGGTCGCACTTGATTGATCCGCAGTTTCGTACGATCACGGTCCCGATACTCACCTGGGAGGCGGGGTTGTATGATAACTTTAACATGACCGGGGTAACGCCCAATGACTATGGCGTGGCGCTCAATCAGACGCAACTCACCATTGCTGCACCAGGCCATCCGATTGCAGCAGGGTTGAACGGATTGATTACCACCAATAACCGTAGTACAGCCTTTTTCTGGGGCGTTCCCAGCGCAAATGCAACGAGCATTGCCACGGCAACCCGCAATAATCGACCGGTGGTCTTTGCTTATGATAAAGACGCAACCATGGTCGGCTTAAAGGCGCCTGCTCGCCGGATTGGTTTTTCCAACGGCATTGGAGAGCGCTTTACCCAAGCGGGCTGGCAACTTTTCCTGGCAGCCGTTGGATGGGGCGCCGGCTGTACGCCAGCTTCTGATGGACAGGTTGTTGATATTGATGCTGACAATGATGGTATTCCTGACGCCATTGAAGAGGCAACGGCCATTAATGGGGACACAGACAATGATGGCGTACCTGACAAACTAGATCTGGATAGTGATAATGACGGGTTGTGGGATCTGGAAGAAAGCGGCATTGACCTCGCCACCGTGACGGCGTTAGATGCAAATGGTGATGGCCGGATTGACGCCAGCCATGCCGTCGGCGCCAACGGTCTTGCCGACTTGCTGGAAACAGCGCCGGATTCAGGTCAGATTACCTATACCATTGCCGATGACGAGAATGACTCTATCCCCGACTTTCAAGCCTATAACGCCCATTATGTTGGTCCAGTGCAGATGGTTACCAGCGACAGTAGCGAAGGCGTCAATGCCCCCAGGGTGAATCTCTACTATGCCCAACAACCGGATGGTGCGCAAGTTATCTTCTTAGGGGCAGCGCTGGCAGAGCGGCACGAGGCCCAACCGCCCCTAACCTGGCTAAGGCTTGACGAAGTACAGTCGCTGAATCTGACCTTTGACGGTGGGCAGATCAAGGTTGATAGTGGGCAGGATTGGTTTGGCAATCGGGTTTTACCCACCGTCCGCTTCTGGTCGGGCGTCCGCTTCTGGTCGGGCGTCCGCTTCTGGTCGGGCGTCCGCTTCTGGTCGGGCGTCCGCTTCTGGTCAGGCGTCCGCTTCTGGTCAGGCAATATGAGCTGGGTTTCCGGCTTGGATCCGGCCGTTGCCGGTGCTTCCGCCATTGTCATGCCAGTGATTGAGGATGAAACTGACGAGAACAGCATTTTGCAAAGCAGCGCCATTCGCAACTTGCCGTTGGATATTTACCCGCTGAATATGGTGCCGCTCATCAGAACTGCTGATGATAGTCGGGTGGTTGATGATCAATTCAAGGGGGTCTTCTTACCCCTGGTCCGCCGACGGTAACGATTCTGCAAAGGTGACGCCGAAGCCTGCTCACAGCCAGCCCGTGATCGAAGTCCCCAATGCCGATCACGGACCGGCTGTGAGCAGGCGATGAGAGATGATTTTTTAGCTGGGTAATCGATACCGTTGCAACAGTTGATAAACCGCCGCGCAGCCGAAATCGATGGCACCCACCGGCACCCGCTCATTGGCGGCGTGGATCGTGGGGCCGGCGTTAAACCCTTTCGGCAATTTGAGCGGGAGAAAGCCATAGTTCTGAATCCCCAAACGAGCAAACATCCGCCCGTCGGTAAAACCGCCCACCATCGCCGGCAAGGGTACAGCCACCGGGTCAAGCCCCTTCAAGATGTCGGCAAGCAGGGGAAAGAGCGTCATATCCACGTTGGTCAACCCCGGATCGTGGCGGATCAATTCAATAGCCAAGGGTTCGCCCAGCAATTGCGCCAACTCTTCCTGAATATCGGCGGGGGTAAACCCAGGCAATAAGCGGCCATCTAGCTCCAGCGTAATTTCACTGGGGATCACATTGGTTTTAAAGCCGCCTTGCACGACAGTCGCGTTCACCGTATTATGTAACAAGGCATCCAGCGGGCGCGCTAGGGTAATACCCTGATCCCACAAATGATCAAGTGTTGCATCCGTTTGCGCCGGGTCTAGCAAGCGGGCCACCACATCATCCAACGGCGCCGGCGCGGTTTCGGCCAACGTCGCGATCATCTGTGCCATCACGGGCGTGATATGCACCGGCAGGCGCTGTTGATCCAGCGTACTCAATACATGCCCCAACTTCGCCATAGCCCCGCCGCGCATGGGGGAAGAGCCATGCCCGCCCGGCCCGCGCAAGGTCGCCCGCATCCAACAGACCTGTTTCTCCGCTACCATGATTGAATAATAGCACTGGTCGCCAACGTAAGTGGAAGAGCCGCCCCCTTCACCGATGGCATACTTGGCGCCGGTAAAGTGTTCGGGGTGTTGCTCCACCAGAAAGCGGGCGCCATAATCGCTGGCCGCTTCTTCATCGCTCATAATCGTCAAGATCATGTCACCGGCTGGGGTAAAGCCTTCCGCCTTGGCGCGCAACAGGGCGCAGAGCATCATGACGACGCCCCCCTTCATGTCGAGCGCGCCACGACCCCAGAGGTAATCATCGACAATGTTGGCAGCAAAGGGCGGCTGCGCCCACTCCTGGTTGGCTGTCGTCACCACATCAACATGCCCCTGCAAGACCAAGGGCGGCGCTTCGCCCCGTCCCCCCAACCGTGCGATCAAGTTGGGGCGGTTGGGATCTTTGGCAAGAATCGTGCTGGTAAAGCCGGCTGTCTGAAGTAAACTGTCGATGTAGGCGATACAAGGCGCTTCATTGCCTGGCGGATTGGTGGTGTCAAATTGAATCAACTTTTGAAGAATCTCGATAGGTCGTTCATAGATGGCAGTCATGATTGGCTAACTCCTGTTTGTCGTCACCATTGATAGGCATTGAGTACCCAAAAGCCGCCGGCCAAAGGCACGCCAATCTGCTGAAGGTTGGCAATCGCCCTCGCCACATCGCTGTAGCTCATATCGCGGGCGGGATCGTTATCCTGATAGACGGCCAGGATGCCTGGGTGATCCGCATATTGGGTATGCAATTGTTCAAAATCGGCAGGGTTATAGGTCAGGATAAGTTGTCCTGTGGCGCGCACATGGGCAAAATGGCGCTCATCCGCTTGGGCGGTGAGCGGCGGATCAACTTCGGCGGGAATCTGCACAACATGTCCAGCGGCGATCAATAATTGACGTAAGCGATGGGAAAAGGCGCAATCATCAAGATAGATTCTGAGGCTCAAGCGAAACTCCCGCGGTTTGGAGACGTTGCTTTTCCTCGGCGGCCTCTTGTTCGATCAAGTCTCGATTCGTTTCGTAATAGACCTGCGCCTCGCGAATTTGCGCCAGCGGTAAATTCAGGTCGGCGGCGGCTTCTTCCGGGCCAAGATCATTGGCCCGCATTTTATACATCAATTGCCCAACCCGCATGTTACGCCCTTTGAGGTAAAGCTGCTTGTACCCAGTCTCCGGGCGCGCCACCAGATGATCATAATGATTGAACAAGAGTGGCTCAACGGCGGGGACGCTTAATTCCTTGCACTTGTCAATTGTCCGTAATGTTTCCGGCGTCACGCTGATCACCCGTCGCCCGGCCAACAGTTCATTGATCACCCAAAGGAAGACGCCATAGGCTTGTTGCAATAGATCGGCGCGCGAACGAACCGACAACCGGTCGGCTAAGTGGTGCAACATGGTTGCTTCCGACTCAGAGAGATCAACTTGCACGCGCACTTTTTTGTTTGGCGTTGAATAGGTGTAGACACTCATTTGCCCTCCAACCTGATTGCAATGCTTCAATTTACTCCAATTTTACTCATTTTTGGAGTTTCGTCAAGGGGCAAAATAATGACATTTTCGTTACAGCAATCCTTCTTTTGTCTCTGCAATCAAGTGATCCACGACCGCCTTCAAGTCGCCCGTGTTGGCAAAGACGCGCAACTGGCGGTCGGCGCTGGTGCCATTTTGCAACATGCGTTCGATGGGTTCAATGGCGGCGCGGGTGCCCAGTTCGTCAATCTCTTCGCTGATCAGTTCCAGCAACTCGCGAATCAGCGCCCGTGTCGGCGCTTCAATCGACTTGCCAAAGTCAATCATCTTGCCATCCAAGCCATAGCGGGAGGCGCGCCAGCGATTTTCTTCAATGAGGTCGCGGCGGTAGATGCGGAAGGTCAAATTTTTGCGGCGTAGCTTCCAGAGCCAGAGGACAATGGCCTGGAAGAGGGCGGCAATGGCAATCGCCTCGTCCACCCGTGTACAAATGTCACAGATGCGGAATTCCAACGTTGGGTATTTATGATGGGGGCGCACATCCCACCAGATCTTGCTGGCATCGGGGATGACACCGACATTCGCCAGCGAACGCACCAGGTTGTCATAGTCGGCCACCGTGCGGCAAATATCGGGGATGCCGGAGCGGGGGAAATCTTCAAAGACGACCGAGCGGTAGCTCTTCAACCCGGTTTTGCGTCCCAACCAGAAGGGACTGCTGGTGCTGAGAGCAAGGATATGGGGCAACATATAGCGCACCACATTCATGGCATCAATGGCAAAAGCGCGATCCTCAATGCCCACATGAACGTGCATCCCAAAGATCAGCAAGCGCTGGGCGAGTAACTGCATCTCCTCCAGCACGCCTTGATAGCGCGGCAACGGCGTCACCGGTTGATCCAGCCAACTGCTAAAGGGATGGGTGGCGGCAGCGACAACGGCTAACTCTTTTTGTGCGGCCAGTCCGACAATAAAGCTGCGCTGCTTCACCAACTCTTCCTTCAACTGCCCAATGGTTACACAGGCCGGCGTGCCCAATTCGACCATCGATTGATGCAGTTCCGGTTTTAACTCGCGTTCCACCATAATCACCCGGTCATTGTCGATAAATTGGGTGATAAAGGAGCGCATGCCGCGCGTTTCCGGGTCAATAATTTGATATTCTTCTTCAATTCCCAGAGAGAGGGAAGGGCGGGCAATCATAAGAGTTTCTCCGTCTCGGCCACAATAAAATCAACCACGGCTTTGGGATTGTGGTTGGCGTTTTTCCAGACCTGTAATTGTTGTTCGGCATTAGCGCCCCGTTGTAGGATCGTCTCCACATGAGCCAGTTCATCTTCGCTATTCAGCCGCCGGGCAAAGGGGGTGACAAAAGCCAGCAGTTCGCGAATGAGATCGGGCGCCGGCGCCATCTGTTCCAAGCCCCAGTCGATCAGCTTCCCTTCAAGACCATACCGCACGGCGCGCCATTTGTTCTCGGCAATCAATAAACGCTCATAACTGCGAAAGGACATGTTGTGTTGGCGCAGATCAACCATCCATGCCACCGTGGCCTGGATCAATGCCGTGATCGCCAGCGTGTCACGATAGTTCGGCAGCATATCACAGATGCGGATCGCCAGGGTCGGGAAGCGATGGTGGGGCAGAATGTCATAACGCACGCGGCTGGCGTCGGGAATGCTATTGGTGCGCACCAAGGTGTCGATATAGCTACGATATTCCTGGTAGCTGGCAAATGAGCCTGGAATCCCGGTGCGTGGCAAGGCGTCCATTAACACGGAACGGTAACTTTTTAAGCCAGTGTTGCGTCCATTCCAGAAGGGGCTGCTGGTTGCCAGACAGAGAATATGGGGCAGGACATAGCGCATGGTGTTCATCACATCCACCGCCAATTCGCGATCCTCAACGCCGATTTGCACACGCAGGCCAAAGGCCAGAATCCGCCGGGCGATCATCTGGGCATCTTCGAGAATGGCGCGATAGCCGGGCATCACTTCGTTGCGTCCTTCCCAGTGGCTGAAGGGGTGGGTGCCGGAAGCGGCCAATTTACAGCTATTGCTGTGGGCAAATTCGAGCATCTGGGTGCGCATGCGCAACAACTGGACGCGCGCTTCTTTGATATCGGCACAGACCGGCGTACCGACTTCGACCACCGCGCTGCCGATCTGCTGGGCAAAATCGGTGGCGGTGGTGCGTTCATTCACCACCATCAAATCGCGCGACATCGATTGGCGGACATAGCCCAGCAATTCGCGACTGTTCGGGTCGATAAGTTGATATTCTTCTTCAATGCCGATGTTATAGGATGGATGATACATGGTTTGCACAGACCTGCTTACTCAATCGGAGACGAAAGGGTGAGGGGTAAGTCCGAAGTCCGTAGTCTTCATTCTGGACTCTGGACTACGGACTCTGGACTACGGACTCTGGACTACGGACTTTTAATAGTGAACATACACTTCGGTGCCCACATCCGCCCAGTTATACAGATAAGCCGCTTCACCTGGGGTCAGATGGACACAACCGTGACTCATGGGGGTGCCAAAGTTATTATGCCAGTAGGCGCCGTGAAAGGCATACCCCTGCCAAAAGTACATGACAGAGGGAACATTGGGAATATCATAACCGGGGCCAATCATCCGTTGCGCCGGATATTTATTGCCAATGCGAAACGTACCGGTCACCGTGGGTGTTGCGGCGGTGCCGGAACTGATGAGCGTATTCAATACGACCGTGTTGCCCTGCCAGGCTGTCAACGTTTGAGCCGAGAGGTTCACCGTAATTCGTTTGTAACCGGCAGCCGGCGCATAACTCGTATTACCGCTGCCGGCGCCGCCACCGACAACAGAGAGTTGTTGACCGACATAGACATGATTAGGATTGCTCAGATTATTCATCGCCATGAGTTGTTGAATTGACAAGCCATAGCGTTGCGCTACATGCGACAGGGTTTCGCCCCGCCGCACAATGTGAGTTGATCCGTCGCTGGCAACCGTATTATAGCTTGCAGCAGAAGCGTTGCCGCCCCCTCGCACTAACAGGCGCTGCCCAATCCAGACATGATTTGGGTTGCTCAGACCATTGAGTTGCATCAATTCGTTGACGGTCATCCCGTTGAGCGACGCGATCAACGAGAGCGAGTCGCCGCGACCAACGGTGACATAGCTGCCGCCACTGCTGTAACCGCGATTCCCATAACCACTGCTACCATTCGGGATCGTTAACTGTTGACCGGTGTAAATATAATCGCTATTGCCAATCCCATTGGCGGCAATCAAGGCGCTCATGGTGACGCCATAGGCGACGGCAATTTCTGATAGGCTCTCGCCCGGTTGGACAACATGGACAGCCGAGCTTGCCTTCACCGGGATCGCCAACAAGGCAGCCAATAAGGTTGCTAAGGTAGCCACAAAACGCAAAACATGCAACTTATGCCGCCAACAAGCAATCATCATGGTTTGACTCCTTTAGCAAAGTAAATTAAATCAACAAGTGCTGCTTTCAGTTTACTACATCTCTTAACAAATTATCAAGTGCCGATCTGGTTGGCAAGATTTTTTGCTCAAAACCAGCAAGGACAAGGTAACCATGGAACCTTTTGTTGGCCCATCTACTATCAGTCAGGTGGTTGTATAAGGCGCAACCTTGCTCATTACAACAAAATTTAAGCATAAAGTCGTAGATAAAATCCACAAGTAGTTGGTTTACTGAATGGTAGTAAACGCACATAATTGTACCATTCGCCCACTGTCACAATATAGCTAACCTATTTCCTTTTCTTAATTTCTTTTAATAAACAATACGTTTTGATAACTTTCTGACAGGAAATGGTTTGTTGAGTAATGTTATAGTATGAAATGTTGCAAGATCCCAGTAACTATAGACATTCAGAAAAAGATCCGTACTCGTAGTACTCGTAGGGGCAATCCCTTGCGGTTGCCCAAGCCCGAAACATTATCTGAATATCTATAGTAAAGTGATAGGTGGCGGACGGATCAAGTCAAGTGGTATCCATACCTAATGGGAGTGCAATCCAACACCATAAGAACTGAATCAATAAGAGGTCAACTATGAAGAGAACTTTGTGTTTTCCGGCTATTACCCACTGGCGTTTGCTACCAATTCTGTTTGTCATTAGTGTCAGCTTACCGCAGACAACCAGTTTACCGCCAATTGCAGCCGTTATTCAACCCGATCTACTTCAGCTTATTCATTCTGTTCCCGAAACAACCGTTACCATTATTATTCAACAAAAAGCGACCACGCATTCGCTCACGCGTTCATTGACACAACGGATTAGCGAGCTTGATGGGAAAGTAACCAAAGACTTGCCTATTATCAACGCCATAGTGGCACAACTGCCAGCGCGGCAGGTGGCGCGCCTGGCGCAAGAGGCCAACATCCGCTGGATTTCGCTGGATGGGCCAGTGGTCAAGACAAGCTGTGAAGGTTGTCTTGCGACAGACAATTTAGTCAATACCTACAACCAGGCTGTGCGCGCCACCGAGGTGTGGAACGAGCTGCCTTATCGCCAGGGTCAGGATGTGACCGTAGCCGTAGTTGATAGCGGCATCAATAAATTTCATGGCGACTTTGGCAATCGCATCAAGCAGAGTGTGAACATCGCCTATCCGGATCTGATCTTTGACGGTTATGGTCATGGCACCTACGTTGCTGGCATTATTGGCGGTGACGGCGCTCGTTCGCGCGGTTCCTATGTTGGGATTGCCCCCAAAGCCAACTTACTGGATGTGCGGGTAACTTCGTTTGCCGGCGCTGCTACCGAATCGGATGTTGTAGCCGGGTTGCAATGGATTTATGATCATCGCATAACGCATAACATTCGCGTCGTTAATCTTTCGTTTAACGCCGCTCTCCCCCAATCCTATCATACCAGTCCCCTCAACGCCGCTTGCGAAGCACTTTGGTTTAACGGCATTGTGGTGGTAGCCGCCGCCGGCAATCATGGATCGGGCGCCTTATATCCGCCGGCGAATGATCCCTTTATTATCACCGTTGGCGCCGTTGATGATCGCGGCACAGCAGCAATCACGGATGATCAAATCGCTTCATTTTCTGCCTATGGTGTGACAACCGGCGGCATTGCCAAACCCGATCTCGTTGCACCAGGGCGCAATCTTGTCGCACCGCTAAACAGCAAGTTTGGCCTATTGAGTTTGTTGCGGCCAACCAACCTTTTGAACGATACACCCTATTTTCGCATGTCCGGCACCTCTGCGGCTGCGCCCGTTGTTTCAGGGGCAGTGGCTCTATTGCTTCAAGCTGAACCCAATCTAACACCAGATCAGGTTAAATACCGGTTAATGGCAACGGCGAATAAAAGTTGGAGCGGTTATGACCCAACCAAAGCCGGCGCTGGTTATGTGGACATTTATAGCGCCATTAAGACCAAAACGGTTGCCAGTGCAAATACTGGTGTACCGATCAGCAAACTCTTGTTCACCAATCCACTAGCTGGTTCCCATGAAAAAATGACATGGGATAGTGTCAGTTGGAGTAGCGTGAGTTGGAGTAGCGTCAGTTGGAGTAGCGTCAGTTGGAGTAGTGTCAGTTGGAGCAGTGATTATTGGGAGACTGATAGCAGACTATCGCGCTCTGGTGATTTGGTGTTGGATGCTTTGGTATTGGAAGAAGCGGCGGCAGCCATGCGCAATGAACTTATGCTCGCAAGTGAAGCAGAGCGCGTAAAAACAACGATCTTTCTGCCGGTCATTTTGACAAAAGTGGATTAGCACAGCCCCTATACACAGCCGGCAATGACAGGTTTGATGAAAGCTGCCATTGCCGGCAAGAAATAATGTGTGCGCAATTCCCATGAAACACCAGAATTAGAAACAGATGCGAACCATAGCCTGGATTTATATTTCAAGTATCATGCTCATTGCCGGTGGCATTTTGTTGGCGTCGAGCATGTCAATCATGAATACGCCATCTATTGGTTTGTTTTGGAGCTTAGTGCTCATTACAACCTTGTTGCGCCTATTCCGTGTACTGGATCCCAGTCACCAGGCGTATGAAGGGTCATCAATCGGCTTCTTTGCCGGTATTTTGGTGTTGCCTCTGTGGCTCTTTGTCTGGTTAGTGATCATCACCCATGGGATCGAGTGGCTGCTTGCGCGCGTGAAGAATCAGGGCAATCATCTGCGCGCCTGGTATATTCAACCGTTCAATATTGCCAAAAGCATTATTAGCAGCAGTTTGGTCTACCTTTTTTTCAAGCTGATACCGTTGCCTGCCACTGGCCCCCTTTCGCCAGCCGATTTGCTCAATCTTATCGTCGCCGTTGCGCTTTATGTATTTGCGAATCAGGTGCTGCTGGGCATTGCCTTGTATTTGGCGCGCAATATCTCTTTCTGGCAGGCAGGTCTCTTGCGAACTTCTCTGCTGATTGAGGCGCCCTTGGCATTTATCGGGTTTATTGCGGTTGAACTGTTAGATCAAGGAGCTTTAACCTCGCTCTTTGTCTTCGCTCCGATAGTTTTGATCTACCAAGCTTTTATGCTGCCGAAGTTGCAACAAGAAGCGATTCAATCATTAGAAAATTTCAATCGTGAGCTGACGGTGGCTAACCAAGCGATTCAACAGGTTAACGATGATCTTTTTTATACCCTGGCCAAGGTCTTTGATGCGCGTGATCCCTTTGTCGGTGGTCATGCCGCTCAAGTCGCTACCTATGCGGTTGCGATTGGGCAAGAATTAGGCCTGCCGACAACACGGATTGAGACCCTACGCCAAAGCGCCTTGCTCCATGACATTGGCAAGATTGCCATACCAGAAGCGATTCTGCACAAACCAAGCAAGCTCACGGCAGCCGAGTATGAATTTTTAAAAAAGCATACCGATATCGGCGCCGATTTCATTGCAACCAGCCACGGTCTGCGCCATCTTGCTTCCTTCATTCGCCATCACCATGAGCGGTGGGACGGGCGCGGCTACCCGGCGGGATTAGCCGGTGAAGCGATCCCGCTGGAGGCGCGCATTCTCAACGTTTGCGATTCGGTCGAAGCCATGGCCTCCGACCGCCCCTATAGCCGCGCCAAGTCAGTGGATGAAATTATCAAAGAAGTTATCAACTGTGCCGGCCTCCAATTTGATCCCATTATCGCCAAAGCCTTTGTGCGGATTGCCGAACGCGAAGGAGCGCAACTGATCATCAATTCTGCGCGGGCCGTCGCTGCCCAATATAACGACCAGGAATGGGATTTAAAGGGCGTCAATGTAGAGAAATTCACCAAAATTTATGGCCTTGTGGCTGCATAGCAATAAATTGGGATCATCTTGCCCACAGCCTAGCAATTTTGTCCATCGCTGTCGGCCCGATGGAAAGCAACCCAACCGGCAACCCCAAAGCAGCCGTCAATTGGGCGACGAGGGCTTCGCCATTCGGGATAGTCATCAAGTCGGGCCGACACTCATGCAAATGCGCTGTCAGTTGCGCCTGATAAGCCAGATCATTTCGCGTCGGCGATGGCATGATCTGGTCACAGGGGCCAATATCAGATTGATAGTGGGTGCAAAGCTTCAATTCCGCCAGGTCAGCCAGCCGATCCAGACAAGTGACCGCCAGGTAATCAAGCGGCCCAACCATCGCCAAGGCATAACGCAACATCACCAAGTCCAGCCAACCAACCCGAAAGCCTTGCTGCCAGGCGCCAGTGGTATTGCAGGCATCCGGCAACGCTGCGGTCAAGGCAGCATCTTCGGTGACAAAAGGGCCGGCGCCGTGACGGGTGGCATAGGCACGAGTAATGCCGATGCGCGTTAACTGGCCGCGGTAGTTTGCTTCCCTCAACAACTGGTCGGCATTCGCCAACGTGGTTGTACTCCAGGTCGTATGGGGATGAAAGCCAACCCATTCATCGAGCAAAACTCCTTGCGCCCCTTCAAAGATAACCGCCCCTGGTCGCGCCAGCACAGTTGACAGATAGGCGCCGGGCACCAGTTGCACCTGTCGAGTAAATTCATCATAAACATCTAGTAACCACTCATCCCAGGCCGAATCAAGCAGCCAAGCCATTTCCGGCGCCGCTTGCACACAGGCATCGATTTGGGCGCGCAACGGCGCTACTTTTGCCAGATTGACAGCACGTAAAAAAGCCAATTTGGTGTACAGCCGATCCCGATCTGCCAGATCGCCCGCCAACAACACACGATCCTCATAGGCCAGCCGATCCGCCACCGTTTCGCCAATGCCCATGCCGCAACTGCCATGTCTGCGGTCGCCCCGTAACGCCTCACGCACCCGGTTGACCGCCCGCTGAAAGGGGGTGATGACCACAGCTTCACGATCAATCGTTGTGCGCTGAAAAGCGTCACTAATGCCTAATGTGCGGAGATGTACCTCTTCCGCCAACATCGCCAGCGGGTCGAGCACCATAAAGCGCGAAAGGTGGGTGGCGGCGCCGGCCATTGTCCCGGCGCCAAACTGAGCAAAGACATGCTCCTGTTGCGTCACCCCATCGGGCGCGATCGCCACCACCCGATGCCCAGCCTGGGCGCCGCCGTTGTAACGAATCACCGTATGCGCCCCGTAGGTGCGGGTCAAAAAATCGACAATCGACCCCTTCCCCGCATCGCCAAAGCCCAGATCGACCGTCAGGAAGGCTTGTTGCTTCATGGCAAACTCCTCAAGGGTAGATTCACCTTGCCATCGTGACCAGATGACAAGGTGACCAGATGACAAGGTGACCAGATGACAAGGTGACCAGATGACAAGGTGACCAGATGACAAGGTGATAGTTAGAGACGACCATCAGTGGCGGTCACATAGGCGGCAACCGGTAACAGGCCCGTCGCAACTGGGACAACCGGGCCATGGACGGTGGCAAAGCGGGTGAGCGCCGTAGCGGCGGTGACGGCGGCGTCAGCGTCATAACCGGCGCTGACGAGATCATCGGCGCCCTGGTTGGGATCAAAGAGCGTGCCTTCACAGAGACCAATCGCCAGGGCGATGGTTTCGCAAACAGCCGCTTCATCGTCGAGCAGCAACACCCGTTCGCCCAGCAAGGCGCGCCAGCACTCCTGCACTTCGGCGCTTTGACCGTGCGCCGTATGGGTGGGGATAATGTGGAAGTGTTCGTAGCGCGCTTGCACTTCTGCTACCATCCGTTCGATACTGATGTCGCGCAACAAACGATCCCCAATGTGTTTACTCACTTGCTGCCGAAAGACCGCCGGATAAGGTTTTTCGTCGCCAATGGTGAAGAGATAGCCTTTCTTGCCCCGCTTGTCATAACAGTCGATGGCGGTATGGCGCGCCATCAAGTAGAGCGCCAGTTCATAGCTTTCATGCACCTGGCCGCCGCCCCCCCCTTCCAGAAAGATTTTGCCCAGTTCATCGTCCATCTCCAAGCCTGATTCAAATTGACCGATCTGCAAGGGGACTGCGTCACAATGAGCATCACCGACGGCGCCAAAGAGTACCTGCGGGTGTTCAACATACCCTTTTTGTACCAGGACGCGCATGAGCTTGCCCAGTTTGGTTTGCAAGACGCGCGGCACCTCGCCCATCGAACCGGTGACATCAAAGATCACGGCAATCGCCACCGAGGTCGGGTGGGCATCACTATCCCGGCTTTCGCGTGTGACGCGATAGGGGTTCATCTGGTCGTGGACACGCTTGATACCGCTGACACGCACTTGTTGATCATAGGTGAATGCGCTCTGATTGGTCTGCTGACGATACTGCTGACGCGCTTGATAGGCGGCGTCGCTCCAATTAGAATGGCCCATAAAATGTACCTCCATTGAAAGACAAGACAAGATGACAAGAAGACAAGGTGACAGGGTGACAAGGTGCGATGATGTAGTCACGTTGTCTGGGTTAAGCCGGCAGGACAAAGGGGCGAAAACGGGGTGGCCCGTACTGTTGCCCCAGGATGGTTTGAAATTCGTCAAAGAGTTCCCAAGCGTCGTTGGCGCGACGGTGGGGGGAGGGCAGCAGACAACTGCGCAAAAGGGCCTGGATTGGTTTTGGCACAGACGTTGGCAAGTCGCCGGTTGCCAGGTCGCCCCCCAGTAGTCGCAACAAACAGCGGGCTGCCATGTAAAGATCGGTGGCGGCGGTGGCCGGTTGGCGCGCTGGCACTTCCGGCGGGTAGTCGGCGGTGTAGGCCAGGTTGACGGCTTTGATCGTCGCGCCGATTGGCACGCTGTAGCACCAGTCAAGCAGCATGCCATTGTGATCGTGCAGCCGGATCAGGCAGTGATCCAGGGTGACAGCGCCGTGGACAAACCCCAAACCGTGAATGACCCCAAGCATAGCCAACAGACGATTAAACATCCAGGCGGCATCGGCGGCGGCGATGCCTGCCGGATAGGCGCGCAGCACGGCGGCTAGCGAAACGTAGTCGCTTTCATACGCCAGCACATTGACCTGCCGGCAGGCGCCGGTGCCATCGCGCAGTTGCACTGCTTCGATCAAGGTGGGAAAATGGGCGCGCACGGCTTGCCCCTGGAGTGTGCGCGCCAGCCGCTGTAATACTTGCGCTTCCGTTTGCAACAAATCATTGTTGCGGGGCGAACGCACAACTTTGAGCAATACCGCTTGCTGATCGGCGGCGGGATAGAGATCGCACAGATCGCCGGCAATAGGAGCGTCGTTGCTCACATAGCGATGCTGCCGTGTGACAACTTCAATCGCATGAGCAGCGCCATTGATACGCACACCAATTTGCTGCTGGGCGATCTGGTACCACTGCTGCAAGCGTGCAAAGGCTTCGGTTGCTTGTGCCGGATAGTCCCGGTTATGATCCGGGTGAACGGCGGCAGCCAACAAATGGTATTGCTCTTTCAACAGCGCCAGCGAAAGTGACGACAAGTTGGGAAAAATGGCTTCAACGGTTGTTGCCTGCTGCAACTGTTGCCAGCGTGCAAGGAAGGTTTGGGTCATGACTAGCGCCTCCTTTCCATGAGAAGCGATGACGATCATCCCTCTCCGCTCTTAGTCAGTCTAGGATGAGTACACAATCGCCAGTCACGGACTGGCTAAGAGCGGGTGATGGTTACGCGAATTTTTATCAAACAATTTAGTGTATTGTTTACACTAACCAATATAGTGTAAAAACGACACAAAGTCAAGTGGCAAATGTTAGCAATTTGCTGACAAAGCTTGCAATTTTGCCTGTTACCAATCACAGCCATTATCCGACTATACTGATAAGCAGCAAGCATTCCGTCCGGTAAGGACGCTTGAGTTTAGGGTACGAAACCGTGAAGAAACACGATGAGGAGTTGCTGGAACAGAGCAATGAAGTCTTGGCGCGTTTGGCGGCACAAAACGATCACGCGGCCTTTACCCTGCTCTACCAACGGACAGTGAAACCAATCTACGCCTACTGCTACAGCCGGGTTGGCAACCAGCAAGAGGCCGAGGATTTGACCACCCAGACCTTCATGGCTGCACTGAAACAGATCGGATCCTATCGCGGGGAAGGCAGTGTGATCGCCTGGTTGCTGGGGATTGCTTATCACAAGGTCAGTGATTGGCAGCGGACCCGGCGCATCCTAACGCCGCTAACAACGATCGAAAACAGGCCGGACCCGGCGCCGCAGCCCGATGAACTGTCGTTTCAACGCTGGCAACGCGCGACATTGGAACAAGCGCTGCACACCTTGACACCGGAGCGCGCCGAAGCCATTACCTTGCGCTTTTTTGGCGAGTTGAACATTGCAGAGGTTGCGGCGTTGATGGGGAAACAGGAGGCAGCGGTTAAGATGTTGATCCACCGTGGCCTACAGGAACTACGAACGCGCTTCGGGGTACGCAAGGAGAAGGTGTTGTGACAACCAATCTGATTTCACCCGATCCCATGCCCCCGGATGAACAACAGCAGGCCGATCAGATCGATCAGTGGATCACGCAGCGCCAACAGGGGGCGCCAATGGCGGATCCACGCACTGCCCCACCGGCTGAGACCATGCTGGTTGACGCTTTGGTGCAGATGGCCGCCACAACGGCGCCGTCGCCGGCCTTTGTCGCTGCTTTGGCAGAGCATTTACGCAAAGAACAGGCAGCGCAGCAACGGTCAACCAGCCAGCGGTTTCTCTTTCCCATACGCCGCCTTGCCATCGCCGCAACCCTTCTGCTGGCATTGGGTAGCGCTTTGTACCTGACCCCGGCGGCACGGGCAACGCTTTGGGATTGGCTCTATGGCTTTGGGTTGATTGTGGAAGAACAAGTGGCAGAAGCACCAATCCCCTTGACAACGCCGGTTATGCCAGTGACGGCGCCCACGCCGCTTACTTTGTCTGCCCTTCAAGAACAGGCGCCCTTCGCCTTCCACCCGCCAACCTGGCTACCCATCGGCTTGCGTTATACCGGTGGTTTTGTCATGCCGGGGGCTGATGGCACGATCGTCACCCTGGCCTATCACATGACCGACACGCCGGTTGGCGGCTATCCGCTGGACGCGCCCTTGCTCTTTGTCATCATCAGCGATGGCGCCATTCCCAATCGCCCGCTGGTCGCTGAGGGGTATCAACAGCAGGTGCGGATTGGCAACCATACCGGCGTCTACACCCACGGTAACTGGCGCAGCACAGCGGAGGGAACAACGGCGACGCCAACGACCACCCTTGTCTGGGATAGCACACTTGATGCCGCCTGGTTGACTTGGCAAATGGATGGGCTGAACTATCTGCTCTATGCGCAGGAGTTACAAGCTGACGCCGAGGATCTGGTCATGGTGGCAGTATCAATGCAATAGTTTACACGGAATAGTAAACACGGATCGGAAGAAACACTGAACATTTCCGTGCTTTTTCCGATCCGTGTTTACCGTTTGTTGGTTGGTAGCAAGACTTCGTTAAATTGTTACGCAAGGAGTTAGAGAAGGAGTTAGATGATGATTAGCAATCGTTTAGCCAGTCAGGGAGCAACCGGGGCGCAAAGCGATTCTATAACTCAGCCGATAAATCGACGGGAATTCTTACTCTATACCTGGGGCGCTGCCCTAACGTTGTTGAGCCTGGAAGGGTTGGGCGTGACCTATCTCTTTCTGGCGCCCCGCTTTCGCGCCGGCGAATTTGGCGGCAAATTCTCCCTTGGCGAAGCGCTGACGCTACCTGCCGCCACGGATGCGCCGCAAGCCAACGGCGCCGGCAAATTCTGGATCGTTAACACACCCAGCGGCCCCAAAGCGCTCTATATGGTTTGCACTCACCTGGGTTGTCTCTACAAGTGGGAAGCCCAAGCCAACTACTTTCGCTGCCCTTGTCATGGCTCTACCTTTAGCCGTGAAGGCGACTACATCTGCGGCCCGGCGCCCCGCTCGCTCGATCAGTTTATCGTCGAAGTCGTGCAGAATGATCAAATCATCACCAGCACCGCCACAACCCCAACCGACACCATCCAGTCGCCGACCGCCATTCCCGCCGATGTCCAAATCGTCGTCAACACCGGCAAACGCCTGCGCGGCCAGCCCAGTGAGCAGTCGGTCGTGCGTGACCAAAAGGTGTGTGAGGTGGGGTGATCAGAGTGCAGAAGGCAGAAGACAGAGGACGGAAATTCGTCTCTTTCTGCTGACTTCTGTTCTCTGTCTTCTGTCTTCTGCCTCCTTGTCTGGCTTACTGCACTGTCCACCCGCCATCAATCGTAATGCCGGCGCCGGTGATGAAGCTGCTGGCGTCGCCGGCGAGGAAGACGATGAGACCGCCGATCTCATCCAGATTGCCCCACCGGCCCAAGGGGACGCGGGCCATGAAAGATTTGTAGGCTTCGGGGTCATTGAGCAGCGGTAAATTCATCTCTGTGCCAAAGGGGCCGGGCATGACACAGTTGACGGTGACGCCGTAGGGCGCCCATTCCAGCGCAAGCGTGCGGGTCATCTGGAGGACGGCGCCCTTGCTGGTGGCATAGGGGGTGCGATTGGGCATGGTCACAATCGAGAGGGTGGAACCGATGTTGATGACGCGCCCCGATTTGCGCGTTTTGAAGTGGGTCGCTAGCGCACGACAGAGCAACCACGGGCCGGTGACGTTGGTCTCCTGCACTTCGCGGAACTCTTCCAGCGAAAGCTCTTCAATTGGGCCGCGGATATTGATGCCGGCGTTGTTGACCAGAATGTCCACCTGCCCAAAGTCGGCCAGTACCTGATTGGCGACAGCGTTGACCTGGTCGGCAACCGTCATGTTGCAGCTATAGCCGCGACAGGTGCGCCCGGTCGCAGTCTGGATTTCGGCGGCGACGGCTTGCGCCTCTTCGGCCTTGCGGCTAATAATCGCCACCTGGGCGCCGGCTTCCGCCAGTGAACGGGACATCTCCTTGCCCAAACCGCGGTTGCCACCAGTCACAATGGCGACGCGGTTGTCCAGTCGAAAACGATCAAGAATGCTCATTACCTGTCCTCATCTTTATTCATTTGCTGATTCGTTTTGCTTGAGTAGTTGATCGGGATCAATGCCAAGTGCGCGCAGTTGGGCAGCATAGCGGTCGGCGCGTGTTTGGGCCTGCTCCGCACGTTGGCGTTCTTGCTCCGCACGTTGGCGTTCTTGCTCCGCACGTTGACGTTCTTGCTCCGCTAATTCAGCGTTTGTGTGTAACAAATTACCTTCAGCATCGCACCAACGCAACCAACGGTCAAATTTATCTTCAAAAACGCCGGCCCAGATCGTTAAGCCGAGGTTGATCCGCGGCAGGCGATAATCGGGGCGGGGCAAGTATTGGCCCACATGTAATTCGTAGACCACTAATTCCGCTTCTTGGATTAACAACTGCGGGTCGTAGATAGCATAATAAGGCACACCCCACTGAGCATAGCGCAATAACTTGCGCCCGGCCTCATCGCCTTCATTGTTAGAGACGATCTCAATGACCACATCCGGCACTTTGCCAAATTCCCAGATAAAATAGGAACGGTTCTCGCGCGCCCACCAATCGTCAGCAACAGTGACGCCTAAACTCAACATCACATCTGGCACCAAGGGTTGCTGATAAATAGCGCCAAAGAGACCAACATTGGCCGCCGCAAATAATGGGCGTTGGAGCGCTGATGCATAGGGGACATCGACTAACAAGCGTTGATTTTTTTCAGAGGGAATATTATCCACAGGTTCGTCATCCTCGGTGATGATATGGCTGATATTGGGTCGAATGTCAGTATGAGCCGCTTTACCGTTTACCATCACTTTGGAAGTCACTTCGGTGGGTCGGTCTACTGTCATCACGGCTTCGGTCATTGCGCTTCCTCCTCTTCCGTAGTCGAACGGCAGGTCCGTTCACGCGCCAGTGCGCCTTATTATGCCCTACCCCGGCAACTTTAACAAGTCATCCACATTCACAGGTTGCCCCGTCGCCATTGATGTATTCGCCGCAATGCCCAACAAGATCGACGCCGCGCCATCCAAGTGACTGGCTGCTCGGTTGAAAGGATCCGCCGGTGGCGTGGGCGAAAAGATTTGCTCCAACATCACTGCGTCGCCACCACCGTGGCCGCCGACGGCTTCAGGGATTTCGACGATGTAGGGGCGCCCAAACATCGGGTAGACGCGTAATTCCTTGCCGCCGAATTTCGCCACATCTTCGCGCTCCACTTTTACCGTCTGCTCTTCGCCGGCCACAAATTGCTTACCCACCGACTCGATCAGGTCCAGTTCCAACCGACCCTTGTCGCCAGTGATGGCAACTTTGTAGCCTTCCCAGGGACTATACGCAATCAGCGAATAGGTGAGAATGACATCGTTGCGATAGCGCGCAGTAACACTCATCGTGTCTTCCACAGTGATGTTGTCGCCAAAGACATTGCGGTCGCGCAGATAACCGCTGTCTTTTTCGGCTTCCAGGTAAAGGCCGCGCAGCGTTGGATGTTGATCCAGGGTCAGGGCAAAGGGGTCGTTGGCCGCGGCCGCTTGTCCGGTGTAGCGGTTATAGCTGTAGTTTTCCCCCCGTCTGACCGCATTCTCCCGCCCGTAGAAGAGCAGGTCGCCAAAGGCAAAAACCTGCTTGGGATAGGAGGAGAGCCACCAGTTGATCAGGTCAAAGTGATGGGTCGCCTTATGCACCATCAAGCCGCCCGATTTATCCTTTTCCCGGTGCCAGCGACGGAAGTAGTCGGCGCCGTGAAAGGTGTCCAGCACCCACTGGAAGTTGACATGCAAAGGCCGCCCGACGACGCCTTGCATCAGCAATTCACGCACTTTGGTCGAAACCGGCGCATAACGATAGTTAAAGGTGACGCGTAGCGAACGGCCGGTTCGTTCAATCGTCTCAAAGATGGCACGCGCCTTGGCGGCGTCAATGGTCATCGGCTTTTCGGAAATGGCATCACACCCCAATTCCATCGCCCGATTGATGTAGAGATGGTGGGTGGAATCCATACTGGTAACAATGATGGTGTCTGGTTTGGTTTCGGCCACCATCTGGTCAAAGTTGTCGGCGGTATAGGTGGCAATGGGAGCGGCGTCGAATTCTTCGGCAATTTGCTGGTTGTGCCAGTCCATGCGCGTCTGGCTGAGGTCACAGAGACCGACCACCTCAGCATTGTTCTGGTAGGCGCCGACAATGGCATCGATAAACATCTTGGCGCGGCCCCCCGTCCCCACCAAGGCGTATCGTTTACGTGGTTCACTCATGGCAATTCCTTGTCCTTATCTATGTATCTATATCTATGTATCTATGGGTTTTACAAACTTCATTGTATAAAAATGATGGCGATATAGGCGAATAGTGTAGCGCAGATTTTGGACAAAGACCAATTAGATAGAAAAGTTGGTTCCCCAAAGCAACGTATTGACCCACCTTCTTCTGATCCAGTATAATTCCCACACAATCTGCAATTATACAGACAGCCGGGACAGTCAATATCGGTAGACACCTGAGGATGCGCACCCCACAATGGCGCTGTTCACCGTGTCACTCTGTCACTCTGTCATCACCTAAGGAGTTCACCATGCCCTACCATGTTTTGATCGACACCCTGCTCAACGATGAAATGATGGCGATGATCGGCGACGATTGTATCCTCCATCTCTGGCAAGGCGACGCCACCGACCCGGCAATCCTCCAGCAGGTCGAAGCCTATTTCACCTACGGCCATCCCAAAGTCGACGGCGCGCTGATGGACAAGATGCCCAAGCTGCGCGTCATCAGCAACTTTGGCGTCGGCGTCGATCATATCAATTTGGCCGATGCCAAGGCGCGTGGCATCCCTGTCGGCAATACGCCCAACCTGGTCGATGGCGCCACCGCTGACATGGCCTTTGCCCTGCTTATGGCCGCAGCGCGCAATCTGATTATCGGCGACCACTATGCACGCAGTCCCGAATTTACGCATTATGACCCTAGCATCCTCCATGGCTATGAGGTTCACGGCGCCACCCTGGGCATCATCGGCATGGGCAATATCGGCACGCAATTGGCCCGGCGCGCCCAGGGATTTGATATGAGGGTACTCTATCACAACCGCAACCGCCGTCCACAAACCGAGGCCGACTTGGGCGTCATTTACGCCACCAAAAGTGATCTACTACGCGAAGCCGATTATGTCGCAATTACGGTGCCGATGACGCCGGAGACACGTCATATTGTCGGGCGCAATGAACTGCGCCAGATGAAGCCGACCGCCGTGCTGATCAACGTTGCGCGCGGCGGTGTTCTTGACCATGAGGCGCTGTTGGAGGCGCTGCAAAACAAATGGATCTATGCCGCCGCCATCGATGTCACCGAGCCGGAGCCGCTGCCACGCGACCATCCGCTGCTGAAGCAGCAAAATCTCGTCATCGCGCCGCACTTGGGTAGCGCCACGCGCCAGACCCGTCGCAATATGGCGCAGCGGTCGGTGGATAATTTGAAGTTGGGCCTGCGTGGAGAGTCGTTGATCAACCGGGTAGTGTAACATCCACTACCCGAAACAATGGGCGTGCCGGAACTCCTGGTCGGGCGCGAATACGAACTGACCCGCAACCCGAAGAGGATCTACTTTTTTAGGAGTAGTGATTGATGACAAACTTGCCAACGCAACCCACCAATAACGACAACCGTGGCGCAATGGATGCCGCCGACATTGCCTCGGCCCAACGCGTTCTGGCCTTACACAAGCAATATCCTGACAAGACCACCGATGAGCTGGTCGAGTTGGTCATTCGGAACGGGTGTATGCAAGTGGCGAGCCAGAGCGCCGCCAACGCCGGTCTGGCGATCTTGCCCGCGCTCAGTATCATTGGCGCGTTGGCAGTGGGCGCGCTGGCGAATCAGATGAACGCCACCCACCAACGGCAGGCTGAACTTGTCCTTGACATTGCCACGATCTATGGCTACCGCTTCCGCCCCAACGAAAAGCCCTTTTACCTGGCCGTGGCCCTAGGGCTGCCGCTGGGCAATCAGCCGGCGCAACGCCCAAACAACAACCAGAGCGCCGCCGAAGATATGCTGGCCAAAGGGGGTCAACAGTTGGCGCAGCACGCGACGCAACGGCTGGCCCGCAGCGCCGTTGGTCGGGCGCTGCCGGTGGTGAATGTAGCGAAAGCCGCCGGGTCGAATGTTCTCCTGACCTACACGGCTGGACAACGGGCCAAGGCGTATATCAAAACTGGTCCGGCCAGTGTCGGCCCATTGGAACAGAGTCTCGGCGCGACAATAAAGCTGGACGGGCTGAAACTGAGCGAGTGGACCCAAGAGTCGCTGGCCGCCACTATGGCCAATCTCTCCGACACGATGATGGAAGGGTTTGATCAGGGGGCGCAACAGGTGGGGCGCGCCGCCGGTCGCGCCACTCGCAAGTTTCTCGATTTCTGGCGCAATGCCACAACCCCCAAGGAATAGTGGGGCTGGCGCGGCTCTGCGCCAGCCGCGTCGTGCTGATCGAGGCGTCGGCCTTTTATGAGCAGGCCAGGATCGCCCCCGCCAAGCCGATAAACGATGCCTGGCTCGCCGAACTGTGAGGAGGTTTACTGATAAACGCACAAGTTTGTAATGAGAGCGAGTGATGCTAAACTAGCGTCATGGAAAACATGCAAAACAAGCA